>CAJTLI010000047.1 GCA_910577525.1 uncultured Oscillospiraceae bacterium | reverse complement strand
ACAAAACTACATTTTTTCCTCGGCGTTTTCTTTCATTTTATCACTGGCGCTGACACATCACGATCCATCTGAACCCCGCAATGCGATAGAACTGGCCGGGCTCATGGATGACAGCGGGGCGGTCCGGATTGGACCGCCCCGTACCCAGGATTGAGCGCCACACCGCCGCCTGCAAGCTCATCGAATATCAGAAGGCCCTGATCCGCTACGGGAGGTCCTCCCGAAACAGCCCCTCCAGCAGCTCATAAAAGCCCTGATCCATCAGCCGGAAATTGTCTCCGTGGCGGATGCGCTCGTCAATGAGCCAGCACGCCCCGTCCTGCCGGAATACCTGCAAAATGGCCATGTCCTCGTGCATGATATACTCCTCCCGGACCTTGTACTCGACGCGGATCTCGAACCCCCCCGAGATGTCCAATCCGCTCATGGCCTCATAGATGGGGGAGCCCCAGTCCTGCCGCTCCCCGCCGTCGATGGCGGCCATCAGCTGGTAGAGTGTATTCTCGTCCGTCACGCCCACGGACCCCACATATTTGCTGGACCCCTTCCCGGTGCGCTCCAGCTTGCTCACCGTGACGCGCTCAGGGAGAAATTCCACCTTCTCCCGGGGGGTTTGGGAGTAGTCGGGGTAGATCAGGAAGGTGGTGGGGTTGTAGTTCACGGTCTGCACCGCGCAGCGGATCGACTTGCCGCCCAGGGTGATGTCCAGCTTGGGGGCCTTCTCCCCGGTGTATAGGACGCTGAACAGATAGCCGCTGTTCCCCGTCCGCTCCAGGTCCAGGCTCAGCGTGGAGCCGAACAGGGATGAGCTGGTGCCAATGCTCTTATTGCTCTGCCCGCCCCCGGCGGGGACATAGATGAGAAAATAGGTCTTGTTCTCATAATCGTACTCGCCGGGCAGGTCGTACCGCAGGGCGTAGGCCCAGTCCCCCTGGCCCTCCCACTCGTCCACCCAGCGGCGGACCGCGCCCCGCACCACCTTCGAGGGCTGCTGCCGGTCATACTCGTCAAAGGTCAGCTCCTGGAGGGAGACAGTACCGGGAGCGCCGGTCTGAAACACGACAAAGCCCACGACGGAGAACAGGATCAGCAGGACCGGGACCGCGATGACGGCGATCAAAATTTTGTTCAGCGTCCGGTCCTGCCGCCGCCGGGGCGGGGCGGCATCCATCTGTACGCCCTCCAGGGGGGCGGCGCACCGGGGGCACACCTTCCAGTCCGGCTCCACCGGGGCGGTGCAGCTGGGGCAGGCGGGGCGCAGCTTGGCCCCGCACTGGGGGCAGACCACATACTGCTCTGTGACGGGCGCGCCGCACCGGGGGCATTCCAGGTCGGAGTACCCCTTCCGGACCAGCAGGTAGATGATGAACCCCACCAGGGCGGGGGCCAGCACGGCCACCAGCGTCCACAGCGGGGCGCTCATCCCCCGGCGGCGGGCGTCCCGGTAGACGTACACGCCCACAAGGGCGGGGATGGTGAGCACGATCAGCGCGACAAAAAGCAAGCTCGACATTTTAAGAGCTAAAGGCATCGTTGGCCCCTCCTTTCTGGACAAAGACGATGGCGACGGCCCCGCCGCCTGCGGTGGAGATGAGGGCGAAGCAGAAACAGCCCAGGCCCAGGGCGGGAGAAATGGTCCAGTACAGAAGCCCCAGCAAGACCAGCGCCGTCTCCAGCAGCGCCCCGGCGATGGCCAGCAGGACGACATACCGCCTCTCCTGCCGCTCCTCCAGCTTCCGCCGCAGCATCCGCTCGTTCAGGACGGGCGGGTCGAACCGCTCAAAATCAAGGGTCTGTCTCATCGGCAAGCGCCTCCTTCAACAGTTTTCTGGCCTTGTTCAGCCGGGACTTCACCGTCCCCGCCGGAATGCCCAGGGCCTGGGCGGTGTTTTCCAGGTCCATGTCCTGGAAATAGAACAGCGCCACCGCCAGCCGCAGCTTGTCCGGCAGAGCCCCCACCGCCTCGTACAGGGGGGTATAGTCCTGCTCCTCCGGCGCCGGGACGGCGTTCAGCACCCGGTCCTTGTCCTCTCCGCTGGAAAAGTCCAGCAGAGGGCTTCTGGCCAGCCGCCGCAGGGCGCTGCGGTAGGTGTTGACGCAGATGCGGGTAAGCCAGGGCTCGAAGTCCCGGTCCGGGTCATATTGGGAGATGTGTTTGACCACCTTCAGCCAGGTCTCCTGATACAGGTCGTCCGCGTCGGACCGGTTCGGGCACAGCGAACGGCACAGGCCATACAGCCTCCGGCCATACCGCTGTATGTACTGGTCGATCAACCGCCTCACCCCCTTTGCTATGATATACCTCCGCCTGGGGCAAAAGGTTCACTCCAAATCAAAAAATTTTTGAGCTGCGGAACAGGCTCAAATGGGAAAGACCGCCGGAGCTGCCGGACAGTCCAAAAGCGCCCCGCGGATTGCCATCCGTGGGGCGCTTTGCGGTTTGTTCCGGAATGCTTACCGGCTTTGATCAGTTCCCTGTGGGGTAGTTGACGATCCCCACGAACAGGGGCAGGCCGCTGTCCCCAGTGATACAGAACAGGAAGGGCCGGTCCAGCACAAAGTCCACCTCGTCCTCCGCGGCGGCCTCGCAGCCGGGAGCCGCGACCGTAAAGGCCGCCGCGGTGCAGCCCTCCTCGTCAATCACCACTCGGGCGGCGTGGTTGGCCATGGAAAGGGTGATGGGCACGTCCACATCGGTGGTCATAGGGGTGAAGTCGGAAACCGCCGAATCGTAGACGTCGGTGACACCCAGAGCCTTCAGCCCGTCCTCCAGATCGAATTGGGAGGATACATCGAACTTCGGGACGGATTTGTTCATCAGGACAAACGTTTTTTGCTCCCACTCGTATTTATTCCCGGTAAAGAGGAAGTCCATGGTCTCCTGGTCGGCCAGCAGCTCCTCCGGCGCCACCCCCTCGTCGGGCAGGAGGAACCACATGGCGCCCCCCTCCGCGAAAGCCTGGCCCATGGCGGAAAACCGGTCGCCCCAATAGTAGTTTTCTGTAGTGATCTGGTGCATGAAATCCGTCTCCACATCTTCGGCGGGGGTGTGGAAGGTTTGGGGCGCGGTCTTATCCTTGGGAAAATCGTCGACCCACGGGGCCTTGAAATAAAGCGTCGTGGCCAGGGCCAGGATAATGTTGGGACCCAGCTCGATGTTCCCGGCCTGTTCCTCCAGAAGCCCGCCGGTCTGCTCGTTGAGCCAGTCCTGCAAAGCCTTGTTCAGCTCCTTTGACCCCATCTTCCCCGCATAGGAGGAGGCGTAAAAATCTCGGGCCAGGATGTCCATGGTGTCCTGGTTGAACCGTACGTCCTGGTTCAGCCACAGGGAGCTTGCCAGGATGGAGGTCGCGGTTTTGTCGTTCCGATAGCCGGCGTGCCACACGCCGCCGGCCTGCTTCCGCAGCCCGTCCATGCTGCCGCTGCCCAGCAGCTCCAGGATCTGCCCCTGGCTCTCCCCGCCGGTGAGCTGGGCCAGCATGGACAGAGCCATATAGACATTCAGCGGGGAGTAGACCCGGTTCTCCCCCGGCTCCTGAGTCAAAAAGGTCTGGGCGCTCCGAACAAAGAAGCTCTCCAACGCTGTGGTGTCCCCCAGCTCCTGCCGCTGGGCCGTCTCCGGGTACTGGGCCTGGGCGATGGCGTAGGCGGTCAGGGCCCCGCCGGGGCGCAGAAACACGCTCCCCAGGATGGCCACGGCCAGCACCGCCGCCACCGCGCCCAGCCACCTTCTCTTTCCAAACCAGTTCCGATGGGCGGTGTTCTCCCCGCCGGGAGCCGCCTCGTCCACCTTCTGCTGGCTGATCCCGCCCAACGCCTCAAAAAGCCGTTCACTTCGTTTGCTCATACTGAAATTCCCTCCTGTTCCAGGGCGCGGCGGAGGCTCTCCCGAAGGCGCCCCAGCCGCTTGGTCATGGTGTTGGGGGAGCATCCGGCCTGCCGCGCCACCTGGTCCACCCGCTGGCCATACCAGTACCGCCGCAGGAACGCCACCCGGTCCGCGAGGGCCAGGCCAGTCAGCCACCGGTCGATGGTCTGGGCCAGCTCATGGGACTCCACGGCATCCTCCACCGACCCCGCCGCGGGCAGACAGTCCTCCAGCTCGGACAGCAGCACGTCCAGCCCGCCGCCCCGCTTCTCCGCCCTGGCTTTGTGCCAGCGGTTCAGGGACAGATTACGGGTGATCGCCGCGAAATAGGCCCGCAGCAGCTGGGGCCGCTGGGGCGGCATGGTGTCCCAAGCCCGGTGCCAGGTGTCGTTGACGCACTCCTCGGCGTCCTCGGGGCTGTCCAGGATGTTCCGGGACAGGGCGCGGCACAGCCCGCCGTATTTTTCGTCGCTGGCGGGGATGGCCTCCTCGTCCCGGGCCCAGTACAGGCTGATGATCTCGGCGTCCTCCATGGATGCTCCTCCCTTCCTCTCAATTGAAAGGTCCTTTCATCTATTAAGACAGAATTGGGGCCCAAATGTGACAGGGGCTTGCCAAAAAATACGGGGATTGGGCTATATGACCTGCGCGGCAGAGGAGACCGTGGGGGATATGGTTTCCCCGTTCAAAAAGTTATGACGCCGCCGCTTGACAAGCGGAACGTTCTATGGTATTTTATTACCGACATATGCCGGAAACGTTTTGCGAGAGGAGCTGGTGGTATGGCCAGACCGACCCGCTGCCGCCGGGTCTGCTCGGAGCCGGAATGCCGCGGCTTCGCCCCCCAGGCGGCGCGCGGAATTGGCACGGTCACGCTGACCGTGGATGAATATGAAGTGATCCGGCTGGTCGATTACGAACAAAGAACCCATGAACAGTGTGCGGCGCAGATGGAAATTTCCCGGACGACGGTGACGGAGATCTATGAAAGCGCGCGGTTTAAACTCTCGGACAGCCTTGTGAACGGGAAGGCGCTTCTGATCTCGGGGGGAAACTACCACATATGCCGCGGGGACCGGGAGCGGGGCTGCGGGCGGAACTGCCGGTGGACCCTCCAGGCAAAGAAAGGAGAAGCTACCATGAGAATTGCGGTGCCTTATGAGGACGGCCAGGTGTTCCAGCATTTTGGGCACACCAGCCAGATGAAGATCTATGACGCAGAGGATGGAGCGATCGTGAGGGAGCAGCTTGCCGACACCACCGGCAGCGGCCACGGCGCGCTGGCGGGGTTCCTGTCCGGCTTGAGGGTGGACGTGTTGATTTGCGGCGGCATCGGCGGCGGCGCTCAGGCGGCGCTGGCCCAGGCCGGGATCAAGCTCTACGGCGGCGTGAGCGGAGCTGCCGACGGCGCGGTTCAAAGCTTCCTGGCGGGAACGCTGAGCTATGACGCCGACGTCCGCTGCGACCATCACGGGCACGATCACCATGACCACTGCGGCGAGGACAAGCACGGCTGCGGCGGCCACGGCGGCTGCGGCCGGTAACGATGGAGTTTCAGGACTGGTTCCCCATATGGGATCAGCTGACAGACGCCCAGCAAAACCGTATTCTGGACGGCCTGGCCTGCCGGCAGATCACAAAGGGGGCTGTGATCCACAGCGGCAGCACGGACTGCACCGGCCTGCTTCTGGTAAAGTCCGGTCAGCTCCGGGCCTATATTTTATCAGATGAGGGCCGGGAAATCACCATCTATCGCCTGTTTGACCGGGATGTCTGCCTGTTTTCCGCCGCCTGTATGCTACGAAGCATACAGTTTGACATCACCATTGAGGCGGAAAAGGATACGAGCCTCTGGGTCATTCCCGCGGAAGTCTACCGGCTGATTATGGAGGAGTCCGCGCCGGCGGCCAACTATACCAACGAGATCATGGCCGCCCGGTTTTCGGAGGTTGTTTGGCTGCTGGAGCAGGTGATGTGGAAGAGCATGGACCGGCGGGTGGCGGGTTTTCTACTGGACGAGGCCGCCATCGAGGGCGGGAACCGGCTGTCCATCACCCACGAGGCCATCGCCAACCACCTGGGCACCCACCGGGAGGTGGTCACTCGGATGCTCCGCTATCTCCAGGGCGAGGGGCTGGTGAAGCTGTCCCGGGGAGCGGTAGAGCTGCTGGACGAAAAACGGTTGGAGGAATTGAGCCGCACATGAGAATACCCTCCCCCGCTTTCAATTTGGAAGCGGGGGACTTTTTTATGGCCAGGCCGCGGCCGGCATAGAACCGCTCACCGCCAAAACAACGTGGAGCGGATTTTGGGCGTGACGGAGAAAGAGAAAAATCGTAACCGCCGGCAGGGGGCGCAGCGGAGAGGGGGCCGGCGCGCAGGCGGCTTAAAAGAACTGGCGCAAGTGGGACGGAGGGTACGAAAATGTGGCGTTCTGGTTGCGATTGCGGTAAAAAAGGGCGGATTTTATCGTTGACGTAATTACACATATATGGTATTATGACAAGGATTTTCTGACTTTTACAGCGGAGCTGTGAGGAAAAAGCGGAGGACAGGCATATGGATTGTGCGGAGGAACGTTTGCTGTCGGGAGAGGGCGCTCCAGTCATGGAGGCATGTGAGCAGCACAGCGGTATGCGGAGCGTTCAGAATTTGGAGGCCATTATCAATGAGGGGCTTCGTGTCGCTCTGTTGGAGGAGACCCCGGATGAGTCGCTTGAAGTGCTGCTGGAGCACCTGGGAAAGGCGCTGAACGGGGAGAGAACCTATATCTTTGAACAGAACGAGTCCGGCGGTGACGACAATACCTATGAATGGGTGGCCGCCGGGGTGGAGCCGGAACGGGAAAACCTTCAAAACGTCCCCCCGGAGGTGTGCGCCAGCTGGTATCGGAATTTCAGCGTTGGCGGACATATTGTCATTGAGAGCGTGGAGGATATTCGGGAGTCGGAGCCGCTTCAGTACGAGAACCTGAAGCGGCAGGGCATCCGCTCCCTTGTGGTGGTCCCTCTGTACGATGGGAAAGAGATTATTGGCTTCTACGGTGTGGACAATCCCCCTGTAAAGTCGCTGGAATACGCGTCGAATATGCTCCACACTGCGGCGTATTTCATTGTGTCTTCTCTAAAGCGGCGCAATCTGTTCCGCGCGCTTCAGAAGCGGAGCTACCTGGAGGGGAGGCAGAGCCTGGAGGACATTCTGGAGGGAGCCAGGACAGGCATCTGGACCATTGAGCTGGAGGAGGGCTGCCGGCCCAGGATGTATGCGGACCGGACCATGCGGATTCTCCTGGGCGTGCCGGAGGATATCGGGCCGGAGGAGTGCTACCGGCACTGGTTTGAGCGCATCGAGCCGGACTATGTGGAGATGGTCCGGGAGGCCGTGCGGGAAATATTGAAGGCTGGACGGGCCGAGGTGATCTATCCCTGGAATCATCCGAAGCTGGGCAAAATTTATGTCCGCTGCGGCGGCGTGCCGGACAAGACCTTTGAAAAACCGGGCGGCTGCCTCAACGGATACCATCAGGACATCACGGAGACCATGGTGACGAGAAAGAAACAGGAACAGTCCATCATGGAGCTTCTGGAACGGGTAAGGCGGGCAAACTCGGCAAAAAGCGAGTTCCTCTCCCATATGTCTCACGACCTCCGCACGCCGATCAACGGGATTCTGGGAATGCTGGCCATTCTGGAAAAGAGCCAGGACGACCCGGAGCGGCAGAGGGATTGCCGGAATAAGATCCGTGTGTCGGCGGAGCACCTGTTGTCCCTGGTGAACGATGTCCTTCAGGTAAGCAGGCTGGAGAGCGGCTGGCCGGCGGCGGTGGAGGAGCCGTTTGACCTTTGCGCCGTGCTGGAAGACTGCGTCACAATCTTGTCCCCTCTGGCGGAAGAACGGGCTGTTCTGCTGGCGCTGGACACATCCGGCCTGCGGCACAGCAGGGTAATCGGAAATCCGCTCTACTTAAAACAGATTCTGATGAGCGTCATCGACAACGCGCTCAAATATAACCGGCCCAAGGGCTCCGTATCTGTCCGGGCGGAGGAGACCGGCTTCCATGAGGGAACCGCAAACTGCCGCTTTGTGATTGAGGATACCGGGATCGGCATCGGAGAAGCTTTCAAGGAGCACATTTTCGAGCCCTTCGCTCAGGAGCATCAGGACGCGAGGACCAATTATAACGGCGTTGGGCTGGGAATGTCCATCGTAAAAAAACTGGTGGACCGGATGCGGGGAACGGTCACGGTGGACAGCTGCCTGGGCAGGGGAAGCGTGGTTCAAATCAACCTGCCCATCCGGGCGGACGAAACGCGGAGCGGTCAGCCCGCGGCGGAAGAGCAGGCTGCGCTGAACGACGTTGCCGGGATGCGGGTTCTTCTGGTGGAGGACAATAAAATCAACTGTGAGATTGTAGAATACATTCTCAAAGACGCGGGTGCGGAGGTTGTAACCGCGAATGACGGAAAAGCCGCGGTGGATGCCTTTGAAGCGTCCGCCCCGGAGACGTTCGACTGCATCCTGATGGATTTGATGATGCCGGTTATGAGCGGATATGAGGCGGCCCGTGTCATCCGCAGCCTGGAG
Organism: uncultured Oscillospiraceae bacterium; assembly: GCA_910577525.1. Lineage (GTDB taxonomy): Bacteria > Bacillota > Clostridia > Oscillospirales > Oscillospiraceae > Enterenecus. The sequence continues at coordinate 5,589 of CAJTLI010000047.1, read as the reverse complement.
CGGCCGGACGCCGGAACCGTGCCCATCATCGCGCTGTCGGCCAACGCCTTTGAAGAGGACGTGGCCTTGGCAAAGGACGCCGGGATGAACGAGCATCTGGCGAAGCCGGTGGACATCCGCAGAATGTTCCAGGTTATGAACAGACTGAGGGGCCGTTAGAGGCGGGAAACGCATGACGGCGGCAGCCGGACCGCGTCAACACAAAGAACTGTGGAGAGGAAAAGATATGAACAACAAAATTTTGCCGCGTTCTTTGAAGATCAGCATCGCAGTAATCATTTGCCTCACGATTATGGTGTTTTCTCTCCTTGGACGCTCCATCCACAATATGAGCGAAAGCGCGATTGAGGAGATCGGCACCGCCTATATGGCCGGAATGAATGAGCAGGTCTCGCTGCACTTTGAAACGGTTATTGAACTCCGTCTGACCATGGCGGAGTCCATCGCGCGCATTGCGGCGGGAGACGAGGACTCCGGTTACGGAACGTGGGAGGAGATTGAATACGGCGCGAGGGCAAGGCATTTCTTGTGCGCCGCCCTGTATTCGCCCGGCGGCGAAATCGAGATGATTTTCGGCAATCCTGTGGAGCTCAACCACCCGGCTCCTTTTTTGGAGAGCCTGCGGAACGGAGAGCGCAAAGCGGCCTCCGCCACCGACAGCAGCGGAGACGGCGTGATTTTGTTCGGCGTTCCCTGCGAATATCCCATGTCCGGCGGCGGCAGCAGCTTTGCGATTGTGGTGGGGCTCTCCACCAAATATATGAACGAGGTTCTGTTTTTGGATTCGGACAAGTCGCTGAGCTATTCCTTCGTGATCCGAGAGGACGGCAGCTATGTTGTCGGGAACGAGGGCGATACCCACGAAAACTATTTTGACAGGCTTGTCAATCTCTTTGACGGGCAGAATATAGAGGCGGACGCCTGCATTGAACAGCTGAAGGCCGTTATGAACACCGGCGAAGTTTTTTCCACAATCATGGAAAACGGCGGCTCGCGCCGCCATATATACTGCACAAATCTCCCCTATTGCGAGTGGTATCTGGTGACGGTTCTCCCCTTTGAGGGGCTGGATAACACCATCTCAGGCATGGGGAGCCGGTGGCTTGCCATCGTCTACGCCGCCTCCTTTGCGGTGATTGCCATGCTCCTCTACATATTCTTCCGCTACTTAAAGCTGTTCAGGAATCAGGTATCTGAGCTGAAGCGCGTGAACGCGGAGATGGACTCGGCTCGGAAAGCCGCGGAGCAGGCGCGGAAAGAGGCGGAACAGGCCAACATGGCAAAACAGGAGTTCCTGTCCAGCATGAGCCATGATATCCGCACGCCCATGAACGCCATCATCGGGATGACCTCTTTGGCGCTGGACAATGCGGACAACCCGAAGCAGGTTCAGGATTACCTGGGTAAGATTGCGCTGTCCAGCAAGCATCTGCTGGGGCTTATCAACGACGTACTGGATATATCCAAGATCGAAAGCGGAAAAATGACGCTGAATGTGGAGCCGGTGTCGCTGAAGGAGGCAATCGACAGCATCGTCAATATCATGCAGCCTCAGGTTGAGGCTAAAAACCAGCGGTTTGTTGTAACTGTCCGGGAAATTCTTTCAGAAAATGTGTACTGCGACGGCGTGCGGCTGAATCAGGTGCTGATTAATCTGCTGGGGAACGCCGTCAAATTCACCCCGGAGAAGGGCTCGGTACAGATGACCGTGTATCAGGAGGCGCTGCCGGAGGACGCTTCCCGGGTCCGCACCCACTTCCTGGTGAGCGACACGGGCATCGGAATGTCGAAGGAGTACCAGAAAGTCATATTTGAGTCCTTCAGCCGGGAGGACAACACCCGTGTCCGGAAAACGGAGGGGTCCGGGCTGGGCATGGCGATTACCAAGTATATTGTGGACGCCATGGACGGAACGATTTCTGTCCGCAGCGAACAGGGGCAGGGCAGCGAGTTCCATATCACGGTGGACTTGGAAAGGGCGGCGGCACCGGTGGCGGCGCAGGCTGTGGACGGAGCTTCCGGCGCCGGAGGCGCGGACGGCGCGGTTCTGAAGGGAAAGCGTATTTTATTGGCGGAGGACAACGAGCTCAACTGGGAAGTGGCAAGGGAGCTGCTTTCCGCTCTGGAGCTGGAATTGGACTGGGCCGAAAACGGGGAAATCTGTGTGGAAAAATTTAGGAAATCCCCGGCTGGATACTATGATGCGATCATTATGGATGTGCGGATGCCGGTTATGGACGGCTATGAGGCGGCCGCGGCCATTCGGGGACTGGACCGGGCGGACGCAGATCTGCCCATCATCGCCATGACCGCAGACGCGTTTTCAGAGGATATTCAAAAGTGCCTGGCGTGCGGCATGAATGACCATTTGGCAAAACCCATTGATATTCAGGCGGTCGCTTGCAAATTGAAGAAACATCTGAAATAGGGAATGCCGGCCAGGGTTTGCCTGGGGCCTTTGACTTTGGTTGAAATCTTACATACGGAATGTTATAATATCTCATCTATTGAATGGGAGGAGTGGAAAACTATGGGAAAACGGATTTTTTGCGCGGCTCTATCCATCTGTTTATTGTTCCCACTGACTGCCTGTAAGGGGCGGAACCCGCTTCCAAAGGAAAGCCTGCCTGTGAAGGAAACCATCGCCCTGACGGTATGGGGCGCGGAGGAGGATGAGGCGCTGCTGGAGCAGATATTCGCCTCGTTCCAGGCTCATTACGCAGGACAGGCCGACTTTCAGATCACCTACCAGCCCCAGAGTGAGTCAAACTGCAAGGATGTGCTGCTGGGCGGCCTAGAGGACGGCGCGGATGTGTTCGCCTTTGCCGACGATCAGGTGGCCGCGCTGGCCGCTGCCGGTGGGCTGGACCCAATCCCGGACGGGGCAGCCATCCGAGGGAGTGTTCTCCCTGCGGCAGTGGAAGCGGCCAGTGTGGGAAATACGCTGTACGCCTATCCGCTGACAGCGGATAACGGCTATTTCCTATACTATAACAAGGCCTATTTCACCAGCGAGGACGTGCAAAGCCTGGAGCGGATGTTGGAGGTGGCCGCCCAAGCTGGAAAGCTGGTCTCTATGGATTGGTCCTCCGCCTGGTATGTTTACGCCTTCTTTGGCAATACCGGACTGGAGGTAGGCCTTAATGAGGACGGCCTGACCAACTACTGCACCTGGAACAATGCCGATGGTCCCATACGGGGGGTGGATGTGGCTCAGGCTATGCTGGAGATCGCGGCCAGCCCTGCCTTCTCCAACCGGCCGGACGGAGAGTTTCTTACCGGTGTGCAGGACGGCACCGTGATCGCCGGCATCAGCGGCGTGTGGAATGCGGTGGCTGTGCAGGAGGTCTGGGGCGGCAATATGGGAGCCGCCAAGCTGCCTGCCTACACCTGCGCGGGGCGGCAGGTACAGATGGCGTCCTTTTCCGGCTGCAAGCTCATCGGGGTGAACGCCTACTCCCAGCACCCGGATTGGGCGGCGCGGCTGGCGGAGTGGATCACCAGCGAGGAAAACCAGCGCCTGCGATTCGAGGTGCGCGGCCAGGGGCCGGCCAACATCAACGCGGCCAACTCCCCGGAGGTCCAGTCGTCTCCGGCCATCGCCGCCCTGCTGGAGCAGTCCAATTACTCCCAGCTCCAGCGCGTGGGCGGAAAATTTTGGGACCCTGTGACCGAGTTCGCCACCAGTATGGCCCAGGGAAATCCCTCCGGCGCATCCCTGCAAACCCAGCTGGACCGAATGGTCGAGGGCGTGATTGAGCGTTAAGGAAGGACTGATTCAATCGGCAAGAACGCTTCGCAAAGCGCCCAGACGCATTGAATCAGCGCTTCCTTAAGTACACCATAATCGGGAGGAAATCGCATGAAAGGCAGATTGACACTTCAGCAGCGCCTGATCCTGCCCATTATCCTGCTGGGCCTGATCACCCTGCTGTCCAATATTCTGGCGGTATTCAGCATCAACAATGTCCATGCCAACGCGGGGACCATCGTGGACAGGAGCATGGCCAGCGAGGAGCGGTTAGAGGATATCAGGCGGTCCGTTATGGATATCCACCGCCTGGCCCTTTCCCACATCGTAGCGGCGGATCACGCCACCATGATTCAGCTGGTACAGGAGATTAAGGCGGAGGAGGCGGCCCTGGACGAAAAACTGAGCGCTTATGAGGAGTTTGTCTTGGAAAAGGACCGAGGAAGCTACCAATCCCTTCTTGACAGTTATGCTGAATTCAAACACGCTCTGGTTTATTTGGTCAGCGCCAGCGCCGACAGCAAAACCCAGGAGGCCTATGCCACAGCCAATGGAGCTGTGGCCAGCTGGGGGAAAGCGGCGGAGGAGGAGATTGACGCTCTTTCCGACGCTGCCGGCGCCCAGGCGGGGGAGGCAAAGGACAGGCTTACATTGGTCTACATAATCTCCCTCATCACCAGCGCAGTCACCTTGATCGTGGGCATTTTTCTGGTGACGGCGGCCTTTCGGATCATCCGGAAGTATGTCCTCTCCCCCATCCGGGATACCATGGGCACCCTTCAGGACAGCTCTGAACGGATCAGCGGCGTAGTGGGGGAGGTGCGCCAGCGGGCAAGGCATTCCAACGACAGTGTTCGCACCCTTTCCCAGCTGACGGAACAGCTCTCCGCCGCCCTTGAGGAGATTGCAGGCAGCGCCGCGGCCATCACCGCCGGCGCCGCCGGAACGCAGGAGGATACGCAGCGTATGGCGGAAGAGTGCTCCGCCATCACAGCCTACTCCACCGGGATGCGTGAACGCGCCGAGGCGATGGAACGCACCGCCCGCATGGAGACGGCGGCAGTCCGGGACAAAACAGCGAACATCATGTCCATGCTGGATCAGGCCATTGAAAAAAGCCACAGCGTGGACCAGATTCGTGTCCTGACCGAGGATATCCTCAACATATCCTCCTCCACCAATCTCATCGCTGTCAACGCCTCGATTGAGGCCGCCCGGGCGGGGGCGGCGGGAGCCGGATTTTCTGTTGTGGCGCAGGAGGTTCACAAGCTGGCCGATTCCTGCGCCGAAACTGCCAGTCATATTCAAAAGGTCAGCGGGGTTGTCACGGGAGCGGTAGAATACCTGGCCAACAGCGCCCGGGAACTGACCAGCTATTTGAGCAAGGTTATCACGGAGCAGCTTGAACGGTCTGTCCAGGCGGGACAGCAGTACCGGGAGGATTCGGACTACATCGGGCGGGCCATGGAGGAGTACAATGGCCGGGTGGAGCGGCTGAAGAATGCGATTGACCAGATCGCCATTTCGATTTCCAGCATCTCCGGTTCTATAGACGGCGCGGCCTCCGGAATCAGCGGCGCCGCCGGCAGTACCCGTGTCCTGGTAGACGACATGGAGGGAATCACCGGGCGGATGGACACCAATCAGGAAATCGTCGTGGAGCTCCAAAGACAAATGGATATGTTCGCAAATTTGTAATCGGCCATGCTGCATCTGAACAGGGAAGCCGTGCTTCCCTGCGCTGTATTCGCCTGTCTGCGGTCTGGTTTTTGTTGCTGTGAGGAGTGTCAACGCCAATCTGAAATTGTAAGAAAACGCCGAAGAAATTTTGTAGTTTT
>CAJTLI010000046.1 GCA_910577525.1 uncultured Oscillospiraceae bacterium | reverse complement strand
CGGTGGGAACGGCGGGGGGCTCAATCGCGCTGTGCTCCACCCATTGTTCCGTCCACACCCAGGTCCCGGCGACGGGGGAGGTGAACAGCTGCACCGGCACCAGCAGCCGCAGCAGCACCGCCGCCCACAGGGCATAGCGCAGCCCAGCGCTCACCCGCTTTCCCAGGGCGGCCCGGAGGGCCAGCACCACCAAAATCAGGAACGTGGATGTAAACACCCACTCCACCAGCAGTTCTACCATCTTACTTTCCCTCCTCAATCCGGTCCAGGATGGAGCGCAGCTCGGCCACCTCGTCCTGGGACAGCTCCTGGCGTTTGGCCATGGCGCTCATCATCAGCCCCACGCTGCCCTGGTACACCCGGTCCAGAAAGCTGTGGGTCTCGGCGGCGGTGGCCTGCTCCCGCTCCACCGCCGGGGCGTACAGCTTGCCCCGCGCCCCCTGCTCCACGTGCACCAGCTCCTTTTCCTCCATGCGGCGCAGGGTGGTGATGGTGGTGCTTTTGGCCCAGCCCACCCGGTCCCCCAGCTCCGCCACCAGCTGCATCACGGTCTGGGGGCTGTGCTCCCACAGGCAGACCAACACGTTCCACTCGCTGCCGGTGAGCTTCACCCCGTCCGGTTCGCTTCTATGCCCCATGGCTTATCCCTCCATCTGGTTTACTTTGTAGTCCTATCATAGCATGTTAGGTTTACGTTGTCAACCAAAAAGAGATTACAATCCGGTTACAGTTTCCAGCCAAAAGAAATTTCCGATTTCCTCTTGACAAGCGGCGGCAATCCTGTTAAAATCGCACTTGTCCGTTGCGAGTGTAGCTCATCTGGTAGAGCGCCACCTTGCCAAGGTGGAGGTAGCGAGTTCGAGCCTCGTCACTCGCTCCACTTTTAAAGAGTATCCCGGTCAGCGTTGCTGGCCGGGATACTTTTTGCCGAACTCGCTGCCTCCGCCTGCGCGCTCGGTGTGCCACGCGCACGTGCAATCCCGAGGTGTGGGGTCCCCGCGGACGCAATCCGTAGGGTGCGGAAGTGAGTTCGAGCCTCGTCACTCGCTCCAAAATAAAAGCGCCTGCTCTTGCAGGCGCTTTTATTTTGGGTTTTGCGCCGCATAGCGGCATTACATCTGTGAACGCGGCGCACGAAAAGAGGGACCCCGGCGTGCCGGGCCCCCTCTTCTTCTATGCCTTGGCGGGCTTGATGATCCGCTTGGAGAGCGTCTCCAGCGAGGCGGTGGGATTCCTCCTGCGCAGATGGGCGATGCAGCCCAGGCAGGCGGGAATGAGAAACAGATCGGCGCAGATCCACGCCGCCGGGGAGGCAAAGCAGGCGGCGGTATATCCTATGGCGGGGACGAAGAAGTGCCCCACCACCGTGCGCGCGATCATCTCCAGCACACCCGCCAGAATGGCGAAGGTGCTGAAGCCCATCCCCTGGATGGAAAAACGCAGGATGTTCACCAGGGCCAGGGGGAAGAAAAACGCGGTCAAAGTGACGGTGTACTGGCCCACCAGGCCCTTCAGCAGCTCCAGCTGAGGCTCGCTGGGGCTGAGGAACAGCATAGTGCACTGGGGCGCGAACAGCAGCATGGCCAGCAGCGCGGCGGCGGAGTAGATCAGCCCCAGCAGGGAGCAGGAACGGACCCCCTCGTGGAGCCGGTCCAGCCGGTCCGCGCCCACGTTCTGGCCGCAGTAGGTGGCCATTGCGGCCCCCATGGCGTCAAAGGGACAGGCCAGTAGCTGGTAGACCTTCCCGCCGGTGGACACAGCGGTCACGTAAACGCTGCCCAGAGCGTTGACAGAGGCCTGGAGCACGATGGAGCCGATGGCGGTGATGGAGTATTGCAGCCCCATGGGCAGGCCCATCACGCACAGGGCCTTGCAGGCGTCCAGATCAGGCCGGCTCTCCTCCCGCGTGACCCGGAGTATGGGGAACTTGCGCACCATGTACACCAGGCACGCCGCGCCGGACACCGCCTGAGACACCACCGTGGCCACTGCCGCCCCGGCCACCCCGGCCTGAAACGCCAGGATGAAGAGCAGGTCCAGCACAATGTTCAGCCCGGCGGACAGAGCCAGGAAATAGACCGGCGTCCGGCTGTCCCCCAGCGACCGGATGATACCGGCCAGCAGATTGTAGAGGAATACCACAGGAATGCCCATAAAGATGATGAAGATATAGGCGTTGGCGTCCTCAAAGAGGTCGGCGGGCGTGTCCATGGCCATCAGGATGTCCCGGCAGAACACGCCGGTGACAACTGTGAGCGCCAGGGCGATGAGGGCGGACAGATAGGCGGCGTTGGCCGCGTAGCGGCGCATCTGCGGGTAGTCCTTGGCGCCCATGCGCTGGGCCACCGGGATGGCAAAGCCGCTGCACACACCCAGGCAGAAGCCGATGACAAGAAAATTGATGGACCCGGTGGCCCCCACCGCGCCCAGGGCCTGCGCGCCCAAAAGCTTGCCCACGATCATAGCGTCCACCAGGTTATAGAACTGCTGGAACAGCAGCCCGAACAGCGTGGGCAGGGTAAAGCCCAGGATCAGCCTCATGGGACTGCCTGAGGTAAGGTCTTTCGTCATAATTGATTGCCTCCTTCCGAAGCGGGGTAAATGAATTTGCCTCCCTGGGGCCTCGGTTCCGCCCCAGCTTTTGCATCATTATAGCCGCTCCAGCCAGGAAAACAAGTGGTTTTTTTCACAAGAATTTCTTACGATTTTCCCTTGATATCGGAAGATTACCAGTTATCAACCCGCGAATAATACAATTCACCGCTTTCTTTTGCTTTTCCTTTGTGCAAAATGGCAAGGGCCCGCCTCCCCGCAGGACCGGGGAGGCGGGCCCTTGCCGGTTCAAAGCGCTCAGCGGGCCTTGCGCTTCCTGATTTCTTCGCGCTGGATGGTGAAGATGGCGTGGAGCAGGCGGTCCTGATCCCTGGGGGACAGGGACTCAAACTGGCAGCCGTAGCGGTTCACGCCCTTTTCCCACTCCCCCGCCCGGCGGACCTGGCAGTTAAAGCTGAAGGGGCTCTCCGCCGGCAGAAGGGACGCGCCGCTGATCTGGATGTGGTCGCCCTCAATGAAGATCTCCGCGCTGGAAATCAGCAGTCCGCCGGCGCTGATATCCAGCACCTGACAGGGGGCCAGCACCCCCGACCCGCCGCCCCGGGCGGTCCGCTTGCAGCATCTTCCCTCGATATTCACGCTGATGCTCTGGCGGAAAAAGGCCCGCTGCTCCCGGGTAAAGGTGCTCTCCAACCGGTCCACCTTCCACATCTTCAGGGTGCTGCCGCACACCTTGCCCTGGAGGACGACGCTACCCGCCTCCCCGTAAAAGCGCACCTTCACAGGTTTGTTCACCAGCACCATGGGCAGCGTGTCGTCCTTGGCCTCCCGGATGTACACCCCGCCGCTCTGGATCTTGTCGATCTTGCCCACATAGATCAGGCGGTTTTCCGGAGTCATCACCTCGGCCATCATGCCGGGCTTCAACACCAGATCATTCTTTTCAGCCGGTTCACCGCTCATATGCCGGCCTCCTTTCCTGTTGTGTCCATGGGCCTCACATGGTCATGATGTAGTGGAGGATGACCGCCACCTCAGCCCGGGTGATGGTGTTGCGGGGATTCAGGCGGCCGTTTCCGTCGCCGCTCACCGCCCCCAGCTGCACCAGGGTGCTCACCGCGTCCTGGGCGTAGCCGGCCACCGAGCCCCCGTCGGGGAACCGGTTCAGCACGCCGGTGGAGGCGGTTCCCACCCGCCAGCCCGCGGCGTCCAGGGCGTTTTTAATCATCACCATGGCGTCCTGCCGGGTGAGCTGACTGTCGGGCATGAATCTGTTCCCGCTGCCGCTGACCACGCCCAGCTGCTTCGCCGCGGCAATGGCCCGGGAATAGTAGGCGTTGGTGGGCACGTCGGGGAAGCTGTAGGTGCTGTAGCTGTCAAAGCCGAAGGCCCGGCAGAGCATGACCACAAAGTCCCGCCGCAGCACCTTCTGCGCCGGTCCGAATTTTCCGCCGCCTATGCCGTTCACCACACCGGTCTCCTGAAGGTAGTCCACCGCCGGAACCGCCCAGCTGTAATTCCCCATATCATTGAAGTAAGCGGAGCCGGCGGCGCCCCCCACCCGGATCACCACCTCGCCGTTGAAGGAGGTCCGGTCAGTGCAGTAGCCCTGGTAGGGTATGCGCACGATGCCTGTAAAGCTGCTTCCCGGCTGGAAAAAGACGTTGTCCAGCTGCACCCCCGCGTTGGGCCTGTCGTAATAGCACCAGGTGTCGGTGGACACCGCGCTGGAGCTGGCGCCGTTTTTGGAGGTGTAGCGGAGGGTCCCCGTCCCCACGGAGGGCAGCGAGGTAAACTGTACATAGTACAGCGTCTTGCCCGTGGCCTCCCGGCAGGCCCGGTAGAAGTCGCTGCCCTTCAGCTCCAGGCTCCTGCCCACCACGGTGGTGTACCAGGCCCCGCTGGTGTCCGACTGGACGGGCTTGCCCACCACGGTGACGTGCACCGTGCCGGTGAAGGAGGCTCCCCGGATGCCGTAGCCGGTGTAGGCGATATCCACCTGACTGGGGGAGGTGGTGGTGGGCACAAAGGAGACGCTGCCCAGCGACGGGTTCCCGCTGCCGTAATAGTTGGTGTCGGAGCTGATGACGCCGCCGTTTGAGGCATAGCCGCCGTAATCATAGAACAGCGTGCCCTGGCTGGAGGGAGGCTGCTGGAAGCGCACATAGGACAGCGCCTCGCCGGTGGCCCGCAGGCTGGCGTTATAGAAGTCCACGGAGCGGAAATTGGCCCAGCTCCCGTAGCCCGTGCTGTAATAGATATCCCCCACTCCCGCGGGGTCATACTGGGCGGCAACGTGGATCGTCACCGTGCCTGTATAGGCCACGTCGGAGGAATCCACCCCCCGGTAACTGATGCGGACCGTGCCGGAATAGCCCTTGGCCGGAACAAACGTCACCCTGTCCAGGCCAGGGGAGCCATTGCGGCGGTATTGGGTGGTGGACAGTACCTTTTCCCCAGGGTAGCTCTCGCTGGTGTAATTGTAGTACAGCGTACCCGCGCTGGCCGCCGGCGAGGTGAAGGTGACGTATTTCAGGTTGTGCCCCGCCTTGCTGTTGCTGACGGTGTTGAAATCGTCGCTGAGGAAGGTGACGGGGTCGCCGTTGGTGGAATAGGTCACGTCGCTGCCCTCTCCCAGCCCAGTCACCGTCATACGGATGATGCCGTTAAAGGACTGGCCGTTGGTTCCCCAGCCGGTGAAGGTGATTTCGGCGGTGCCGCTGTAGGTGCTGCGGGCCGCAAAGGACAGGGCGCTGAGGGTGTCCGGCCCGGAGCCGGAGGGCTTATACTGCTCCATGGCGCCCACGCCCGCGCCGGTGTCCGCCTCGGACCGGTGGTTGTTGTAGACGATGCCCTGTGCCGTGGGCACGGAGATGTTGTTGATGTAGGACAGCGCCGCGCCGGTCTTGTTGTAACACACCGAGTTCAGCTGAGACGCAACTCTGGACAGCTGGAGGGCGTTGCCCGCGCTGACCGTGCCCCCGTTGATGATGACGGAGGCGTCCTCCGCCACGGTGACGGTGCAAGTGGTGGTGTAGTCCCCCACCGTGACGGTAATGGTGTAGCTGCCCTTGGCGTAGGCGGTGAGGGTGGCGGCGTTTCCATTGGCCCGGACCGACACCCCCCCCGGATCGCTGCTTTTCCACTCCGCCCTGGCGCTGCCTGCCGCGTCGCCGTAGCGCCCGTCCAGAATCAGGGTGTTGGTGGTCCCCACGATCATGGTGAGGGCGCTCTTGTCCAGCACGATGCCCGAGACCACCACCCGGCACTCGGCGCTGTAGTTCCCCGACTTAGCGGTAACGGTGGCCTCGCCGGGGCCCTTGAAATGAAGGGTTTTCCGGTTGGTCCCGGTGGCGTTCTCCACCGTGACCACCTTGGTATCACTGCTGGTCCAGGTGACGGTATCGGTACTGTTCTCCGGGACCAGCGTCGCCTGAATGGGCAGGGTGTCTCCCACCTTGTTCAGAGTTGACGTAGGGTTCACTCGAATTCCGGTGGTCACTGGGGAGACAGTCACCTCGCAGGAGGCGCTGTACGCGCCCGCCCTGGCCGTGACGGTAGCCTTGCCCGCCGCCAGGCCGAAGACGTTGCCCTTGCTGTCCACGCTGGCCACCTGCCGGCCCTTGTCGTCCGTGCCCACGCAGGTCCACGTCACAGTCTTGTCCGTGGCGTTATAGGGCGTGACCACAGCGGTCAGGGCCTTCGACTCGCCCAGCTTGATGCTCAGCGTGGTGGGGGACAGCGTGATGCCCGTAACCAGCACGTCGCCGCTCTTGGGAACCTGCACCTTGACGGATATCTTCACCTCAGGCCTTGCCCGGGACGCCGCCGTCAGCGTTACAATACCCCATTGATCCTTGACCGGGGTGATGGTGATCCGGCTGCCCTCCGGGGCGGTCTGCTCCGTCCAGGTGATGATGCCCGCCGGGTCCGCGCTCCACATCACGTCGCTGCTGAACTCATTGTCGCCCACGGGAATGCCCGCCCGCAGCTCCAGCGTGCCGTCTCCCCGCAGCGTGAACACGTGGTCCTGAAGAATCTGGCCGCCCGGCACCTGGTACAGCTTGATTTCCATGGCGTCGTTGGGGCCCAGGACACGAACCGTACACTCGGCAATGGCGTCGGGGTTTGCCTTCGATCTGGCGGTGATGACGGCCTCGCCCGGGCTGATGCCTGTGACCACGCCATTCTCACTCACATCGGCGATGTTGGGGTAATTGCTGCTCCACGTCACTTCTTTATTGGCGCTGTCCGTTGTCACCGTGGCCGTCAGCGTATCCGTCTTGTTGACGGACAGGTCGAAGTGTGTTCTATCCAGCCTCACTGTGGCAGGCAGGTGGGATTCCGTGGGGGCCGGCGACGGGTCCGCCGTTGGGGTTGCCGTCGGGTCCGCCGTGGGGGTTGACGACGGGTCCGCCGTGGACGCCCCCACAGGGATCAGCGTTATGGGAATCAGCAGGGCAAAGACCAGCGCCAGCGCGCCCAGCAGGTGCATTACATTCTGTTTCATATCCGGTACTCCTTCGCGCGGTTTTTTCAAGGGAAGGGAGCGGGCGGGTGTCCGCCCGCTCCCGGGGTTGGCTGTCAGATCGTTCTGGTGCTCACGCGGAAGCCGCCCACATAGATCACCACAGCGGCGCTTGGATCGAGCACATCCTTATTTGTCACAGAGGGGTCGAAGGTCAGCACAACCTGTTGGTTGCCGGGCCGGCTGCTGCTGGCGTTGGCCACGCCGCTGTTGGCAAAGAAGGCAATGTAATCGTTGAGGACAAAGTCTTTAAACTTGAAGCGGAATGTCTGGGAGGGTCCTTTATTGTTCGTGCCCAATTCCACATTATTGGCGGGGAAGTCAATCACATCCATGATGCTCACCTGCTTCTCATCATCATCCACCTGCCCCGACGCAACCGCCCAGACCTCCCGGCGGACATACCGGCCATTCTCCAGGGTGACGCTGTACAGGGGTTTATCAAAGGTGATTGTAAACTCACCGCTGAACTTATAGCTGTAAATGTCCTGCAGGTCGTCAGAGCCCCAACGCGATACAGGATTCCCATCGCTGTCCTTGACCTCTCTGATCGTCACCTCTTGAATATTCGGATGGTCTTTATTTCCCACAAACTGAGGGGGATTGGGGTCCGAGAAGCCGAAGCCCTGGGCGGCGGCATAGCCGTAGGAGCCGGGGTCGGTATTGCCGTACCGGTGCCGGGCGCAGGCCAGGATGGCGTACCGCGCCTCATAGTTCTGCTGGTCCACGTAGTTGGCGAAGTTGGCCAGTATTCCCCGGCTGGAGGTGGAGAGATACAGCTCCTCCGGGATCCACCGGTGGGCCGGAGCCCCGTTGATGTCGTCGTACTGGGTGGTCTCAATGTAGGTCCAGACGTATTCCTTCAGCGCGTCGTCCGCATAGGCGTCAAAATAGGTCTGCTGTCCGTTCACCCGGCGGCTCAGCGCCTCCAGAACCGTCATAGAATCTGTGCTTGACGGGAGACCCGTCATCTGCTGATTGAATTTGGGGGGCAGGTTGTTCAGCTCCACTGCCACATAGGCCACATAGGCGTCCCGGTCCGGGGTAATGGTGCCCGAGGCGTCCCCCTCCGGACTGATGTTGACGATAGGCCGCTCCACCTGGTCCATCTTCACCCGGTAGCACTGCACCTTGGAATATTTGCCGCCGCTCTCCAGCACGAAGTAGATGTAATACCACTGGTCCTTGTCCGGCGTGCTGGGGATCAGCCCGGACACCTCCGGGTTCACCACGGCGTTGGACACGGTCACGGGGGAGCCCTCCGTGTGAATCTCGACGTTGTTGAAGCTGGGCGCGTAGATGTCCTCGTCCACCGGGATGGCGTATTTGGCCTCCAGGGTCTTCAAGGGCAGGAAGGCGATATGGTCCATCAGATCCGGGTTGACCCGGTCAGAGCCGTTCTCCGGGATATAGGTCTGGCCGGTGGTCTTGTTGTCGTGATTGTCCGTTGTGACCAGCGTGTTGCCCGCCCTGGTGGGGATGGCCCCCGCCGGAGCCACCACATAATAGATGGTGCCCGGGTTCTTCATGGCCAGCGACATGCGGATGGTGCTGGAGCCCTGTTCAAAGGTGGGGTAGCCGTCCTCGAACTCCGGCTCCACGTTGACGGGGAACTGCTTATCCAGGGTGAGCACCTTCTGACCCGTGGTGCCCGCCACTGTGCCGATGGGGGTCACGGCGCCCTTGGACACCTGGTCGTCGTGGTTGGCGTCCACGTTGGTTCCCACCATCTCCAGGCCGTTGAACCGGCCCGCGATGACGGAGAAGTCCATGACCACCAGTTCCTTCCAGGAGTCCCGCTGGCTCTCGTCCAGGCGGCCCACCCGGGTAAAGTGGACGCCATACTGATAGGTGTGGCCCTCCTGCATGAACCACTCCTCGTCGCTGTTGTTCAGGAATGGGAAGCCGCTGCTCCGGACCACCCCTTTGTACAGGCTGATGCCGCTCTTGTCCTTATTGACCGGCACGGTGATACGGGCGGGGCTCTTGTCCGTGGAGTCCCGGCCGTTCAGCTTTACCCAGCTGCCCCAGGCGTCGTTTCCGGTCTTCTCCCGCCGGTAAACGTCCATCTCCACCGTGATGTTGCTCCACATAATCAGGTCCCAGCGCTCGGTGGAGCTCACCTTGCTGGTGGACAAAGGCTCCACCTGCATGCACAGGTCCAGCTCAACGCCGTTGGCGGACTCCTGCTCCTCGCTGCCGCTCAGCAGCACCTCGGCGTACACGGTGCGGAAGGTGGGCAGCTGGTTGACCCGCTGCTTGTTGAGCAGGTTGGGCACGGTTGCGTCATCATAGATGTCCTTCAGCCGGAAGTAGTACTGGGCCCCGCTGAGCAGATTCAGCGCGCTCTGGTCCAGGTTTCCGTCCGTCCCGGCTACGGTGGGCAGATAGATCACCATCTTCCCGTCATCCCCGGGAAGAACCTGGGCGTAGCGGAAGTCCACGGTCCAGGAGGAGCCCACGGTGGCCTCGTTGCTGGCGTCCCGGTAGGTCACCTCCTCGGCCCGCTTGCCCGAGGGGATGTACCACATCTCGATGTTCTCCCGCAGTGCCGCTGCCAGGGTGTTGCGCTTGTCGGCCTGGAGCTGGGAGCCGTCTTCCGCCGCCGCCACCTCGTCGTACAGATTCTGGAAGAGGTTATAGCCGTTCTTGTCGCTCCGGCCCTTGACGGGCTCGGAGAACTCCAGGCGGATGCCGGTGCTGGCATAGGGGTCTTTGGTGTCGTCGCTGGTGTCGCTGGGCTCAGTGAAGTGCTGCTCCACCGTAGGCGGGGTGCTGTCCGAGGTCTTGATCTCCACCATCTTGATGTCGGTGGAGAGGTTCCCCTTGGTATCCCGGCCCACATAGTACAGCACATAGTTGTTGGTCTTGTCCTGGGCGAAGTTCAGCGGGGAGATGGTGAAGGGGCTCCGGCTGGCCCGGCCGCTGGCCACCGCTCCGGCGCTCTTGCCGGATTCCACCTTAATCTTCGCCTCCATCAGCGCGGAGGGGGTGGCGAAGGTCAGCGTGGAGGCAGTGGGCTCGTTGGTATAGTTGAGGAACTCCTTATTGTCATGGGCGCTCTTTGTGACCACCGCCCACAGCACGCTGCCGTCCTCGTCCATGGTGTACTCGGCCTGGGCGCTGGAGGGGGCGTAGGGCGCCACCTGCTTCACGGTGACGTTGGGAGGCGTCTCGTCGGGGATGTTAAAGGTGACGCGCACCGGGGCCGCCATGCTCTTGGCTCCGTTGTGGTCGGTGAGCCACAGGAACAGATCGTAGTTGGTCTTTTCCTGGAGCGGGATACGGTTGACGTTGATGGAGGTATTGACGTTCTTCACCACGTCCAGCGAGCCGTAGCCCAGGTTGCCGCTCACGGCGCCGGCCTTGAGCTCAGCGCCCGTGGGGGCCTTGCTTCCGGCGGGCAGCAGGGCATAGTACAGCAGGCAGCTCTTATTGGGCATAACGGTAATCTGGGCCACCTGTGTGGTCTCCTTTGTCTTCACGGTGGACAGGAAGGCCGGCACGGTGCCGTCGGGGGTGGTAAAGGCAGTGACCTTCAGCGGGCTGCGATTCTCCCTGCCGTCCACCAGGATGGCGCTGACATAGTAGGAGCCGTCCTGAATCAGGCCGGAGAGGGCGGCGGTATACTCCGTCTTGGATTCGGTGGCCTTGATGGTGCCGGACTTGATGATATTGCCGCCGTAGCTGGGGGGCTCGATCAGGTCGTCCTCGTCCACCGAGCCGTCGGCCACGGCGGAAATCGCCCAGTAGATGGTGCCCGGCTTATTGACGCTGAACACCAGGGTGGCGGAATTGGGGGACACATTTTTCACCTTGGGATAGCCCGCCAGCAGTCTGGGGTCGGCGGAGGACTCGGCGGCCTGGCTGCTGTTCATCTCGGAGCCGTTGATGTCTGCGTCAATGCCCGGCCGGATGACGATCTTGTCGGGCAGCTGCTCCACCGTGGAGCCCGCGGAGCCCACGTTCAGGTTGTCAATGTCGCCCTTGCCCGTGACCTTGGTGGCCACGTCCAGGTTCAGGTCCTCCACCCGGGCGTCGCCGTCCACCAGAACGGAGGAGTCGGTGGCGTACTCGTCCACGGTGATCTTCTGGGCGGTGCCCTGAACCACCTGGAGGTCGGACTGGGGCGTGCGGTTGAGCACCTCCTTCACGTTGCCCGCCAGCTGGAGCAGGGTGCCCCGCTCGCCGTCCAGCTCGATATAGCTCAGGCCGAAGCCGGGCAGGGAGGAGTCGTCCACATAGGCGTTGGTGCGCACGGTGGTGGTGGGGATGTTGGTATTGCCCTCCGCCCGGATGGTGACGAACTGATTGCTGATGCTGTCCACGCTCATGCCGTCCGCCGTCACGTTGCGCAGGGTGATGCTGCTCTGGCTGGAATTGCTCTCGCCGCCGCCGCTGACGATGATCTCGCCCAGCACGTCCACGTTCTCCAGCAGCACATCGCCCAGATCAATGCCGCCGGTGAGGTACAGGTTGCCGGCGATGACGCCGTCCCGCAGCGTCACCCCGGCGGTATTCACGGTGACGTTGCCGTACACATTGCCCAAGGTGTGGTCGCCCTTGGTGTTGATGGGGTTGCCGATGGCCCGCACCAGCATGGCGGCCACCTCGCCCCGGGTGATGTTCCGCTGGGGACGGAAGGTGCCGTCGGCCAGGCCGTTCACCAGGCCGCTCTCGGCGGCGGCGGCCACCAGGCCCCGGCTCCACTCGCTGAGCTGGCGGCTGTCAGAGAAGCCCAGGGACTCCCCCGGCTTGGTCTGGAGCATCATGTTCCGGGCCAGCAGCACGGTGGCCTGCTCCCGGCTGAGCAGCGCGGTGGGAGAGGCGGTGGTGGGGGAGGTCCCATGGAAATAGCCCATGTTATAGGCGATGTCGATATCCTCGGCATACCAGTCCCGGGGCCTCACGTCGGTAAAGGGGTGCCCCCCCAGCTTGGTGTAGCCGTAGGCGCGGTTCATCATGGTGACGAATTCCGCCCGGGTGATGCTGCTGCTAAGGCGGAGGTTGCCGCTGACGTCCCCCCGCATAATGCCCCAGTCCACCAGTTTCTGAGCGTAGGGCGCGGCCCAATGGGCGCTGGCCGCGTAGGCCGTGACCGCCGTCCCCGGGATCAGACCCGCCATCAGCGCCAGGGACAGCAGGGCCGCCAATCCCCGGCGCAGCAGGTTTCGTTTGATGTTGTCAGATGGATGCTTGCTCATGAATGTGACCGTTCCTTTCCGGCGCGGCGGACGGGCACGCCCGCCTGCGTCTGTCCAAATTGTGCTGGTTCGTCTGTCTATTTTGAACTAAGCGTAACGCTCAGCGGGCTTCGCCCTTCCCCGGAGCTGGAGGTTGAACACCGCCTCCCGCAGCAGGATCTCCTCATCGTGGCACATGTTGATAAACTTGGCGGCGTACAGGAGGGGGACGGAGGCCTGCTCGGGCCGGATGCGCAGCACCTGACAGCCCACCACCAGCGGCTGGCTGGTGACGGGTATGACCATCTCCAGCTGTTCCCCCACCCTCAGGCTGTGGTCGGTGAAAAAGGCCACGCCGCCGCAGCTCAGGTCCCGGGACACGACGGGCCGCCGCCCCTTCCACGTCCCGCTCAGGGGATAGATCAGGCTTTTGAAGCCGACCAGCACCCGCAGGTTTTTGCGCATATCACCGGCGTCCTCCTCCAGCCGGGTCACCTCCAGCTGGATCATGTCGTTGCGGCTACGCACAATGGTCCCCTCGTAAGAGGGGCCGGCGTCCATCATCGAGAGAAGCTTCACCGTTTTCTGTTTGAGCACCTCGTCAACTTTGCCGTCCTCCACCTCGATCTGCCACAGCTGCCCGGCGGGCTTGCCCTTTACCTGGCCCCGGGCTATGGCCCGCTCCGCGCTGTCCAGCAGCAGGTATACGTTCTGCTCCATCCTCACTCCTCCTGTTCCGTCTGCGCGCCCTGCCCGGCGGGCTTGGCCGCCTGCTTCCCGGCGTCCGTCCCCTTTCCGGGATCAAAGTGCAGAAAATACACGTAGATCTCCACAATGGCCTTATACAGCTCCTCGGGCACCTCCTGCCCCAGCTTGAGCTGGGTGAGGATGGTGGCCAGGGAGTTGTCCTCATAGATGGGCACGCCGCTGTCCGCGGCCACCTCCACGATCTTCTCCGCCATATAGCCCATGCCGGAGGCCACGATCACCGGCGCCCCGTCCCCCGCCTCATATTGAAGGGCCACTGCCTTTTTGGAGGGGTTGCGCCTGCCGTCATACTTTGACATTGACACTGTTCTTCCCTTCAAAGATTTTGGGGAACACCTCGGTAAGCGTCACCGGGCGCTCCATCTTCCGCACACTGATGCCGGCGGACTTGAGATCGTTGCGGGCCAGTATTTTGGAGACGGTCTGCTCGATCTCCTTGGAAAAGGGGGCCACCCCCTCGGGGCAGGCGATGACCACCCCCACGTCCCGCTCCCGGTTGGTGAGGATCACGTCGAACAGGCCAATGCCCTGCACCTCAATCTTGAAGAGGAACTTCATGCACTTCTCCCCGGCGCCCTTGCCGCCCTTCTTCTCCTCGGCCTCCGGGTCCACCCAGAACTCGGAGAACAGCATCCGCCCGTCCATCTCCATGGGGATGAGAAAATGGGCCAGGGGCATGTACACGCTCTCGTTGACCAGCATGGCGGACACCAGGTTGCGGAACACCTGCTGCACCTCGGCGCTGCCCTCCCCCCGGAAGGCCCGGGCGGCGGCGGCGGCCAGGTGGTCGGCGAACTGGGTGGCGGCGGACTCCTTGCCGAACTGGCCGCCCTCCAGCAGCTTGAGCAGGGACGGGCCGTCGATATTGCCCAGCATCCCCTTTAGTGTACCATATCCGGCCAGCTGATGGAAGGCCTCCTGAAGTTTTTCTTCCGAGCCGTTTTCGTACCGGGACACGTCCAGGGCCAGCAGGCTCAGCAGCTCCCGGGGGAGGCCCAGGTCGTGGGTCTGGTTCACATAGGCGGACATGAGGGGAAACACCCCCTGCTGGATCAGGTTGATGTTTCCCTGCCTGTCCCCGGCGGCGATGCCGTTTTCCAGCTGGGCCAGCAGCTGGCGCAGCTGGTCCCCCCAGCTGGCGGGCATGGCGTTGGCCATATTGGCCAGGTTGCGCACCATGTTGCCCTCAATGTGGCCGGTGGAGGAGAAATCGCTGTAGCTTTTCAGAAAGTTGAGGATATCCAGCCGGACCGTCTCCGAGTCAGCCCGTGCGTAGGCGCTGCGCAGCAGGGCAAACAGCGCCCCCCCGAACCGGGTACCGGATTTTACCTGACCCATGAGGAACTGCAGCATCTGGCCCTGGTCCATCTTGAGCATCTCGACGGCCCGGGACATCTCCTCGGCGATGCCCTCGCTCATCCCCGAGGAGACCGAGGTCCCCTCCCGCAGCAACAGCCGGATCAGGGCGCCGGGCCCGTCCTGACTCTGGCGCAGCTGCTGGATGAAGGTCTGGAAGTTGGAGTCGTATCGGATCTGTCCCCCGGACTGGCTGGCATCCTGCTGCTCGGTCCGGTTGTCCGCCCCCGTCACCCGGGTGGGGTCCGGGACGTTCTGAACCTGGGTATTATTGGGAGAAATCGGAATATTCCGGTTGATATTTGTGTTGTCATAACCCGGCACCGGGTTGGTCGCGCCCAAAATATCGGGCATTTTTCACACCCCCGAGATAAAACTTGGAAAACCTACTTAATTTCTGCCCGCATCCTGCCGATAATAGAAAAGATAAAAGATATTTACTTGAGGTGGTGCTTTTATGGGCAGCGGAAATGAAATCCTGGATATGTATATCTATGAAACCGGCACTCTGCTGGAGCAGCTGGAGACCATCGTTTTGGAGGCCGAGAAGGTGGATACCTTCTCCCAAGAGAACGTAAACGAGATCTTCCGCATCATGCATACCATCAAGGGTTCCTCCGCCATGATGGAGTTTGACACCCTGGCCACGGTGGCCCACCGGATTGAGGACATGTTCTTCATCATCCGGGAGGGGACCATGTCCGTTGTCCAGGAGGAGGACCGCCCGGCCCTGTTCGATGTGGTGTTCCAGTCCATCGACTTCTTCCGGGGCGAGGTGGAGAAGGTGGAGGCCGGCGAGCCTCTTGATAAGGATATCGACACCTTCCTTACAAATATTAATACCCTGATCGCAAAAATCAAGGGCGAACCCGTACCGGAGGCCGCCGCGCCGGCCCCCGCGCCGGCGGCTAAAAGCGCCCCCGCGCCGGAGCCCGAGGCCGCGTCCGGCGCCGCCGGGTTCCCCCACGCCCTGCGGGTGAATTTCGACGAGGGCTGCGGCATGGAGAGCCTGCGGGCCTTCATGCTGGTCACTGCCGTGCGGGACGTGTGCCACGAGTCCGACTTTACCTTTGAGCCCGCCAACGTGGAGAACGACCCGTCCACCTCCGAGAGCATCATCGACAACGGCTTCCACCTGATGTTCAAAAACGAGGCCGACCGGGCCAGCGCCATCTCCACCATCAAGACGGTGGGCTCCGTCCAGGGCTACCAGCCCTACGAGATCGCTCCCCCCGAGG
>CAJTLI010000045.1 GCA_910577525.1 uncultured Oscillospiraceae bacterium | reverse complement strand
TACACCATACCCGAAAGCAACAGGCAGACGATAAGTTTGATATGATTTCCGGCACCAACGGCCTGTTGGGAGCTGCGGACGGGGCCTTTCTTCTTCAAAAGGAGAAGCGGACGGACGGCAGCGCCATTCTGGACGTGGCAGGGCGTGACCAGCAAGACCAGCGGATGTATCTCACCAAGAACAGGGAGCGGCTTGTGTGGGAGCTGGAACGGCTGGAAACGGAGCCGTGGGTGGAACCGCCTGACCCGGTATTGGAGGCCGTTGCCGCCCTTGTAACGGCGGACAGGCCCGCCTGGGGCGGCACCGCCACGGAGCTGGCGGCGGCTATCCAGACCGACATGAAGCCCAACGCCCTGGCGATGCGGCTGAATGTCCGGGCCGGGAGGCTGGCGGCGGAGTACCACATCCGCTATGAGAACAGCAGGAGCCACGCCGGGAGAAGTATCACCCTCACCCTGGAACCGCCCCAGGCGTGACGACCGTGACGGCTGTGACGGCTTTTTTGAGAGCGGGGGCGGTGTGTAAAACATCGTCACGGTCGTCACGGCCGTCACGGGGAGCGGGGCCAAAAGTCAAGGGGCCATACCTGGGGGTGGAGATTGCCGCAAGGCAATACAACCCGAACCCCTTGACTTTTGGCCCACGGAGAACACTGGCCGGGTGGGGGGAAAGGCTGTGCCTTTCCCCCCTGCCCAACGGCGAGTGTCAAAGTTTAGGCGGGGTGCAGGGTGCCCTTTTCAAAGGGCAGCCCTGCTGGGGGAGCCGTCCGCAGACGGCGGGGGCAACGCCCCCACTCCACCCCGTAGGGCGCAAATGCGCTTTTGATGGCCGCAAGGCTGTCAAAAGTGCTTTTGCGTTACTTTCGCAGAAAGTAACAAAGGCCGCCGCTGGCGCGGCGAAAGGAGTGTTGATTTGAAAAGGACGATTAGTGCGATGGTGGGGCAAGGCTCGGTGAACCACAACAGCAGGGCGTTCAACGCCAAGAACACCGACCCGGAACGCTCCCATCTGAATATAACCTACTGCCACGAAAATATCAAGGCAGTTTTCCATGAGCTGTTTGACGAGGCCCTCAAGCGGTACAATGACAAGCAGACCAGGGCAGACCGCAAGATTGAGGACTACTATGAGAAGATACGTTCCAGTAAGCAGGAAAAGCCGTTCCATGAAATCATCCTGCAAGTAGGGAACAAGGACGACATGAGCGCCGAGGGCGAGGACGGCCAGCTTGCGGCGGCGGTGCTGGACGAGTACATGAGGGGCTTCCAGAAGCGCAATCCCCAGCTTCGGGTGTTCTCCGCCCACCTCCACATGGACGAGGCCACGCCCCATCTGCACATCGACTTCGTACCGTTCACCACGGGGAGCAAGCGGGGCCTGGACACAAGGGTATCTCTCAAACAGGCGTTAGCGGCCCAGGGCTTTAAGGGCGGCACCAGGGGCGACACGGAGTGGAGCCAGTGGGTACGCTCTGAAAAGGAACAGCTTGCCGCCGTGATGGAGCGCCACGGGATAGAGTGGGAGGACAAGGGCACCCACGACAAGCACCTGCCTGTGCTGGACTTCAAAAAGGAGCAGAGGGCAAAAGAGATTGCCGAGCTGGAGGCGGCCAAGGCCAAGAAGCAGGGACAGGTGGAACAGCAGGAGCGGCGGCTAAAGGAGTTGGCCCCGGCTGTGAGGAACATGGAACAGTTGGCGGCGCAGTTCTCCGATGACCCGGAGAGGATATTGCCGGAGCCAGGGCCGCTGGAGATCGCCAAGTCCTACCGGGAGAAGAAAGCCAAGCCCCTGCTGGCGCAGATCGTCAAGGTGCTACGCTCCCTGTACCGGGCCTATGTCGAGTTGAAGGGGAGGTATGAGCGTTTGCAAGGGGACTATGGACGGGCCAGGGAGGGCAACGAGCGGTTATCTGACCGCTTGCAGGAGGTGAAGATGGAGAACAAGTCCCTGCGGGGGACGGTTGCCGACTTTGAGCGGGTAAAGCGAGCTTTCGGCCCGGAGGAAGTAGAGCGGGCCGTAGAGGACGCAAAACGCCGGGAGGCGCAAGAGCGGGAGCAGAAGAAAGCAAAGCGAAAGTTTAGCCGGGGGACAAGATAACAGACAGCGGGAGGGCGTTCCATGGGGTGCCCTCCCGTTTTGTACTTGTCAGCAGGTGCTTTTGCTGTTATAATGAGGATAGCAGACTGAGAGTTTTGAGGTACATGAACATGAAACATTTTACAAGAGGCAATTCGTTGTTTTCGCTGTGCGGGTTAAATTGCGGTTTATGCTCCATGCGCCTCGGCGGACATTGTGGAGGCTGTGGATTTGGAAATCAGACCTGTCCTTTGACAAAATGTTCCATAGAACATGGAGCCATAGAATATTGTTTCCAATGTGGTGAATATCCGTGTGAAAAATATGACCGTATTGATGCGTATGATTCATTTATAACACATCAAAGGCGAAAATCCGATTTGCAAAAAGCGCAGCAGATTGGCATAGAAAATTATACTGCTGAGCAAGTAAAGAAAACAAAAATACTGAATAATCTGCTGGATTGCTACAACGATGGCCGAAAGAAAACTCTGTTTTGTGTAGCTGTCAACCTTTTGGAGCTTGATGAATTAGCGGAAGTCGTCAAACAGGCTGATACAGAGACCCAGGGAATGCCTATCAAAGAAAAAGCCGCTTTTATATCGTCTTTGCTTCAACTGTGTGCAGCAAATAAGGGCATTGAGTTAAAGCTAAAAAAGAAAAGGGGTATGGGAATTTGAACTACTCTTGTGCGGTCATATCAGTGGCCAATATTGGTGCCGCAAGAAAGTTTTATGAGGATTTATTTGGCTTGGAGGTATTTCAAGACTATGGAAGGAATGTGGCGTTCACTTGTGGATTCGCTTTGCAGCAAGATTTTGATTGGCTTGTTGGCATATCAAAAGATTCTGTGCTGAACAAATCTAATAATATGGAACTCTGCTTTGAGGAGAAAGACTTTGACAGTTTTTTGGATAAATTGAAGAAATATCCCAGTATTGAGCTATTAGGAGACGTGTTTGAGCATAGTTGGGGGCAACGTGTTGTTCGATTTTATGATTTAGATGGTCATATTGTAGAGGTTGGGGAGGATATGAAAATGGTTGTAAATCGTTTTCTTGCCTCTGGCATGACAATGGAAGAAGTATCCATAAGAATGGATGTTTCTATTGAAGATTTGGCAAAACTGTTAGACGGCTAATATAGGTGTGAGTTAGAGACTTTTTGTGGAATTTTTAAGCTGGACAGAAGATAGAGACTAAGGTTGCATTCCCTCACTTTTTGTGCTATTATTAAAGTCGTAAACCAACAGAGAAAAAGCAATATGCTCTGCTTCACGTTATCACTGTTGATAACAATTTGATAACAGCCCATCGTATAGGCTGGATACTATGGATATATCAAATAATCAAAAGAACAGGGCATCATATTTCTAAAGCAAAATCCGTTAGAATATGATACCCAGCAACGAGTGGGAATGACCGTCAAAAGGTTGCAAACCCGCATGAACACAGGATTTTTGACCTGTCACCCTGCCTTGTGATACTGGTTTGACGCGATTCGTCTCAACCCGGCCACGCAAGAGAATAATTGCAGAGGGCAAGCGAACCGCCCTGCTGAACGGCAAATTCAGCAGGGCGGTTTTGCTTGCCCTATTTTTCTCCAGGGTACATAGTAGGGCTTGTTTGAAAATTGTCAACACGCCCAAACAGCGGGTCTTTTTTCGCCATGCTTTGCCGGTTTTCCTTGCAATACACCAAGTATTTCTGCGTCAAACCGGCTTCGCCTGACGAAAAAATTCCTCGCTGCTGGACATCCTGTCAATTTTCAAACGGCGCCTAGTCAAACCGTTTGCTGTCATCACAGGCAGCTGAGCCATTGCCTCGCCTGTCCCTCAATACCGGACTATCCGCCCCTGCCAGCGCTCCCATGCGTTCCCTTCACATCCCGCGCCGTCCCGGTAGAGGGGGTAGCTGGCGGAAGGGACATAGACCCTCAGCCGGTCCGCGCCCCGGAAGGGGTCGTCCCCGATGTCCGGCGGGGCGCTCTGGTGGAGCAGGGTCAGCCGGGTGAGACTGACGCACCCGTCAAAGGCCCTGTCGGGGATGGCGGCGACGGTCTCCGGGAGAATCAGCCGCTCCAGAAGGGGATTTTCCGCAAAGACCCCCGCCTGGAAGCCCACCACCGGCCTGCCGTCATGGACGGAGGGAACGGTCAGCTCCGCCTTTCCCCGCCCCGCGCCGGTCAGGCCGGAGACCACATAGCCGCCCTCTCCCAGGGGGGCAAAGAGGAAATCGGCGCCGTCTTCAGCCCCCTGCTGGGGCAGCCGGGCCATGGGGGCCGGCATTGGGGGGGCGTCAAAGGGGACCTTCTGATAGCAGCCCAGGAAGCCGAGCAGGTCGCAGGCCAGGGTGTAGGTACGTATCCGCGCCCCGGCGGAGTTCAGGTGGAAGTTGTTGTCATAGAACCACCCGCTGTCCATGATATATTTGTTGGGGTCGCTGATGACCGGGCAGCGGAAGGTCTCCGTCAGGGTACGGAACCAGGGGTAGACCGTTTCCTCCCAGCCGTCCGCCAGGGCGCCCCGGTTCATGGGCGAAAAGCTCAGCACAACCTGCGCCCCCCGCTTTTCCGCCAGCTCGCAGAAGCCGTTGACCTGTTCCGCGAAGGCGTCCTCGACGGCCGCCGCCGCAAAATCGATGGGAGCGGCGGGGTCGTAGCCCAGCGGCATGATATTCCCCGCCCGGTGGAATACCATATTGCCGTTTCCGTCAAAGGAGCTCTTGGCATAAACCCCCTCCGCGCGGGGGAGGACGCCGCTGCGGGCGATGGCCGCGCGCTCCTGGAGGTAGCCGATATAGCTGCCCGCCAGGGCGGCCCGCTTGCCCGCGCTCACCTCCGGCAGCAGCTCCGGGGCGGACTCGGCGCACTTCCAGAATGCGGCGGCCCCGAAGTAGGTGGAGAAGGTCCCGGCGGTGGGCTCAACGGCCAGCACCACCACGTCCCCCTCCCCCAGGCAGTTTTGCGCCAGATCCAGCATGGCGCTGGTGCCCACGGCGGCGTACAGCCCGAAGGGGCACACGGTGCAGCCCCAGCCGAACCCGCGCAGGCTTTCCTCTAATTGCGCGGTGTCCACGCCAAAGGCGATGTTGCTCCCCCCCACCAGCACCAGCTTTTTGCCCTCCGCCGTTTTGAGGCGGCGGTAAAGCTCCGGCAGCTGGGCGTAATAGCTCTCGCCGTAATACTCCGGCATGGTCGCCCCCGCCGCCAGCAGGGAGACGGGCATAAGGAGAACCAGCAGTAAAACCGCAGCAATTTTTTTCATGCCTCTTCCCCCTCAGAATTGAAAATACGCGAAATCCACCGCGTCCTGGGTGGCCAGCAGGGTCAGCCAGCTCATGGCCACGGCGAGGATGAGATAGGCGTAAGACGCTGTGCGCTGGGCCTGGGCGGTCGCCTCCTGGGAGGGCGTCAGATCGTAGAGGGTGAGCCTGTAGATTTTCGCCATGCACACGATGCTCAGCGCCGCCTGGGCCAGGGTCAGGGCGTCCATCCCCAGGCTCTCGAAGGCCCGGGCGCAGTAGTCCGCCCCAAAGCCGGTCTGGGTGAACAGCCGGGCCAGCAGAAGCCCCAGCTGCTCCACGCTCCCGGCGCGGAAGATAAGGGCCGCGGGGATGAAGATGACAAACATCACGCACCGCCGCGCCAGCCGCCCCAGGGGGATATCCCACTCCGGGCCGAAGCGGCGCTTGATGTCCAGGGCGCTCTCCACGCACAGCCAGAAGGCGGCGTACAGCCCCCACAGCACATAGGTCCACCGCGCTCCGTGCCACAGCCCGCACAGGGCGAATACGATGATGGTATTGACAATTTTGCGGGCCTTCCCCTTCCGGCTGCCCCCCAGGGGGATATAGAGGTAGCTGGTGAACCAGCGGTTCAGGCTGATATGCCAGCGGCGGAAGAATTCGGTGTAGCTCTGGGCCAGATAGGGCCGGTCGAAGTTGCGCATGAGGCGCACCCCCATCATCCTGGCGCAGCCGGCGGCGATTTCGGAATAGCCGGCGAAGTCGCAGTACATCTGGATGCAGAACAGCCCCCCGGCGCAGGCGATGGCCAGGGAATTGGCCGTCTCCGCCCCGGCGAACACCCGGTTGACGAAGACGCCGCACACGTCCGCCACCGCGCACTTGCGGAAGAACCCGCACAGCGCGATCCGCAGCCCCGCCGCCAGGTCGTCCCAGCTGAAGCGCTTCTCCGCCTTCAGCTGGGGCAGCAGGTCGGCGGGCTTTTCGATGGGCCCCGCCACCAGCTGGGGGAAGTAGGTGACAAACAGGGCGAAGGACACCGGGTCCCGCTCGGCGGTCTGGTCCCCCCGGTAAACGTCGATGGTGTAGCTCATGGTCTGGAAGGTATAAAAGGAGATGCCCACCGGCAGGATCAGGTTCAGCGCCGGAACCCGGTAGGGGATGGACGCCGCCGCGCACAGGGAATTGACCGTCTCGCCGAAGAAATCCCAGTACTTGAAGAAGAACAGCAGGCCCAGATTCATACACACGCTGGCCAGCAGCAGGGCTTTCATGATCCCCGGCTTGTCCCGGCGCCTCTCCATGCCCAGGCTGCACAGGTAGTCCACCGCCGTAGAGAAGAGAATCAGCAGGATAAACAGCGGGTTCCAGTACATATAGAAGAAATAGGACGCCGCCAGCAGCCAGTACTTGCGCCATCTGTGGGGCAGCAGCCAGTGGACCGCCACCACGATGGGCAGATAGATGAGAAAGGCCAGAGAGTTGAAGTTCATTTCCAGCCCTCCAGATCCAGGCACAGAAAAACCAGCAGAGCCGTTACCGCCTCCCCCAGCCCCGCCCCCAGCAGCAGGGCACAGGCGCAGGCCGCCACCACCGACAGAGCCGAGAGCAGGGTCATCCACCCCCGGCTGGAGCGGTAGTGCCGGTCAAACAAATCCAGCCCCAGCCCCCCGCCGAAGAGCAGAAGGAGCACAGGGGTATTCAAGATCACGCTGTCAGCCATGGGCAGTCCCTCCTCGCCGCTATTTCTGAAGGTTCTGCCGGAGCAGCTCCCGGATACGGCGCTTGTCCGGCTTGCCTGTGGCGGTCATGGGCATGGAGTCCAGACACAGGATGCCCGCGGGCAGCTCGTTTTTCGCCAGGCAGCGCCGTAAGCCCTCCATGAGACCGTCCGGACCGCCCTCCGGGCACACCGCCGCCGCCCAGGGCAGCTCGCCGCATTGCTCGTCCGGCAGGCCCACTACCGCCGCCGACTGCACATTGGGCAGGGACAGCAGCGCGTCTTCGATGCGCCGGGGCGACAGGTTGACCCCGTTGCGGATGATGATGTCCTTCTTCCGCCCGGTGAGGTGAAGAACGCCGTTCCCGTCCACACGGCCCAGGTCGCCGGTGTGGAGGAAGCCGTCCCCGTCGATGGCCCGGGCGGTCTGCGCCGGGTCGTGGTAGCCCAGCATCCGCATGGGCCCGTTGACGCACACCTCCCCCTCCTCCCCTTGGGGGGCCTGAGAGCCGTCCTCCCGGGGGATTCTGCCCTCGTTGGCGGGATAGAAGGGACCCACCCCCGCCATGCGCTCGGCCTGGGGAGCGTGAAAGGATGCGCAGGAAATGCCGATGCACTCGCTCATGCCGTAGACAGGCACCAGGGTCATGCCCAGGGCGGACTCAATGTACCGGAATTGCTTGGGCGTCCAAGGCGCGCCGCCGATGTAGCCCGCCCGCAGGCTGTCCACACCGTATCTCCCGGCCTTCTCCGCCAAAGCCAGATAGAGGGAGGGAACGCCGTTCATGCGGGTGATCCTCTCCCGCCGGATGACCTGAAGCAGCTCCTCCGGGGAAGAGGCCCCGGTGAGGTACAGCCCGTGGCCCAGCACCACGGCTCCGGTGAGCAGAGCCAGGCCAAACACGTGGTCCAGGGGCAGGGCGCCCAGAGCTATGTCGTCCTCGAAATACCCGCCCAGGGGGGCGGAGTCCAGCAGGTTGCTCACCAGATTGCCCTGGCTGAGGACCACAGCCTTTTTCTCTCCGGAGGAGCCGGAGGTAAAGATGTAAAAGGCGGGGGCGTCCGGGTCGTCCCAGACCGGGGCGGGCGTCACCCCCGAGGCGCACAGCGGCAGGCGCACGGGCGCATCCTCTCCAGGCCGGCGGAGCAGGATGGCAGGGCGCAGGGGGCCGCCGTCCGCCGAGAGAAAGGCGGCGGTATTCAGCGGCGGCGAGCAGGCGGCGGCGGTTTGCCGGAGGTCCTCCTTGGGGCTGACGAGCACGGCGGCGGCTCCCAGGCGCTGGAGGCACAGCAGCGTGAGCACCGTGTTCACGCTGCGCTCACAGCGCAGGGCCGCCAGATCCCCCGGGCGCAGGCCGCTGGAGTACAGCAGTCCCGCGCCCGCCTCCACACGGCGCAGGCACTCCTCCGCCGTGCGCCAGCCCCCCTCGTCCCCCAGCAGGGGAAGTTCCGGCCGGGCCGCGGCCAGATTGCGCAGATACTGAAACAGCGTATATACGGCAGTGTTCATAAAAAGCACCTCGGCATACGATTTAAAAATTCAGGCGAACAGCCCATGTCCGGCTGCCGGTCCCCTTCCTTTACCTGTCCCGCGAACCGTCCGCCGCCAAATAAGCCTCCAGGTCAAAGAGCCATTGCGCCGTATTCCGCCTGGCCGGGACGGAGAGCAGATGATAATTGGTGTCATAGAAGTCGTGGTTCTGAAATATGTAGTCCGAGAGGGAGGAGATCAGAACAGGCCCCTCCATCCCGCCGATGATCTCATGAAACAGCCGGTCCACCTCGTCAATATTATTTTTTTGCCCCGCAGGGAGCGCGTCGATATTGACGCACGCGTAAGACACCAGAACGCGCACGCCCTTTTCCGCGTATTCCCGGTAGACCGAGGCCAGGCGGCTAAAGTCTGAGGAGGTGAGGCGGTTCGGGTCCAGATATACTTTGTCCACCAGCTGCTCCGCGGTGGCGGCCCGCTCGTAGGGGATGCTCCCAATGGCATCCAAATAGACCCGTCCCTCAGAGTCGCGGTACTGCGCGCGATAGTCCGCAGATTTGGTCTTCAGCGCCAGGTAGCTGCACAGGCTGTCAAACACTCCATCTATTTCCCGGAGGTCCACCAGCGCAAACAGGTCGTAATTGTTCTCAAGCCCGCTCCAGAGCTTGTTGTCGTTCTTGCTCATAACGTCATAAGTCATGAGCTGCTGTGTGCTGGAGAGCTCGGGCGTATGGAACAGGATGTCTCCCTCCTCTAAGAAGGTCTCCATGATCTTCATCTGGACCAGCGAACTGGACGAGCCGTTCAGCCCCATGTTGACCGGCACATAAGAATCCCCCAGCGCCCCCAGCGTCATTTCTCCGTCCAGGTTATACCACATGGAGCAGCCGCCGTAAAAAACGATCTTCTCCCGGCCCTGGGCCGCGATGAGCAGGTCCACCTTGTCGGCATAGACGCTCTCCCTCCGGTACAGATAGCCGTAAGGCGGTTCAATGGCGTTGATATACAGGGTTCGCAGGTCCTCACAGCCGGAAAACGCCGCGTCGGAAACGGACTCAATATTGTCGAAGAGCAGGAGCGTTTCCAGGGCGCTTCCCGTGAATGCGCCATCCTCGATGGTTTTCAGCGCCTTGGGGAGGACGAGCGAGCGGATGCCCGCGTCCGCGAAAGCACCGGCGGCGATGGAGACGACCGGCTTGCCGCCGATCTCCTCCGGGACGGCCACATTTTCCGAGGCGCCGTGCCAGCCGGTAATGACGACGCCGCCATCCTCCGGGCGCTCCAAACAGGAAAAATCCCCGGGGTCGTTCCAAGGCGACCACTGCGCGTACAGGGTGATCCCCTCAGCCGGGACAGTGGCGCGGCTGCCGAGCCCAACGCGCCCGCCGGAGCCGTCCGGCGCGGTATTCCAGCCGGTGAGCGTACAGCCGTCCCTCTCAAACAGGTCCGTTCCGATGGAGGTGTTGGGGCGGGCGTGGACCGTGGTGTCATAGGTAATTTTTACGCGTTCCGCAGCTCCATCCTCCTGGCGGCCGCCGTTCGGATCGTACAGGATGCTGCGGTAATTGTTCGTGAGGGTTATCCCCACCCGCGCCGGGTAGCGGATGCCGGCCAGCTCCAGGCAGGTGGCCCCGCCCTCCTTCCAGACGCGGACCGGGCCGTCATAGTCCACGGCGTCCACCTCCGCGCCGTCCTCCAGGTGAAGGACAAAGATCGCACTCCAGCCGGGCTCCACCCAGAGGCCGTTTTTCTCCACGGTAAAACCGCCCGATTCAATCAGGGACACCTGGATTTTCGGCTCGGGAGGCGAGCTGTTTCCACAGGCGCTGAGAGAGAGCGCCAACAGCGCCAGCAGCAGCGATACGGCCTTTTTCATGCTCCCCATCCCCCTGAGAAATAGTCGCGCAGGGCAGCGCCGCGTATGCGGCGCTGCCCTTTTGTGTGCTGCGTTTAGGCGCCGTTTGAAAATTGGCAGGATGCCCAGCGGCGGGGAATTTTTTCGTCAGACAAAGCCGGTTCGGCGCAGAAATATTTGGTGTTTTTCAAAGAAAACCGGCAAAGCATGGCGGGAAAAGGCCCGCTGTTTGGGTGTGCTGACATTTTCAAGCAAGCCCTAGCCCTCCCCGCCGGAGGCGGCATCATCCCCGCCAGGGGCGGTGCTGGGAGCGGCTTCCTCTCCGCCAGGGGCATCGCCGGAAGTGGCTTCACTCTCTGCGGGCGTTTCTCCCTCGCCAGGCGCCTCGACGGCCTCGGTCACAGCGAAGGGCTGGCTCTCCTCCGACGTGATATAGTTCGGAGAGACGGACAGAGCCTTGACGGTCACGGTATAGCTCGCATTGGGATCGGACACCTCGAAGGAGAGCTTGGCGTCGTAGGTCGTGCCGGCCGAAGAACCTTCCCCGGCCTCCGCGGTGATGTCCCCGTTGTTCAGCGTCTTTGTCTCCACGGCGCTGCCGTCCCGCAGCAGCGTGATCTCATAATTGGCCCCGGAATCATAGGAGTCGTCCAGCGCGTCGCCGTTCAGCGAGACTGTCACCGTGTTTCCGTCGATGGTGGCTTCCACGCCGGCCGTAATAACGGCATACTCCGCGATGTATGTCCCGGTCACGGGATCGCTGATGCTGGTGGCGCCGTTTTCAAAGTCCGCGAGGACATAGGCGTTGTAGGTGTTGCCGGCGGTCAGCGACCAGAGGGCGAGATTTCCGCTGTAGGAGCTCTTGCCGCCGCGGATGGCCTGGCTCTCGTTGATGGGAAGCTCCTCCTCCACTCCGTCGGTCACGGGGAAGATCCTCACCCGGTACTCCTCGGCCCCCTCCGCGCCGGTGAAGCTGTACTCGCCGGTCTGGAAGTCAAAGGTGATGCCTGTAACCTTGGCGGCGGTGACGTCAGATGTCCCCGCGGAGCCCTCGTAGGAGGCGCGCAGCTCCTTCCCCGTATTGTACAGGTTCAGCGCCACAATGCCGGTGACGGCGGCGATGACCGCAATGCCGGCGGCCGCCGCAGCGGCGGTGCGTTTACCGGACTTTTTCTCAGCCGCCGCCTTGCCGGACGCGCCCGCGAAGGCGGGGACAGTGACCTTGAAGGTGATCAGCAGGATCACGCCCAGGAGCAGCAGCTCGACCGCCACAAGGATCGCGGCCCAATAGGGGGTCAGATCAAGTACGATGCTGCCCGTTCCCGTGTTGGCGTAGCGGTACAGGAAGTTCTTGGCGTTCTCAAAAATGACCTGCTTGCCGTAATCGCTCTGGAGCACGTTGTCGGTGAGGCCGGTGTTCTCAACGGCCCAGTCGCCGATAAAGAGGAGGGTGCCCGCGCCGGCAAAGAGCTGGTTGTCGATAATCATATAGTTGCCGGTCATGTCCTTGGAATAGCCGTCGGTGTCCACGGTGCCGGCGAAGCCCCACTCCTGACGGAGGATGACGTAATTCAGGCCGCGGCAGGTGCAGGTCTCCATGGGGCCAATGCGGTTGTAGCTGGCCATGACGCCGGAGGCGCCGCCCTCCTTCACGCTGTACTCGAAGGGGACGAGGTAGATCTCGCGCGCCGCCTGCTCGGTGGTCCAGGTGTACATGCCGCCGCGGCCCCGGTCCGTCTCGTTCATGGCGAAGCGCTTGATGAGACAGTAGACGCCCTCGTCCTGCTGGGCCTTGACCTGCGCCGCGCCGATGGCGCCGGCCAGGAAGCCGTCCTCGGAATAATACTCGCCGTTCCGGCCGCCGTAGGGGGTGCGGTGCGTGTTCATGGCGGGGCCGTTGATGGAGGCGAATCCGCCCACAACGCACTCCTTGCCGATGGCGGAGCCCACCTTTGCCGCCAGCTCCACGTTCCAGGTGGCCGCGGTGACGGGCTCGGCGGCGTACTGGTTGCCGGCCTTATTGGAGTTCAGGGAGCTTACGCCGCTGGGGCCCTCGGTGTTTGCCGTGGCGTTCACGCCCACCTTGCTGATGGCCAGCGTGCCGGTGAAGCCCTCCTTCAGGGTGCCGATCATCTCCTCCAGGGTAAGCTGGGAGACGAACTCGGTCCAGCGCTCGCTGTCATAGTCCACGCCGGCCATCTCGTCGATCATGATGCCCCGCTCTCTGCCCTCGGCGAACACAAAATTCGGGTCCTTATAGCTGTCCCCGGCCGTCAGGTCCACGTCGGAACCGCCCAAGGAGTTCTGCATATAGCTGACCATATCGGGACCCATGGAGATGAGCATTTTGCGGATGTAGGTGCTCAGGAAGCTGTTGGGATTGGTGCCGGCGAAGTCCTTCCGGGAGAGGTAGGGCCGCTCGTCGGTGCCGATGTTCCCGTCGGTGTAGGCGATATCAAAGACGTTCTCCGCCACCACCAGGTCGGAGGAGCGCTTGCCCACACCGGAGTCGTTGTAGACGCGGTCGCTGTCCACCGTGTAGACGATGGGGTCGCAGCCGCTCTTGACGTTGTGCGCGTCGGTAGAGACATAGAGATAATAGTCCCCGGCCTCGGCAAGGTAGCAGCCGTGGCCCTGCGCGTCATAGCTGGCCAGCTCATCGGCATCCAGCGTGAGGGTCAGGGTCTGGCTCTCGTCCGGCTGGAGAAGGCCGGTTTTCTCGAAGGCCACCAGATCCTTCGCCGCCTTTTCCACACCGTTCTGCTTGTCATACTCGGTGTACGGGGCGGCCATGTAGAGCTCCACTACGTCCTTGCCGGCGGCGGAGCCCGTGTTTGTCACCTTCACATCAATCTCGATGGCATCGTGGACGCCGCCCAGCTTGGTGCGCGTCACCTGCCAGTCGAAGCTGGTGTAGCTGAGGCCGTAGCCGAAGGGCCACTGTACCACGCCGTCATAGCCTGTGCCGTACTGGTTGGAGACGCCGTCCCAGTAGCCCTCGGCATCGGCGGTCTCATACCATTTATAGCCCACGTAGATGTTTTCGTAGTAGTAGTTGACGGCGCCGTCCACCTTGTTGTCGATGGTGTAGGAGATCCCGTTCACCGTCTGGGTGAGGCTGCCGAACTCGTCGAAGTTTTGATAGGTGCCGGCCAGGGAGGTGTAGAAGGTGGGGGCGCTCTCGTGCTCATAGGCGTAGGTGTCCACCATGCGCCCGGAGGGGTTGGTCTCGCCGGTCAGGACGCTGACCACGGAGTAGGTGCCGCGTCCGCCCGGCTGTCCGATCCAGAGGATGGCGTCGGCATACTCCTCCACCGGGCCGCACTCCATGGCGTTGCAGGTGTTCAGCAGAACGATGACCTTGGAATAGTTCTCCCGCACCGCCTTCAGCATGTCAAGCTCTACCTGCTGCAGCTCCAGGTAGCTCTTGCCGGCATCGCCGAAGCTGCTGGTGCGGTTGACAAGGTCCGCGCCGCCCAGAAGCTCCTCGTCCCCCATGTCCATGGGCAGATCGTTGTTCTCGCCGCCCATGCGGGAGAGCGTGACCACGGCCACATCGCCGGCGGCGCCGCCGGCTTTGAGAAGGCTCTCATATTCCGAGATGTTCCGGTCGTAGATGGTGAAGTCGCCGCCGGTCATCTCGGACTGGCCCTCCTTGGTGTCGCGGTTGCCGAAATTCTTGGTGTAGTAATCCCGAAGGCCGGAGTTAATGGTGAAATCGTAGTAAGTAAAGGCGTCGTAAAAATCGGAGCGGTCGCCGGTGGTGTTCCAGCTTACGGAGCCCGCCCCGCAGTTGACGGGGTTGTGGGAGCCGTAGCCGATGAGGGAGACGCTCCGCTCGTTTGCCGCCAGCGGCAGGGCGTTATTGCTGTTCATCAGCAGGACGATGCCCTCCTGCGCCTGCTCTATGGATACATCACGGCCGTTCTCCAGCACCTCGTCGGCGGTATAATCCGCCTTGGTCAGGGGCTGGGTGAAGGTTCCGCTCCACCAATAGGTGATCTGTTCGGAGTAGACGTTTACGACCGCGCCGATGGCGATCGCGGCGGTTTTGATATCATCCTCATGGACATTGAGATGGGGCTGATGAACGGTATGGAGGCCGCGGCTGAAATCCGAAAATTGGATGAGGAAGTCACCATTATCTTTATTACAAATATGGCGCAGTACGCCATTCAGGGCTACTCGGTCCACGCGCTGGACTATGTGTTAAAGCCGGTTTCCTATGTCGCCTTTTCGCAGAGCCTTAAAAAGGCAATCAACCGCATTGACAAGCGGACGGACGATTATGTTTTGGTCAGCTTCAAGAACGGCATGGCAAAGCTCCGGACGCGGGACATTCTCTGGGTGGAAAGTCAGGGGCACAGGCTCCTGTTCCATACGGAGGGCGACTGTATCGAGACCACAGTGTATTCCATGAAGGAAATCGAGGAAAAGCTTGTGCCCAACGGCTTTCTGCGCGCGAGCAGCGGCGTGCTTGTCAATCTGAGCAAGGTGACGGGAACGAAAAACGGTTTTGTAAAGGTCGGCGGTCAATATCTGCCCGTCAGCCGCGGGAAAAAAACGCGTTTATGTCGGCGCTTGTGCGTCATATGGTGGAATAAATGGACAGGATACTCGACATACCGAAACTGTACACGGCCATCGCGGAGTGGCTCTCCTGCGTGACGGCGATTCTCATCTACCGGAGGTGTGTCGGCAAACGGCCAAAGGATTTCGTGATGCTTTTTGCCGGTCTTATCGTGCTGTTTATCGTCATCTTGCGCATCCAGCTCTTCTGTCAGGAGCACAACGGGATTCCGTGGCTTTTGGCCATGACTGCGGCGGTTTTTGTGATCGTCCTGTCCATGAAGCTGGCGCTGCGTCTCAAATGGAGCGGCGCGCTTTATGTGGGGGCGCGGGTCTTTATCTGGGCCGAGCTCGCCGCCGCGCTGGAATGGCAGGTATTTTATTTCTATACCTTCGGCGTGGGCCGCTTTGTGGAGGCGCCGCTCAGCATGGCCTTCGCCATCGCCTTTTATCTGGCTGTCTACGCGGTGTTCTTTTTTGTGGAGAGCCACGAACTCCCACAGGAGCTGGAGCCCGGCAAGGTCACGGCGTCCCGCCCGCAGATTCTCTTCGCGTGGGTCATCACGCTGCTGTTGTTTGCCCTCTCCAATTTGAGCTATCTTTTGCGCAACACGCCCTTTTCCGGCACAGAGATCACCGACATCTTCTATATCCGCACCCTCTCCGACATTGTCGGCGTGGTGGCCGCGCAGATGTTCCACCTGCAAAAGCGGGATATGGAGCGGCGGGAGGAAAACGCCGCGTTCCGAAACGTGCTGCGCAATCAATACATCCAGTTCCAGGAATCGAAAGACAATATCGAATTAATCAACCGCAAATACCACGACTTAAAGCATCAGCTCCAGGTCCTGCGGGAGACCACGGACGATTCTCTCCGCGCGGAGTATATCGACGAGATCCAGGAGGGAATCGAAAAATACGAAGCGGAGAACAAAACCGGCAACTCCGTATTGGACACGGTGCTCACATCCAAGCAGAGCCGCTGCATCAAAGAGAGTGTGACGATGACGGTGGTGGCGGACGGCGCCCTCCTGAAGCGGCTGTCGGTGATGGACATCTGTACGGTTTTTGGAAACGCCATCGACAACGCGATTGAGCACGAGATCAAGGTGGAGGATGTGGAGAAGCGCCTGATCCATGTGACCGTTTCTCAGCGGAACAGCTTTGTCTGCATTTTGGTGGAAAACTATTATGAAGGAGAGGCCATCCCGGACGGCTCCTTCCCCAAGACCACGAAAAAGAATGCGGCTTACCACGGCTTCGGCCTGAAAAGCATCAAGCACACGGTGGAAAAATACGGCGGCTACGTCAACACCGGCGTACTTGACGATTGGTTCCGGCTTGAAATCATAATCCCGAAAGAATAAAAAACCACCGCCGCCCGGAATGAACTGCACCCCATTTGTTAGACAGTATGGTATACTACTAACAAGTG
>CAJTLI010000044.1 GCA_910577525.1 uncultured Oscillospiraceae bacterium | reverse complement strand
AGGTGGACGGGGACACCATCAAGGTGCGCAAGGAGGTCGAAGAGGGCGTTGAGGTCATCGGGGTGAAGATGCCCTGCATGGTGACCTTCACCAAGCCCGCCTGGGACCCCCGCTACCCCACCATCAAGCGGAAGATGGCCGCCAACCGGGCCCAGATTCCCACGCTGGCCCCCGCGGACCTGCCCACCATCGATCTGGACCGGGCGGGGCTGAAGGGCTCCCCCACCAAGGTGAAGAAGACCTTCGTGCCGCAGAAGAAGTCCGGCGGCATCAAGATCCAGGAAGCGGACAACGCGGCTTCGGCCAAGGCGCTGTTCGAGAAGCTCAGCGCCGCCGGCGTCATTTAAGGGAGGGGAAGCACAATGGAAGCCAAGACCAAGGACCTGTGGGTATTTGTAGAGACCAACGAGGACGGCACCGCCAAGAACGTGGGCATCGAGCTGCTGACCCCCGGCAAGATGATGGCGGGCAAGCAGGGCGGCAATCTGGTGGCCGTTGTGATCGGCTGCGGCGCGGACGAGGCGGTGAAGGCGGCTAACGAGCACGGAGCGGACAAGATCATCGTGGTGGACGGTCCCGAGTACAAGCACTACAGCACCGACGCCTACGCCATCGCCCTGGTGACCCTGGTGGAGAAGTACGGCCCCACCAGTATGCTCATCGGCGCGACGAACAACGGCCGGGACCTGGGCCCCCGGGTGAGCTGCCGGCTGAAGACCGGCCTCACCGCCGACTGCACCGCCCTGGACATCGACGAGGAGTCCGGCAACGTGGCGTGGACCCGTCCCGCTTTCGGCGGCAACCTGATGGCCACCATCCTGTGCCCGGACAACCGGCCCCAGATCGGCACCGTGCGTCCCGGCGTGTTCAAGAAGGGCGAGGCGGTCGAGGCCAAGGCCGAGATCATCAAAGAAGACATTCACGTGGCCGAGAGCGACATCCGCACTAAGGTGATCGAGCTCATCCGCGAGATGGACAGCGAGAACGTGGACCTGGAGGGCGCGGAGATTATCGTGTCCGGCGGCCGCGGCGTGGGCGGCCCGGAGGGCTTTGAGCCCATCCGCGCCCTGGCCAAGGAGCTGGGGGCCACCGTGGGCGCGTCCCGGGCGGCTGTGGACGCGGGCTGGATCGCCCACGCCCATCAGGTGGGCCAGACCGGTAAGACCGTGGGCCCCAAGCTGTACATCGCCTGCGGCATTTCCGGCGCCATCCAGCACCTGGCGGGCATGAGCAGTTCCGACGTGATCGTGGCCATCAACAAGGACCCCGACGCCCCCATCTTCGACGTGGCCGACTACGGCGTGGTGGGTAACCTGTTTGAGGTCCTCCCCGTCCTCACCGAGGAGCTCAAAAAGGCCAAGGGCGGTTGATTCAAATCCACAAAAACAAAGCCCCACAATGCGGCTGCATTGTGGGGCCTCATATTATCTCCGGCGCGCCCCAGGCCCAGCGGCATTTTGCCGCTATACGCTCCGTTCACCCGCCAGGCTTTTGGCGAACAGCGCCCGGACCTCCTCTAACCTGTCCGTCTGGCCCAGGACCCACATCAGCTTGGTGACGGCGGCCTCCGTGGTCATGTCGCCCCCCTGAATAACTCCCTCCGCCAGGGCCTTCTGCCCCGCCTGATAGAGGGAAAAATTGCTGCTCTCGTACAGGCACTGGCTGCACACCACCACCGCCATCCCCGCCAGGGCGGCGTTGTGGAGCTTTTCGATGAGATTGCGGCGGATAAAGTGGAGCCCGCCCGCGCCGAAGGCCTCGATCACCACCCCCCGGTAGTGCATCCGCAGGAGCATGTCGAAGATCTCCGGGTCCAGGCCGGGGGTGAGCTTGATGAGGAACACCTGCTCGCACAGCTTGTCCCGCAGGCGGCAGGGTCCGTCCAGAGGCGGGACAGCCTCCCGCCGGATGGTGAGCCCCGCCCCGTTCACCTGGGCCACCAGAGGCCAGTTCACGCTGTCAAAGGCGCCGAAGGCGGTGGTGTGGGTCTTGACCGCCCGGCAGCCCAGCATCACCCGGCGGTCAAAGGCCAGGAATACCCCCGGATAGCCGGAGGCCGCCATGGCGAAGGCGGTGCGCAGGTTGTCCAGTCCGTCGGTGAGGGGGTGCTCGATGGGCAGCTGGGCCCCGGTGAGCACCACGGGCACCGGAATATTCCGCACCATATAGCTGAGCACCGAGGCGGTATAGGCCATGGTGTCGGTGCCGTGGGACACCACGACGCCGTCAAACTCGTCCCGGGCCTCAAAGACGTGGCGGGCGATGAGCCGCCACTCCTCCGGCTGGATGTTGGAGGAGTCCAGGTGGAGGATGTCCCGGACGGTGAGGTCATAGCTGTCCGGCAGACCGCCCAGATAGTGGGACAGAGCCGCCCCGTCCAGGCCGGGGGCCAGCCCCTCGTCGGTGAGCCGGGAGGCGATGGTGCCTCCGGTGGTGAGCAGTAAAATGCGCTTCATCCCTGTCCCTCCCATAAATCGAACGGTTTCTGAGGCCAGTATACCCGATTTGCGGCGTTCTTGCAAGTATTGTAAATGGCTGGGAAAGCTGTTATACTGTAAAAAAACTCTCTGGAGGAACAAGCCATGAACTATGATCTGCTGATCGTGGGCGGGGGGCCCGCCGGCCTCTCCGCCGCCATCCACGCCCGCGCCCGGAACAAATCCGCGCTGGTGATCTCCAACGACCCCCTGGCCTCCCCCCTGTGCAAAGCCCCGGCCATGGCCAACTACCCCGGCCTGCCGGGTGTGACCGGTCGGGAGCTGGTGGAGCGGCTGCTGGCCCAGGCCAAGGACCTGGGCGCGGAGTTTAAGCGGGGCAGGGCCCTGTCCGTTATGCCTATGGGCAAGTCGGTGATGGTGTCGGTGGAAAACGATATGGCGGAGGGACGGGCGGTGATCCTGGCCCCCGGGGTGTCCCGGGCCGCCCCTCTTGAGGGGGAGGCGGAGCTGCTGGGCCGGGGGGTGAGCTACTGCGCCACCTGCGACGGCATGTTTTACCGGGGCAGGCCCGTGGTGTGCGCCGGGGACGCGCCAAATTTCGACGAGGAGGTGGAATTCCTGCGCTCCATCGGCTGTCAGGTGTCGGTGGCGCGGCTGGCGGGCCTGTCCATCCTGGGGACGGACCGGGTGACGGGCGTCCAGGACGCCAAGGGCGTGGAGATCCCCTGCGACGGGGTGTTTCTGCTGCGCGCCGCCATCGCGCCGGCCCGTCTGGCTCCCGGGCTGGAGACGGAGGGGGGCTATATCAAGGTGGACGAGAGGATGGCCACCAATCTGCCGGGGGTCTACGCCGCCGGGGACTGCACCGGCCAGCCCCTCCAGCTGGCCAAGGCCGCGGGCCAGGGGCAGGCCGCCGCCCATTTCGCCGTCGAGGCCATGGACCAGGGCAAATGATTTCCTAATTTTTCGTGAACTTCGTTTTCCTGTATTGAAATTTTTTCGAAAAGATGGTAACATAGAGTTATCAAAGGGGGACTCCCCCCAATACCAAGTGAAGGAGTGGTCAAAATGGTCAAGGTTATTATGGGCCTGAAGGGCACCGGCAAGACCAAGCAGATGATCGATCTGATCAACACAGCGGTGGATACAGAGCACGGCAATGTGGTTGCCATCGCCCACAATTCCAAGCTGAACTATAAAATCAACTACAAAATCCGCCTGGTGGACACCTCTGACTACAGCATCCCCAACTACGACACCCTGCGGGGCTTCCTGTACGGCCTGTACGCCAGCAATTACGATATCACCCACGTGTTCATCGAGAGCCTTAACAAGCTGGTCCCCACGGTGGGCAACGAGGACGTGGAGCCCTTCCTGGCCTTCCTGGAGGACTTCTCCCAGAAGACCGGCATCAAGTACACCATCTCCATCAGCGAGGACGCCTCCAAGGCCAGCGACGGCGTGAAAAAATATTTCTAAGACATCAAAACCCTTTTGAGCCGGGCGGGCGGAGGCCCGCCCGGTCCTTTTATTCTCCAAAAATTTGATGCTGTCAGGAGGTTTTGACATGGATTGTACCCAGGCCATCCGCGCCCGGCGGAGCATCCGCAAGTTCAAGCCAGGCGCCGTCATTCCCAGGCCGGACGTTGAGGCCATGCTGGAGGCGGCCATGATGGCCCCCAGCGCCCGCAATACCCGGCCCTGGGAGTTTTTTGTGGTAGAGAACCCGGAGCTGAAGTCCAAGCTGCGCCATGCCCACCCCTTCGCCTCCATGCTGGACACCGCCTCCCTGGCCATTGTGGCCTGCGCCCGGCCGGAGGCTCAGACAGGGGCGGTGGAGGGTTATTGGCCGCTGGACTGCGGCGCGGCGGTGGAAAATCTGCTGCTTCAGGCGGTAGAGCTGGGCTATGGCGCCTGTTGGTGCGGCTGCTGGCCCAGCTCCCGGATCTCCAGACTCCAGGAGCTTTTGGACACGCCCTCTGTCCCCGTGGCCCTCATTGCCGTGGGCGTGCCCGACGAGGACCCGCCCGCCCGGGGCTTCTACCAGCCCGACAAAGTCACCTGGCTCTGAGGCCCGGTTTGTAAAGAAGGGAGATTCCATGATGAACCACAAACGCACTCCGCTCCCGCCGGAGCCCGAGGACGGCGTGGTCCTGCCGCGGAAGATTCACCTTGTACCCCTGGACAATATCGCCGGCTTTGACGTCCGCCCCGGCCTGTACGAGACCAACGGCGCCACCGCCATCCCCGGCGGCGTGAACTTCACCGTCCACTCCCACGGGGCCACCGGCGTGGAGCTGCTGCTGTTCCATCGGGAGCAGAACGAGCCCTTCGCGGTGCTCCCCTTCCCGGAGCACTACCGCATCGGCAACGTGTACTCCATGATCGTATTCAGCCTGAATATTGAGGAGTTCGAGTACGCCTACCGGGTGGACGGCCCCTATGAGCCGGAAAAGGGCTTCATTTTTGACAAGACCCGCTATCTGCTGGACCCCTACGCCAAGGCTGTCACCGGCCAGAGCGGCTGGGGCAAGACCACGCCCCACGGCCAGCACTACAAGGCCCGGGTGGTGAAGGATGACTTCGACTGGGGCAAGATGGCCCCGCCCCTCATCCCCGCCGAGGACCTGGTCATCTACGAGCTCCACGTCCGGGGCTTTACCAAGGACGCCTCCTCCGGGGTGGCCCACCCCGGCACCTTTGCCGGCCTCATTGAGAAGATCCCCTATCTCAAGGAGCTTGGGGTGAACGCCATCGAGCTGATGCCCATTTTTGAGTTCGACGAGATGCTGGACTACCGGGAGATCAACGGCCAGAAGCTGTATAACTACTGGGGCTACAGCACCGTCAGCTTCTTCGCCCCCAACACCAGCTATACCGCCAGCACGGAGTACAACCGGGAGGGCAACGAGCTGAAGCGGCTCATCTGGGCCTGCAACCGGCAGGGCATCGAGGTATACCTGGACGTGGTGTTCAACCACACCGCCGAGGGCAACGAGATGGGCCCCTTCTTCTCCTTTAAGGGCTTTGACAACAACATTTATTACCTGCTCACCCCGGAGGGATATTACTACAACTTCTCCGGCTGCGGCAACACCCTGAACTGCAACCATCCCATTGTCCACCAGATGATTCTGGACTGCCTGCGCTACTGGGTCACCACCTACCGGGTGGACGGCTTCCGGTTCGACCTAGCCTCCATCCTGGGCCGTGACGAGAAGGGCGCGCCCATGGTGTCCCCGCCCCTGCTCCAGGCCATGGCCTTCGACCCCATTCTGGGCGACGTAAAGCTGATCGCCGAGGCCTGGGACGCCGGCGGACTGTATCAGGTGGGCACCTTCCCCGCCTGGAACCGCTGGATCGAGTGGAACGGCCGCTACCGGGACGATATGCGCCGCTATCTGAAGGGCGACCAGGGCGTGGCCCAGGCCGCCGCCCTGCGCATGGCGGGCTCTAAGGACATCTACGACCCGGCCGCCCGGGGCAACGCCTCGGTAAACTTCCTCACCTGCCACGACGGCTTCACCCTCCATGACCTGTTTGCCTACAACCAAAAGCACAACGAGAAAAACGGCTGGAACAACACCGACGGCGCCAACGACAACAACAGCTGGAACTGCGGCGCGGAGGGGGAGACGGACGACCCCGCCATCAACGAGCTGCGCCGGCGGATGGTGCGCAACGCCTTCGCCCTGCTGATGTGCTCCCGGGGCATCCCCATGTTCCTGGCCGGGGACGAGTTCGGCAACACTCAGTTCGGCAACAACAACGCGTACTGCCAGGACAACATCACCTCCTGGCTGGACTGGTCCCTGCTGGAGAAAAACCGGGACCTGTTCCAATTCTTCCAGTATATGATCCGCTTCCGCAGCGAGCACAAGGTACTGCGCAAGGATATGAGCGGCGGGGCCTGCGGCTTCCCCGACGTGAGCTTCCACGGAGTGGCCCCCTGGAAGGAGCAGTTCGACCCCCAGGACCGCTATGTGGGCGTCATGTTCGCCGGGGCCGAACGCAACGTGGGGCCTCAGATCGTCTATGTGGCCTCCAACTCCTATTGGGAGGAGCT
Source organism: uncultured Oscillospiraceae bacterium (assembly GCA_910577525.1). Taxonomy (GTDB): domain Bacteria; phylum Bacillota; class Clostridia; order Oscillospirales; family Oscillospiraceae; genus Enterenecus. Next base: position 10,015 of record CAJTLI010000044.1, on the reverse strand, counting down.
GAACGCCGCCCTGCCCCAGCTGCCCGCCTCCATGCGCTGGGAGCTGGTGGTGAACACCTGGGAGGCCGAGCAGCACACCTATCCCATTGAGGGCAGCTGTTTCACCATCGGCCCCCGCAGCGTGATGGTGTTCGCGGCCAGATAGAAATTCGCCGGGGAGGGCGGCCGGCCGACGGGCCCCCTCCCTTCCCGCGACCTCTCAAGGCCCCGGAAACGCGCCCTGATCTGTTTTGACACACCGGCGAAATTGGGGGAGAACGCCAAAAGAAAACCTTGCAATGGGCGGCGAAAGGCGGTATACTGATAGGAGAATATAGGGGACCGCGTCCCCCCCCTCCCAGGCGGCATGACCGGCTTTTCCAAACCGGCTCCATTGCCGCTCGCCTTTGCCGGTTGTTTGTTAAAAAAATGGCGATTCTCCTGGGCCGGAGCGGGGCCAAGTCCGCTGTCTTCCCACACTTTACCCAAATTAAAGGAGGCAATCTGATGTCATTTGTGAATGTTGAATTGCAGGGCGCCGTGGCCGTCCTCACCATCGACCGCCCCAAGGCCCTCAACGCCCTGAACCCCGAGGTGCTGGCCGATTTGAAGGCCGCCTTCGAGGGCATCGACCAGAACGCCGTGCGCTGCGTGGTCCTCACCGGCGCCGGGGAGAAGAGCTTTGTGGCCGGGGCCGACATCGGCTCCATGTCCACCATGACCAAGGCTGAGGGCGAGGCCTTCGGCAAGCTGGGCAATGACATCTTCCTGATGATCGAGAGCTTCCCCCTGCCCGTCATCGCTGCGGTGAACGGCTTCGCCCTGGGCGGCGGCTGCGAGCTGGCCATGTCCTGCGACATCCGCATCTGCTCCGACAACGCCATGTTCGGCCAGCCCGAGGTGGGCCTGGGCATCACCCCCGGCTTCGGCGGCACCCAGCGCCTGCCCCGCATCGTGGGCCTGGGCATGGCCAAGCAGCTGCTGTACACCGCCCGGAACATCGACGCCGCCGAGGCCCTGCGCATCGGCCTGGTCAACGCCGTGGTTCCCCAGGCGGAGCTGATGGACACCGCCCTGAAGATGGCCAACAACGTGGCCAAAAACGCTCCCATCGCCGTGCGCGCCTGCAAGCAGGCGGTCAACGAGGGAATGCAGGTGTCCATCGACAAGGCGGTGGAGATCGAGGAGAAGCTGTTCGGCGGCTGCTTCGAGACCCACGACCAGGTGGAGGGCATGGCCTGCTTCCTTTCCCGGGAAAAGCCCAAGCCCAAGGCTGTGTTTACGAACAACTAAGCGTGAGGGCAGACGCGCCCTCAAACAACTATGAGCATGATCGGCAATCCGGACGGTCAGGTCTGGAACATGATCCTCCGGCAGATTGCGCGCGCCGTCCCACGGGACGATTCCATAAACAACAATGAAAAGGGGTATGTCATCATGAGTAAAGTAGGTATCATCGGCGCCGGCACCATGGGCCAGGGCATCGCCAAGGCCTTCGCCCAGAGCGGCTGGACCGTCGCCCTGTGCGACATCAAGCAGGAGTGGGCCGACAACGGCAAGGCCAAGATCCAGAAGGGCTACGCCAAGCTGGTGGAAAAGGGTAAGATGGACCAGGCCAAGGCCGACGCCAACGTGGCCGCCATCACCGCGGGCCTGAAGGAGGACCTGTGCGCCGACTGCGACCTGATCGTGGAGGCCGCCTTCGAGGACATGAAGGTCAAGCAGACCACCTTCGGCGAGCTGGACAAGATCTGCAAGCCCGAGTGCATTTTCGCCTCCAACACCTCCTCCCTGTCCATCACCGAGATCGGCAAGGGCCTGAGCCGTCCCCTCATCGGGATGCACTTCTTCAACCCCGCCGACCGGATGAAGCTCATCGAGGTCATCGCCGGCGCCAACACCCCCGCCGCCACCGTGGACACCATCACCCAGATCTCCAAGGACCTGGGCAAGACCCCCGTGCAGGTCAACGAGGCCGCCGGCTTTGTGGTCAACCGCATCCTCATCCCCATGATCAACGAGGCCGCCTTCATCAAGATGGAGGGCGTGTCCAACATCGCCGGCATCGACGCCGCTATGAAGCTGGGCGCCAACCATCCCATGGGCCCCCTGGAGCTGGGCGACTTCATCGGCCTGGACATCTGCCTGGCCATTATGGACGTGCTGTACAACGAGACCGGCGACAGCAAGTACCGCGCCTGCCCGCTGATCCGCAAGATGGTCCGGGGCGGCAACCTGGGCGTCAAGTCCGGCAAGGGCTTCTATGTCTACAACGCCGACCGCACCAAGACCGCGGTGGACGAGCTGTAACGATTACGCCCTGTGGTGAGCCCGCCTCCGGCGGCCTCCACGCTCAATAACAGTCTGGAAAATTACCCGATAAAAAAACCCAGAGCGAAATATCCGTTCGCTCTGGGTTTTTTGTGCAATTTTTACCAAATTTTCTGTGAAAATATGTTCCTGAACAATAGCTGGTGCCTTTCTCCGCCCTCTGCTTTCCACATCTTGTACTCCTGTCAGATTTTGTCGAATCCTGTCGAGCGGTTTGACTTGCAACAGATGATTACCATGTGGATAATAGAATTATACGAAGAGGAAAGAGAGGTGAAGATGGGCTGTGCGGGAACTTTTTTTGGACACCGTAGAGCTGACCGACCAGGCGGGAACGACCCGGCGCTTCGATTATTCCATCCTGATTGGGGAGATGGACGTGGGCGCCTTCGCCTGCGAGAGCTACGGCGTCAAGGTGGCCGAACAGGGCGGCGCGCAGGCCAGCGTGGAAAACATCACATGCAGCGCCTCCCGCATTGACGAGCTCAGCGGGCTGCTGGTCCGCAATCGCGTGGCTCCGGCGTCCCTGCGTGATGTGGTGTCCGACTGGCTGTAAATTGTCCGGCGGTTCGAAATATAACAAAAGAGCGGGGAGAACCAGGTTCTCTCCGCTCCTTTGTTACATTTTGCCGGTCAAACCAGCTTGATGATTAGGCCTCGACGGGCAGGCTGGCAAAGAACTCGTTCAGGATGACCTCGGCCTCAGCCCAGAACATCAGATCGCTGTCGTCGCCCACCAGGACCACTTCCATGTCCAGCCCCAGGTACTCGACATAGCGGGCCAGGAAGATCTCCATCTGGCCGCGGGTGACGGTATCGTCGGGGAGGAACTTGTTGTCGGGCGTGCCGCGGGCGATATTCCCGTCCTCAGCCCAGCCGATGGCGGTGCTGTAGTAGGCCTCGAAGGCCACGTCGATGAAGGTGGAGATTTCGGCCTCAGGGGAGCCCTCGAACCAGTGGAGGATATACATGAGGTGACCGCGGGTCAGCTCATCCTCGGGGTTGAGGGAGTAGGGCATGTCGGCCAGAGGCGTCTCCTCGTCTTCGATCTCGATCTCGGTCTCGCCGGTGTCGCCGGTATCGCCGAAGCCGCCCTCGGGCAGCTCAAGCGCGGCGATGGGGCGGGTCTCGGACGCGCCGCAGCCGTGGACGCAGGTCCGGGTCTCGGCGCCCTGAGCGGTGTAGGAGGGCTCATAGGCCACAACCCACGCGCCCCACTCGTGGCCGGTGGCGGGGATGGTCACGGTCACAGTGCTGCCGTCCTCGTAGGTGTAGGTGCCTTCGCCGTCTTCCGTGCAGGTAGGCGCAGTCGTCACCTCGTAGGTCCACTCATTGCCGGTATCCTCGCCGCCCAGAGCGGGCAGGGTCACGGTCAGCGTGTGGGTGGGATCGTTGGCACAGACGCCATAGGCCTCGCCCTCGGTGTCAGCGGTGGGTGCAACAGTGACGGTCCACTCGTAGGCGTGGCCCAGAGGCTCCACGCGCACATGACGTCCGTCATCCTTCCCACACACGGTGCAGTAATGCGTCGTGTAGCCAGGCTCAGTGCAGGTGGGCGCCCAGTTGTTGCCGTTGGGCCACACACCCGTGCCGACATATACAGTGTCCCCCCACGTGTGGTCTTCACTAGCAATCACGGTGCCACAAACTCTGTTGGTATTCTTGTTATAATGCGTACACGTCTCATAGTGCTTGCCCACATAGCCCGCTTTGTACACATTAGACCAGTTGCCCGTCGGGGCAGAATGCCCCGTGGCGGGCTCGCCGCTGGGAATCCGCTCGTATCTCGACCCACCAATAGTGGGGATACCACTACTCCTGACCTGATAGTACCCTTCAGCAGTACAAGTGGGCGCAAAATACTGAGCGTTTTTCTCCTCGGTCACAACGTCGCCGCAGACTTTGCAGGTTTTGGTCACGGTCAGCTTGCCGTTGCTCTTGTTGCCAGGGTTGAGCTTAAACGAATACACGGGGTCACCGTACTCATGCTCGCCGGTGGCGGGATCGGTCACATCGGAAATCTCAACCGTGCAGGCCGCGTCGCTGAACCGCTTGCCGCACTCGCTGCAGGTCCAGTACTCGATGTTGCCGTCCTTTGCACAGGTGGGCTCGTTGGCCTCGGTGTGCGTAAGGGTGTAGGACTTCGTGCCGCCAGTCATGCCCTCCGCCGTATAGGAGTCGCCACAGTTAGTGCATTCCCATGTCTGAGAGAACACGGCGTGCGCGCAATAGTCCTCACGGCCAGGGTCAGAAGTGGTATAGGCGTGGTCGGTGGCCAGGATAACTTCGCCTTGCTCAATCATCGTGCCGCAGTCCGTGCACCAGGTATCGCCGGTGTAGCCGTCCTTCTCGCAAGTCACATCGACCTCATCGCGCACTTCCGTGTTTTGATGCCCAGTGGCCTCAATGACCGTCGAAGCGTCATCCTTGCCCTTGCCGCAGAAGGTGCAGTAATCGCCGCCCTTTACGCCGGTGTTGATGCAGGTCGGCTTCACGGCATCCACGTGGCCGTTGGTGTTGCAGGTGTGGTCGGGGGCTCCAGGCGTATTCCACGTCTCCACATGCCTCGTGTTGAGCTTGCAGGTGCGCGCAAACTGGCCCTCGGCCACCTTCTGCCAGTCGCCCCAAACGTGGGCATTAGCGTCGATGGCGATCTCCTCGGTCTCAGTCTCGCCGCAGAGGGTGCACGTGCGGGACTTCTCGCCCTTGTCCGTACAGGTTGCGGGGATAGTAGCCTCATTCCACTGATGGCTGGTGGTGGGGATGACCTCACCGTCAGCCAGCTTCGTGTTGCAGCCCTGGCAGTAGGTATCGCCAGTGTAGCCTTCCTCCGTGCAGGTGGCCGTCTTGGCGCCCCGCACCTCGCGGTTCTTGTGGTCACACTTCTCGTCAACGTCCGGCTTTTGCTCTGAACCCCAGTTTCCTTCATACCACCTCTGAGTAATCCAGCCTTGGGCAACCCACCGGGTTAGACCACAACCCTTACAGGTCTCAATGTACCAAGTAACAAAGAACCCCGGGCTATTATACTCCTTAGTCGTATTGAGGTGCCCGCAGGTCTCGGAGTCAGCGGCAAGCGTGGTGTGGACATGGGGTTCAGCCTCCGCCGCGAACACGGAAACGGGCAGCAGGGTCAGGCACATGGCCAGGGCCATTGCCAGGGAAATGCCGCGCTTAAAAATGTTTTTCCAATTCTTCATTAATTAATTTCTCCCTTTCTTTGCTGAAATGACGGATGCAAAGAATCCGGCGGCCGGGCTGTCATCGCCGCCTAGCCCCCCGCGGGAGGATGCAGCCTTAGACCCCATAGCTTTGCGTCCCATTGTTTCCAATGGTTTGCTGAATGATTGTTCAGCAGCCGGGCTGGCCTGCCGCCGCGTCGCGCGCCGGTTTAGCCCCCATAGCTTTGCGTCCCGCGATTTCCCGCGGTTTGCCTTTTTTCAGCAGCCGGGCTGGCCTGCCCGCGCCCCGCGCGGGTTTAGCCCCCATGGCTTTGCGTCCCCCGGTTTCCCGGGGTTTGCCAAAAGAAAGTGGCGGATATATGCTTCTCTCTGCGGTCCGGCGTCTCCGCCTGGGCCGCCTGCCTCCATAAGCGCTCCCCCCTTCCGCGCCCGCAGCGCGGCCTTGTCCTGCCGTAAACGGCAGGACAAAACAGGAGTACTCCTGTTCAGGCCCCAATTTGGGCGCGCGTTCCGGATTGGTCGGCAAGCCGCGGCTTCCATAGCGCGGCGGATAGATCGCGTCCTGCCGGGCGGCGGGCGGAGCCCCGCCGCCCTCATGCAGACAGCACATGATACTCATTTAAACTATAGCACAGCCGGTAGGGGATTGCAAGAGTCCGGACACAAATTAGCGGCAGAAATTTCCTCCCCCGGGCCGGAAAAAGCGCCCCATAGGGGCGCTTTTCCGCGTTATTCCTCCGGGCTGGGCGAGTCCTGGGGGGCAGCCTCCCCCTCAAGGGGCGCCTCCTCGGGAACCCCGGGGGTCATGTCCCGCTTGTACTGCATTTCCGCCCACTGCTCCTTGGTGATGAGCAGCTGCCTGGGCTTGGAGCCCTCAAAGGGGCCCACCACGCCCTTTTCCTCCATCTGGTCCACCAGCCGGGCCGCCCGGCCATAGCCCAGCTTCAGCCTGCGCTGGAGCATGGACACGCTGGCCTGGCCCACCTCCAGCACCACGTCGATGGCGGCGGGGAGCAGCTCGTCATAGTCGCCGCCGCCCTCCGGGTCGGACCCGCCCACGCCCTTGTCGGCCTTGGCTTTGTCCTCGGCGTTCTTCTCGATCTCGTGCATGACCTGCTCGTCGTACTGGGCGCTGGCTCCCTCCTTGACGAACTCCACCACGTTGGCCCGCTCCTCGTCGGTGATGAAGCAGCCCTGGACCCGCAGCTTGTCCTTGCCCAGCGGTGCGTAGAGCATGTCGCCCTGACCCACCAGCTTCTCCGCGCCGGTGGTGTCCAGGATGATGCGGGACTCCAGGCTGGAGGCCACCGCCAGGGCGATGCGGCTGGGGATGTTGGCCTTCATCAGACCTGTGATCACGTCGGCCCGGGGGCTCTGGGTGGCGATAATCAGGTGCATCCCCGAGGCCCGGCCCATCTGGGCCACCCGGCAGATGGACTCCTCCACCTCCTTGGCGGCCACCAGCATCAGGTCGGCCAGCTCGTCGATGACGATGACGATCTGGGGCATGGTGTCCATGTCCTCCCGCTTCCGGGCCCGCTCGTTGTAGGTGGCCAGGTCCCGGGCCCCCACCTCGGAAAACTTCTGGTAGCGCTTCATCATCTCGCTCACCGCCCACTGGAGGGCCCCGGCGGCCTTTTTCGGGTCCGTGACCACCGGGATGAGCAGGTGGGGGATGCCGTTGTAGATGCTCAGCTCCACCATCTTGGGGTCCACCATGATGAGCCGGACCTCCTCCGGCGTGGCCTTGTACAGCAGGGAGATGATGAGGGAGTTGGTGCACACCGATTTGCCGGACCCGGTGGTGCCGGCGATGAGCATATGGGGCAGCTTGGCGATATTGCCCACGATGGGGTTTCCGCTGATGTCCTTGCCCACGGCAAAGGACACCTTGGAGGCGCTGTCGGTGAAGGCCCTGGAGGACAGGATGTCCCGGACGCACACCATGCTCTTGTGGCGGTTGGGCACCTCGATGCCCACGGTGGAGATTTTATCGGGAATGGGGGCCACCCGGACGGCGGAGGCCCCCAGGGCCAGGGCGATGTCGCCGGACAGGTTGGTGATCTTGTTCAGCTTGACCCCCTGGTCCAGCTCCAGCTCATACCGGGTGATGGAGGGTCCCCGGATGACGTTGACGATGCGGGCGCTGACGCCGAAGGAGGCCAGGGCGTCCTGGAGGCGCTGCTGGTTGGCCCGCAGCTCGCCGTCCGCGGCGGCGGCGCTGCCCGCCTGGCTCTCGTTGAGCAGGGAGACGGGGGGATAGCGGTAGGCGGGGGCGTCCTGCTCCATGCCCGCCTCGATCTCCCGGGCCATCTCCGCCTGGACCTGGGCCCGCTCCTCCTCCTTGGACAGCTTGGCGGGGGCGGGCTCCCGAATCACCGGAGGGGGCACCGGGTCCTCCCGGGCCGGGGGAGGCGGCGCAGGCTCCTCCTCCACGGGGGCGGGGGGCTCCTCCACGGCGGGCTTGGACTTGGGCTTGGAGCCGCGGGCGGGCTCCCCCATGGGCCGCAGCTCGGGCACGTCCTCGTACTCGGGGGGCTCCTCCTCCCTTCTGGGCACGTCCGCCTGGCCGGGGGCGGCCACCCCCGCCACCTTGTCAAAAAACGACTTCCGCCGCACAGTCGTCACCGGGGCGGTGGGCTTTTTTGCCAGCAGGGGGCCGTCGTCCACCGGTATGTCAATGGCGGCGCTCTTCCGCCGGGGCGCGGGCTCCGGGGCCTTCCGGGGGCTCCTGCGGGGCTCCGGCTCGGGGTAGTCCTCCGGGTCGTACTCCAGGCGGTTGTCCCGCCGCTCCCGGAGGTAGTCCAGCACATCCGCCGGGGTGAGCCGCAGGGCGCACAGCGCCGCCGCCGCCGTGAGCAGCAGCAGCACCACCACGGCCCCCGCCGTGGTAAAGGCGAAGCGGAAGGCCATGGCCAGCGTGCCGCTTACCGCGCCGCCGCAGGCCATCGCCCTGCCGTCTTTCCACAGCTGGGGGAACAGCTCCCAGCCCCACTCGTAATCGGTCTTGCACAAAAACAGGTGGAGCAGCGCCCCCGCCATCACCGGGAGGGACAGCGCCCCCGCCAGCCGCAGCCGGACAGGACGGCCCCGGTGGAGGACGAGGATGACGGCGGCGGCCAGCAGCATGGGCGGGGCCAGGTAAAACCCGTAGCCGCACAGGCCCTTCAGCAGGTCGCAGAACAGGGCGATAACCGCCCCCTCCCCCGTCTTGAAATAGCCGATGGCCCCGAACAGAGCCAGCAGGAGGCACACCACGCCCCCCAGCTCCCGGCGGTAGGGCTTGTGGGCGGGCGCCGCCTTCCGGGAGGAGCCCCGGCCCCTGCTCTGTCCGCCGGTCTTCGCCCCGGACCGGGCCGCGGCCCGCTTTCCCCCGGTTTTCGGCGCGCCGGAGCCGGACCCCCGGCCCCTGCCGCCGCCCGCGCCCGTTGTTTTCTTCTGTGTGGAAGCCATTCAGGAATCCTCCTGTTGTTTGTTATGCCGCCGCGGGGGTCCAGAGAAGGCTGGCCAGCAGGGCGGCGGCGCCCACGGCCCAGCAGTAATAGGCGAACTTGCCGAACTTGCCCCGGTCCGCCAGCAGCTTGACCAGCGCGATGGAGAAGTAGCCCACCACCCCGGCCACCACCATGCCCGCCAGGTACATGGGCAGCCGTCCGGCGTCGAACTCACCCGACCCCGCCACCTTGACCACCTTGAGCAGCGTGGCCCCGAATACGGCGGGCAGGGACATCAGGAAGGAGAAACGCACGGCAAAGCCCCGCTCGAAGCCCAGGGCCATACCGGCGGAGATGGTGATGCCGGAGCGGGACAGGCCGGGGATGGTGGCCATCCCCTGGGCCAGGCCCACCATCAGCACGTCCCGCACGGTGGCGGTGCGGCCGCTCTTCTTTCCGCCGCCGTACTGGTCGGACAGGAACAGGATGCAGCCGGTGAGCAACAGCATCAGGGATACAAAGGTGGGGTTCGCCCCCATGGCCTCCACCAGCTCGTCGAAGGGCAGCACCAGAAACAGGGGCAGGGTGGCCAGCACCAGCAGCAGCACCATCCGCCGAGCCTCCGGCGCCTCCCCCTTCTTCTTCTTTCCGCCCCGCCCCAGCAGCTCGGCCGCCACCCGGATGAACTCCGTAATCATCTCCGCGATGTCCCGCCGGTACACCGCGCACACCGCCACCAGCGTGGCAAAGTGGAGCAGAACATTGTACAGGGCGTCCGGCTCCTCCAGGGCGAAGAAATATTGCAGCAGGGACAGGTGCCCGGAGCTGGAGATGGGCAGAAATTCCGCCACACCCTGGACCACGCCTAAAACAATTGCCATCCAAAAGGTCAAAGCGCTCACCTCATTTTATGCCGCCCCTGCCGGGAAACGGGGCGGCAGTCTCAAGTCGATATATTATATTAGCACACCCCGGCGCAAAATTCCAGCGCAAATCGAAAATTTGTTCTTTTCGCAGTCAAAAACACCGAAGGGTTCTGAAGTGCGCCCAAAAAGTTAGACAAAAATAAGGCGGTAAAATTGTTCAAGC
>CAJTLI010000043.1 GCA_910577525.1 uncultured Oscillospiraceae bacterium | reverse complement strand
CAAATCGGAGCTTATCGGCGATCACAAAGGCGTCCACATCATCGTTCTTGGGCAGTTCGGGGTAGGACTCTTTGAATTTGTTGACCTGCTTGGGGTTGAGTACATGGATTTTCCGGGGATACTGGCCCAGCTTCCCGTCCTCGCGGAGGGCATAGACCAGGCTGTCTCCATAGATGGAAGTGGCCTCCATGCCAATCACCACACCCTCCAACCCTTGAGCCTGGATTGCCGACACGATCCGCTCTGTCAACAGTTTAGCACCGCCACGGTTGTTTTGCATCCGAAAACTGCTGTGCTTCTCGCCATCCGGTTTCATCAGGTACACCGCGTTGTTTTGGCTTCCCAAATCAATGCCAACGAATAATTGGTTCACGATTTTCACCTCCCCTGTGTTGGGATTTCAGGCCAGCAGGCTTTGAGATACCCATGATAACCGGAGCATCAGCAACCTCGCATATCAGAATCATTCCGGGACGGGCCAATGCGATAGCCCTCACTGCTGAAAGGGCGGCCCTTCTCCCGGCAAACAGCCAGTGAGTTGGCAGCTAACTTCCGGCTCAGGGGAACTGACTATTGGAGTAGCAACCTTTCGGCTCTACTGGAGGAATGAGAACTTAACCCTGCTGTCCTACAGCGATTGTATCACGGGCATCTCATAGCCTGCTGATACCGAAAACCATTAACTTGAAACTTATTATACGAGGAGGTAATATCATGACAAGAGCACCTATTGCACTCATTCCCGCCATACTCGTCCTCATCGCGCTTTGGGCCCTTTTCATTTACGTGGTTGTGCTGATCGTCCGGGCGCTGCGGAAATACCTGCGCTCCAGCGCGGACAGCAAAAGCCCGCCGGAGCAGGTCAAGAGCCTGTCCGAGGCCCTCAAAGCCCGCCGGACCGCTGCGGGCTACACTCAGGAGTACGTGGCCGAGGCCCTGGGGGTCAGCCGTCAGGCGGTCAGCAAGTGGGAGAACGGCACGTCGGAGCCCAGCACCGCCAACCTGATGGCCCTGGCCAAGCTCTACGGCCTGACGGTGGACGAGCTGCTGAACCAGAGAAGAGAAACCGAATAAACGGCAAACTGTCCTTCCCGCCGGACGGGAAGGACAGTTTGCCGTTTAAAACCACCGGTCGGGGAAAACCGCGCTTGTACGCCGGGCGCTCCCGTGTTCCGCGGCGGTTCAGTTGTAGGCCCGGTAGAGGAAGCAGGCGATCTGCCCCCGGGTGCAGATCTCGCCGGGGGCGAAGGTGTCCTCTCCGCCGTAGCCGTTGGTGACGCCCTTCTCCACCGCCCAGGACACGGCGTCGGCGAAGTATGCACCGGAATCCACGTCGGAGAAGCTGGCGGGATTGGACGCCTGGGGCTCGCCCAGGGCCTTCCAGATGTACCACACCGCCTCGGCGCGGCGGCACAAGCCGCCATCAAGGAAGTTTCCGTCTATGATGCCCTCTTCATAGGCCCAGTTAATTGCGTTCCGGCACCAGGGGGCCACGAGGGTGCGGGGGAAGGTCGCTTCGGCGGCGGGTTCTCCTTCGGCCCGCCACAGGAAGGTCAGGATCTGCTCTTCGGAGCACATCTCGTTGGGAGCGAAGAGGGTCTCGCTGCCCGCGCCGTTGGTGATGCCCTGCTCCGCCGCCCACTGGGCCTCCTTGGCGCACCAGGAGGGCACGTCGGTGAAGGCGGGGACGGAATTCTCCGCCGCGAACGCCGGGGTTGCCAGCCCCATACACAGGGCCAGCGCCAGGAATACCGCTAAGAACCGTTTTTTCATTTCTTTTTCTCCTTTTCTATGTTTTCCAACAGACCGGCCCGAGGCGGGGCACGCCCGCCCCGGCGGTCCGCCGGAAACATAAAAAGCGGTGTCGAGCTTTGCGTACTCAACACCGCTTTGAAAAAATCAACGCGAACACATAGCCTATCCGCCGTTTTCCCGCCTTGCTATTCCAGCGGAAAACGGATATAATAAGCCCGTGGTACGATGTAAATCGCTGTGTTGAGTGGTGGGTTCACTCGCGCAGGGCCATGGGGTGCTGCCAACACCCCGTGGCCTGCCGCCTTTTATGTTTCCGTCTCAATTCTATCCCATCCGGGGCGGAAATGCAAGAGGTTTTTGCGCGAAAAAGCGGCCCCCCAGGGCCGCTTCCTGTATTCACGCCTCCGCCGGCAGGGTCCCCAGCAGCAGCGCCGCCCCCGCCTCCGCCAGCAGCAGGTCCGGGGAGCGCCCGTCGTAGGGCACCACCAGCTCCTGGCGCTCCACCGCCTGACCGTCCAGGGAGACGAACTCCCGCTGCACCGCCACCGAGGCCCGCAGCTCGTCCAGGCTGGACAGGGTGAGGGTGTTCCGGCTGGACGCGCCGTAGCTGAGCACCGTCCCCGCCGGAAGGGCCCGGGTGAGGGCGGACCGGCCCCCGGGGAGCAGGGCGGTGCGGCAGTTGAGGGCCCCGGCCCCCGCCCAGCCCGTGGCTCCGGGGGACACCACCAGCAGGTCCAGGGCCTGCCCCGCCAGCAGGGCCGGGTGGCGGCAGGCCCGCACCAGGGCGGACATCCCCTCCGCCAGGCGGCTGACCCGCTCGGCCAGCCCCTCGTCCCGCTCCCACACGCCGATCTGCCACATAAGCACCATCTCCCTCTCCGTATGTACCGGGCATAGTGTGGCTTGGGGGGTGGGGTTTTATACGCGCCTATCGCCGTGCTTCCCGGCGGTGGGTGAACAGCACGTAATTGACCACATTGCCCAGAATCAGAATGGTGCCGCACAGGTACAGCCACACCAGCAGCAGAATCACCGAGGCCAGGGAGCCGTACACCAGGGAGTACCGGGCGGAGTTGCCCATGAGCAGGGAGAAGAGCACCGACGCCACGGCCAGGGCCGCCGACGCCGCCAGCGCCCCGGGCACCACCGGGGGCCGGGGGCGGTTCAGGGGGGCGGCGAAGCGGTAGAGCAGCACGATGAACAGAAACACCAGCCCCAGCAGCAGCAGGTATTTCATCCACTGCCAGGTGCCGAACCGCTCCACCAGGCCCTCCAGCCGCAGCACCTGACCCAGCAGGTGGAAAAACCAGTTGCCCGTCACCACCACCGCCAGGGACAGATAGATGGTGGCCAGCAGCAGCACGGAGAACAAAACGCTGGCCGCCACCTGCCACAGCCCCCGGAAGGTGGCCCGGCCGTACAGCTCGTCCATGATGTTCATCAGGCCCCGCACGGCGGCGGAGGCGAACAGAATCGTGAGAAAGGCCCCGGAAAGCAGCATGGCGGAGGACTGGTTGGTGTCGATATAGGTGAGGTACTCCTGAAAGATGAGCAGCACTCCCTGGGGGAGGAAGGGGTCGGCGTGCTCCACCAGGGCGTTCAGGTCCAGATGCAGCTCGTTGACAAAGGCGGAGACGCAGATCATGATGGGGAAAAAGGTGAGGATGAGGAAATAGGCCAGCTCGGCGGCGGCCCGGCTGATGCGCTTGGAAAAGTACACGTCCGCCACGTCCATCGCAAAGCGGATGGGCGGGTGGGCGCGCAGCAGCTTGTCCAGCTTTTGTTTCACGGGTGGATCCCCCTCGCGTGGTCGTTTGGGACAGTATACCAGAAAAAAACGGGGGAGACAACCGGAAACATTGTCGAAAGAGGGGGGCGGTCCAAGCTTCCTCGCTGTCCGCTTCTACGCACTTCTTGTCACGCTGCGAAGCGGCCAGGGCGCTCGGTCGCTTTCCCTCCGACTCGAGCAAAACCCATCCGGGCCTTTGGCCCTCCTTGGGCTTTTGCTCTTGCTCCGGTCCAAGCTTCCTCGCTGTCCGCTTCTACGCGCTTCTTCATTCCAGCAGCAGGGTCAGCTCGTCCACCGTCAGCGACGGGTTCAGCGCCATGCTCACGGCGTAGCCCAGCGCCTTCCCCAGGTCGGCCACCCGCTGGTCCACCTCCCGGGGGGTGACAAAAAAGCCGTCCCCGGCGGGCAGGTCCCCCCGGTCCAGGCCGGTTTTTCCGGCCCGCTCCAGCAGGTCCAACGCCAGGGTGGCCCCGTCCACCACCGTGGGCGCCCCCACGGTGAACACCGGCACGCCCAGGCTCTCCCTGTCCAGGGCCTCCCGGTGGTTGCCCACCCCCGAGCCGGGCGCCACCCCCGTATTGGAGATCTGCACCGTGCGGCACAGTCGGTCCAGAGACCGGGAGGCCAGGGCGTCCACCGCGATGACACAGGCGGGCTTCAGCTCCCGCGCCAGCGCCCGGGCCGTCAGGCTGCTCTCCACGCCGGTGGCGGCCAGCACCCCGGGGGCGGCGGCGGCCACCGGGCGCAGGTGGCCGAAGTGCTCCGGAACCTGCTCCACCAGATGGCGTGTGACCAGCAGGTGGTCCACCGCCAGGGGGCCGATGAGATCGGGGGTGACAGCCCGGTTGCCCAGTCCCACCACCAGGGCGGGACCGTCTTCGGGCAGCAGGGGCTTGAGACAGTCCGCCACCGCCTCCGCCGCCCGCCGGAAGGCGTCCTCCTCCCGGCGGAGCAAGCCGTCCAGCTCTACCGTGATATAGACGCCCTCCGGCTTGCCCAGGGCCCGGGCGGCCTCCGGGCTGGAGACGGTGACGGTGGTGACGGCAAAGCCCTCCCGGTCCTCCTCCACGGCGCGGACGCCGGGCAGGCTGTCCGCCTCCCCCGCCCCCTCACGCCAGAGCTGATGGGCCTCCACGGCTAAGTCCGTGCGTCGCTGGGCCATATGAAACGCTCCTTCCTACCAGATATTGTGGCCCGTAGGCCGGCTGTTCCTATTTTTTGCCGTGGGAAAGTTTCTATGCGAAAAAATGAAAAAAGGTGTTGCAATTTTTTCGTTTTGATGTTAGAATACATATCTGCGACGGGAAACCGCAACCAGAAATCAAAAAAATCGGAGGAGGTGTTTGGTTTGCCCAATATCAAGTCTGCCAAGAAGCGCGTCCTGGTCAACTCCACCAAGGCGGCTCAGAACAAGGCGCAGAAGTCCGCCCTCAAGACCAACCTGAAGAAGTTTGAGGCTGCGGTGGCCGGCGGCAACCGCAGCGAGGCCGATGCCGCATATAAGGTGGCCGTGAAGTCCGTGGATCAGGCCGCCGCCAAGGGCCTGCTGCACAGCAACAACGCCGCGAACAAGAAGAGCGCCATGACCCTGAAGCTGAACAAGCTGGCGTAAGGATTCGCTGAACAAAACCGTCTGCCAGAGGGCAGGCGGTTTTTTCGTGAAGGAGGAGGACGCAATGGAGCGTTCATTTGCGCTGGTGGAGGCAGCGGTCTCCTGCGGCTCCCCCACCCGGGGAAGCGAGGGGGCCTTTGACGCGCTGGTGGGGGCGGGCCTGCCCGGCCTGTTTGGGGGCGCCCGCCTTCTGCCCATGGAGAAGCCGGCGCCCTGCGCCGCGTGGCCGGACGGCCTGCGCCATCTGGACACGGTGATGGAGGTGTGCCGCCGCCTGCGCGCCAACACGCTGGAGGCCCTGGGCCGGGGGGAGTACCCGGTTGTGGTCGGCGGCGACCACTCCTGCGCCATGGGCACCCTGGCCGCTCTGGGGGAGTTTTACGGGGCGGATCACGTCGCCGTGGTGTACGTGGACGCCCACACCGACATCAACACCGACCAAACGTCCCAGAGCGGCTGCATCCACGGCATGGACCTGGCGGCGGCCTGCGGGCTGTGCTGTGATGAACTGACCGTGGGGAAGAACCGGGTGAACCTGCTGGGGAAAAACCTCCACTTCATCGGGGCCCGGAGCATCGACCCACCGGAGTACGGCATCGTGGAACAGGCAGGGGCCCATCTCCACACCGCCGGGGAGGTCCGGGAGCGGGGGCTGGAGGCGGTGCTGGGGGACATCCTGCCCGCCCTGGCGGGGAAGCGGGTCCACATCAGCTTCGACGTGGACGTGCTGGACCCAGTGGAGTTCAGGGCCACCGGCTACAACATTCCGGGGGGGCTGACGGCGGCGGAGGTGGAGCGGATTTTGTCCGCTGTGCTGGACACGGGGTGGACGGTCTCCTTCGAGTGTGTGGAGTATAACCCGGCCATGGACCCGGGGGGGCATGACCTGAACACGCTGATGGGTATTCTGCGGATGGTTTCGGAGAAGTTGAGATAAAAACACCCTCCGCCAGCAGCGGAGGGTGTTTTACGGGCTTGTCCAAACTGGGGCCCCCGCAAAGGGGCATTGAGATAAGAAACCTTTTGTAGGGGCGGCTATCAGCCGCCCCTACAGGATTTCTTAAAACAATGCTCCTGAAGCGGACGGGCTTTTTAGTCGGCCAGCGCCGCAGTGATGATGGACATGGAGTAGACCTCCAGGGCGTTGCAGCCCCGGGACAGGTCGTTGATGGGGGCGTTCAGGCCCAGCAGGATGGGGCCGTAGGCGTCGAAATTGCCCATGCGCTGGGCGATCTTGTAGCCGATGTTGCCCGAGGAGATGTCGGGGAAGATAAAGGTGTTGGCCCGGCCGGCCACGCTGGACTTGGGGGCCTTCAGGCGGCCCACGGTGGGGGACACGGCGGCGTCGAACTGGAACTCGCCGTCCACGGGGTAGTCCAGGTCCAGTGCCTGGAGCTTTTTGCAGGCGTTGCGCATCTTGTCCACCACGGGGCCCGCGCCGGAGCCCATGGTGGAGTAGCTCAGCATGGCCACCTTGGGCTCCGCGCCGAACCGGCGGGCGCACTGGGCCACCTCCTGCGTGATCTCCACCAGGTCGTCCTCGCTGGGGTCGATGTTGATGGCGCAGTCGCCCATGGCCAGCACCTGGTTGCCGCCGGTGGCGAAGGGCCGCACCAGAATGAAGCAGGAGGACACGATCTTGTTGCCCGGCTTGGTCTTGATGAGCTGGAGGGCGGGGCGCACCGTGTCGGCGGTGGAGTAGGTGGCGCCGCCCAGCAGGCAGTCCGCCTCCTTCATGGCCACCAGCATGGTGCCGAAGTAATTGCCCTGCTGAAGGGCGGCGCGGCACTGCTCGGGGGTCATCTTGCCGCGGCGCAGCTCCACCATCCGCTCCACCATGGCGTCCATCCTGTCGTAGGCATGGGGCTGGAGGATCTGCACGCCCTTGACGTTGAGGCACTCCTCGTCCGCAACCTTGTAGATCTTCTCGGGGTCGCCGATGAGGATGGGGGTGAGGAAGGTGCCGGACAGCAGCCGGGCGGCGGCCTCCAGGATACGGGGGTCCTCCCCCTCGGTGAATACGATCTTCTTGGGGTTCTTCTTCAGTTTCTGGATCATCAGTCTGAACATAGGTTCTTTTCCTCCGTTTTGAGGCGGCTGAGCAGACCGGCGCCGCCGGATGTTTTACATACGCTGTTATCTAATTTAACACCGTCCGGCCATTTTTTCAAGGGGTATCTGGGCAATATTACAAAAAATTCCCTGAAATTTTCTTTGACATTCCGCAGGAATCCACTCTTTACAAAAGGTATTCTCCCCGCTATACTATACATACTGTGTTGCGCAGGCGGAGACGTGCCCGCCTGGCAGGAAATGCTGAGGGGATTTCCGCGTACCCTTGGAGCGCCGCCACAAGACCGTGAGCCCGTGCGTCCGTGTGTCCGTAGTCCCAGCAGCCTTTTCCTAATGACGACATCGACTTTTGAAGCTGAAGCTACACTAGGAAAGGGGAAGATCCGGGTGACAAATCCCGATTTTGCGCGTACCCTCTCCCTGCTGCGGCAGGAGAAGGGAATCTCCCAGCGGCAGGCCGCCAAGACGCTGGGCATCTCTCAGGCGCTGCTCTCCCACTATGAGAACGGAGCCAGGGAGCCCGGCCTGATGTTCGTGGTCAAGGCCTGCGATTTTTACAACGTATCCGCCGACTTCCTTCTCGGGCGCACCCTCAGCCGGGACGGCACCACCATTTTGGACGCGGACAGCCTGTACGACGTGTCCGACGAGCGGGACAATGTGCTGCGGGGCTCGGTGCTGGCCACCCTGTCCAAAAAGCTGGTGGTGAACTCCGTGGGGCTGCTGTTCGACCTGCTCAGCCGGGTGGGCAGCAAAAAGGCCATCCGGGCGGCGGCCAACTACCTGTCGGGGACGGTGTACATCCTCTTCCGGCACCTCCACCGGGCCAGCGGCAACGAGAACGACGACTTCTTCAACGTCCCTCAGGAGTGGTTTCTGGCCGGCCTGCCCCGGGCGGATATGCTCATGAGCGAGGCGGAATTTGTGGACGCTCTGGCCAAGCCGGGCAAGGACGCCCAGTTCCCGCCCCTGGACAACGACTCCATGAAGGCGGCCTATCCCGGGACCTATCAGTCCCTGCTTCAGATCGTGCACACCTGCGGCGAGCGGCTCAACGGCGAGATGGCCAGCCATTTGGAGAATACTCGCTGACAAAGAAGCACGGAGAAGCGGACAGGCGAAGCGTGACAAGAACCGAGGAACGAACTCTCATGAATGTACAAAGCCATCTGTTCGTACTGGCCTATCTGCCCGCGGTGCTGACCCTGTGGCGGCTGCTGGGCGGGCGGCTGGCAAACCGGAATGCCGCCCGGGCGCTGCTGCTGTGCGCCGGGGTGGTATTCTGCGGTTGGGGGGCTCCGCTGTCCCTGCTGGTGCTGGGGGGCGAGGGCGCGGCCAGCTACCTTCTGGGCCGCCGTATCGCCCGGGACCCGGGCCGGGGACGGCCCCTGCTGTGGGCGGGCTGCGGCCTGCTGCTGGCGGTGCTGGCCTTTTTCAAGTACACCGGCTTCGCCCTGTCCCTGACGCCGCTGGAGGGCCTGTTCGCCCCTCCGGACTGGCTCACGCCCCTGGGCCTGTCCTTTGCCACGTTCCAACAGATTTTGTGGCTGCGGGACTGTTATGATGGGGAGGCGGGGACGGAGATCTCCCCCCTGGACTTCGCCTGCTGCCTCACCTTTTTCGCCACGGCCACCTGCGGACCCATCACCCGGGTGGGAGAGCTGGCCCCTCAGCTGCGCCGCCCGGCCCCCTTCTCCTGGGACGACCTGTCGGGCGGGCTGTACTGCTTTGCCCTGGGGCTGGCCAAAAAGGTTGTGGCGGCGGGGGTGTTCGCCAACGGGGCCAACTTCGGCTACGCCAACGCGGGGAGCCTCTCCCCCATGGACAGCGCCCTGACCATTTTGTGCTACGCCCTGCAAATCTACTTCGACTTCTCCGGCTACTGCGACATGGCCTCCGGCATGGCCCGGATGATGGGCGTCAGGCTGCCGGTGAACTTCGACAGCCCCTACCAGGCCCTGTCGGTGCGGGACTTCTGGGGCCGGTGGCACATCACCCTGTCCCGGTTCTTCCGGCGGTGCGTGTACTTCCCCCTGGGCGGAAACCGGGAGGGCACCGCCGCCGCCTGCCGGAATGTCATGATCGTGTTCCTGCTGTCCGGCCTGTGGCACGGGGCGGGCTGGGGCTTTCTGGTCTGGGGGGCCCTCCACGGCCTGGCCCAGGTAGCGGAGCGGCTGCTGGGGGGCAAAATTTCCCTGCCCAAGCCCCTGGCCTGGGCCCTGACCTTCGGATTTGTCAACCTGGCCTGGGTGTTTTTCCGGGCGGACAGCCTGGAACAGGCCCTTGCCCTGCTGGGCGGGCTGTTCCAGGGCGGCTGGGGGCTGCCCACGAGGGAATTCGCCGCCGCCCTGCCCCTGAAGGTGATGGGCGAGGCGCTGGGCTTTCTCCAGAACGCCCTGGACCCGGCGGGCCGGGCCCTGGTCTATTGGGTTCCGCTGCTGCTGGTCCCGGCGGGGCTGGCCCTGCTGGCCTGCCCGGACCCCGCCGCCCGGGCGGAGCGCTTCCGGCCCGCAATTTGGCGGCTGGGGCTGACGGTGGTGTGCCTGACGGGCTCGGTACTGCTGCTGTCCGGGGTGGACAGCTTCATATATGCCAATTTCTAAAAGAAGCGCGGAGAAGCGGACAGCGAGGAAGCTTGGACCGGAGCGAGGGCGGCGATTGCCGGCCGGGCCGAGGGCGGGATACAAGCAAAAGGGGGCCTGGGCATGAAAGCAAAAACCTTTTTCCTCACAGCCCTCTCCTGCGCCCTGCTCCTGCTGGCGGGGGCGGCGGGGCTGGTGGCCTGGGTAGACCCGCTGCTCACGGCCCGGACCCTGGCGGAGGGGGAGACCGCCCTGTTTGTCAACGAGCGGTACGAGCTGGCGGGGCTGATCCGCCGCCAGGACTACTCCAGCATTCTGATGGGCACCTCCCTGGCGGCCAATTACCGGGCCTCCTGGTTTACCGAGGGGACGGGGGAAAAGACCCTGAAAATCACCTTCCCGGACGGGCGGCTGAGCGAATTCGACACCGCGCTGGACCTGGCCTTCCGCACCCACGGGGAGCTGTCCCAGGTGTTTTTCTGCCTGGACCCCAACCTGCTGATCCGGCCGGACCAGGGCTCCGAACTGCCCGAATACCTCTACAACGACAACCCCCTTGACGATGTTCAGCTCTATTTCAATGCGGAGAGCCTGGCCCTGGCGGTGAAGTCCCTGATTCTGGGGGAGAAGGCCAAAACCTCCCTGGACGAGGCCTATCTCTGGGAGGGAACCACCCGGTTCTCCATTGGCGACGCCCTGGCGGGCTACCCCAGGCCGGAGCCCACCGGTACGGTCCTGCCGGACGATGCTTTTCTGACTACGGCGGAGCGGTGTATGGACGTGGTGTGCGGCTGGGCGCAGGCCCACCCGGACACCCAGTTTGTCATCTGGTTCCCGCCCTACAGCGTGCTGTACTGGGATCAGGCGGACCGCCTGGGGCAGACGGAGGCCATTCTCCACGCCCTGGAGTATGCCTGCGGGCGGCTGCTGGCGTGCGAAAACGTGCGCCTGTCCAGCTTTCTCAACGCCCAGGGCACCATCACCGACCTGAACCAGTACGCCGACCACATCCACTGCTCCACGCTTGTCACACGCTATGAGGCGGAGCAGGTGCTGGCGGGGGAGTGGACCATCTGGCCCCAGTTTTACCAAAAGCAGATCGACGAGCTGCGGCAGTTCGTCACCGGCTATGACTACGACGGGCTGTTCGAGCGGTACGGCTGGGCGGACGGAGCGCCGCCGGAGGACCCGGCGCGGTAAGCGCGGGGGCCCCGGTTTTGATTTCAATTTCGCGCTTCCCGCGCCCCGCCTCACGGCGGGGGTGGATTTCCCTACGGAGGTTTTTTCCTATGACTGACCAATCCAAAATTCGAAACTTTTCCATAATCGCCCACATCGACCATGGGAAATCCACCCTGTCCGACCGGATGATCGAGATCTGCGGCGCGGTGGAGCAGCGGCAGATGGAGTCCCAGCTGCTGGACAACATGGACCTGGAGCGGGAGCGGGGCATCACCATCAAGGCCCGGGCGGTGCGCATGGACTACCGGGCCGCCGACGGCCAGACCTACTGCCTCAACCTCATCGACACCCCGGGCCACGTGGACTTCAACTACGAGGTGAGCCGTTCTCTCGCCGCCTGCGAGGGTGCGGTGCTGGTGGTGGACGCCGCCCAGGGGGTGGAGGCGCAAACGCTGGCCAACACCTATCTGGCCCTGGACCACGACCTGGAAATCCGGCCCGTGCTGAACAAAATCGACCTGCCCGCCGCCGACCCCCAGCGGGTGAAGCACGAGATTGAGGACATCATCGGCCTGCCCGCCCTGGACGCCCCGGAGATCTCCGCCAAACAGGGGATCAACATCCCCTCCGTGCTGGAGGACATCGTGAACAATATCCCCGCCCCCGCCGGGGACCCCGCCGCGCCGCTGAAGGCCCTCATCTTCGACAGCCAGTATGACCCCTACCTGGGGGTCATCGTCTACTTCCGCGTCATGGAGGGGACCATACGCCCGGGGATGCAGGTGAGGCTCATGGCCTCCGGGGCCCAGTACAATGTGCTGGACTGCGGCTGGCTGCGGCCCCTGGGCATGGAGAGCGCCCCCGAGCTGTCCGCCGGGGAGGTGGGCTGGTTTACCGCCTCCATCAAGACCGTCAAGGACACCCGGGTGGGGGACACCATCACCGAGGCCCAGCGGCCCACCGCCGAACCGCTCCCCGGCTACCGCCCCGCCCAGGCCATGGTGTACTGCGGCGTCTACACCGAGGACGGCAGCAAATACCCCGACCTGCGGGACGCTCTGGAAAAGCTCCAGCTCAACGACGCCTCTTTGTCCTTCGAGCCCGAGTCCTCCATCGCCCTGGGCTTCGGCTTCCGCTGCGGCTTTTTGGGGATGCTCCACATGGAGATCATCCAGGAGCGGCTGGAGCGGGAGTTCGACCTGGACCTCATCACCACATTACCCTCGGTAATTTATGAGGTGACAAAAACGGATGGGACTGTGGTGCGGGTGGACAACCCCCACAACTACCCCGATCCCGGCTCCATCAAGGAGGCCATGGAGCCCTATGCCAGCGTGTCCATCATCTCGCCGCCGGACTATGTGGGCAATGTCATGCCCCTGTGTCAGGACCGCCGGGGGGAGTACAAGGATATGCAGTACCTGGACACCAATCTGGTGGAAATCCGGTATCTCATGCCCCTCAACGAGATCATCTACGACTTTTTCGATACCCTGAAGGCCAAGACCCGAGGATACGCCTCCCTGGACTACGAGCTGGACGAGTACCGCCCCTCCGACCTGGTGAAGGTGGATTTGCTGCTCAACGGCGATCAGGTGGATGCCCTGTCCTTCATCGCCCATCGTGAGAAGGCCTACAAGCGGGCCCGGCGGATCTGTGAGAAGCTGAAGGAGAACATCCCCCGGCAGATGTTCGAGGTGCCCATCCAGGCGGCCATCGGCGGCAAGGTCATCGCCCGGGAGACGCTGAAAGCCCTGCGCAAGGACGTGCTGGCCAAGTGCTACGGCGGCGACATCACCCGGAAGAAGAAGCTGCTGGAGAAGCAGAAAGAGGGCAAGAAGAAGATGCGAAGTCTCGGTACGGTCCAGATGCCCACGGAGGCCTTCATGGCGGTGTTAAAGCTGGACGACGAAGGATAAACGCCCGCCGCAGGCGGCTCCCGGCAAAGCCCAGCGAAGCGGGTTTGCCGGGAAAAGGAGGAGCGGCGGAATAAGCGAGCTTCGCCGCAGGTGGAAGCGAGCGCTGTGCAGCCCGCGACGACGCCATGGCGGTGCTGAAGCTGGACGACGAGGGATAACCATCCCTCTGTGACAAAATTTTGCTGTTTCAGCAGCCCAAGCGCCCCCTGAAAGGGGGCGCTTTTTCTTGTTCCGGGCAACCCGTGAGGGGAAGTACAGTCCTCTCTTAAATTTTCCGTTATCTTCCAAAAGCGAGGCGCTCAGGGGAGGTACAGTCCCGTAGACGCCGAAAAAGGGAATCCGGCGTCAGCGCCCGTCGAAATATTCCATTAAAACCGCCGTCTCGGAAAAGGGGCGGCGGACGCCCTTCTCCTCAATGTACCCCTCGTGTCCCTTGCCCAGCAGCGCCACCACGTCTCCCGGCCCGGCCAGGTCCAGGGCCCGGAAAATGGCCTCGCGGCGGTCCAGGATGGTCTCGTGGGGGAAATCCCCCAGGGCGGCGGCGATGTCCCCGCAGATATCCTCCGCCCGTTCGGAGCGTGGATTGTCCTCGGTGAGGACGGCGCAGTCCGCCCACCGGACGGCGGAGCGGGCCATATCTCTCCGGCGGAGCTTGGGGCGGTCGCCTCCCGCGCCGAATACGGCAATAACCCGGTTTGGCCGGTGTTCCCGCAGGGCGGAGAGAATGGCGTCAAAGCTGGCGCCGTTGTGGGCGTAGTCAATGATTACGGAATAGGGCGCGGGCACGGGGACGATCTGCGCCCGGCCCGGGACGGAGACGCGGGCCAGTCCGGCCCGGACGGCCCCGTCGGGTAGGCCCAGCGCCCGGCTCAGGGCAATGGCCGCCAGAGCGTCGGCGGCGTTGAACCGCCCGGGCATGGGAATGGCATAGGGCGCGGCTCCCTCCAGGATGAGGTGGGTGGACAGAGGGCGGTCCGGGTCCGGCGCGGCAAACAGGGCGCGCACGTCCGTCCCTTCTCCGAAGCCGAAGGTGAGGACGGGCGTGTCCCTGGGGACCTGGGCGGCCATGACGGGCCAATTGGGGTCGTCCGCGCTGCCCACGGCGGCGGCGCACTGGCGGAACAGAGCCGCCTTGCAGGCGCGGTACTCGTCAAAGCTGGCGTGCTCGGCCCCGCCGATGTGGTCCGGGGTCAGGTTGAGAAACAACCCGGCGGCAAAGGTGAGGCCGTGGACCCGCTTCAGCTTCATGGCCTGGGAGGAGACCTCCATCACCACGTGGGTGCAGCCCGCGTCCGCCATGGCTCGCAGAGTGCGGTGGAGGGCGATGGGCTCGGGGGTGGTGTTGAGCCCGCCGGCCAGCATTTCCGGGCCGATATAGGCCCCCAGCGTGCCGATCATGCCGGTCCTGCGCCCCGCGGCGGTGAGAATGTCCCGGAGCATGTGGGCGGTGGTGGTCTTGCCCTTGGTGCCGGTGACGGCGATCAGGGTGAGCTCCTTTTCCGGGTGCTCATAAAATTCCGCGGCCAGCAGGGCCAGGGCGGTCCGGGGATTGTCCACGGCGGCGCCGGGGAGGCCCGGGGGCAGGGGCGGACGGCACACTACGGCGGC
This sequence comes from uncultured Oscillospiraceae bacterium, assembly GCA_910577525.1. Classification (GTDB taxonomy): domain Bacteria; phylum Bacillota; class Clostridia; order Oscillospirales; family Oscillospiraceae; genus Enterenecus. The sequence goes on along the minus strand of CAJTLI010000043.1, from coordinate 2,250 downwards.
GGCGCCCCGGTTCAGGGCATCGGGCAGATAGTCTCGGCCATCGGCGTTGGCCCCCTCCATGGCCACAAACAGGGCCCCGGGGATGACCTCCCGGGAGTCGCAGGCCAGGGCGGTGATGTCCGGGTCCTGGGGGCAGCCCGTCCCCAGGGCGGACAGCAGTTGGGACAGCTTCATGGGGAAACCTCCTGTTCGGTTTTCCCCAATCTATGGTTTTGAGCAAAAAAATGTCCCTCCCGCCGGGCGGAAAAGGCAGCGTTTCTCCCTTGGCGCATTGCCGGGCTTCAAACGGCGCCCAAATTCCCAAGGGTCCCCGCCGCACTTGCGCCGGGAGCTTCCGTGGTGTATAATAGGCTCAGTTTTTTGAGGGAAAGGCCGGTACGCCGCGGCACCCCAAAACTACACAACAGAAAATGGAGGCTGGACTATGGCAAACAATGTGCGTCCCGCGGAGATGAAACGAATCAGCACCCCCGAGCTGGCGGAAGCCTTTATCCAGGAGCAGGTGGCCGAGGTCAGGGCTCAGGTGGGAGACAAAAAGGTGCTGCTGGCCCTGTCCGGCGGAGTGGACTCGTCGGTGGTGGCGGCGCTGCTCATCCGCGCCATCGGCAAACAGCTGGTATGCGTCCATGTGAATCACGGCCTGATGCGCAAGGGTGAGAGCGAGCAGGTGCTGGCCGTGTTCCGGGACCAGCTGGACGCCAACCTGATCTATGTGGACGTCGCCGACCGGTTTTTGGATCTGCTGGCCGGGGTGGATGAGCCGGAGCGCAAGCGCAAGATCATCGGCGGCGAGTTCATCAAGGTATTTGAGGAGGAGGCCCGCAAGCTGGAGGGCATCACCTTCCTGGCCCAGGGGACCATTTACCCGGACATTCTGGAGAGCGATGGCGTCAAAGCCCACCACAATGTGGGCGGCCTGCCGGAGGACTTGAATTTTGAGCTGGTGGAGCCGGTACGCCTGCTGTTCAAGGACGAGGTCCGGGTGGTGGGCAGGGCGCTGGGACTGCCTGAGTCCATGGTGGAGCGCCAGCCCTTCCCCGGCCCCGGACTGGGCGTGCGGTGCCTGGGGGCCATCACCCGGGACCGCCTGGCCGCACTGCGGGAGTCCGACGCCATTCTGCGGGAGGAATTCGGCAGGGCGGGCCTTTCCAAGCAGGTATGGCAGTTCTTTACCGTGGTGCCTGATTTCCGCTCCACCGGCGTACGGGACGGCAAGCGAGCCTTTGACTGGCCTGTGATTATTCGGGCTGTCAACACGGTGGACGCCATGACCGCCACGGTTCCGGAGGTGGACTGGACCGTTCTGAAAACAATTACGAACCGCATTCTGGCGGAGGTCCCGGGGGTGTGCCGGGTGCTGTATGACCTGACGCCTAAGCCGGTGGGGACAATTGAGTGGGAATGAGATTTTGAAGTCCTGAACCCGTTGCGGCACAACGAATAGACGGTTTTGCGCTCCTCTTTTGATAACGATTTGATAACGCTCCCCATAGGCCGTATCATTCTGTATCCCCGGTGGATTGCAGGTGAAACGTGTTCCTTTGCGGCTTGTGGGTGACAAAATCCATATTAGAAAGCCCTTACCGATGGCAACGTCGGTAAGGGCTTTTTGCTGTCTATTCCTCTGTCTCCGCCGCCTTGCGCTTTGCCCGGAGTGCGTCAAGCTCATCCCTTGTGCGCTGGGCCTCAACTGCGGGATATGTGTAACGCCAATGGTCGTACTCCTCCCTGGTGATTTCCCCAGCTTCCAGCTTCTTGGCTTCATTGGCCCACCTGGAGAACATTTCAAGCATGGAGAGATAAGTCCTACCCTTGGATTTGTCCAGCCGCAGACAGATTTCGCCGTCAATCTCCCCGATGGTCAGCCCCCGTATATCCTCCAGGGCAAAGAGGGTGTGCATGAGGCCAATATCGCTATCTATGTCAGGGACGGTCAGGGCATCGGTGGAGACTTCAAAGAAGCCCGCCAGCGTCCGGGTCAGGTCGGCCTTGGGGGTGCGGCTCCCGGTTTCATACTGCGCCATACGCACATCGGCGGAGCGTTCCGGGAACCCCACCACCTGACCGAGATACTTCTGCGTGACACCTTTCTTATTGCGGAAGAAGCGAATACGTTCACCAATCGCCATAACTGCCAACTCCAATCTATGTAATGGGGACACTTGGAGTATAACAGATATGTTTAGAACTGTCAAGCGAAATATAAATAAATTTGTTTATATTTTCTTCTTGGAAAGCCTTGACATAACG
>CAJTLI010000042.1:16665-17785 GCA_910577525.1 uncultured Oscillospiraceae bacterium | reverse complement strand
CCTCCAGGGTACTTCCCTTGTAACTGCTCACCCGGACAGGTTCGTCAGGCGCTTCTGTCGCCATGGCGGGGATGGCGAGGGTTGTTGTGAGGATGGCTGCCGTCAATGCTGCGGTGATGCGCTTTTTCGTACTGGTCATTTGCATTTCCTCCTGATTTCTGTATTTTGTGTAGGTTTCGCAAGTGACACAATATCGAAACAGAAGAGGAAAGTCGATAGGGATAAACGGAGAAATACAGGGGTGAAAATTAAGCGTATTACACAGTACTTTGTTGTGTTTGTGAAGGGGCTCTTTCGGTGTGACGATTTTCTTGACCACATAAACAGCCACAGACAGACATGGAACTCGTGGAAACACTGTTTTCAAAGAGTGCCGGAGAGTAAATGAAACAGAACAGAAACGGCTATAAACCATCAAAAATTGTTTAAAAAATCTTTGCGGACCTCTTTGGATACAGCGACGCAAAATTTGCGTGGGGCCGCTTGTATTTCGTGGGGCAGTAAGTAGGCAATCCGTGAGAAAAAAGACTGGCTTGGGGATGCTGTGCGGGCAGTAAATTGGGGCGGGAGGAATCGTACTCCGTTTGCACAAAAACAGGTGTAGAGAAATTTGTGTTAAGCCATGCGGCAACGTTGCGCCCTTATTTTCTCCAATAGGTTGAGGCCATTCCCCCATGACCCACAACTTGACCCACAACAGGAAACGAGCGGGCGGAGGCAATGGAACGGAAAGCACCATTGCGCCCGATTTTCTGGAACAAAAATGCCCCCAAAGCGCCGGATGGAGGCGTTTCGAGGGTGAGGTATCAGTTGGTAAGGATGAGGTCTCCAGTTCGAATCTGGATAGCAGCTCCAGTAAAAGCCTTGTGCCGCAACGGTTACAAGGCTTTTCTTATTTCTCCGGCGGCCCCGGATTTTCGGGTTTAGCGTCCATTTAGCGTCCAATCTGGCAAAGGTCTACCATGGAATACACAGTTGAGCGGCCGGGAAGTCAATTCCCGGCCGCTTTTTTCATGCCCTCCTCGGGCGGCTTTTCAGTTCCCACAATGTCATTGAAACGGTCAAAGGTCTGCATGGCTTTAGCCTGGGCGGAGGCTATGGCGTGGGCGTAGATGTTGGC
>CAJTLI010000042.1:0-16328 GCA_910577525.1 uncultured Oscillospiraceae bacterium | reverse complement strand
ACATAGACCCCCTTGCCGGGCAGATAGTTAGAGGTCTGGCGGATGGTGATGGTATGCTCGTCCAGGTCTACGTCCTGCCAGCGGAGGCCCAGCAGCTCCGCCCGGCGCAGGCCGGAAAGAAGGTCGAAGGTGATGGGGGCCCGCCACTTGACAGGCTCAGCCTGCAACAGCTCCAGGAGCCGCCGGGCGTCGTCCTCCTCCAGATAGGCCGCCTCATGGCCCCCCAGGCTGGGCTTTTCCGCTGCGTCTGCTGGGTTAATCTGGATATATCCCCACTTGACCGCCCGGGAGAGGACGGAGGAGAGGGTACGGTGGTAGGAGATCACGCTGGCGGGGGCCAGCGGTTCCCCGTGGGTGGTGAGGGTAAAGGCCCTGGCGGTCTTCATCCCCACGGCCTGGGCGATGGCGTCAGCGGATTCCCGGTTGATGGGCTTGCCCTCCATAGCCTGCTTGATGGTGGCCCGGCTGACGCCGGCGCGGTTGGCAAAGGCGGTCATGGCCCCCCGCTGTGTGCCGATCTGCTCCCGCAGGTCGATTTTGCAGACGGCGGTGGTGCGGTTGCGGATCCCCTTCTCCTGGAGGTTCTGGTAAAAGCTGTTGATGTGGCCGGTACGGAGGTCACAAAGCCGGATGTGGCCGAGGGCCTGATTGATGCGCTGTAGGTGCTCCGTGTAGGTGGCTATGGTTTTAGGCTTGAGGTACAGCTGGGCATACTCAGTCATGTACTTTTCCGCGAAGTCGGCAAAGCGCATGTTGCCGTTGGATGTGGCTCCGGTCAAAACCTTTTCCTCGAACAAGACTGCCTGACGCTCCAGCTCCTTCTTGATCTGCCGCTCAGACATTCCCGGCTCTGGTACCCACGTCATATACTGGCGGAGCCGCTTGCCGGCATAGTCATAGCCCTGGGAGACAGTAATTTTATAACCTCTCCCCTGCTTTTGAATGGTTGCCATTGAAATTCCTCCATTCCCATGATAAAATAGAGGAGCAACAGGCCCTGGAAAGTTTGTTGCTCCTTTAGCCGTCCCCGGTGTTGGTAGCATCGGGGGCGGTTTTTGCTTTACAGTAGGATTCTTCCGACAATTGCTTAATAGCCGTATTTGGTGTTTTGGCAAGCGGGGAGTATTCTTATTTATTCGATTTATAAAGCGCCCGCAATTCTTTTTGTGTGTATGCCGTTCCATGATATAGGTTGATGATCCGAGTGGAAAAGCTGAAACTCCAGTGGTATGTGTCTACATAGCGGACGAGCACGGGAAGAATATATTCATCTAAGACGGTGGCAGTCATGTGCTCTTATCCTTCCCGCGCCCAAGTAGATTCAAGGGCCGCCCGTATCCAATCCCGGTCCCAGAGGAGAACACCGGTAGCCTCGGCGGCCTCTTTCCCTCCGGCAGTAAAATGACGGTTGGTCATAACAGCACCAATTTGGCAACGATAGATCATTTTACCAGTATTGATTTCTTGAATTGGTTTGTTCCCTAAGTCTGAAGAATAGCATTTGCACTGTATAGCATATTTGATTCCGCCTTTGACCGCCAGAATATCGACACCTTGGTCGCCGCTTCCTCGCGTGACTTCCACATCTTGAAATCCAATCTTTCTGAGCAGGTCAGCACACCAATATTCAAACTGATGACCCTCCATAAAGTCGATTTTTTCTAGTTCGGTTTTAAAAGAAAACTTTGCTTGTAAAGGTTGGCTTATTAAAATTTCTCTCGGCGCAGTTCCATTAAGCGGGCCTACGATACCATCCTGCTCCATCCTGCTTATAAGCTGCTTTGCATTATCAAAGCTAATATCCAATTTTCGCTGGAGCATAGACATTGACGCATTATTTGTTTCCAAAACAATCGCCACAGCTTTTCCATACAGTGCATCAACTTTACGTTCAGAGAGATGCTTCCTTTCTCCGAGAGGGTCTAAATGGGCTGTATACTCGTTTATTTTTTTTACAATAGGGCCCAAATTGCTCAGGGTAATCGCAACCGCAACAGATAAAGCAATGCCCAGAGCAGGATACCATGTCGGTGCCTGTAAAACATTGTTTTCATCAACGGGAAATACATTACAGCCAAACCCTAAATGATAGATAAGAAACGACACAATAAATATCAAAATACCAATGAGTTTTTTCATTTACTGATGCCCTCTCTTACCCTAATTATCTAATCATACTGGTAAATGCCACAGCTTTGCCAAGAACTTCAATTTCGTTAAGCTCTTCGCCACGATACACAAGGGGCTCAAACGCATGGTTGGCGGGCTCCAAAATAATCATGTCCGGGTATGATCTGACTTTTTTCAGCGTGGCTTCCTCGCCAATGCGGACGGCGGCGATTTCTCCGTTTTCCACTTCCGGCTGACTGTGAATGTAAACAATGTCCCCGTCATAGATACGAGCATCAATCATGCTGTCTCCCTTACACCTAAGAGCAAAGTCCGCACGAATGTGCTCAGGAACCTCCACCATCTCATCCGCATTCTCCACGGCCAAAATGGGCTGGCCGCAAGCAATGGTACCAACGAGAGGGACCGTGTAAGTATGGGGCGTGGGGATAATATTAGACGAGGAAAGAGAAGCTGAGGAATCCCAACCCATCAAATAAGCTGGTGTTGTTTGTAAAGCGTTTGCGATGGGTTGAAGTAAATCTCCGGGGACTTTTTCGATATCTCCCCGTTCATATCTATAAATAGTAGCCGGGGAGATGCCGAGAATTTCCGCAACACGTTCGGCGGATAAACCGATTTCTTTTCTGCGCATTTTCATTCGCTGCCCGGTTGTCATGAATACCACCTCCAACTAATACTGCCTAATACTATACACTGAACCTTGCAAAATTGCAAGAGGTGGAAATAAAAAACTTGCAAAAATGCAAGTTTTGTCTTGACACAGGGCAACACAAGTGTTACTATCAAAATGGACTCGCAATAATGCAAGAACGAAAGAGGGGATGAAAACTATGAGCACGAACATAAAAGTGTTGCGAAAAAAGATGGAAGAGTGCCAAATCACCAACGAGAAAATGGCAGAACAGCTATGTATTGATCCGAGCACGTTCTATCGGAAGCTAAAAGCTGATGGTACAACGTTTACGGTCGGCCAGATGCATAAAATCGTTGAAGTGCTTGGGCTTGAACCAGAAGAAGCAACAGCTATTTTTTTGTGGTAGAACTCGCAATATTGCGAGTCTAGGATGGAGGTGAACATTATGAGCAATGAACAAATCAAAGAACTTGAACTCACCCTGTTTGATTTCGTAAAGCGAGCAGCGGGTGAAAAAGCAACCGCCGAAGAGGTGGAAGCTCTGCCGGCGGTTGCTGCGGTCCTGGCGGGACTGATCAGTTAGCCCCTCGTTGCTCCTCACGCATGGCCTTGAATCTTGCCCGAAGCCGGCTATACGCATCGGCATACATATCTGCTAGGTCCTCGGGGGACTTCCCAGCTAAGTCTTGGCTTTGGACGTAGAGAAGAGCCAAAGCCTCTTGCCTGGTGGAAGGGAAATAGGATTCGTCAGACATCCCGCTCACCTCCTTTCGCCATCATTCTACCACATGGCCGGAGAGGGGGCAAGCGCAGAAAGGAGGTGGCCCAATGTCGGAAAAAGACAAGAAGATCATGGAGACCTTTGGGAGGGTTGTTCCGAACCTGAGCGAGTTCGACAAGGAAAAGTTGCTGGCCTTTGGTGAGGGTATCGCTCTCATGGCCGATAGGCTGCGCGACACGGAAAGGAGGCCCAATGAAGAAGCACCACACCCTTGAGGATTACAAAGCCGCTGTAGCCAGCGCGCCCAGCGAGGTGATGGCGGACAAGTACATCGCCCAGGCGGACCAGGAAGGTTACGACCCCTGGGCGCTGGCCGAGTTGATCGGCGTCCGGGCAGAGCGATGGGCGTAAAAAAGCGCCCTGCCAGGTCTGACACACCTGACAGGGCCAGCGGAACCATTGACATGACCAACGGGCTCGCATGGGGATATTGTACCACATCCTCCTGCCGGCCACAAGTGCGAGGAGGAAGTTTATTGTGACCAAAGAAGAAATTTTGTCGGCACTCGCCCCGCTGTATCAGGCAGGGTATGACGAATACTTCAACCTGACGGAGCTTTCTATCCAGCTGCTCCACGAGGATGAGGACCGGGCCTATAAGGTGATTGCCCGGCGGGCCGTCAATAAGTCTCATTTTCTGGACGGCCTGAAAGCAGCAGCGGAGGCGTTGGGTGTCCCTACGGGAGACCTTATTTCCGCTGCTCTCGCTGACAAGGAGGAGAAATGATGGACGGCACCAGGAGCATCCCGCGGATGCGGACGGCGACAAAACTTGTCGCGGAGATCAAGGCGCTTGACCCTGATACGGAAATGACGGAGTTCCATATCCGCCAGTTGGCGAAAGATGGCGCTGTCTCCGTGGTATGGGCCGGACGCAAGGCACTTATCAACCTGGATGATGTTCTGGATCTCATGCGGCTGGGGACGGCCCGACCTACCAAGGAAGAAGCCCCGGCCGAGGGAGGTATCAGGCGCATTGATCCTAAACGTTAAGGAGGTACCCATGAAGAAAAAATCCACCTTTGAGGATTACCGGAGGGCTTTGATTGGTGTGGGCGACGCCACCAAGGAGCGCATTCTGGCCGAGGCTGACAAGCACCTGGACGCTTGGCAGTTGGAGCGCCTGGTGCGGATCGCCTACCCGGAGCCGGCATAGCCCATGGCCCGTGCAGTACGGTTCCGCAGGGACAGTCAAAGCCAGTTTTCCAAGCTGTTCACTGATTTATGCCAGAGGAAAAGCAGCTGGGAGGTGTGGGCCGACTTCATAGCTATGGCCGCAATTACCATTTCAAATGCTTTTGACCGGGAGGGGAAAACCCACGATGACCGGGAAAAGCAGTACATGCGCACCATAAAGGGGTACAACCAGGGAGAGCAACAGATTTTTCCGAAACTGTTTGCCCTATTGGTGGAAGCCCTAGACGATGAACCCGACCAGGATTTTCTCGGAGAGATGTTCATGGGCTTAAACCTGGGCAACCACTGGAAAGGCCAGTTCTTCACCCCATACAACATCTGCCGCATGATGTCGGAGATCACGGTCACAGACCTGGAGGCCCGGATAGAGAAAAACGGCTGGGTTGGGATCCATGACCCATGCTGTGGTGCCGGGGCCTTGCTGATTGCCGCCCGGAACACTATGGTTCGCAACAAGCTAGGCCCTGCGGCAGCCCTGTATGTGGCGCAGGATATTGACCGAACGGCGGCCCTGATGTGTTACCTGCAACTGTCCCTTTTGGGCTGTGCCGGCTATGTGGTGGTGGCGGACTCCATCTTACATCCCATTGTAGGGCATGGGCAAAACCCGCTGTTAATTTCCCCCACCCCGGAGCAAGAGGTCTGGTTGATGCCTGCCCTTTACATGGAGCCCTGGCCCGCAAGAATCCAATGGGAGCGGATGCGGTTGGCATTGGAAAGTCTGGGAGTAATGCGAACCGGCCCGGAACCTGAGCAGCACCCAGCAGAGGCAGAGCAGGCGCCCCCAGCGGAGCAACCCCAGCAGACACCCCAGCTGACATTATTTTGAGAGGAGGGATAACTTGTGCCGGCCCAACTTAGCCCGCTATCCCCAGCGGAGCAGGCCGTAGCCGAGCAAAATTTCAGCCTGGTATTTCGTTTCCTGCGGAAACAGCAGCTCCCGGTTGATGATTGGTTTGACGTTGTAATATTCCGATATCTGCTCACAGTGAAAAACTGGTTCAGCCGCCCGGACTTATACAAGTACGAATTTAGCACAATCGCCTGGAGAGCTATGGCCTCCGCCGTCCACAATGAGCGGCAGAAACAAAGCCGCAGGATCCAGACCATCAGCCTTGATGACCCGATACCGGGCACTGACGGTCTTACATGGGGAGACATCATCACAGAGGACAACCAAAACTATTCGATTTATGCGAGAGGAGTATGTTAAATGAAAATCAGCTATGATTTGGTAGCCCTGCCCGAGCGCAACCGCCGTCTGAAGGAGAGCGAGGAGGTAACTGCTATCAAGGGGTTCCTGGCTGGCAAGCAGAAGAACATGTGCTTCGAGTATGAGGACGAGAAGCAGGCCAAGCGCCGGTACGATACCGTGCGGAACTTCCGGCTCCACAACAAGCTCCAGGAGGTCTTTGACCTGTACCGTAACGGCAAGTGTATCTACATCCTGCGGGTCAAAAAAGCGGGCACCCCCAGCCCCTCCCCCGGCAAAAAGAAGAATGCCGCCCCCGATGCTGCGAACATCAAGGACGGCGAGTAAGTAGCGGTCACTCAAACAACACTACACCTCTATTTTGAGGGATAAGAAAGGATTTGTCAAGCATGATTTCTACGAATGAGGAACGGAGGGGCACGGCCCCCCGTGTCCTCCCCGGCAGGCGGACGTTGCGGCGTTCGTTGGAGGCATGGAAACGGGCGGCCATAGGGCTTTTTGTGCTGGCCGTCCTGTGCAACGTGGCCCAGGCCCTTGTTTATGGCTACCTGCGGGGCCAGCTGGAGCAGGAGCTTCAGCTGGCGGAGGAAAGCCGGGACAGCGCCATCCAGGAGCTTGCGGCGGCGTCTCTGGCGAGTGCCCAGGAGAAACAGGCCAGGTCCGCCCAGGCGGCGGAGTATGAGGCCGTGGGAGCCTGGGAGTACATCGGCGAGTGTCGGCTTACCGCTTACTGCTGTGAACCATACGCCCACGTCTGCGGCACCGGGGACGGTCTGACGGCCACGGGGATCCCCGTCACCCCCGGCATAGCCGCCGTTGACCCCGCTGTGATTCCCCTGGGCAGCACATTGATAATTGACGGACAGCGATACCTCGCCGCTGATGTTGGAGGGGCCGTAGTCGGGCAGACGGTAGATATTGCCGTTGCTACCCACCAAGAGGCCGTCGAGTTTGGCGTCCAGCGTGCCCCCATATGGATTGTAAAGGAGGCGCAGTAATGAGCATTCAGGAACAGGCTATTGCTCTGCTGGAGGCCCAGCAGGCCAAGGTCAAGCCCCGTTCTCCTCAGTGGATGGTGGGAGAACAGCTGAAGGACATCTGCTGCATGGAACCCAGGAGCGCGGAGCTCATTGCCCAGGACTTGGAGAACGAGGCTATGAGTATCACCGAGGCCGAGAAGAAGATCAAGGCCTTTGCGGATAAGCACAAAACTGGCAATTTCTCCTGCGTTACCCCTGCGGAGGCCGAGAATATCCTGCGGGAGTTCTACGGCCTTTCCCGTCCCGATGAAGTCAAACCCGCCGCTCCCCCTGCCCCGGCTAAAAAGCTGGTTGACCCGTTTGACTTCCTGTAAGGGGGCGTGCGAGCGTGGAACAGATTGATTATGAGCCGCTGCTACCCAAAACGCCACCCGTTGACCTGGTTCAATGGGCCTTAGAGCAGGAGGCCTTTCAACAGGAGTATTTGATCTATAAGGCGGGGCGGGTCTATGAGCCACTGGAAGACCGGACGCGCCCCGCCGTCGAGGTGGTATGTACCCACTGTGGCAAAACCTTTTATGCTGAAAAGGTTGACGCAGGAGGATGTAGCGCCTGCTATGCCCCGGCCCCGTTCGGGTGGTATCACCAGGAAATGTCGGAAAGCGTTATCAGCGGCAGCCTGACCATGTGCCCTGTCTGCAGATGTGAGGTAAAGGTGGTACACGTTGGGAGCATTCCGAGGGGGATTGAAGAAGGGGCCTGGATCACTACCATGTCCCGACTCCCCGTGGAGGGCCACAAAGACCGCTTTGTGCTGACCGAATGGCTGGTAAAACGCTGGATTGAAAAATCCGGGGAAAGCCGGTACACCACTGACCCTTACAGCGCCTGGGTGGTAGAGGAAAAGAAGGTTGTTCGCCTGATGGGCTATCTGAGGACTATGGGGGGCTCTATCTCGGTTTTTCACAAATGGGCACAGCGGAAGACGTTCAATGATGTGTACGGTACGGTGTCTATCTGCTACCCCTGGGATAAGTCCATTCTGGAGGGCACCACGGCCGAAAACTGCAAGCTGGACTTGTACCAGGAGGCAGGAGGTAAACGGCTGGTAAGTTACCTGGCCCTATGGCGCAAGCGCCCCACCGTTGAAAATCTGCTGGTACAGGGATGCGGTCGTTTTCTGGCGGAATTGATTGACCATGAAAAGGGCGGCGGAACAGATCACGGCGGTATCCCGAAATTGCCTGACGTCAACTGGAAGGAAAAGCGCCCCGCACAGATGCTAGGCCTCAACAAAGAGGAATTTCGGTATATGCGGCAAATGCGCTGGAACGTGGAGGACTTGGAGCGGTATCGGCTGGTAAAAAAGTCCGGTCTGCCCGTGAGGTTGCCGGAGGACATGGAACTACTGCGAAATAAGCCAGCCTATGAAATCAACCGGATTTTGGAGGAGGGGCCGCCGCAAGATTTCTGGCGTATTCTCCGCTACCTCAAAAAGCAAAAACAACATTGGTCTACCCTGCAAGACTATTGGCACATGGCCCATAGGCTCCACCGGGATCTGAACGACAGCCTGGTGCGCTGGCCTCGCAATTTGCACGCCGCACACGACCAAGTAATGGAGGAGCAGCAAGCCAGAGTGAATGCGGAGCTTAACGCGATGTTTCTGGAGCGGGCCGCTGAATTGGAACCCTTGTCATTTGAGCTGGACGGCCTGTTGATCCGGCCTTGCCAAACCGAGGCTGAATTGATCCGGGAGGGGAAGGACTTACATCATTGCGTGGCCACCTACGCAAAACGGCACGCAGAGGGCAAGACCGCAATCCTGTTCATTCGTCAGATAGCGGAGCCCGATAAACCGTTCTTCACTCTTGAATTTGACGAGAAAGCCAAGAAGGTCAGGCAAAACCGGGGACTGCGTAACTGTGACCGTACCCCGGAAGTCAAGGCATTTGAAAAGGCGTGGTTGAGTTTCGTCCGCCGCGCTAAACCGAAAGAAAGGATAAGGATAGCATGAGCACAATGAGCGAAATGGATATGGAGCGGGAGGAAATGGAGGAGGGGCGTATCCTCAGTGCCGATTTTGGTCTGAGCGTTTCGCCGGCCCCCGCGGAGGTTGCCCCGGCCCCGCCCCGCACCGTGGAGACGGTGACGCTGGAGATCCGCACGTTGCAGAGGCAGGCCCAGCAGATCATGTTGGGTTACGCCGTCGAGATTGGCCGCCGGCTGGAGGAGGTCAAGGCCATTCTCCCGCATGGGCAGTGGGGGGACTATCTGAAGAACGAGGTCGATTACTCCCAGTCCACCGCAAACAATTTCATGCGCATTTACCGTGAGTATGGCGCCGCACAGCAGAGCCTTTTCGGCGGCGAGGCAAAATCCCAAGCGTTTGCGAATTTGACCTACACCAAGGCGCTGCGCCTGCTGGCAATCCCCGACGAGGAGGAGCGGGAGCAGTTTATGGCCGAGCATGATGTGGGGAGTATGAGCAACCGTGAACTGGACAAGGCCCTAAAGGAGCGGGAGGAGGCCCTGGAGGCGGCGGCCGCCGCCCAGGACGAGGCCCAGGGGGCACGGCGGGAGGCTGACCGGCTCCGGGAGGAGTTGGCCGATCAGGCCCAGGTCTACAAGGCTAAGCTGACGAGCGCGGAGGTGGATGCTGACCGGGCTAGGGCCGCAATGATGGAGGCACAGGAGGCACAGAAACAGGCTGAAATCAATGCCAGACGTATCCAGAGTGAGTTGAGTGCGGCCACCACCGCCGCTACGACCACCGAGGTCGAGCATACCCAGTTGCTCAAGGAATTGGAGGAACTGCGCAACCGGCCTGCTGAAGCGGATACGGGGGCCGTAGAGGCCGCCCGGAAAGCCGCCATTGAGGAAATGACGGGCAAGGTGGACAAGGCCAAGGAGGCCAAGAAAAAGGCCGAGGAAAAGCGCAAGGAGACCGAGGCCGCTCTGGCCGCCGCACAAAAGGAGTTGGCCGAGCTGAAAGCCAAGGGGCCGCAGGTTCGGGAACTCACCCCCGAGGAGATCCAGGCCATGACTGCCGGTGAGGTGGAGAAGGCCCAGGCGGCCACCACCGAGCGGATGCAGGCCCTTGAAAAGCAGCTGGCCCAGGCTGACCCCGACACGGCCACCTTCAAGGTGCTGTTTACCAGCTGGCAGGAGACCTACGGGAAGATGATGGAGGCCCTGGAACGGATCAAGGCTATGGACAGCGACAAGGCCGGCAAATTGCAGGGAGCTATCCGGGCCGTGGTGGAGGGGATGGCTTGACCGAGATTCAGAACGGGATTTATGCCACCCCGACCGATGAATTGACCGCCCTGGCCTTGGAGGCCCGGAAACGGAAAATCAGCTACGGCCAGTTGGTCAGCACTACCTCTGGCTACGAGCAACAGCAGATTGTTCGCCAGTACTGCATTGAGCGGGGAAAGAAGGGCACCGCCCCGGAAAAGAAAGTCACTCAAACGAAGAAGAAAAGGAGCTAAGTATGTCAGTCAAAATTACGCAGTTTGAGGCTGAGAATGTCAAGCGTATTAAGGCGCTGACCCTCACCCCGGCCCCCGCCGGCCTGACGGTGATCGGGGGCCGCAACAACCAGGGCAAAACCTCGGGTCTGGATGCCATTGTGTGGGCGCTGGGAGGGGACCGCTACCGGCCCTCCCAGGCCCAGCGGGAGGGCTCCGTCCTCCCGCCCCGTCTTCGCCTGGAGTTGTCCAACGGGATCATTGTGGAGCGGTCGGGCAAGAACAGCGATTTGAAGGTAACGGACGCCTCCGGCCGCAAGGCGGGCCAGCAGCTGCTCAATTCCTTTGTGGAGCAGTTGGCCCTTGACATGCCCCGGTTTATGCAGTCCACCAGCAAGGAGAAGGCCACCACCCTCCTCCGCATTATCGGTCTGGAGGAGCAGGTGGAGAAGTTGGAACGGCAGGAAAAGGAATTGTATAACCAGCGTCATGCTATCGGCCAGATCGCCGACCAAAAGGCGAAGTATGCCAAGGAGCTGCCCAGCTATTCCGACGCTCCCAACCAGCTGGTTTCCGCCTATGACCTCATTCAACGTCAGCAGGACATCCTCGCCCGGAACGGCGAAAACCAGCGCAAGCGGGAGCGGGCGGCCCAGCTGGAACAGGAAAAGCAGACCCTCTACCGCCAGTTGGAGGAGCTAAATGCACGCTATACCACCATATGCGCGGACTGTGAGACGGCTCAAAAGTCAGCTCTGGACCTGGTGGACGAATCTACAGAGCAACTAGAGGCCAGCATCCGGGACATCGAAGCCATCAACATCAAGGTCCGCACCAATCAGGATAAAAATCGGGCGGAAGTTGAGGCCAAGGAGTACAGCGACCAGTACGCCAGCCTGACGGCCCAGCTGGAGGCTGTGCGCCAGCAGAAGACGGATCTCCTGCAAGGTGCGAAACTGCCCCTCCCAGGCCTCTCTGTGGAGGATGGAGAACTGACCTACCAGGGAAAGCCCTGGGACTGCATGAGCGGCAGCGACCAGCTGAAGGTATCCGCCGCCATTGTGCGGGCGCTGAAGCCAGAGTGCGGCTTTATCCTGCTGGACAAGCTGGAGCAGATGGACTTAGATACTCTGCGGGAATTTTCTGACTGGATGGAGTCTGAGGGACTCCAAGGGATCGCCACCCGCGTATCTACCGGCGGGGAGTGTTCCATTATTATTGAGGACGGCAGCGCGGTCGGGAAAGAGTTTCCACCTCACTCCGCTCCGCAATGGAAGGATAGTGAATTCTAATGGGATTGAACATTATTAATGGGAAACAGCCCGGAGCCATCAAGGTAGTAGTTTACGGCCCAGAGGGTATTGGCAAATCCACATTTGCCTCGCAGTTCCCCCGCCCACTGTTTATCGACACCGAAGGCTCCACCCGGCACTTGGACATATCCAGAACTGAAAGGCCCGCCAGCTGGGTGCAGCTGCTGGAGCAGGTCAAATGCGTTCGGGATGATCCAAGCTTGTGCGCCACTCTGGTGGTAGACACGGCGGACTGGGCGGAACAGCTGTGCATTGTGGGGATCTGCGCCGCCAAAAAACTCAGCGGCATTGAGGATATGGGGTATGGCAAAGGCTACGTCTATCTGGCTGAGGAATTTGGCCGCCTGCTGAATTTGCTGGAGGAGGTAGTGACCCGGGGAGTCCACGTGGTGCTCACTGCTCACGCCATGATGCGCAAGTTCGAGCAGCCCGACGAGATGGGCGCTTATGACCGCTGGGAACTGAAGCTCCAGAAAAAGACCGCATCTTTGGTGAAAGAATGGTCTGACGTGCTACTGTTCGCCAATTACAAAACCATATCTGTGGCTACCGATGAAAAGGGGAGAAAGTTCAAGGCCCAGGGGGGCAAGCGGGTGGTCTATACATCCCATCATCCCTGCTGGGACGCCAAAAACCGGCTGGGATTGCCTGATGAGCTGCCCCTGGACTTCGACGTCATCGGGCCGTACCTGTTCCCGGCGAAGCCGGAAGCCGGCACTACGTCCAAGCCCACCGCCTCCACAGCCGTGGAAGTCCCCAAGCCCGCCCCTGCCCCGTCTCCCGCGCCGGAGCCCGCTCCAAAGCCTTCCACGCCTACTCCGGCCCCTGAACAGCCGACGGGTGAATACATCCCCGCTGTCCTGCGCCCCCTGCTGGACGCCGCCGATGTGACCGAGCAGGAGGTCCGCAGGGTAATTGACCAACGGCAGAAGCGGTACTTTCCCATGGGCACCCCCTGGGAGGCTATGGAAAAAGCGGGCTTCGTTGAGGGCTGGGTCCTTCCCAACTGGGATAAGATCGTGCAAATGATCCGGGATGACCCCGACAGATTGCCCTTTTAGATGCAAACAATCGGGAATGTCTTCCGCGTTTATCCAAATTTAAGGAGGAGTACTTATGAGCGACTACCCAAACACCTCTCACGAGCTGGGATGGGATGATGAGATCACCAATGACTCCAGTTATGTCCTGCTGGAAGAGGGGGACTACCAGTTCACCGTCACCGCCTTTGAACGGGCCAGGTTCCCAGGCTCTGTTAAGATCCCGCCCTGCAATAAAGCGGTGCTCACCCTGTCGGTGGAGTGCCCTGGTGGCCCTGCGTCGGTGAAGTACGACCTGATCCTCTACTCCACCATGGAGTGGAAGCTGTCTGAATTTTTCCGGGCCATTGGACAGAAAAAACACGGCGAACCCCTTCGTCCACGGTGGAACGAGGTGGTTGGCTCCCGTGGCCGCGGACACTTCAAACCCCGGACCTACACCAAGAAGGACGGCAGCGAGGGCAAGGCCAACGATGTGGAGAAGTTCTACGACTACGACCCCGCCGCCATGACCGCGGGGGGAGATTGGACCGATGCCGGGAACGTGTCCACCCCCTGGGATTCGGAGGCGTTCTGATGGAGCTGCGGCCCTATCAGCAGGAGGCCCGGGAATCGGTGGAGCGGGATTGGGCAGGGGAATTCCCCCGCACACTGCTGGTGCTGCCCACTGGCTGCGGCAAGACCATCGTTTTCTGCAAGATCATCGAGGACATGGCGCGGCAGGGAGCCCGGTGCCTCATCCTAGCCCACCGGGGGGAGCTGCTGGACCAGGCGGCGGACAAGCTGCTTCAGGCCACAGGACTGGGCTGCGCGGTGGAGAAAGCGGAGGAGACCTGTCTGGGCAGCTGGTATCGGGTGGCGGTTGGCTCGGTACAGAGCCTGATGCGGGAATCCCGGCTGGCAAGATTCCCAACAGACTACTTCGACGTAATCGTGGTGGATGAGGCCCACCATGTGCTGTCTGACGGCTATCAGCGGGTGTTGGCCCACTTCGGCGGCGCCTTGGTGTTGGGAGTCACCGCTACTCCAGACCGGGGGGACATGCGCAGCCTGGGACAGTATTTTCAACACTTGGCCTATGAGTACACTCTGCCCCGGGCTATCAAAGACGGCTACCTGTGTCCGATTAAAGCTGTCACCATCCCCCTGAAGCTGGATCTGTCCGGGGTTGGCGTCCAAGCCGGAGACTTTAAAAACTCCGACATCGACACCGCCCTGGATCCCTACTTATATCAGATCGCCCAAGAGATGCACGCTTACTGCGAGGGCCGCAAGACGGTGGTATTCCTGCCCCTGGTGCGCACCTCCCAGAAATTCCGGGACATTCTCAACGCCCAGGGTTTTCGGGCGGCGGAGGTGAACGGTGGCAGCGGAGACCGGGCCCAGGTGCTGGCCGATTTCCAAGCCGGCCGGTATAACGTGCTGTGCAATTCCATGCTCCTCACCGAGGGCTGGGACTGCCCCGATGTGGACTGTGTTGTGGTACTGCGGCCAACCAAGGTACGCAACCTCTATAGCCAGATGGTGGGCCGGGGCACCCGGCTGGCTCCCGGCAAAGAGGATCTGCTGCTGCTGGACTTCCTATGGCACACCGAGCGCCACGAGCTGTGCCACCCGGCCAACCTGATCTGTGAGTCCGACGAGGTGGCACGGAAGATGACCGAGAACATCGAGGCGGCGGGATGCCCCGTGGACATCGAGGAGGCGGAGAAAAAAGCCGCCGACGATGTAGTGGCCCAGCGGGAGGAATCCCTGGCCAATCAGTTGGCAGAGATGCGCTCCCGAAAGCGAAAGCTGGTGGACCCGCTGCAATTCGAGATGAGCATACAGGCGGAGGACCTATCCGGCTATGTGCCGTCATTTGGCTGGGAGCTGGGCCCGCCCAGCGATGCCCAGCGGGCCACGTTGGAAAAGCTGGGCATCTTCCCGGATGAGATCGACAACGCCGGGAAAGCGGCCATGCTGCTGGACCGTTTGGCCAAACGCCGAGAGGAAGGACTGACCACCCCAAAACAGATTCGAGCCCTTGAACGGTACGGTTTCCAACATGTGGGACAGTGGTCTTTCCAGGCCGCAAACCACATGATTGATCGCATTGCCGCCATTGGCTGGCGTGGCGTCCCAAGGGGTGTAGACCCTGCTTCCTATCAGCCGGAGGAGAGATAATGGATGGAGAACAGTCTGGATCTGCTGGAGGCTCTGGACCACATCGAGCCTAGTGCGCTGAATTATCAGGAGTGGTTGGGCGTGGGCATGGGTCTGAAGGAGGCGGGATACCCCGTCTCCGCCTGGGAGGGCTGGAGCCGCCGGGACGCCCAGCGATATCACCCCGGAGAGTGCCAGAAAAAATGGAACGGATTTCGCGGAAATGCCAACCCCATCACGGCGGGTACCATCGTGCAGATGGCCCGGGTCAACGGCTGGAGGCCGAACAGGACGGGCTATGCCCTGGACTGGGACGACGTGATCGAAGCGGACAGGGATATGGTAGTGGTAAACCAGGATTGGATAGAGACCCGTGAGGTGGACGAGCCTCAGGCCTGGGATCCGGTTCAGGAGTTGGTTTCCTACCTCAAGGCCCTGTTCGACGAGAATGACCATGTCGGCTATGTGACTCATAGCTTCCGGGGCGAGGATGGCCGCTACAAACCTAAATCCAAGGGATGCTTTGACCGGACAGCCGGGAAGCTGATCGAAGAGCTGCGCAAATGCGGCGGGGACCTGGGGGCGGTGCTTGGGGACTACGATCCCGAGGCGGGGGCCTGGATCCGCTTCAACCCTCTGGACGGTCAGGGAGTCAAAAATGAGAACGTGGCCGACTTTCGCTATGCCCTGGTGGAGTCGGACACCTTGCCCATTGAAAAGCAGAACGCCATCATACGGGAGTTGGAGCTGCCGGTAGCGGCGCTGGTCCACTCCGGGGGAAAGAGCCTCCACGCTATTGTGAGGATTGAGGCTGCCAGCTATGAAGAGTACCGCAAACGGGTGGATTTTCTCTATGATGTGTGCCGGAAGAACGGCTTGGACATCGACCGCCAGAACAGAAACCCCTCCCGGCTCAGCCGGATGCCCGGCGTCACCAGAAATGGCCGCAAGCAGTTTTTGGCCGATACCAACATCGGCAAAGCCTCCTGGGATGAGTGGCGGGATTGGATCGAGAGTGTCAGTGATGATCTGCCCGACCCGGAGGACGAGCTGACCACTGCACTGCCCGAGCTGGCTCCGCCCCTCATTGAGAACGTGCTGCGGCAGGGCCATAAAATGTTACTGGCGGGCCCCAGCAAGGCGGGCAAGAGCTACGCCCTCATTGAGCTGGCGGTGTGCATCGCGGAAGGACAGCCCTGGTTGGGGTTCCGCTGCGCCCAGGGCCGAGTAATGTATATCAACCTGGAGCTGGACCGAGCCTCTTGCCTTCACCGCTTCCGGGACGTGCGCCAAGCCATGAGGGGGCCTTCCCTTCATAGCGTGGACATCTGGAATCTGCGGGGCCACTCTATCCCCATGGACAAGTGTCAGCGCCGATGCGATTTTGTAGTTTTTCGCCGAACAGGATATGTCGAAAAA
>CAJTLI010000041.1 GCA_910577525.1 uncultured Oscillospiraceae bacterium | reverse complement strand
GTGAGCAGCGCGGCCCCCATCAGCCGGATCATGACAGAACCTCAGTCCGGGCCGCCCGGCGGCCGCCCGTCCGCTCCAGCACCACCAGCCGCCGGAACACCCCCGCCGCCAGCAGCTCCCGGTAAGCCGGGCGGCGGCTCAGGTCCTCCCGGCCCCCGCCGTGGGCGGTGGCGATGAGGGCCGCGCCGCAGCCCGCCGCCTCCACCACCGCCTGAACGTCCGCCCGCTGGGTGATCTCGTCCACCACCGCCACCTGGGGATTCATGCCCCGGATGAGAATGGACAGGCCCTCCGCCTTGGTACAGCCGTCCAGCACGTCGGTATGGCGGCCCACGTAGAGCTGGGGCTCTCCCCGCCAGAGGGCCGCGATCTCCCCCCGCTCGTCCGCCACCGCCACCCGCAGGGGCGGGCCCGCCTCCCCGTCGGAGAGGGCCCGGACCAGATCCCGCAGAAGGGTGGTCTTTCCCGCCCCCGGCGGGGCCAGAATCAGCGTGCTCAAAAACCGCCCCTTCTCCGTCAGCCCCGGCAGCAGCGGCCCCGCCAGCCCCGGCACCGCCCTGGCCACCCGGACGGACAGGGAGGACAGCTCCCGAAGGGTGGCGATCTGCCCGTCCTTTTTCACCACCGAGCCGCACAGCCCCACCCGGTGCCCGCCCCGGAGGGTGACAAAGCCCTGCCGCACCCGGTCCAGCGCCGTGTGGGCGGAGCTCTGGGTGGCGTTCTCCACCACCCGGCGCAGCTCCTCCTCGCCGATGGGCGGCCCCCCTGTCTCCACCTCGCCCTCGGGCAGCAGCGCCGTCATGGGCAGGCCCCGCCGCAGCCGCAGCTCCTCCAGCCCCCGCAGCCTGTCCTCCCCCAGCGCCCTCAGACACCCCGGCAGGGGCGCGGGGAGCACCGCCGCCGCCTGCTCCCAGGGCTTTCTTTCGTCCATGTCCATCACCTCGCGTCTTGCCCACATCCTATGAGGGCACGTCCCCCAATATTCCAGGCAAAAAAACGCCCCCGCGGGGCGGAGGCGGAATTTCTTTTGCGCTTCAGGCATAACAGCGCCGGAAGAGGCGCAGACTGTTCCATGGAAGGTGATGGTATGGACTCAATTTGGTCGCGGACGGCCAAGCTGCCCCGGTTCGAGCCCCTGCGGGCGGACCTGAAAACAGACGTACTGGTGGTGGGCGGCGGCATGGCCGGGCTGCTGTGCGCCTATCAGCTCTCCCAGGCGGGGGCGGACTGCGCCCTGGTGGAGGCGGACCGGCTGTGCGGCGGCGCCACAAAAAACACCACGGCAAAGCTCACCAGCCAGCACGGCCTGATTTATCACAAGCTGATCCGCCGGCTGGGCACGGAGCGGGCCCGCCTGTACCTCCAGGCCAATCAGGCGGCCCTGGAGCGGTATCGCGCCCTGTGCCGGAATATCGACTGCGATTTTGAGGAGAAGGACGCCCTGGTCTACTCCCTTGGGGACCGGCGGGCCCTGGATGCCGAGCTGGAGGCCCTGAACCGGCTTGGCTTTCCTGCGGAATTTGAGGAAAACCTCCCCCTGCCCTTTTCCACCGCGGGGGCGGTCCGGTTCCCGCGCCAGGCCCAGTTCCACCCCCTGAAATTCTCCGCCGCCATCGCCGGGGGCCTGCGCGTCTTTGAGCACACGAAGGTTCTGGAGCTGGCCCCCGGCAGGGCGCTGACCACCGGCGGCACAATCTCGGCGGAGCACATCGTCGCCGCCACCCACTTCCCCATCCTCAACAAGCACGGCGGCTATTTCATGAAGCTGTACCAGGACCGCTCCTATGTGCTGGCCCTGAAAAACGCTCCAAACGTGGAGGGCATGTATCTGGACGCGGACAAAAAGGGGCTGTCCTTCCGCAACTACGGGGACCTGCTCCTGCTGGGGGGCTGCGGAGGCCGCACGGGAAAGCCCAGCGGAGGCTGGCGGGAGCTGGAGCAACTGGCCCGGCGGTACTATCCCCAGGCCGAGACAGCCGCCCGCTGGGCCGCCCAGGACTGCATGACCCTGGACGGAGCCCCCTATATCGGACGGTATTCCAAAGGCGCCTCCGGCCTCTATGTGGCCGCGGGCTTCAACAAATGGGGCATGACCTCCTCCATGGCCGCCGCCATGCTGCTGGCGGACCTGATTCTGGGCCGGGACAGCCCCTGGGTCCGGGCCTTCGACCCCTCCCGAAACGCGCTCTGCCCCCAGCTGGCCCTCAACGCCCTGGAGGCCGCCGTGAGCCTGCTGACCCCCACCGCTCCCCGGTGCCCCCATATGGGCTGCGCGCTGAAATACAACCCCCAGGAGCGCTCCTGGGACTGCCCCTGCCACGGCTCCCGCTTCGGCGAGGACGGCAGGCTCATCGACAACCCCGCCACAGATGATATAGTCAGCACACTTGAAAATCGGTAAATACCGATTTTCAAACAGCGGCAGGGCCGCTGTCGGGCAAAGCCCGTGCGCTGACTATGAAGTCTGACGCAAGTCCGCTTTGCGGCCTGTGCGGCGAACTATCGCCGCACAAGTTGAAAAGAAGTATTTACTTCTTTTCAACTGCGTCAACTACAAACAGGCAATGCCTCCAAAACCCAGCGGGGCGCGCCGGTAAACCCGGCGCGCCCCGTTGAGTTTCACTCCGTTTTGTTCATGCGCTCCAGCCGCTCCCGCTCCGCCTGGCTGAGCCGGTGATAGCTGGGGGCCATGGCGGCGGCGGACACCAGCCCGCCCGCCCGGGCCAGCTCCAGGGCGGC
The DNA here is from genome assembly GCA_910577525.1 of uncultured Oscillospiraceae bacterium. GTDB lineage: Bacteria > Bacillota > Clostridia > Oscillospirales > Oscillospiraceae > Enterenecus. The sequence continues at coordinate 15,131 of CAJTLI010000041.1, read as the reverse complement.
CCGGGCCACCCCCCAGGCGGTCTGATACCGCAGGTGGGGGGGCGTCAGGACATAGGGCAGGCCCCGCTCCTCCAGCGCCGCCCGGACCAGAAGGGCCCCGTCCCCCACCAGGGTCTGGGGCCGTCCGGCGGCCCGGACCTCCTCCGCCAGCTGGTCCAGCCCCATGGCCCGGTCAGGAGTCAGCCGGGTGAGCGCCCCATCCTCCGCCCAAAACCGGGCGCAGTACACCTGATTCCGCCGTGCGTCCATGGCGGCGCAGATCTCCCCCCCCATGTGGGCGCACTGCCAGGCCATGGACTCCAGGGTGGAGCAGGGGGCGCAGGGCTTGTCCCCCGGCCAGGCCAGCCCCTTGGCGGCGGCCACCCCGATGCGCACCCCGGTGAAGGACCCCGGCCCCGCCGCCGCCGCTACCACGTCCATCTGGTCCAGGGTGAGTCCGGCGTTCTTCAGCAGGTCCGCCGCCATGGGCATCAGGGTGGCGGAGTGGGTCAGCCCGCTGTTCTGAAAGGACTGGGCCAGCAGCCGCTCGTCCTCGGTGACGGCCACGCTGGCCGTGACGGCGGAGCTCTCCAGCGCGATGATTTTCACAGGTCCACCCCCTCAATGGTGATGATCCGGTCGTTGTCTCCCTCCCCCCGGAGGATGGACACCCGGACGGCGTCCGGCTCGATGGCCTCCGCCACGTTCTCGCTCCACTCCACGGCGCACACGCCGTTCCGGGCCAGGTAGTCCTCCCAGCCGATGTGAAACAGCTCGTCGGCGCCGCCCAGCCGGTACATATCGAAGTGGAACAGGGGCAGGCGGCCCCCCTCGTACTCGTTGACGATGGTGAAGGTGGGGCTGGTCACCCGCCCCTCCACCCCCAGCGCCCGGGCCATGCCGGACACAAAGGCGGTCTTGCCCGCCCCCAGATCGCCGGTGAAGGCCACCACCCGGCCCGCGTCCAGGGCGTCCGCCAAGCGGGCTCCCAGGGCCTGGGTCTCCTCCCGGCTGTGGGTGACAAATTCCATAGTTCGCTCACTTCCCGTGACAAAGTTAAGAAATCGAAAACTCTCGCAAATGAGTATAGCATATTTCCCGCCGGTGTGCTATACTAATTTGCAGCTGTTTTCCGGGCCCCGCCCCCTGCGGGGCCGGACCGGATTCACATCTTTGACGGAGAGGGGGCCGCGCCTTGCAGCCCGTGCGCACAATCAAGGAGTTTTTCAAAAAGGGCGACGTGGTCCTGCTGTGCCTGTGCGTCCTGGCCAGCCTCATGGGGCTGGCGCTGATCTACAGCGCCACCCGGTACAGCTACGGCCTCGATTCCTACCCTAAGAAGCACATCATGTTTCTGTGCATGGGCATCGTGGCCTATGTGTGGGTCACCTTCATCGACATCGAGTACCTGATGGAGAAGTGGTGGTGGGTATTCCTGCTGCTGGGGCTGTTCGTCATCGCCCTCATCAAACCCTTCGGCCGGGACGACGGCACCGGCAACAAGAGCTGGGTGTTTCTCCCCGTCATCGGGAAATACTTCGGCTTCCAGCCCGGGGAGATCGCCAAGCTGGCCTTCATCGTGGTGCTGGCCTGGATGATCAACAAGGAGCGGCCGAGAGGGCTTGGCCGGTTCCCCGCCCTTCTGAAATACGTGGTGCTCACCGGGGTGTTCGCCGGGTCGCTGGCGGTGCTGTCCAGCGACTGGGGCATGGTCATCGTCTATCTGTTCATCTTCGTCATCATGGCCTGGGTGGCCGGGGTGAGCAAGTGGTGGTTCATCGGCGTGGGTACGCCCATGGTGGGGCTGGTGGTCTTTTTGTGGAAGTTCATCCTGCCCCGCACCAAATATTGGACCGACTACCGCATCATGCGCTTCCGGGTGGTGCTGGACCACGACCTGGACCCCCTGGGCCGGGGCTGGCAGCAGAGCCGCTCCCTGCTGGCCATCGGCTCGGGGCAGCTCACCGGCATGGGCTGGCTCAAGGGCACCCAGACCCAGTCCCTGGACTCCACCAACCTGCCCGCCCGGCATACCGACAACATCTTCGCCGTGTGCGGGGAGGAGTTCGGCCTCATCGGCTGCTGCGCGGTGCTGCTGGTGCTGCTGCTCATCATCCTGCGGTGCGTCTGGGTGTCCCGGCGGGCCAAAAGCTATATGTCCGCCTATATCGCCATGGGCATCGCCGCCATGCTCATGATTCAGACCATCATCAATGTGGCCATGTGCCTGTACGTGGGGCCGGTCATCGGCCTGACCCTGCCCTTTTTCAGCTACGGCGGCTCCTCCACCCTGACCCTGTTCATCGCCATGGGCCTCGTATCGGGGATTAAAATGCGGCCCCTGCCCAGCTGGCTCAAGGACCGAAGTCAGCTGTGAAAATTTTGCGGACGCTTTCGACTGGAAGCGTCCGCATATTTTTGCTCCTTTGGTATATGCTAGTCCCAAACCCGTACAAAGGAGGCTTTCCCTTTGAAACTCAAAGCTGCAATCTTATCCCTCTGCCTGGCGGGGGTGATGGCCGTTCCGGCCTGGGCGCTGACCACCTCCACCGCGGAGATGGAAAACGCCGCCCCCATCGCGGAGAACCTGTCCCTTAACACCTACAAGGGCGTGGCCATTTTCAGCCGCTTCGCCGCCGTGGACCCGGAGGGCGATCTGGTCACGTTCCAGATCGTGGACAGCCCCGCCCGGGGCGAGGTGGCCCTGGATGAGAACGACCCCGCCGCCTTCACCTACACCCCCTATGAGGGGAAGAAGGGCAAGGACCGCTTCACCTACGTGGCCATCGACAGCAACGGCAACACCTCCCAGCCCGCCACGGTGAAAATCGTCATCCAGAAGCAGAAAACCGCCGTCAGCTACTCCGACATGGCGGGCGACCCCTCCCACTACGCCGCCCTGCGGCTGGCCGAGGCCGGCGTGTACACCGGGCGCCGGGTGGGGACGCTGTACTGCTTTGACCCCGACAGCTCCTTCACCAGGGAGGAGTTCCTGGCCATGGCCATGACCGCCGCGGGCAGCTCCCCCCTCCAGGACGTGTCCCTCACCGGATTTTACGACGACGGGGACATCTCCGCCTGGGCAAAGGGCTATGTGTCCGCCGCCCTGGTTCAGGGCGCCGTCTGCGGCAGCCACAACGACGCGGGGCAGACGGTGTTCGCCCCCGGCCGCCCGGTGACTCAGGCGGAGGCCGCCGTCATCATCGACCGCCTGCTGGCCCCCGGCGACGTGAGCGCCGCCACCCTCTCGGCGGAGACCGCCCCCGCCTGGGCCTACCAGTCGGTGGTGAACATGGAGGCGGTGTCCGTGCTGCGCAGCAGCGCGGACCTGGCCAAGCCCCTCACCCACGCCGAGGCGGCGGAGATGCTGTCCGCCATGCTGGACGTGCTGGACAGCCGGAACAGCGGCGGGTTCTTCGGTTGAGCGGACGCGCTCAAATTCCCTCAAAACGGCCTGTCTGGAGCAATCCAGACAGGCCGTTTTCACCGGTGCCCTATGGGAACAGCTCCAGAAACGCCCGGAAGAGGGCCCCGCCGTCCGCCGCGGCGGGCCGGGCCATCCGCTCCGGGTGGAACTGGACGGAGATGAGCGGAAGCGTCTCGTGCTCCGCCGCCTCAATCACGCCGTCCTCCGACCGGGCGGCGGCCCGCAGGCCCCGGCCCAGGGCCCCCAGCGCCTGGTGGTGGCTGCTGTTCACCAGGCAGGCGGGCCCCCAGAGCCGGCGCAGCAGCGAGCCCTCCGCCGTCCGCACCCTGTGAAGCAGGTCCCGGTCCGGCGCCTGGTGCCTCCCGGACTGGCCGGGGGGCAGGTCCTGGATCAGCGTGCCGCCCAGATAGATGTTCGCCATCTGGTGCCCCCGGCAGATGGCCAGAACCGGCCTGCCCGCCCCCAGAAACCCCTCCAGCAGGGCCAGCTCCGCCCGGTCCCGGGCCCGGTCGATGTCCCGGGAGCCCCGGTTTTCCTGGCCGAACAGGGAGGGATGGGGGTCGCCGCCCCCGGCCAGAAGCAGTCCGTCATAGGACAGGTCCGGGCCGGGGAGATACCGGGCCTCCCCGGTCCCCCCGGCGGCCCTCAGGGCCGCCAGATAGTTGGAGGCGTCCCCGCCCCCGGTGGAGATCAAGATTCTAGGTCCCGTGCCGCCCGCCTCCTCTCTTTGAGATCCGCCCTGAGCCGGGCGGCCGCCTCCCCCGCCGGCAGGCCCTGGGCCAGCAGGGCGGCCATATACACCGTCAGGCCCAGGGCCGCGCACACCAGCGCCGACACGCCCTCGCCGCAGCCCGCGTCCAGCATGATTCGGAACAGGAGATTGCACCACAGCCCCATCAGCACGCAGGCCAGCAGGGGCCGGACAAACCACTCGAACCACTTGGGGCGCAGCCCCGCCGCCCGGAGGACCGAGGCCAGATTCAGCCCCGCCCCCGCCAGCCCGGAGGCCACATACCCCGCCGCGAACCCCGCCAGCCCGAACCGGGCCACGGCAAAAAAGGTGAAGGCCAGCTGGACCACGTCGCTGATAATGGCGTTGCGGGCCCCCTTGTCCTGGAGCCCCAGGCCGTTCAGCGCCCCGGACAGCACCGACTGCCAGCAGCCCAGCAGCGTCCCCGCCGCCAGGGGCAGGATCAGCTCTCCCACCCGCTGGTCCCGGAACAGGGCCCGGCCCACCGCCGGCCCGATCACCGCCAGCAGGGCCATGGCCGGCGCCATCAGCAGGGAGGTGGCGGTCATCACCCGGTCCAAAAACCCCGCCGCCGCCCGCCGGTCCCCCCGGGCCGTCCGGCGGGACAGGTCGGGCACCATCACCAGGCACAGCGCCCCGATGAACCCGGTGGGCAGGCCCAGCAGGGGCAGGGTCATGCCGCTGAGCACCCCGAACTCCGCCATGGCCTCCGGCAGAGTCATGCCCCCCTCCACCAGCTTGGCCGGGATGAGCACCGCGTTGGCCGACCCCAGCAGGGTGCCCAGCAGGGAGGTGGCCCCCACCGGCAGGGCGATGGCCAGCAGCCGCCTTCCGCTCACATCCTCCCCGGCGGGGCCGGGGGGGAACCGCCGCCAGTGCCGCCGGAACAGCAGGGTGAGGGCGCAGGCGGAGAACACCTCGCACAGCACCATGCCCAGGGCGATGACCCCCACGGTCTCCTCCGCGCTCCGGGGCAGCAGGGCCGCCAGCAGCGCCAGCACCGCCCCCGCCCGGATGAGCTGCTCCGCCGTCTCCACGGCGGCGGGGGGCCGCACCCGGCCGATGCCGTAAAAGCAGTGCTTGTGGAGGTTCTCCACCCCGGTGAGCAGCATACAGGGCACCATCACCACCACGCCCAGCCTGGTGCGGGCATCCCCCAGCAGATAGACCGAGATGGGGTCGGACAGCACGCATACCGCCAGCCCCAGGGGAAGGGCCAGCAGCAGGAAATTCTTCAGCGCCCGCCGCAGCACCAGCCGCACCGTGCCGCTGTCCCCCAGGGCGTGATACCGGGCGGACAGGGTGGACACCGCCACCGTCAGCCCCACCGCCGTCACCGACATGAGCATGGAGTACACCGGCATCACCAGCTGGTACAGTCCCATGGTCTCCGCGCCGATCATCCGGGAGAGCAGCATGCGGTAGACAAACCCCACCACCTGGGAAAACAGGCCGGTGGCGGTGAGCAGCACGGTTCCGGCCAGAATCGTAGACAAAAACCTCGCCCCCCTTGACAGGATACTTCTCGGCTATCCTATGAAGGGGGGCTTGTCAGACATGCGTTAGAACCTGTTTAACATCTCTCAAAACGCCATTTGACGGGGCTTTTCCCGCCATGCTTCGTTGTGATTTCTTGAAATAAACGCAATTATTCCTGTGAAATCCCGCCTCGCCTGACGGGAAAATCCCTCGCCAGCCGGCATTCTTCGAGATATTAAACAGGCTCTTATGGATTGGTCAGCCGGGTGAGCTCCCCGGCGGCGCAGTCCAAATAGTATCTTGCGGTGTCAGTCGTCACCAGCCACACCGGGGCCAGCCTGGTCCCGCCGGACAGGGACTGGGCCATCCCACGGTAGCCCGGCTCCATGGAGCGGATGGCGGTGCACACGTCGCCGGTGGCGGCAATCTCCTCGGAAAAGCGCATCAGCGCCGTGGGCAGGGTCATGCTCTGTCCCGCCTCCGCCGTCCCGGCCTGCGCGGTGAGCAGCGTACCGCGGATGGAGTCCAGGACGCCGCCGCGATAGGCGAACTCCAGCTCGCAGGAGAACACGGGCATTCCGTTCCACAGCTGCCGGAACCGCACCCGGGTCCACCCGTCCTCCTCCGTCACGCCGGCCTGCGCCCCGTCAATCCCCATTTTCCTCAGCAGCCCGGCGGCATGGCGCTCCGGGTGGTCCGCCTGCCAGCCCGCGCCGCCCTCCAGCTTCGCCGACAGCTCTCCCCCCGCCCGGACGCTCAGCTCCCCCGCGCCGCTCCGGTAGAGATACAGCCCGCCCCCCCGGTTGTCCGCCTCGGCGGCTTGACCCAGCAGGGCCCGGGCCATCCGGACCTCCCGCTCCAGGTCCCGTTCCACCATGGCCGGGAACAGGCCCTCCGCCGGGTCCACGGCCTCCAGGTCCACCTGGATGCCGCCGCGCTCCAGCACCTGCACCGTCTGCTCCAGGGCCTTGCGCTCATACTGCGCGGCCTCCTCCAGCCGGGAGCCCACCAGCACCAGCAGAAAGCCGTTGACCACCAGCAGGATGAGCAGGATGATGTTTTTCAGCTTATGCCATTCCACGCTGTCCCGCGCCCCCTCTCACACGGCCACCCAGCCGGGGGCCAGGCCGGTCCCGCCCGCGTCCCGGTAGCGGACCACCAGCTCCCGCCGCCGGCTGGTCAGGTCAGGCAGCATGGACGCCGCCTTGTCGATGGGCAGCAGCAGGGTGCGCTCCCCGTTGGCGGCATAGCTGCGGAAACGGAGGGTAAACTGGGTGATATAGCCCTCCTGAACCCAGAATTCCGCCGCCCAGCCCTCGCCGCCCAGATCCACCGCGCTGCCCTCCAGCAGATAGCCAAACCGGATGCAGATTCCCTCCGCCTCCTCCCGGGCGGACATGAGATACAGCCGGGCCTCGCCGCACCTGGCCCCCAGCGCGGCCTCCGCCAGCGCCAGGGTGCCGTCCACCCCGTCGGTCAGGGTGAGGCCCACGGGATAGCGCTCTCCCTGGGCGGCCCGGAACGTCACCAGGCCGCCGTCGCTGATTACCAGCCGGTCCGCGCCGTCCAGATACACCTCGCCGGCGCTCACCGGGGCGTGGTTTTGGGCGCTGAAGGACAGCGCCTCCAGCACCTGCGCCGCCGCGTCCCCCGTCAGGGGGACGGACACGTCGTACCCGGCCCCGGAATGCTCCTCCTCGGTAATCAGGGTATAGGGGGCCAGCCGGTCCGCCAGCGCCGGGTTCTCAAAGGCGAAGTAGGCTCGGTTGAAGGCCGCCGCCTCCACCGCGGGATTCAGGTGCAGCTCCTGGGTCAGGGCGGTGGCGCAGGAGTAGAAGGCCCCGCCGCCGGCCTCCTGCCAGCACAGGAGCACCTGGTCCCCCTCCCCGGCGCACAGCAGCAGCCGCCGGGCGGACCCGGCGAGACTCCGCTTCTCCTCCCCTTGAAGCCAGCGCTCCAGCCCGGCTAGAGGCGCCTCGCCCTCAAAGTCGAAATAGATGCCGGGCCCGGCCAGTTTCTTCCGCCAGGCGGCCTCCGTCATGGCCTGACGCTCCCCGGCGGAGGACAGCGCGTCCCCCAGCAGGGCGCCCAGGGGCGGAAAGGCCTCCTCCATCTGGGCCTCGTCGTACTGGATGCCCCAGCGCCCCCCCTCCCCCGTGACGGCCAGGCGGGTGGGGACGACGGCCGCGGCCCAGCCGCCGCCGGAGCTGCCCACGCCGGGGCTCTCCTGGGGTGCGAACAGGTCCAGCACCCCGCTGTCCTGGATCAGCGGCGTCAAGGTCAGCAGATAGACGGCGGACAGGGTGAGCAGGACGATGAGGGCGTCCTTTCCCAGCTCCACCCACCGGCGCTTATTCCTCATGGGCGGCCTCCTCCCGGGGGCCCCGGAGGGGCAGCTCCATGCGGATGGTCAGGCCCGGCTCCGCCTTGTCCACCAGGTACAGCTTTCCCTCGTGGCGGCGCATGATCTCCTGGGCGATGGACAGCCCCAGCCCCGTACCTCCGGATTGGCGGGAGCGGGCCTTATCCACCCGGTAAAACCGCTCGAAAATGCGGTCCCGGTCTCCCTCGGGGATGCCGATGCCGTTATCGTCCACCTCCATCCAGACGCTGTCCCCGGCCTGCCCGGCGGAGATGCGGATCCGGCCCCCGTCGGGGGTGTACTTGATGGCGTTGGAGATGATGTTCATCATCACCTGCATGATCCGCTCCCGGTCCGCCCGCACCTCGGGCAGACTGCCGGGCAGGTCCAGCTCCACCCTGTGGGCGTGGTTCTGGGCGTCCATCCGGATGGCCTGATAGGTGTCGTCCACCACCTGGGCAAAGGGAAACCGGGTCAGGCGCAGCTCATCCCGCCTGGAGTCGAACCGGGACAGGGTGAGCAGGTCCTGGAGGATGTGGGCCATGCGGTCGGACTCGTTGAGGATGACCCCCAGGAAGCGGCTGCGCATCTCCGGCGGCAGGTCGCCGCCGTCGGCCAGGGTCTCGGCGTAGCTCTTGATGTTGGTCAGCGGCGTGCGAAGCTCGTGGGACACGTTGGCCACGAAGTCCTTGCGCTGCTGCTCCGCCTTTTCCAGCTCGGCGATGTTGGTCTCCAGCTGCCGGGCCATGGCGTTGAAGCTGGCGGTGAGCTGGCCGATCTCGTCGCCGGAGGTCACCTCCAGCTTGCGGGAGAAGTCCCCCCGGGCCACCTCCTCAATGCCGTCGGTGAGCCGCTGGAGGGGATTGACCATGGTTTTGGACAGCAGGAAGGACAGCAGGACGGAGATGACCAGACCCAGCACCAGCGCCTCGATAATAAGGCTGAACATCGACCCGTTGAGGCTGCGGACGGTCTCCCGGCTGTCCAGAATATAGACGATATAGGGCTGCCCCCCCCGGGTAATGGGGATGGCGGCGTCCATATAGTCGGCGGTGACGCTGCTGTCAAAGCCCGGCGTCCCCAGCAGGGCGGTGGAGATGTTGGGGGTGACGCCCAGCCCGCCCTCCGGCTCCGGCGCGGACCCCCCCAGGCACCGCCCGGTGGTCCCGTCCAGCACATAGAAGTTGCGGTTGCGCCGGTCCACCCCCAGCACCCACGCGTAGGCGTTCAGCACCTCCCTCACCATGGCCGCGCCGTCCTCCCCCTCCTCGGTGACGGTCTGGAGGTTCCGGACGAAATCCACGTTGTCCTGGCCGAAGGCGTCGGCGATCTGCTGGTAGAAGTCGTTGATATAGTAGCCGGTGACGGAGTTCATCAGGAACGCGCCCACCACCACCATCAGCGATACGATGAGCAGCACCATGATGAGCACCAGCTTGATGTGAAGGCTGCGGCGCATGGCGGGTTCTCCTTTCCTGTCAATGCCACGCCGCTTACGACGGCTCCGCGCTTCTGCCAAACGCGTATCCCAGCCCCCGGCGCGTCACAATAAACTCGGGGGCGGCGGGGTCGTCCTCCAGCTTCTCCCGCAGGCGGCGGATGGCCACGTCCACCGCCCGCACGTCGCCCACGTAGCCCTCGTAATTCCAGACCTGCTCCATCAGCGACTCCCGGGACACAGCCTGGCCCCGGGCGGAGGCCAGGGTCTTGACCAGCTCATACTCCCGCTGGGTCAGGTCCAGGGCCTCGCCGTCCTTATAGACGATCATGGTGTCGGTGTCCACCTGCACCCGGCCCAGCTCCAGCCGGTTTCCGGCGGGCCTGCCGCCGGCCTGAACCAGCATCTCCGTGCGGCGGATGTTGCTCTTCACCCGGGCCAGCAGCTCCCGCATGGAGAAGGGCTTGGTGATATAGTCGTCCGCCCCCAGCTCCAGCCCCAGCACCTTGTCCGTCTCCTCCTCCCGGGCCGTCAGCATGATGATGGGGGTGGCCCTGCCCTGCTCCCGGAGCTTCCGGCACACCTGAAACCCGTCCAGCTTGGGCAGCATCAGATCCAGCAGGATCAGGTCCGGGTCCTCCTCCAGGGCAAGCCGCAGGCCCGACGCGCCGTCCAGGGCCTCCAGGGTATCGTATCCCTCCCGCCGGAGGTTAAAGGTGAGGATGTCCACGATGTTCCGCTCGTCCTCCACCACAAGGATTTTCTTACCCATTCTGCTCCTCCCGCATGAGCCGCTCCGCCCGGAACAGGGCGGCCACCGTCTTGCCGTCGCTGAGCCGCCCGTCCGCCGCCCGGGCCAGCGCCTCGGCGAAAGGCAGCTTGAAGGGCTCCAAAAACTCGTCGCTGTCCAGGTGCCGGTCCCCGAAGGTCAGGTCCCGGGCCAGATACAGGTAGAGCATCTCGTCGGTGTAGCCCACGCTGGGCATGATATAGCCCAGCGCGTCCCAGCGGCCCGCCTCGGCGCCGATCTCCTCGCTCAGCTCCCGCCGGATGGCGTCCGCCGGGTCCTCCCCCGGCTCCAGCTTGCCCGCGGGGATCTCCGTGACCACCTTGCGGTAGGGATAGCGGAACTGGCGCTCCAGGTAGACGTTCCCCTCGCCGTCCAGGGCCACCACCGCCGCCCCGCCGGGGTGGTGGACAAACTCCCGGACGGAGGTGTCCCCGTTGGCCAGCCCGACCTGGTCCCGGTAAACCTTCAACAGCCTTCCGTCAAAAATCTGCTGGCTGGACAATGTTTTCTCTGTCAAATCCATGGATCGGATACCTCCCGGCAGGATGATTTTTCCTGTTGGGCCTCTGAAGCAGCCGCCTGCGGCGCTTCTCAGAGCCCCCCCTATGTCCAGACATTTTACCACACCGCGGAGAAAATAGAAAGCAAAAAAGTCATATTTTCCCGGAGAATTCGGGGATTGTCATTTTGCGCCCCATACCGTATAATATCCCCACTGGAGGGATTTCCATGAATGTAAAAGCAGTGCTGACCGCCCTGCGGGGCGTGACGGCCTATAAAGATGTGCTGGAGCGGCCGGTGATGGAGGCGGCGCTCCGGCTGCTCACCAGCGCCGCCCACGGGGACGGCCTGGGCGGGCTGGAGGCCTACACCGACCTGTTTTACCGGCTCCGGGTGGAGGGCCAGCCCGGCCTGGGCCACTGGCTGGGAGAGGCCCTGCGCTGGTCCGAGGGGCCCTACCCCCGCCTGGCCGAGGAGGGCGGGCAGGACCCGGCCCTGGAAAAGGCGGCCCGGCTGGACATCTCCGCCTTTGAGTTGATGGCCAGCGTGGACTGCGACAAATGGCTGGCCCACCTGAGCCGGCTGCTGGACAGCGACTATCAGGGGGTGCTCACCTCCCTGCCCCGGTGGCAGCGGGGGGTGCCCTTCTCCTTTGAGCAGCTCACCGCCGCCTACCGCCGGGAGGGGGCGGGCCAGTTCGCCCGCTACCGGGCCTTTGTGTGGGAAAACGGGGTCCTGGTCCCGGTGGCCCGCCCGGACTGCCCCTCCTCGGAGGAGCTGCTGGGCTATGAGGAGCAGCGGGCCGAGGTGGAGCGCAACACCCGCCTGCTCATGGAGGGCCGGTATGTGAACAACGTGCTCCTCTACGGCGAGAGCGGCACGGGCAAATCCGCCACCGTGAAGCACCTGCTCACCCTGCCCGGCATGGAGGAGCTGCGGCTCATTGAGGCGGACAAGGAGAATCTGGGGGGGCTGCCCGCCCTCATCCGAAAGCTGGACGGGCGGCGGCAGAAGTTCATCGTGTTCATCGATGATTTGACCTTCGACCGGGACGACCCTACATATTCCGTACTTAAAACCATCCTGGAGGGGGGCGTGGAGCGCAGGCCCCGGAACGTGGCGGTCTACGCCACCTCCAACCGCCGCCACCTGGTGCGCCAGACCATCTCCGAGCGGGCCGGGGACGAGATGGACCGGTCCGAGACCATCCGGGAAAAGACCTCCCTGGCCGACCGGTTCGGCTCCCGGGTGCTGTTCCAGGGGCTGAACAAAGCTGAATTCCTGGCCCTGGTGGATATGCTGGCGGACCAAAACGGGGTTGCCCTGGACCGGGAGGAGCTCCACCGGCAGGCGGTGGCCTGGGAGCGGTTCCACGGGGCCCAGACGCCCCGGACCGCGCTGCAATTCATCCTGTCGCTCTGAGCGCAGCCTCAACCCGCCGCCCGGCCGGTTCCGGCCATGGGCGCGGGTTCCAAAAACAGACGGCGCGCGGTATGATCCGCGCGCCGTCTGTTTTTTATGTCCGGGCGTCTGAGCTCTCGGGAAAAAAGGTCATGTTTTCCGCCCGCCCCCGGCAGTTCTGCTCCAGCATCGCCACGTGGGACAGAAAATCGGGATCCGCAAAATATTTCGCGCCGGCGGGGCAGCGCCGCACGCACGCCTGGCACTTGATGCAGACGCCGGCGGCCTCCATGGTCTCCGGGTCAATGCTCCCCATAGGGCAGGCCGCGGCGCAGGCGCCGCATTGGGCGCACAGGTCCCGGGCGGTCAGGGGGCGCGCTTTTAAAAATTGGGCGGGCGAGCCGTCCTGCCTCAGCGGGACGTAGTACGGGCCGATCTCGCCCCCTCCCGTGTCCAGCGGCGGCGGAAGCCCGTCCCCGCTCAGCCTGGCCGCCGCCCGGGCGGAAAACTCCCGCATCTGGGCCCAGTCGGCCTCGTCCGGCCGCCCCGCCCCCACCAGGTCCGAAAAGGCGTGGTGGCTGACAAACGCGGCGGCCCCAACCGGGCGGAATCCTCCGCGCTCCAAAAGGCGGGCCAGCTCCCACACCGCCCCGCCCGGGCTGCGGTTCCCAAATACGCAGATGGGTATGGCGGGAGCGCCGCCGCCGGCCAGCCCCCGCTCCAGGTCGGGCAGCAGCTTGTTCGGTATCCGGCCCGCGTACACGGGAACCGCCGCCAGCACCAGCTCCTGCGCGCAAAACCGGCGGTCCTCCTTCCGGGCCTCCGGCCCGGTGAGGTCGATGAACCGGGTCTCCAGCGACAGCCTCCGGGTCAGGTCCTCCGCCACAAAGCGCGCGGCGCGCCTCGTGCCGCCGGTGGGGCTGAAATACAGCGCCGTTATTCGCCGCAGCTTCATACCGCCCCCCTGACCTCACTGCCGCCGGGCCCGCGCGCCCTCGTCCCGGATGACCCGGGGCAGGAGCATTTGATGGACCGGGCAGACGCTCTTGGGATTTTGATAGGCGGCGCTGGTAAAGGCCAGAATATAGTCCCGGAGCCTGGGCAGCTCCACAATCTCGTCCACCATGCCCGTCTTCGCGCAGTAGTCCGGCCTGGATGTGTCCATGTAGTGCTGGATAAGCTGGTTCATCTTGTCGATGGTGGGCTGCAAGTCCTTCCCCGCGTCCTGCTCCTTCACCAGGCGGCGGCTGTACATGGCCCCCGCCGCCGTTTTGCCGTACATGACGTTGATCTCCGTGGCCGCGGTGCCCAGGCTGAACACATTGTTGTCGTTGGCCTGGGGGCCGCCCAGCACGTAGTGGGCCGCGGCGGTGCCCTTGCGCAGGGTGATCTCCATCATCGCCAGCCCGCTGCTCTGAATGGAATAGATCAGGCTCTGACCCAGCCCAAGCAGCTCCGCTTTCTCCGCCTCGTTGTCCACGTCGATGCCCGTGGTGTCCTGAAGCCACAGCATGGGGACGCGGTCGCGGGCGCACAGGGTGACGAACTCGTTCATTTTAATCAGTCCCTGCCGGTACAGCTTCCCGCCCAGCCCCATCGCGCCCTTTCCCCGGTACTCGGGGTAGTCCGTATACCCCAGCATGGCCAGAGGTCCCTGCTGGTTTGCCACCACGCCCACCAGAAGGCCGTTCACCTTGGCCAGCCCGCAGATCATCTCGGGGCCGTAGCCCTTTTTGTACTCCATAAACTCGCCGCCGTCCAGAAGGGCGGCCAGCACATTGTACATATCATAGGGGCGGCGGGGGTTGATCGGCAGGATGTCGTACAGCGCCTCGCCCTGAACCGCCGGGTCCTTGGGGGCGTCCACCCGGAAGAAGTCCAGGTCGTAGGCGGGCAGCATGTCCATATACTTTTTAATCGCGTCCAGCACGCCGAACTCCTCGGCGTACACCTCCCGGAAAAAGCCGGTCTCGCTGTAGTGGACGGAGACGCTGCCCGGCGGGTCGTTTTTCATCCGCCGGGTGGCGTCCATCATCTCCTGAGCGCCCTCCCTGTCCACATAGGGCTTGGAGTCCATGCCGCCCACGATGCCCGCGCCGCCCACCGCCATATTGGCCCGCTCATGGGCGATGAGGATGGTGGGGCTGATGCTGTGATAGCCGCCCCCCGCGGGATTGGTCCCGTAGATGCCCACAAGGACGGGGACGCCGAGCTGATTCAGCTGGGCGTTGCGGTAGAAGGGGGTGCCCCCGCCCCGGCGGTTGGGATAGACCTTTTCCTGCTCGTCCAGCTTGACGCCGGAGCAGTTGAGGATATAGACAAGGGGTATGCCCAGCAGCTTGGCGGTGTCGCTGCCCCGCAGCAGGTTGTCGGCCTGGCCCGCCACCCAGGCCCCGGCCATTTTTTTGTTGTCCGAGGCGATGATTACCGCCCATTTGCCGGAGATGCGCCCCAGCCCCTTGACCACGCCGGTGTTGACCACGCCGATCTTCTCCTGGTCGTTGCCGGCGGGGTTATAGAGGCTGTTGAGCGGGCAGAAGGACCCCTCGTCCACCAGCTCCAAAATCCGCTCCATGGCCGTGTACTGGCCTTTGGCGTGGATCTGCCCGTCGGGGGTGCCGGCGGCCAGCAGTCTGGCGGCCTCCTCCCGGACGGCCTGCTCCGCCGCTTTGAGCTGCTGGACGTTTTCCGGCGACGGCCGGTACATCCGTCCCTTGATCACAGGCATGGCCTGGAAATAGCCGGGCATAGAATAATTTCCCATGACGGACCCTCCTCAAAGAAGTTGGATGAGGACCGCCCCGGTCTCCACCACATCGCCCTTATTCACCAGAATCTGCGCCACGGTCCCGTCCTCTGAGGAGGGGATCTCGTGCTCCATCTTCATGGCCTCCATGGCGGCCACGATCTGTCCGGCCTTTACCGCCTGGCCCGCCGCCACCCGGATATCCAGCACGGTGCCGGGCAGCGGGGCGGTCACGCTCCGGGAGGCGGGCGCAGCGG
>CAJTLI010000040.1 GCA_910577525.1 uncultured Oscillospiraceae bacterium | reverse complement strand
GCATTTTCTCATTTCCTCTGCTCTCCGGCAAGGTGTGGGGAAATTTGACGCTTACCCCCCAGCATCCCGCTATTCCCTTGATTTCAAGGCTTTTTCATAAGCAAAATTAAAAAGTCCGCAGTCGATTGTATCATCGACTGCGGACTTTCGTGGTCGGAGTGCCGGGATTCGAACCCGGGGCCTCTTGGACCCGAACCAAGCGCGATACCAAACTTCGCCACACCCCGATCAGAGACAGAGGGCGGGCCGCAGCCCGCCCTCTTGCTTTGGAGGCGCCACCCAGATTTGAACTGGGGCATCAGGATTTTGCAGACCCTTGCCTTACCACTTGGCTATGGCGCCGAACACTATATTATATTCAAAAAGAAGTGCGTTAGCACTTCTTTTTGAAATTTTTTTGGAGCGAGTGACGAGGCTCGAACTCGCTACCTCCACCTTGGCAAGGTGGCGCTCTACCAGATGAGCTACACTCGCAAATGGTGCCCAGGGCCGGAGTCGAACCAGCGACACGCGGATTTTCAGTCCGCTGCTCTACCAACTGAGCTACCTGGGCATAGAATGTGGCGACGCGGAAGGGACTTGAACCCTCGACCTCCGGCGTGACAGGCCGGCGTTCTAACCAACTGAACTACCGCGCCACATTTTAAAACAGGCTATGGTGGGAACAACAGGGCTCGAACCTGTGACCCCTTGCTTGTAAGGCAAGTGCTCTCCCAGCTGAGCTATGCTCCCCTATCGTTCCGCCGCTTGTCACACGGCGAAGGTAATTATAGCAAACCTTTCCGGGTCTGTCAAGAACAAAAACAAAAAAGTTGGTATTTTGTTGATTTACTATTGAAGTGCGAAAGATCGAAAGACCTCGGCGCACTTCAATTTTTATGTTTTAAGGGGACAGGAAATGAAAGGAGCACAGTGGATGGATGTCCGAATCGATAGACAGAAAGGGCTGAGCTATGTGGAGATGGAGAAGAAGTACCACATAAATCCACGGACAGCAAAGCGGTACGCGCAATCATTGTAGAAGCCGGAATACACGCTGAGCGAGCCCAAACCCACAAAGATGGACCCGTACAAGCAGATTGTGGACGGATGGATGGAGGAGGCGCCGTACTCGGCGCGGCGGATTTTGGAGAAGCTTCGGAAGCAGGGATTCACCGAAGGCTGCAGCATTGTGAAGGCGTAAAGGAAGCGCTGATTCAATGCGTCTGCGGCGCTTTGTAGATCTTTTTTGCCACAACTTCGTTGCGATTTCTTGAAATAAACACAATTATTCCTGCGAAATCCCGCCTCGCTGTGGCAAAAAATCTCGCGCGAATCGCTCTTGCCGATTGAATCAGTCCTTCCTTTACATTGGCGTTGACATTCTCAGCAGAGGCCTTGCACTCTGTAGGCGCGGAAGAGCGTAAGCAAAAAATTCCTGGTAGGCCTGGCAGTAATAGGTCCGCCCCAGCCCCTCCGTCTCCGTCAAACGGTCCCGGCGGCAACCGTTGCGGCACAGGGGATACCACCGGCAAGCCCCGCACTCCTTCGGGACGCGGCGGGACTCCCGGATGAAGCCCAGCTCCTCCCTGGCCCGGTCCAGCTCCACCCAGGTGTTTCGCAGGACGTTCCCCAGCCGGAACTGGTCCAGGCCGTAAAAATCGCAGGGGTAGACGCTCCCGTCGGCCTCCACCATGTACTGCACCCCGCAGCGTCCCACCATGGAGCACTGCTCCGGCGGGTATCCCTCCAGCATCCAGACCAGGTTGTCGAAGTACCGGACGGACCAGTACCGCCCCTGCTCCAGCTCCCGGTACCACAGGTCGAACAGCGTTTTCAAAAATGCTCCGTACTGGGTGGGGGTGAGGGAGTAGTCCCGCCTGCCCCGCTCCCCCTCCAGGGGGTCCAGGCAGGGGATGTACTGCTGATACCGGAAGCCCCCCTTGCACAGCGCCCCGAAGACGCTTTTGATGTGCCGGGCCAGATGGCTTGTGACCACGGTGAGGATGTTATATTCCACGCCCTCCCGCTCCAGCAGCCGGGCCGACCGCACCACCCGGTCATAGGTGCCCCTGCCCGCCCCGTCCAGCCGGAAGCGGTCGTGGCAGGTCCGGTTCCCGTCCAGGGATAGGCCCGCCAGAAAACGGTTTTCCCAGAAAAAACGGCACCATTCCCCGTCCAGCAGCAGCCCATTGGTCTGGATGGCATATTGGATCTCCAGCCCAGGGCGGGCCGTCCTCCGGACATGGGAGACGAAGTCCCGGTAGAAGTCCAGCCCCGCCAGGGTGGGCTCCCCGCCCTGGAACAGAAAGGCCACGGAGCCCTCCGCCGCCTTCACCGCCTTCTCGATCAGGGTATGGCCCACCTCCCGGGACATCAGGCCGCAGTCCGGCACGGCGCGGGCCTGAGCCTCGTCGGCGTAAAAGCAGTAGGCACAGCGCAGATTGCAGGCGCTGGAGGCCGGCTTCAACAGGATGCTCAAGGGCGGCACGGCAGTCCCCTCCCTCCGTTTTTCTCCAGATTTTTGTGGGGCCCGGCCCCGCGGCTGGCCATTGGACATGACAAATGGACATCTGGACATTGACACAGCCGATGGAATATTATAAGCTTAAACAGGAGGCTTTGTCCAGCCCCATCAAACCGCGCAGGCCGGATTCCGGTTTTGAACCGCCCCCGTCAGCCGAGAAAGGAACGGAGCTATGAGTAGAAGAAAAAATCTGCTGTTTATTTTCGCCGACCAGTGGAGGGCCGGCGCCATGGGCTATGCCCGCGCCGACCCGGTCAAAACCCCCAACATGGACCGCTTTTGCGCGGACGCCGCCTACTGCGACCACGCCTTCAGCACCTTCCCCGTCTGCTCCCCCCACCGGGCCAGCCTCCTGACGGGCCGGTATCCCCTGAGCCTGGGCTTCTTCACCAACTGCAAGACCGGACTGCCCCTCCGCCTGCGGGACGAGGAGACCGGCATCGCCCAAGTCTTGGGAGAGGCAGGGTATCAGACCGCCTACATCGGGAAATGGCATCTGGACGAGCCGGAGGTCAATCACGACCCCGCTCCCGCCTCCGGCGCCAGGGACTGGGACGCCTACACCCCGCCGGGGCCCCGCCGCCACGGTTTTGAGTACTGGTACTCCTACGGCACCTATGACATGCACCTGACCCCTCACTACTGGCAGGATTCCCCGCAAATGATCTGCCCCGGGGTGTGGTCGCCGGAGCATGAGACGGACAAGGCCATGGAGTATCTGGGGCAGGTGCGGGACAAGGACCGGCCCTTTGCCATGTTCCTCTCCTGGAATCCGCCCCACAGCTTTTACGACCAGGTGCCCCAGCGGTATCTGGACCTTTACCCCGACGTGGAGCTGAAGGACAACGTGATTCTGGACCGCATCCACCACCACACTGGGGAGCGGGTGGACTGCACGGAGGAGGAGCTGCGGCTGAACACCCGCCGGTACTACGCCGCCGTCAGCGGTCTGGACGACCAATTCGGCCGTCTGATGGAGTTCATGGGGCGGGAAGGGCTGTACGAGGACACCGTCATCGTACTCTCCTCCGACCACGGGGACATGATGGGCTCTCACGGCCTCATGGGCAAGCACGTGTGGTATGAGGAGTCGATCCGCATCCCCTTTGTGGTGCGCGCGGCGGGCGGCCGCAGGGGCGTCTGCCGCACCTGTATCGCCAGCCAGGACATGATGCCCACCCTGCTGGGTCTGCTGGGAATCGGCATTCCAGACACGGTGGAGGGGGAGGACTGCTCCCGATACCTCCTGAGCGAGCGGGAAGATTTGGACCGGGTCAGCTACCTGTGCGCCTGCCCCGGGGGCGAGGCGGTGGTGCGGCGGTTCGAGGCCGCAGGAAAGGACCCCTTCGCCTACGGCTGGCGGGGCGTGCGCACCCAGACCCACACCTACGTCATGGAGCTGGGCTACGACATCCAGCCCGCCCCGGCGCGGTATCTGTACCACACCGCCGAGGACCCCCAGCAGCAGCGCCCGCTGGACTTGACCGCGCCGGACAACAGGGCGCTGGCCAGGGAGCTGGAGGAATCGGTAATGGGCTGGATGGGGCGGCAGGAGGACCGGTTTGCCGCACACTGGGCCAGTCAGGCGGATAAACTGGAGGACCGTTGAGTTCGTCCGGCCCCCGCCCGTCCTCCGGAATGGCTTTGCCTACCAGTAGACGTTCCAGTCCGGTTTCAGCAGCCGGGTCAGGGCCTCCATGAAGAAATAGTCCCCCCAGATGACGCACTCGTCCACCCCGGCGTTTTTGCAGCCGTTGTAGGGGGTGGACTTGGCGTAGACGCCGTGGAGCAGCTGGCCGTTGGACACCGCCGGGTCCGTGACCTGATAGCCCCGGATCAGGCTCCCCAGCAGCTTTTTGGCGGCGGAGACGTAGAAGGCCGCCTCCGCCGCCGGAAGGTATTTGCTCATCTCCAGAAAGCCGCAGGCCGCAATGGCGGAGGAGGAGGAATCCCTGGGCTGGTCCTCATCCCCATTGCCGAAGCTCAGGTCCCAGTAGGGGCAGATGTCGTCGGGCAGGTGGGTCAGGAAGTAGCGGGAGACCCGTTTGAAGTACTCAATGTACTCGGCGCGGCCGGTGTTTTTGTAGGCGATGGCGGTGCCGTAGACCCCCCAGGCCTGTCCCCGGGTCCAGGCGGAGGCGTCCTTATAGCCCTGGCAGGTGGCGCCCCGCAGGAAGTTCCCCTCCCCGTCGAAGAAGATGGTGTGCCAGGTGGAGCCGTCATCGCGGACAAGATATTTCAGCGCGGTGGTGATGTGGCGTTCCGCCACCTCGCGGTATCGGGGCTTCCCGGTGATCTGGGCGGCCCAGTACAGCAATGGGATATTCAGCAGGCAGTCGATGATGAGCCGGCGGTTGTCCGCCGCATTCATGTCGCCCCAGGCCTGGATATATCCGCCGGCGGGCTGGTAGCGGGTCATCAGCTGGTCCGCCGCCTTGACGGCGGCCTCCTTGGCGCGGGCGCTCCCCGTCAGCTTATAGGCCGCCACGCAGGAGGGGATATACAGAAAGCCCATGTCGTGGTGGTTGACGGCCAGCTTCTTGTTGATGCGCTCCAGGTAGGTCTCCACCTGCCTGTCCCCCACGGCTTTCAAATGGGCCTTCATCAATTCGCCCGCGGCGTTCTCATAGGCCAGCCAGACCTCGCCGGTCCAGAAGCCGCTGGTCCAGTCGTCAATCCGGTAGGGGTTTCCGCCGGGCGTGTAGAAATTGTCCTCGCTGTTGGCGTCGGGAAAATGCTCCTCAAAGGCGGGCAGGTTGTTCAGGACCTGCCGGACGCAGCTGTCCATGGCCCCCCGCAGCTCGGGGAGGGCCGCCTCCTCGTGGGCCATCACCTGTTCCAGTGAAATCCATTTATTCAAGGGTAGTACCTCCAATTATTCATGGCAAAACAGCCTGTAATCTTTGCGCGGCGCCGGACATTTCCGGCGCCGCGTCTGTTTGTTTGAAGGCGGTCAGGGGCCGAGATCCGCCCAGGGCTTGTTTGAAAATTGTCAACACAACCAAACAGCGCCTAGCCCTTGACGCCGCCGGTCAGACCGCCGATGATGTACTTGCTCAGGCAGATATAAATCAGGAAGGTGGGGGCAAAGACGATCATGACGGAGGCGAACAGGCCGCTCCAGTCGCCGCTGAGCTGCATCCCGTTAATCATGGAGAACAGGCCCAGGGCCACGGGCCGCAGCTTCTCGGAGTTGACAAACAGCAGGGACAGGAAGTACTCGTTCCAGATGTTGATGAAGTTGAAGATGGTGACGGTGGTCAGTCCGCCCTGGGCCATGGGGAACACGATCTGCCAGAACGCGCGGATGGGGTGGCAGCCGTCGATGCTGGCGGCCTCCTCATAGGCCCTGGACACGCTGTCGAAGTAAGGCTGCAAAAAGATGGTGGTGTAGGGCACCTTGGTGCCTACGAACAGTGTGATCAGCACGATCCGGTTGGTGGCCTCGTCCTTCAGCAGCCCGGCCCGAGCGATAATCATGTACAGGGGGATGATGACCATGATGATGGGCACGCCGCTGGCGGCGGCCAGCCCGGTTTTCAGCAGCCGGGAGCCGGGGAACCGGTGCCGCACCAGGACATAGGCAAAGGGGGCGCACAGGGCGATCAGCAGGACGCAGGAGATCACGGCGTAGACCAGAGAGTTGGCGAAGTACACGGAGACATTGGAGCCGATCCAGGCACGGCTGTAGTTCTCGAAGTGCAGGCCCGTGGAGAAGTCGAACACCGTTCCCCGGAAGATGTCCCCGGTGGTGGACAGGGACGCGCCCACCACCCAGAACAGCACCACGAAGGTGAAGGAGACCCAGGTGGCCAGCACCAGATAGCCGGGAGCCAGCTTCAGCTGGCCGCGTATGTTCAGGCCCCGGCGGCGTTTGTTCTCATCCATTTACTCCACCCTCCTCACAGTTCGATGTCGTCGTCCTTGATGGCCTTGTTGACCAGGAAGAACATCACGACCACAAAGATACACAGCATGACGCCGATGGCGGCGGCGCTCCCCGCGTCCCGGGTCACATCGTCCGTATTGGCCGCGCCGAACAGCTTCTCGTACATATAAATCATGGGCACGATGGTGGAGGTGTCGGCGGTGATGGGGGAGAACAGCTTGGACCAGATGAAGAAACCGGAGCAGCTGATGGCCCACATGGTCAGGTTGGTTTTGAAGATGCCCCGCAGCAGGGGCAGGGTTACGTAGACGAACTGCTGGACCTTGTTGGCGCCGTCGATGCTGGAGGCCTCGTAGATATCGGGGCTGATGCGCTCCATGCCGGACAGCCAGATCAGCATGTAGTGGCCGATGGTGCCGAAGCAGTAGGACACCAGCAGGGCCGTGAACTTCATGTCCGGCGACAGCCACTGGATCTTCGCCAGAGGCTCCAGCCCGATGGCCTTGAAAAAGTTGGGCAGGAAGCCGTAGGTGGAGTTGAATACGTACTGGGTCCACATGGTGGCCATGGCCACGGCGGAGATGATGTTGGGCATGTAGATGACCGCCTGCCAGAAGCCCTTCAGCTTGACGCCGCTCTTCAAGATCGCGGCGAGCAGCAGGGAGACCCCCAGGGTGATGGCGCCGCCGATGAAGAAGATCTTGAGCAGATTGATCCAGCTGGTGCGGTACAGCGCGTTGCCCAGCAGGGCCTTGTAGTTGCCGACGCCGTTGAATACCCAGCTGCCGAAGCTGTCGGTGATCTCCTGAATGGAGAAGAAGCTCATGAACACCGTGCGGACCACGGGGTACACGAAGATCGCCACAAACAGGATGGTGGCGGGCAGGGCAAAGGCGGCGATCATGGTCTTATTTCGTTTCATTTTTGCAGCTCCTTTTTCGCGCGCCGACTCGACCGCGGCCGTCCGGGGTCAGGCCTGGGACGCGGCTTCCATATTCGCCACGAACTGCTCGGCGGTGATCAGGCCGGCGTACAGCTTGGCCAGATTCTCCTTCAGCGCGGGGGTGATATTGGGGTTGCTCTCCAGGCCGCCGGAGATGGCGAAAATCTCGGTGCAGCCGTCGAAATAGGGCTTGGCGTCGGCCAGCTGCTCGGGCCACTCGGTGTTGGACTTGTCAATGGGCAGGCCCAGGGTGCCGGCGGCCAGCTTGGCGTCCCACTCGCCCCGGGTGATCTTGGCGATCAGGGCAAAGGCGGCCTCGGGGTTGTCGCACTTGCTGGTGATGGCGAAGGATTGGCAGCCGATGACCATGGCCTCCGTGCCGTTGATGCCGCCGTCCACCTCGGGATAGTTGAAAAAGCCCCACTCAAAGGAGTCGCCGGTGATGTTGCGCACCTCGTTGGGCAGCCAGGTGCCGCAGACATACATGGCCGCCATGCCGGTGGCAAATTCCGTGTTCTGACCGGTGGGGAAGGTGTTGGAGGCCACCAGGTCGGAGAAGTAGCCCTTGGCGGCCAGGGCCTCGTAGGCCTTGGCGACGGTGAGCACCTCGGGGGTCTCCGCCCACAGGCCGTCGTGCACAAGGGTCTTCACCGCGTCGGTGCCCAGCATGCGGGCCAGGTGGATGCCGAAGGCCTGTGGGGTGTAGGCGTCGTCGGTGGTCATGGGGGTGATGCCCGCGTCCAGCAGCTTCTGGCAGACGGCGTCAAACTCGGCCCAATTGGTGGGGACGCTGTCGATGCCAGCCTGGCGGAACAGGGCCTTGTTGTAGAGGAAGCCGTTGCCCTTCATCTGGTAGGGGACCTCCCGGGTCTTGCCGTCGTCGTAGTAGCTTCGGCACAGCGCCATCATGGCGGCGTTGCCGTCCTTCTCATAATCGGCGGCGGCCATCAGATCTTCCACGGACACGATGCGGTCGCCAAAGTTGGACTTGTTGCCCGCTCCGTCGAACAGATCCACCTTCTGGTCGGCGTCCAGCGCCGGAATCAGACCCTCTTTGATGCCGGTGCGGCCCTTGAACTGGAGATCCACCTGGGCGCCGGTCTCCGCCATGAACTCATCCACCGCCTCGGTGATGATCTTGCCCTGAGTCTCGGTGGCCTCCCAGTTGGACCAGTAGACCAGCTTTACGCCGTCGTAGATCTTATCGCCGCCCTGTACGGCCGAGGACTCAGTGTTTTGGGCGGGCTCGCTCTCCTTGGCGGCAGTTCCGCCGCAGGCGGTCATGGTCAGGGTCAACGTCAGCGCCAGCAGCAGGCTGAACAGGTTCTTCATGTTCTTCATTTGCTTGTTCCTCCATTGTCATATAATTTTTTCGTGCGCTCGTAAAAGCGCAAATTGCTGCGGTAAACCACATCCAATGCGATGTTGAGATAGGGGTCGGGCTCGATGTGCTTGACCAGGCTGTCCACCAGCGCGTTCAGCCCCATGTACCCCTTGGCGTAGGCCCCCTGGTCAATGACCAACGTCAACTCTTCGTCCCGGAGATATTGGGCCGTGTACTTGTTCAAGTCCGTGCCGATCCGCATGAACTTCCGGCCGCCGTCCAGCTCGCGGAACACTTTCACCGCCAGCTGTGTGTCCAAGCTGTTCTGGGCGTAGTATAACACCACGTCCTCATGCTCCGCGAAAGCCCGCAGAATGTTCTCCCGGATGGCGCCGTCCGCCTCCTCGCTGGTGGGGTAGCCGGTGATCGTCAGGATGTTCAGCCCGGGCTTTCTATCCGCCAGATACTTCTTGTAGGCCTGGAGCTTTTCCGTGTGGACCCAGGAGTCCGCGCGGCCCTCCGTCACGATGACCGTCCCCTCCTCGGGGGTCAGGGTGGCGGTGATCTCGGCGGCCAGCTCGCCCAGACTGGTCTGATAGGCGGGGATGCAGCAGATGCCCTCTGGCTCCGCCATCATGTCGTCGATGACAAAGGTTTTGATCTTCAGCGCGATCAGCCGCTGGAGCTGCATCATGACCTCCGGCATCCTGGAGTAGGAATAGGCCAGCACCCCGGCGTACTCCTCGGGGCCCGCGTCCGCGATGGACTTCAGGATCTGATACTCGTGCCACTCATCGTCGCAGACCCGCATCTCCACGTCGATGTTCAGGCGGCGGGCCTCCTCGGCGCATTTGTTGACGCCGTTCCAGATGTTGGCGAAATAGCACCCGCTGTCCTGTGGGACCACCACCGCAATCCGAAGGGTGCGCCGCTTGATGGAGGCCGCCGCGTAGTTGATCTCGTAGCCCATCTCCCGGGCGGTGTCCAGGATCTTCTGCCGCAGCTTTTCCGTCATCCCCTCCTTGCCCGCCAGGGCGCGGTGGACCGTGGTGGTGGAGATGCCCAGCTTTTCCGAGATATCCTTGATGGTGGCTTTTCCTCCGGGTGTACGATCATTGGCCATACTCAACACCTCACTTTCATTGATTTTAGATTGTTTTGGTTTCCACATCCGATGCGGACCTGGAATACACAGCATACAGATTTGCGTATTCGTTTTACTTATCGTTTACGGAAACGTTTAACCACTAAAGTAAGTATATCCTGGCCACTTGATTTTGTCAATAGTGCATAATCCACTAATAAATCATTTCAAGTTTATGACTATTGCCAAAAAATTTGTGAACCCAGGGGAAATCTTCGTCTTTCTCCAACTCCATACCGAACAGTACGATTTTAGCACCAAATAATTTTTTTGTTAGTGTGTTTGCTGGTACTCTGTGACGGGACACGCAAAACGTAATTGAAGCACCTTGAAAGACGCGGTTTTATCTGCAATTAAACGATGCTTAAACGGGAATAACTGAAAGCAAATCGAATAAGTATGCACAGCGGCCCGCCTCCCTCAATGACATGGAGATGGGCCGCTGCTGTGCTTTATTCAAGGTCTGCGCCGGCTATCCGGGTACGGGCCTGGTTGAGTACGTCTTTCAACTGTGCAGCCAAATCCGGGTACTGCCGAACCTGAGCCAGCAAGTCAGCCTCCATCTGGTCAAAGGCAAGCTCTGCTTTCCGCTTGGTGGCGTAGTCCGTCCTTTTGCGGTCAGCCTCAGCCTTGGCCAGCTGGACAAATAACCGCCCCGCCTTTTCAATGGGCATATTGTTGAATTCTTCCTCAGCGGATGAAATTTTCTGCAACAGCCCACTTTTAAGGATGGCACTGGTAGCCTCGGTGGTGTCCAAGTCTGGGTTTCTGCCGATAACGTCAATGATGTACTTGGTCTTTTCCAGGTCATCGGCGACACGCTGCGCCGATTCAAACACTTTGAAAGCATAGCGGGATAAGGATGATTGGCTGACTTTGTAGCCCTGCCCCGCGAGCCATGCAACGATATCCGCATAGCTCATGTTGTAGTTCACCAACCGCTCATTGACGCCGTCCAGGATGGCCTTGGGTAGCTGATATATCTTTGCGTCCGAGCGCGGCTTCCTGGCTTTCCCCATCACAGATCAATCCCCGATTCCGGGTTGCCGCCGCCCTCAATGAAGCGGACGCCCTTCGTGGTCAACCGCGCCACGCCATCCTGCCTGTAGGCGGTGTCGGGCGTGATCTTCTTGTTGGTAAACTCAATGAAGCCCATATCATAGAGGTACTTCAACGGTTCCCAAATATCCGGGTCGGACACCAGCCCATCCCGGACAAGGCTATTGGAGATGCGACGGACGGCTAAAGCGTTGTGATAGCCCTTTACCAGCATACGGAGGATATACCCCCGGACGGCGGCGTTGTGATCGCCGATTTTCTCAAAATCCATGGTCAAACCCTCCCTTAGAGATTCCCATACTTTGCGATATCCTCAGCAGACAGCCCCATCAGCTCGTGCGCCCTGGAACGATGATGCGGCATCTGGGGAAGCCTCTCCGGGCAAACCTCACCCATGGGCACGACCTGGGGCGCAGCCTTAAACCATGATGTGAAGCCGTCCAAGTCCTTCATTGCGGACTGGAACGCCCAATCACGTTGGAAAGGCATTACTTTTCCGCTTCTCAGCGCCTCATCCACCGCGCTATCGACCTTCATCATGGTAACCTCAAATTGGCAAGCGTCCGCTTTAAGTTTCAGCGCTTCCCGCCCTTCCAGCAAGGTGGCGACGGCCTGATAGATATCTTCCATGGTGGCGGTGTTGGGGTCAAGCTGTAACAGCTCCGCCAATGCTTCCATACCCTTACCGCTGCTGTCCGCCTCGCCCTGATCCGCGCCGCTCTCGCCCTCGCTGGGCTTCTCGCTACAGGCAATGGGCGTCATAGCGTCAATAGCGGGGGTGTTGGTGAGGGCGGCGGAATGGAGCGCAACCACCCGCCGCTCCTTGCCTTGGGTCAGGACAACCGGGGACAGGTAGCGGTACTCCCTGTTTTTCAGATATTCCGCCGCCCGTTCCGTCCAGTCCACAGCGCCGTAGATACCGTCGCTTCTCAGCACGATATCCTTGATCCAGCCCGCCGCCGGGGCCTGCATATCCTTCAAGGTCTGGTGCTCGTAGTCAATGGGGATTTGGAGCTGCCGCTCCGTGAACTTGCAGCGGATAGACTGGAAGGATTCGTTATCCACCAGGAAATCCCCTTTTGTGCTGTGAACCAGCCCCAGGGGGAGAAGCTTTACCAGCTTGTGGGGCGTTTGGGTACTGTAGCCGTTTTCCTCAAAGGGAAGGGAATTGCTCAGGATGATGTAATTGATATCCATAGCGCCCTCCCTTATGCCTTGGCGGGCATATCCGCCTCGCCGGTGGAACCAAAGGCCAGCTGCCACAGGCCATACCCGGCGTTGCAGCGGGCATCCACGCCATAGATAAACTCCTTCTTCATAAAAACGTTATCGTCGGTGGGGCTGTCTTTCGCAACAAGCTGGGCCTTGCGGCGGTTCTGGAAGATGAAGGGCTTGACGGGGCGCTTGGTGCACAGCAGGAACCACTGCTCCGGGTTAGCGGCCAGCTCCGGAACTACCAGCAACTCGGCGGTTCCCTTGTAGATGTTGACCTCCTGGTGAATTTCGTCAACCATGAGGATGGTACGGGCAATGGCTTCTTTCTGGGGAGCCACCACCAACAGATCGGGGACGATGTTCATAACCTCGCCCTGGTCGTTTACCAGGCACATCATCTGTGTACGGGCCGCGCCGTAGCTGTCGGGCGTAAGCTTGTACGTCCCCTTGTTGCTCTGAGGCTTGACCTTCGTCCCCTCAACGGCGGGGGTGTGGTTGTCGCTGATGAAGGGCTTGCCGTCGAAGCACAGCTCAGTAAAGGAACGGGGAAACAGACCGAACACCAGCTTGTCAGGGTGCTTCCGGGCGCTGTAGGCCAAATCCTGGAACATGGGTTTGTAGACGCCGATGCAGTCATCCTCCAAATCGTTGCGAGGGACGGACACGGTGGCCTCGAAGTCCTTGTTGCGGATGGTGTAGCCGTAGGCGGTCAGGCTCTTGATCTCCCTGTCCCCGATCCACTCCCGCATGGAGGGGACTGCTCCCAACCATGCGTAGCTCTCGTCCCGCGTCTCACTGGGAACCTCCATAGCCACGCGGGGGTACTGAGCCTCCATCTCCTGGAACGCCTTGTTGAACACTGTGTTGAAGCTCTGGAACGCTTCTCGGATTGTGCCACTGTTGATAATCATTTGATTTGTCCTCCTGTTTATTCAGATATGGGGTAAGCCGGTTTTTGCCGTACAATTTGCTGAACAAGCCGCTGGGTGATGCCATATCTTTCTGCAAGTTCTGGAATGTTGTAACCGTTGTACGCCTCTTTGATTTTCTGGTCTCTGAGCGGACGCAGAATACTTTCCGCTTGAGGCATATAGAAGGTTGAACCGCCAACCAGTACAGCCAATTTTAGAAGATTGTCCGCCCCGATTTCTTCAGCGATTCTTTTACAAATCCCATCGGGCAGCATGGAAGATGTAAGTTCATTTGTCCATGGCTCCAACACGCTATGCACCGCCTTTCAGCAATCAACTTGCTTTTTAATAGTAACTGCATTTCTATGAAAAGTCTTGTTGAAACATTTCTTGGAATTGCTTCTAAGCAAAATTCAAAAGAGACAGCAAAGCCAAACGCACGGGATATATCCACCATCTGCTTATATTGCGGTTTAAAAGACGTATAAACGGCTTTGTATGAAGATGGTATACAACTATGCCCAAACACTTCCACCCCCGTTATCACGCGTGATAACGGGGGTGGAAGCAAGATTATTCTTTGAGTTCACGGAACACTTTCAAAACCTGCTCCGGGAATTTGGAATCAGAGATATGCCGCTCCATATCGGCCCCGGTCTTGAGACCGATATAGAAGCCCAGTAGGGACGAAGCCGCGACAATGCCCGTGATGGCGTCATCGACTTCATACTTCAACCGTCTGTCATTGGGGGCCATGCTGCCGATCAGCGCGAAGGCATCTGCTTTCATCTGTTGTATGTAGCGGTCTTTTTCGCTCAGTTCGCCAAATTCCTCGTTGAATTCATCGCGTAGGGCATCCAGCACTTTTCTGCTTAACATTGTGTGTCCCTCCTTATTTCATACTTTCCAGCGCTAACCGCATGGCCGTTTTGAAGCCGCATACGAACCGCCGTCGCTCGGCAACGCGAAGTTCTGCGTCCATCTGCTGCTGGTAATGCTCAAACCATTTGCGCTGCTTGGGGTTGAAGCTGCTCTCCAGGGTTTCAAGTACCCCTTCAAAATCCCGATCAATTTCCCGCTCCTCCTCGCTGCGCTCAGAGGTAAGCGGGAAAAGGGCCTCAGCCAGCGCCCCAATCGTTTCATTGCTTGCGGTGCTGATATTGAGATTTTCAAAATCAAACATTTCCACAAAAACCGCTCCTTTCAAATATTGGGCTTGTCCTATCTTGAAAAACTGTGGAACAGATGATATACTGTAGGGGAGTTCTAACGGGAAGTTGTCCCAGCGCTTGGGCGGCTGTTATTTGCGGTAGCAGCCGTCCTTTTCTCATTTTTCTTGTCTGCTGTTATGTATATGTTCATGCGCAGACCTCCCCCAAAAGCTGCCGGTGGGTATCACGAAGGTGCTTCGCCGTGAGGGCGCTCCCCTGGGCGACGGCAAATTCCGCTGCCACGTTATACAGCTTTTTGGCGGTGCGTAGACTTTCACCGTGGGCCAGCTTCAGCAGATAGCCGATACAGCTTTCACTAAGGCCGGGAAACATAGCTTCCATTTCCTCGATTTTGTAATCGTTGTATATCTTTTTGCGGATGACGATCCGGGTACGAAGCTGGTCAAACTCATAGCTGCGGCGTCCGGCTTTCATCTGACGGTAAATCTTGTCGTTGCCGGATAGGACGATACCCACCCCGGCCAGATCGTTGAGATTGCGTACGGCCTGGAGCGCGTCCAGCGAAAGGTGGTCGGCCTCGTCAATGATAATCAGGCGGTTTGTCCCGGTCAGCTGCTCCACCAGCGTATTCATGAGCGCTGCTTTCCGGCCTGGAACCTGACGCCCCACCTGCTGGCAGATCAGGCCCAGTACGGCGGTGGCCGATGTGGTACAGGCATTGGCTGTGACGGAGATAACCCCGGTGTTCGTTTCGGCGTAGTGGCGAAGGGCGGTTGTTTTCCCCGCTCCCGCGTCGCCGCTCACTAAGGTAATATCATTGTGCTGGTGGGCATAGAGGCAGGTAAAAAGAACCTCTTTCGTGTTGTAGAGCTCGGGATAGAAGGGCATCTTAGAAACAGTGTTTAAACGCTCTTTACCAATGGTTAGATACTGGTTGATAGATTTAGCGACTTCCTCATTGTCCCCCGCGTAGCAGCCATTCAGGAACTGCGAGATAACGGACGTGGAAAGCCCCGTTTCACGGGATATCTGCCGCTGTGATTTGCCGCTGCGCTCCATAAAATCGGTAAGGACGGCCCTGGTTTCGGCAAGCATTTCATTCCCTCCTTTACGCTTGCTTTTGGTAGAATCCTAACAGCGTGGCGCTTACGCTATCCTCCTCTCGAATGCGCCGGGTGGTTTCGGTGCGGTCTGTGGCCTTTAGGATGGCGGAGTTCTCCGCCGCCTGGGGCGCGATATGCTCCACGATATCCGGATCACCGGATTCGGTGAAGGTCTGCTCCATGAGCTGGTTGCGGGCCACGATTTCGTGGATATCCATTTCTCGGGCGGGCTTGTACTTGGCGACGATGGCCCGGGCGGCTTTCTTCTCCTTTGCGGCCCGGATATAGTCTTCCTCGCTGGTATGCCGGAACGGGGTGCGGATTTTGGCTTCTGCCAAACAGATCGCGCGGCCCTCCCTATCAAAGACGGCCATTTTGTCGATGTTATCCGGGTCATACACCACCATGACGCGCTCACCCATATGGGAAAGAAGGGCGTCATTATAATAGTGGTTATTCTTGATGGAGACACCGCTTTTGTTGACCACCCGTTCCTCAGTGTTGCCGCACAGCAGACGGAGGGCGTCATGGTCGCGGATAACCCGCTTAACAGCCAGATTTTCAGCATATACTTGGTCTGGGCACTTGCCCTCCATGTCCATCCCGCTGTTTGGCGTCTGGTTGTATTCGTCTATGTATGCGGACAGCTGCGCTATGAAGTCATCCAGAGTGGGGGCCAGCGGCAAAATCTCCTTATTGGGGATCTGCATTTCTTCCGGCCTGATTTTGGCGTTGCAGCCCGTATAGGTCTTGAAACGGCGGCTAAAGCGGTTGGTGAACGTGCCGAAGAACCGCTCCACAGTCTTAGCGGCACCGTGATAGGGGGTCGCGTATATCGTCCCTACCCCGAGTTGATTTACCAGCGACATGGGGTAGTCCTTGCTAAAGCTGCTGGAACGGTAATCCTTGCCGTTGTCGAAGTACACCTCATTGGGCACCCCGTTTTGCTCCACGCCCAGGCGGAAGCACTTCTTGACCGCTGTAGCGTTGGGGTCTGCGTTCCTGACAAGGAAAGATACAACCCGGTTGGATCGGGCGTCAAAGAACACGGTCAGCCACGGGCGGATCACCTTTGTCCCATCTGCGCTCTTGACGAACACATCTACCAAATGATGGTCTGAGAACCAGATATCATTTGAGGCGATATCCAACTTGCTGCGCTCCATGTATGGAAGGGCGTCGGTGAACGCTTTCAGCCCTTCCCGGTATCGCAGGATCGCATACATGGGGATAGTCTTGATCTTGCGCTCAAAGGCTTTATAAGACGGAATATCGGGATATTCCATACTGGTAATGTGGTGGCAAAGGCGGACAGACCGCTTTTGCTGGGTCATATAGAGGGAGTAAAACAATTCCCATGCGTCCTCGGGAATGGTATCCTTTCCCCGGTTGTGCCCGCCGCGGCGGTCAATCAGCTCCGCCACGTCTTTCCCCTGGTATTTGTGCTGCCAGCGAAACAGCTTGCTTTTGGTGATAGCGTCCTCCGTGGGGTTATTGGAATTGAACCAGGATATAAAATCATCCGGGGATAGGCCCTCATGCTGGTACTGCTCCACGACCCACGCTTTAGCGTTGGCTTCATCCCGCTGCTTGCTTGTGAATTGCAGAATGTCCACGGGAGGGGATACTTCCCCGCGATACAGGGCTTGCGCTTTTTCAGGAAGTGATTCTAAGGCAATGCGCAGCTGCTTGCCGCCCCGGCCCATACCGTTGACATAGCGGTGCTGGTATCTATTCCGTTGTACGGCTTTTTTGATCGCGCTGTCAGTCACACCGCAAAAGGAAGCCGCTTCCCGCACTGTAAGCCATGTCAAAACGCATCACCTCCTGTCGAACTAACTATATCCCAAACTGGAAAAAATTATTATGGGACTGTAATAGTCAGGATTCCTTGCCAAACAGGGCCGCAACCAGATCAAAGGGGTCAAGGCCCAGTGGCTTGGCAATCTGTTTGAGCGCCGCCAACGTTGGAATGGCGCGGCCATTCATGATGGCACATAAGTATGTTTTTGATATCCAGGCCTCCTGTGCCAACCATTTTTGCTGTTTGTCCATTTCTTTCAAGCGTTTGCCTATCATAGTTCCAAGCGGCGGTTTGTTGCTAAGATTGGTTGTCCGAGACATTCTTACACCCCCTTGAAATGTTGTGATGAAATAGATATAATGAACAGGCTAAGTTCATTATATAGTAACTAACTCACAATGTCAACAAAAATATTGTAACTCACGAAAGGTGGAGGTAAAAATGGAACCCCTTCGCAACAATGGACAGCTTACAGGGGAGGCTATAAAAGCCATTCGACAGCGGTATGGCCTATCTCAGCAGGAATTTGGGGCCCGCCTTGGTGTAACTCACGCACATATTAGCAAAATCGAGGGCGGGAAAGAAAATCCCTCGGAAACACTCCTTAAATTGATAAGGTACGAATTCAAGATTGATAAACTGGTAGGTGTAGCGCCAGTTGAGGAAACAAAACCAAAGATTAAACAGTATTTAAAAATGCTTGAAAGCTTAATGCTTGAGCAAGAAATGAGTGATGGTAGTCTTTACAGCTCTGAATTTATGCTTGCTGCACTCACCAGTATTTATCGCACTACGTGCGAAACAGAGATTTATCGGGAATTGTTACTTGAATCTCTTTCCGGGATAATTGATGAAATATCCCAGTTTGTCGAAACTACCCCAAAAGGATGTGCTGATAAAGATGCTGCCCTGCTGAATAAGAGCAAGCTCTCACGGCTAAAACTTGAAATTGGTGGTTGTTTAGAGGAACTGTATGCGTTACTTGAGGAACGGATAAGATAGGCAATTAGAGATGAATAATTATTCGATTATAATGAATAATTATCAATTGCGTTTTGCGCGTCCTTTTTCCCTTAGTCAATTCCCTTTATCAACACGCATAAAACCCCGCAAGCCCTGTAATTTCAGGCACTTGCGGGGTTTTTCATGTTTTAGGGAAAATTCCCTTAGTCATGTGTTCAGTTACGTTTTGCGTGTCCTTTTTCCCTTAATCAAAACTGGCATTTTTCCTACAGCCGCAACGGTTTCGGGCGTTTTTGCGACTAAGGGAAAAATAGCGTTTTGCGTGTCCGGCTACATACTCATACAAAATGAAAAAGGAAATGGGGAAAAATCTCGAAAATGGCTTGACTGGCTTGTGCAAGCCATTTTTCATCCTATGCACTCCGCAAGGGCCAGGATTTCCCCGGCTCTCTTGCGCTTGCGGCCCTTTTCCTCCGGCTCCAGATAGAGCGACTGAAATTCCTCGAAAGATACGTTGAACTCAATATCCAGCTCATACCCCCGCTTGACATGGACGGCCTTTACAAACTGCGCCACAATCATTTTCTTCGCCTCAAAGGTACAGTTGTCATACAGTTCGGCCCAATTCATCAGTTGAGTGTATTCCTTCTTTACCTGCTCGACGCCGGACACGGCCTCCCGCAACTCCAATTCTGCCGTCTGCATTTGGCCCTCCAGCCCTTTCAGTTGGGTGTCAACGCCAATCTGAAATTGTAAGAAAACGCCGAAGAAATTTTGTAGTTTTT
>CAJTLI010000039.1 GCA_910577525.1 uncultured Oscillospiraceae bacterium | reverse complement strand
GTCTATTTTACCACTTTCTGCATCTTTTTTCTAGATTGTTTTTCAGAAGTAATAAAACCATGACGATTGCCATCTATACAGAGGTGGTGCGGGGCAATTATGGAGTGGCCGCCGCGCTGTCCACTGTTCTGACTGCGATCTCCGTATGCTCCATTTTTATTATGTTCAAAGTTACAGGCAGTAAAGAAATCTCTATGTAACTGTTCTCGGACGGCGATCTGAGAACAACGGAGTTGACGTCGCTGCACAGCAGGGCCCTTGCTAAATTTGGCAGGGGCTTTGCTGGTGTCTGCGCATCAAATCGGAGAGAAGGGCCAAACCGGCTCAGGGTCTAAACACGCACCCCAAGTTCAGTGAGCACACACTGATTTGGGGTGCGTATAATTTGTTCTGACCACCGTTCCGGAGATGCTCACCCTGCCGGACGGAAGGGTGAGGGAACTGGAACAGGAGAGCTGTAAATTTGAGAAGATTCTGATTTCTTTATAAAAGATGTATGCTGTAAGAGCCTGTTTAATATCTCGAAGAATGCCGGCTGACGAGGGGTTTTTCCGTCAGGCGAGGCGGGATTTCGCAGGAATAATTGTGTTTATTTCAAGAAATCACAACGAAGCATGGCGAGAAAAGCCCCGTCAAATGGCGTTTTGAGAGATGTTAAACAGGCTCTAAAGGAAAATGTGAGATTTCACCCGGCACGTCATAGTGGATGGCCTAGGTCCTTATTCATACACGCCTGTTCTCCGCGCCGTGTCAATATCGTGGTCCATCTGCGCAAATATCTCCTCCATGATGGCCTGATGGCGCTCCGGGTCGAACAGCTCCGAATACCGTCCGTCGCAGCGCCGGAAGTCGATGGGCGACTCCTCCGTCAGATACTTATACCACAGCCACCAATCCCTGGGCTCCAGCGACGTGACCAGCTCCCGCCAGGCCGCCCCCGGGAAGGCGTCCTTGATCTCGCCGATCTCCTGGGGAGCCTGCTGGAAATCCCCCCGGAAGAAAATCAGCCCATGGTACAGCTTCCAATCCACCTCGATATGCAGCGCGATGGTGTACTGTCCGCACTGGGCGATGAAATAGGTCAGGCTGGGCCAAACCCGCCTGCGCTCCCGGCCATAGAACCGGGCCGCGTCCTCCTGGTAAGTGGCGCGCAGCTTCCTCAGCCGGTCTCCGATGTGGACCTCGATCTCGGAAAAGACCTGCGCCATCATCTCCGCCCGCAGCGGGGCCATGACCCGCTCGATGGCTGCCGCCGCTTCATAGTTTGTCTGGGACAGCCCTACGGTCCGCCGTATCATTTCCATATACTCGTCCTCCCGCTCATTCCCCGTCAGCCGGTCCAGCAGTCCGGCGTATTGGCGCACGATCTCCGCCACAGCCGGGGCCTGCCACGCCAGCTCCCCGCAGCGCAGCAGCCAGCGCCGGATGTCCCCGCTGAAGGACAGGCAGACCAGCCCGGGCAGTCCTTCCCCGCCCATGCTCTCCTCCGACGGCATATGTCCGTCCAGGGTCAGGTAGTATACCTGGCTGTCCTGGGCCTTCGCCGCGTATTGGGCGTACCGCCGCACCTGCCGCCACTGGTCCCGGGCGAAGATCTTCACCTCGATGGGGTAGCAGAAGCCCCTCCCCTCCACCACCAGGTCGATGCGGCCATAGTCCTGCCCCCCGCAGGCGTCGATGACCCGTTCCCGCGCCACCACGGCGTCCGCCCCATAGGGCTTGCGGAGCACCAGCTCAAAAAACGCCCGCAAAAACTGATTGCCCAGCCCATGGCAGCCGTCCGGACGCAGCAGCTCATACAGGAGCCGGCAATGGGTATTGACCTCGTCTGTCTCCATATCCAAAACAGAGAAGATATTGAACCGCGCCCCTGGGGCCTCCGCCCTCCTCTCGCGGAGGGCCAGGACGCCGTGGGCCTGCTCCAAAAGCATTTGAGCTGTCCCAGCGTTTCTTTCCTCTGTCATGGCCGGTCCACCTCCTGCCGGTCCCCGCCGCGCCCGTTCCAAGAGAGGCCGTTCATTGAACAGGCCGGGCGGCTCTTATTGAGTATAGGAAGGACTGATTTAGGGCTTGTTTGAACATTGTCAACACACCCAAACAGCGGGTCTTTTTCCGCCATGCTTTGCCGGTTTTCCTTGCAATACACCAAGTATTTCTGCGTCAAACCGGCTTTGCCCGACGAAAAAATCCCTCGCCGCTGGGCATCCTGCCAATTTTCAAACGGCGCCTAATCGACAAGAGCTGTTTGCAAGAGATATTTTGTCACAGCGAAGCTGTGGCAAAAAGATTCGCAAAGCGCCGCAGACGCATTTAATCAGTGCTTCCTATATTATATATCGTAAGCGCGCCTCGTTGTCAACCGGAAACAGGGGTCTGCAATTCGAAAGAAAACAGCTCATGCCTGCTCCGGCTGGCACAAAAATGATTGCCATTGACCGGCGGATATGGTAAAATAGGACTGTGGTTTTTGTGCAGGCACAAACCGGAATATTGTGAGAGAAGGTGAATGAATTGGCAGGGCAGATCCAGAGGATGATCCAAACAGTCATTACACAGAAGGCCAAGGGGAATACGGTCATTGCAAACTCCATTCGGACAAAGATGTATCTGAAGGGAGTCGCCGTGGATAAGTTTACGGCGGCATCCCCGGACGATCCGGCTGTTATGCAGAAGGTCCGGGAAATCGCCAAAGAATTTGGCATTATCGTTTAATTACATTAAAATTTATTGAAAAGGCGGGACAAACATTGGCCATTAAAACATTTTCCATCAAAGGAGCCGACAGCCGGGACGTAGCCCGGCAGGCGCGGGAAGCTTTGGCGGATTTTCAGCCAAAGCTGCTGCTGTTTTTTGCCTCCAGCGTTTATGAAGGCCCGGCGGCGGCCCTGTCGGAGGCGTTCCCCGGCTGCGAAATCATTGGCTCATCCTCTCACAGCGAATACTGTAACGCCGGTTATACAAGCGGTTCCGTCAGCATCATGGCGATGGACGCCGGCAGCTTGGAGGACGTGTACGTGCAGGTCGTGGAGAATATCGGCGCGGAGCCGGACCTGCGGGAAGTTATGAACACGATGCATGGTCATTTTGGGGGCGCAGATGAAATCCTCTCGAATTTTGAGCGCTACGTCGGCATTGTTCTCTTCGAATCCAGCGCAAAAGCGGAGGAGGTCTTTATGGACCGCTTGGGCACCGCCACCGACCTTCTCTTTGTGGGCGGCTCCTCCTCCGCAGCGGACGGCGGCCAGTCTCTGGTTTACGCCAACGGCAGGAGCTATACCAGCGCGGCGGTGCTGGCCATCTTGAAGACGGCCAACGGCTACGGCGTGCTGAAAACCCAGAGCGCCCACATCTTCTCAGAGCGCAAGCTGGCGGTGACAAAGTCCAACCTGCGCAACCGCACACTCTATGAATTCGACCACCGGCCCTGCGGTGAGGTATACGCGGAGGTGCTGGGAGTCGGGGAGAACGAGATTCAAAATTACTTTGTGTGCAATCCTTTGGGCGTTGTGGCCGGTGACGAGATTTTCGTGCGCACCTTCAACCAGATTCAGGACGGCGGCATTACCCTGCATTGCGGCCTGCCGGAGGGAACGGAGATCAATGTTCTGAAAATCGGCGACATTGTGGATGACACCCGCAAGGCGCTGGACGAGGCAATCCCCTATCAGCCCGCCGGCGTGATCAACTTCAACTGCCTGTACCGGACGCTGGAAATTCTGGACAAAAACCAGGTAGAGCCCTACTGCGCGCTGTTTGGCCGGTATCCCAGCATTGGATTCTCTACCAACGGCGAGGCGTTTTATGGACATATCAACGAGACCTCCACGATTCTGGTGATAAAGTAAGCCCTGCTTAACAGCCGCCGGATGATGTAGTTCTGTCTGGCGCTGTGCCCTTACGTCATAAATAGGGACAACCCAGCCAACCCTTTGCGCCGCAAAGGATTGGCTGGGTTGTTCTGATTGTTTCCCCCGCTGCATGGCGGCAAAAGACCCGCGGGCGGGCATGTTGGCGGTTTTCAAACAAGCCCCGGTTCTCAATCTGGAGATATACTGCCGTCCGCTGATTTGGCTTTACTTCTTGGCCATGGACTCGATGATGGCGCCGGCCAGAGCGTCCAGCTCACCGGCTTTGTCCGGGTGGAGGGCGGAGGCCAAGGTGAGCCGGTCATTGAGGACGGTCATGTTCTTCATCTCGTCCTCCAGGAACTTCTGCATCAGGTCGCCGGACTTCACCGCCCAGGAGCCGTTCTCAATGATGGCGCAGGTGCGGTTTTGGAAGTTCAGGGCCTTCAGGTGCATGAGGAAGTCGTGCATCACGGGGTAGATCCCCAGGTTGTAGGTGACGGAGGCGAACACCAGATGGCTGAGGCGGAAGGACTCGCTGACCAGCTGGGACACATGGGTGTTGGACACGTCGTACACCCACACGTTGGTCATCCCCTTCTCGCACAGTTTGCCGGCCAGGGCCTGGGCGGCGGACTCGGTGTTGCCATACATGGAGGCGTAGGCGATGAGCACGCCCTGCTCCTCGGGCTGGTACTTGCTCCACTTGTCGTACTTGTCCACGAAATACATCAGATCCTTGCGCCACACCGGCCCGTGGAGGGGGCAGATGTATTTGATCTTGTCCAGGATACCCCCCGCCTTTTTCAGCAGCAGCTGAACGTGGGGGCCGTACTTGCCTACGATGTTGGTGAGGTAGCGCCGGGCGTCGTCGATCCAGTCCCGGTCGAAATCCACCTCGTCGGCGAACAGCTTACCGTCCAGCGCCCCGAAGGAGCCGAAGGCGTCGGCGGCGAACAGCACGCCGTTGGTTAAATCGAATGTGACCATGGCCTCAGGCCAGTGGACCATAGGAGCCTCCACGAAGGTGACGGTGTGCTCCCCGAAGGAGAAGGTGTCCCCCTCCTTCACCTCGATGAGCTCGTGTCCGTCGATGTGGAAGCCGAACTGGCGCATGAGCATGAACGCCTTGGGAGTGGAGATCACCTTCACCTGGGGCCAGCGGATGAGGATCTCTTCGATGGAGGCCCCGTGGTCGGGCTCCATGTGGTTGATCAGCAGGTAGTCCAGGGGCCGGTCCTCCAGCAGGTGGTCCAGGTTTTCCAGAAGCTGGCGGCAGGCGGACCAGTCCACGGTGTCGAACAGGACGGTGGATTTGTCCAGCAGAAGGTAGGCGTTGTAGCTCACGCCCCGGGGGATGGGATGGATGTTCTCAAACAGGTGCAGGCGGTGGTCGTTGGCGCCCACCCAATATAGATTATCGGTGACGCTGCGTACGCAGTACATAAGCGGTCCTCCTTATTAAAAGTTTGGAAAAATCAAATCATACCCTGATCAAAGCGACCGCGCGGTCGCCGGGCGGCAGATTTACAGGTTTCCGCCTGGCTCCGTCAGCGAAGGAAAAGTTCTTTTTGGTACTTTTTCTTTCAAGAAAAAGTACGGCCTTTCACGCCTCGATGAACATCTCTTTCGATTCCGCGCACTCCGGGCAGACCCAGCCTTCGGGCAGGTCCTTGAACAGGGTGCCGGGGGCCACCTCCGCGTCGGGGTCGCCCAGCTCGGGCACATACTCGTAGCCGCAGCCGCCGCACACGTACCGGGGGCCGATGGGCTCGGGCTTGGGGGCGGGGGGCCGCTTCATCTTCACCATGGGAGGCGCGGGCTGCTTCTCCTCCAGGCCCAAAGCCTCCGCCAGCAGGGGCAGGATCTCGTTCACGTCGCCCACGATGCCGTAGTCGCAGTTCTTGAAGATGGGGGCGTTGGCGCTCTTATTGATGGCCACGATGGTGGAGGCGTCCTTGATGCCCTTCAGGTGCTGGATGGCACCGGAGATGCCGCAGGCGATGTACAGATTGCCCTTGAACTTCTGGCCGGACATGCCCACATAGCGGTTGAGGGGCACGTACTTGAGCGTCTCGGCCACGGGGCGGCTGGAGCCGACGGCGGCGCCCGCCGCCTTCGCCAGATCCTCAATGAGCTTCATGTTCTCCCTGGGTCCGATGCCCTGGCCGGCGGACACCACCCGCTCCGCCTGAGCGATGGGGGTGTCCATGGGGATGCCCACGGTGAAGTCATAGCCGTCTTTCTTCAGGGCCGCGACAAGGGTGTCCACCCGCTCCTTGGCGTCCCCCTCCTTGAGGATCGTGCCCTTGCGCACCCCTGTGACGGGGGCGGGCTTCTTGGCCACGCTGGAGGAGCCGCCCTCCCGCTTGGGGGGCTTGCCCATGATGGACGCGCCGATCACCATGCGCTGCACCTCGCTGGTGCCCTCGTAGATGGTGGTGATCTTGGCGTCCCGGTACATCCGCTCCACGTCCATGCCCTTGAGGAAGCCGGTGCCGCCGTAGATCTGCACCGCGTCGTTGACCACCTCCAGGGCGGTCTCGGAGGCGTACAGCTTTGCCATGGCGGCGTCCACGCCGTAGGGCTCGTGGGCCTCCTTTTTCTCGGCGGCGGAGTACACCAGCATCCGGGCGCACTTCAGCTTGGTGGCCATGTCTGCCAGCTTGAAGGTGATGGCCTGGTTGAAGCCGATGGGCTTGCCGAACTGAACCCGCTCCTTGGCATACTCCACGGCGGACTCATAGGCCCCCTGGGCGATGCCCAGGGCCTGAGAGGCGATGCCGATCCGCCCGCCGTCCAGGGTGGCCATGGCGATCTTGAAGCCCTGGCCCTCCTTGCCCAGCAGGTTCTCCTTGGGCACCTTCACATCGTCGAAGTTGAGCTGGCAGGTCTCGGAGGAGCGGATGCCCATCTTGTCATAATGGGGTTCGAAGGAGAAGCCCTTCCAGCCCTTCTCCACGATGAAGGCGGAGATGCCCCGGGTGCCGATGTCCGGGGTGGTGACGGCAAAGACCACATAGGTGTCTGCCACGCCGCCGTTGGTGATGAAGATCTTCTGGCCGTTGAGCAGCCAGTGGCCGCCCTTGTCAATGGCGGTGGTCTCGGTGCCGCCGGCGTCGGAGCCCGCGTTGGGCTCGGTGAGGCCGAAGGCGCCGATCTTCTCCCCCCGGGCCAGGGGGACCAGGTACTTTTTCTTCTGCGCCTCGGTGCCGAAGGCGAAGATGGGCCAGGTGCCCAGGGACACGTGGGCGGACAGGATGACGCCGGTGCCGCCGTCCACCCGGGACAGCTCCTCCACCGCGATGGCGTAGCTGAGCACGTCCAGCCCCGCGCCGCCGTACTCCTTGGGGTAGGGGATGCCCATCAGCCCCATCTGGGCGAATTTTTGGATCGCCTCGGCGGGGAACCGGCTCTCCTGGTCCATGAGGATGGCGTTGGGCTTCACCTCCGCCTCCGCGAAGGCGCGGATTTTGGCCCGCAGCTCCTCATGGGCCTGTGTGGTCTGGAACAACATAGGGAAACCTCCTTTGAGTAGTCATTGACATGCTTGCAAAGCTCTTGTCTGATGAGCAGAATATACCATAAAATGATGAATTTGTCAACGCAGGTTATAACATATTGCACAAACTTCTGTCTCTCTCTTCATCAAGCGCGGAATCTCAAAGATGATTTGCAGGCCGTGTCCGGCGGCGTATTTTGAGCGGCGTCTCTGCGGCATTTTCGCCGGGACTTTGCCATCCGGGGGTTGAAAAGCGGCGGGGAACGTGCTATATTAAAAATGAATCCTTGCCCTCGCGGCTTACACCTTATAATGAAGGGAACGATCATATAATGTCAGGACATTCCAAATGGCATAACATTCAAAAAACCAAGGGGGCTGCGGACGCCAAGCGCTCTCAGGCGTTTACCAAGATTGCCCGGGAGATTATCGTCGCCGTCAAGACCGGCGGCTCCGGCGACCCCAACAACAACTCCCGCCTGGCCACCGTCATCGCCAAGGCCCGGGCGGCCAACATGCCCAACGACAACATCAAGCGCACCATTGAAAAGGCCGTGGGCTCCGGCAACGCCAACGACTACGAGGCCATCACCTACGAGGGCTACGGCCCCGGCGGCGTGGCGGTCATCGTGGAGACCCTCACCGACAACCGCAACCGCACCGCCTCCGACGTGCGCCACTATTTTGACAAGTTCGGCGGCAACCTGGGGGCCACCGGCTGCGTGTCCTGGTCCTTCGACCAAAAGGGCGTGCTGGTCATCGAGCGGGAGGATCTGGACGAAGAGACGGCCATGATGGACGCTCTGGACTGCGGCGGGCTGGATTTCGAGTCCGACGAGGACTGCTTTACCGTCTACACCGCCCCGGACGATTTCGGCGCGGTGCTGGCCGCCATGGAGGAAAAGGGCTATGTGTTCGCCTCCGCCAAGGTGGAGATGGTGCCGCAGAACTACGTCACGCTGTCCGGCGAGGACGATGTCAAGAACATGGAAAAGCTCATCGACATCATGGAGGACAACGACGACGTACAGAATATCTGGCACAACTGGGAGCAGGAGTAATTGAATTTTCTCATGATGTCACAGCTTCGGGCATATCAGACCAGACCATAAGGCCGCTGCCCGATTATTCGCGCAGCGGCCGCAAAGAAATACTTTGATTTTTGGGAGGTACCAGATGGCAAAGAAGAGCGATGAGAAGATCAGCGGCAAGAAAAAAATTCCCGCCCGGGCAGCTGGGGCGGCGCGAAAGGCCAAGGCCGCTGGCAAGAACACGGCAGGCGAAACCTTAGAACAAATCGAGGCGGCCATCCCCGAAGGGGAAGCGGTTCAGGCGGAGGCTCCCGAGGCAATTGCGGAGACGGCCCCGGCGGAGTCCCCCGAGGCATCTGTGGAGATGGCCCCGGCAGAGGCTCCTGCGGCAATTGCGGAGACGGCCCCGACTGAGGCCCCCGAGGCGCCTGTGGAGGAGGCCCCGGCGGAAACCCCTGAGACACCTGTGGAAGAGGCCCCGGCGGAAACCCCTGAGACACCTGTGGAAGAGGCCCCAGCGGAAACTCCCGAGGCGCCTGCGGAGGAAGCCCCGGCGGAGGAGGTCTATACCACCCCCAGAAGGAGTGTGGTATTCATCGGCTCTGAGTGCTATCCCTTTGTCAAAACCGGTGGTCTGGGCGATGTCATGTACGCCCTTCCCAAGGCGCTGGTGAAGCAGAACTGCGATGTGAAGGTCATCCT
Organism: uncultured Oscillospiraceae bacterium; assembly: GCA_910577525.1. GTDB lineage: Bacteria > Bacillota > Clostridia > Oscillospirales > Oscillospiraceae > Enterenecus. Next base: position 9,750 of record CAJTLI010000039.1, on the reverse strand, counting down.
CCCCCGGTACAAGTGTATCCCGTGGAAATATCAGGAGAAAATGATCTACCGGGGCTCCTTCGAGATGGACCTCTGCGCCGACGGCCGCTCCTTCTACGTGGGCATTATGGAATATGTCTGGGACGGCGTGGTCTATGACTTCATCGACAATGAGGAGTTCTTCAGCAACGGCAATCCCTATACCAACCTCATCGACGATATCCCCAAGTACTGCTTCTTTGCCAAAGCGGCACTGGCGGCGCTGAACTACATGGATTGGACCCCCGACATCATTCATTGCCACGACTGGCAGGCGGCCCTGGTGCCCGTTTACCTGCGGACCCAGTTCGCCAGCACAAAGCTCACCGCCGCCAAGACCATTTTGACCATTCACAATCTGCGGTTCCAGGGAATTTACGATATTCCCACCATCCGCTACTGGTCCGGGCTGCCCGATTACGTCTTCAACAAGGACGCCCTCAAGGTGGGCTACCAGGACGCCAACATGCTCAAGGGCGGCCTGACGTACTCCAACGTCATCACCACGGTGAGCCAGACCTACGCGGGCGAGATTCAGAGCGCGTACTACGGCGAGGCGCTGGACGCCCATCTGCGGTATCACTCCGGCAAGCTGCGCGGCATCGTGAACGGCATCGACTACGACATCTGGAACCCCGATACCGACGACAGGCTGTACGCCAATTACGGCCTCTCCAATGTGCTGGACCGGAAGAAGGAGAACAAGCGCCGGCTCCAGGAGGAATTAGGGCTTGTTCAGGATGGCCACAAATTTGTGATCGGTCTGATCTCCCGCCTGACGGACCAGAAGGGGCTGGACCTGGTCAACGCGATCCTCCCCCAGGTTATGGACGAGCACACCCAGGTGGTGGTGCTGGGCACGGGAGACCAGGTGTACGAGGGCTCCTTCCGCTATTACGAGGGGGCTTACCGCGGAAACGTGTGCTCCAATATCATGTATGACGAGACCCGGGCCCACCGGATCTACGCAGGCGCAGACGCCCTGCTGGTGCCCTCCCAGTTCGAGCCCTGCGGGCTGACCCAGCTGATCGCCATGCACTATGGCACCATCCCCATCGTCCGGGAGACCGGCGGACTGAAGGACACAGTGGAGCCCTATAATATGTATTTCAACACCGGAAACGGCTTCACCTTTGACCGCTACGACGCCGGCCTGCTGCTGGACGCCGTCAACCGGGCCAAGACCCTCTATTTTGAAAACCGCTGGTGCTGGGACGAAATGGTCCAGCGGGACATGGTCAAGGATTTGTCCTGGGAAAATTCCGCCAAGCAGTACAAGGATTTGTATCTGGAATTGACCTGGTAGCGCGGCTCTCCCCAAAGGCGGAAAAGAGGAATCCTCCCATTGCGTTTACACCGCAATGGGAGGATTTTTTGCCGCTTAGCGCGAACGTTTGGGTATCACACGGCAGGGTACAGGTCCGGGCTCACATCTTCTGGGGGGCGCTGACCCCCAGAAGGCCCAGCCCGTTGGCCAGCACCAGCCGGACGGAATCCGCCAGCTTGAGGCGGGCGGCCTGGAGTCCGGCCTCCTCCCCCTTCATGCGGCAGGCGTTGTAAAAGCGGTGGAAGTCCCCCGCCAGGGCGGTGAGATAGCGGTTGATCCGGCTGGGGTCATAGTCCCGGGCGGCCAGCCGGATCTCCTCCGGATATTGGGCCAGCGTTTTGATCAGGGCCCGTTCCTCGTCCGCCGCCAGCAGAGCCGGGTCCATGTCCGCCGCCGCGGGTGCCTGAGCCCCGTCCTGGGCCAGGTTGGCCAGCAGGGAGCAGATCCGGGCGTGGGCGTACTGCACATAGTACACCGGGTTGTCGCTGTCCTGGCGCACGGCCAGATCCAGGTCAAAGTCCAGCGGGGTGGTGGCGGCCCGGTTGTTGAAATAGTACCGGGCGGCGTCCACGGGGATCTCGTCCAGCAGGTCGTGGAGGGCGATGGCCTTGCCTGTCCGCTTGGACATGCGCACCGGCTTGCCGTCCTGGAGCAGGTTCACCAGCTGCATCAGCACGATGACCAGCCGGTTGGAGCCGTCCAGCCCCAGGCCGTCCAGCGCCGCCTGGAGGCGGGCCACATGGCCGTGGTGGTCCGCGCCCCACACGTTGATGACCTTGTCAAAGCCACGCTTCTCAAATTTGTTCCGGTGATAGGCGATATCGGCGGCGAAATAGGTGTAGAACCCGTTGGCCCGGCGGAGCACGTCGTCCTTCAGGTCCAGCTTGTCCGCCTGCTCCCGGGTTTTGCCCTCCCGGATGTATTTTTCTTTTAAAAGAGCGGTGGTGTTCAGCCACAAAGCCCCGTCCTTCTCATAGGTCCAGCCCTTCCGGGCGAGCAGGTCCACCGTCTCCGCCACATAGCCAGACTCGTGGAGCTCGGATTCAAAGAACCACTGGTCGTACTCGATGCCGTACTTGCGCAGATCCTCCTTCATCTTGGGGATGTTGCGCTCCAGACCGAATTTGCTCATGTCCTCCAGCCACCTGTCCTCGGGGGCGTCCCGGTAGGCGTCCCCATGGACCGCTAAAAAGCCCTGAGCCAGCTCCCGGATGTCGTCGCCGTGGTAGCCGTCCTCGGGGAAGGGGTAATTCTCCTCGCCCAGAATCAGCTGCATGTACCGGGCGTGGATGGACATGGCGAACTTGTGGATCTGGTTGCCCGCGTCGTTGACGTAGAACTCCTTCCAGGCGCTCCAGCCCGCCCGGGCCAGCACGTTGGCCAGGGTGTCCCCCAGCACGCCGCCCCGGGCGTTGCCCATGTGCATGGGGCCGGTGGGGTTGGCGGACACAAACTCCACCATCACCTTTTGGCCCTTCCCCTCATCGCAGGCCCCATAGTGCTCCGGGTCCGCCTCCACCGCCCCCAGCACCTCGCCGTACCAGCGGGGGGCGTAGAAAAAGTTCAGAAATCCCGGCCCGGCAATCTCCGAGCGCTGAAACAGGGTCCCGTCCAGCTCCAGGTGGTCCAGGATGATCTGGGCAATCTGCCGGGGGGCCATGTGCAGGGCCTTGGCCCCCGCCATGGCGAAGGAGGAGGCAAAGTCCCCGTTTTTGCTGTCCTTGGGCACCTCCACCGTGCCGCGGATGTCCTGCCCAGCCGGGAGCAAGCCCTCTCCGGCGGCCTTCTCATAGGCGGCCTGGGTGAGCCGCGCCACCTGCTCCCGGGCGGCCTGAATCAGATTTTCCATAGTAAAAACCCCTTTTCTCCGGCTCCCGCTCCTGCCGCAGCGCCGGCTTTTTTCTTACGCTCATGCGGAACATGTTCTGGCCCGCCACCATGTGGTCGATCTCGATGGCGTAGTCGATCTCCAGCTCGCCCCCCGCCTCGTTCAGGGTGGAGCGCAGCCGCTTGGTGTTGATCCCGATGGACAGCGCCCCATAGGGCGTCTCGTACATGGACATATGGCGCTTGCCCATCTCAAACACCATCTGGGAGTTGATGCTTCCCTCCCGCAGCAGGGTCACGCGGCCCCCGTTGACGTGCAGCCTGGTGGTGGTGCCATCCAGGCCGGTGAGCTCCGTCTCCTGATAGGAGATGGAATAGCCGCCCTGGCCGTCCCGCCGCAGGCTTCCGGCAGTGACCAGCTCCATCTCGTCGGGGCCGCTCTCCGCGTATAGCTGCTTTCCTTTTATCGATATGATCACATTCTCTGTTGTCATGGGTTCTCCTCACAATGCTTCAAAATGCCGCGCGCCCCTCAATACCCTGTGATGTCGATCTGCTCCACCTCGCCCCGCACGTCCTCCCCCAGGAAGATGGAGGCCAGGGCGGAGAAATCCCCGGTGCTGTCGCTGACGTAGTAGCGCCGCCGCCCCGCGCCGGGGCAGTGATTGCGCAGGCCGTCCAGCTCCAGCTGCCGCTTCACCCACCGGGCGCACTGCTCCCCCACGTCCACCAGGGCCACCTCCGGCCCCATATATGCGCCGACGATCTCCCGCAGCAGGGGGTAGTGGGTGCACCCCAAGATCAGGGTATCCACTCCCGCCGCCTTCACGGGGGCTAAGTACTCCGCCGCCACCGTCTCCGCCACGATATCGCCGGGGCGGAACCGTCCGTTTTCCACCAGGGGAACCAGCAGAGGACAGGCCCGGGCTGTAACCCGGATGCCGGGACGCAGCCGCTCCAGCGCCCGCTCATAGGCCCCGGAGCGGATAGACGCCTGGGTTCCGATGAGCCCCACCCGGCCGATTTTGGTGAGCTGGGCGGCGGCCTGGGCGGCAGACTCCACCACGCCGAATATGGGGATGTTGTTTTCCCCCTGGAGCACGTCCAGGGCGGTGGTGGACACGGTGCCGCAGGCGATGACCACGGCCTTTGGGCGGAAGGTGCGCAGGAAGGCCACGTCCTGCCGGGCATATTTGGTGATGACCTCCCGGGAACGCCCGCCGTAGGGCACCCGGCTGGTGTCCCCGAAGTAGACCAGGTCCTCCTCCGGCATGAGCCGGGCCAGCTCCCGCAGGGCGGTGAGCCCCCCCAGGCCGGAGTCAAACACGCCGATGGGCCGTGTATCCATTACGCGCCCTCCCCTCACAAGCTAGAAACTAAGATATTATATGCTATCCCCGGCGCAAAAACAAGAGCGGATTTACGAATTTTCCGGTTTTCACCGGCAAAATCCGGACGGCTGATTTAGAGCCTGTATTCTCAACCTCAATTCACCCTCTGGCCGGGTCTTTTCAGCGGTATCCATACCGGCCGGCACCGCGAAACAGCGTAAAAAGAAAAAGCGGGCTTTCCTCATTTTCCCCTTGCGGTTTTGGCTCAGGAATGGTATACTACAAGTCCATACTAGGAGGAAGGAGGCGGCGCGTGATGGGAAAACAGTCCGTCAAACAGGTTGCCTCCAACCGGAAGGCGTTCCACGACTATTTCATTGAGGATAAGTATGAAGCGGGCATCGAGCTGGCCGGCACCGAGGTAAAGTCCATCCGGCTGGGCGCCGTCAACCTGCGGGACGCCTTCTGTGCGGTGAAGGACGGAGAGATGTACCTCTACGGGATGCACGTCTCTCCCTACGAGAAGGGCAATATCTTCAACAAGGACCCCCGGCGCACCCGGAAGCTGCTGCTCCACCGCCGGGAGATCCGCAAGCTTCAGGCCCGGGTGCAGCAGGACGGCTACGCGCTGATTCCGCTGTCGCTATACTTCTCCGGGCCCCGGGTGAAGGTGGAGCTGGCCCTGGCCAAGGGCAAGAAGCTCTACGACAAGCGGGAGGGCGCCGCCCAGCGAGACGCCAAGCGGGAGATGGACCGGGCCTCCCGGGGGCGCTACTGAAGCGCCCGCTGAGCGCAGCTCCCTGTTTCCTCAGAGGCGGAGACATGAGACAGCAAAAAGAAAGGGATGGTAATCATGAGCAATCCCATCGTCACCATTGAGATGGAAGACGGCGGCGTGATGAAAGCGGAGCTCTATCCGGAAATCGCGCCCAATACGGTTAATAACTTCATTTCCCTGACCCAGTCCGGGTTTTATGACGGGACTATCTTTCATCGGGTGATCCCCGGCTTCATGATCCAGGGGGGCGATCCCGACGGAGCCGGCACAGGAGGCCCCGGCTACTCCATCAAGGGGGAGTTTTCCCAGAACGGTGTGAAAAATGATCTGGCTCATACGAGAGGTGTGCTGTCCATGGCCCGAACCATGGACCCTGATTCGGCGGGCAGCCAGTTTTTCGTCATGGTGGCCGACGCCCCCCATCTGGACGGCGGCTACGCCGCTTTCGGCAAGGTGATCGAGGGCATGGATACGGCGGACGCCATCGTCTCCGCCAAGCGGGACTGGAACGACCGCCCCAAGAAGGAGCAAATGATGAAAAAGGTCACGGTAGACACTCAGGGGGTGGACTATCCCGCACCGGAGAAGGTGTGAGCCAGTTTTTCACTCCGTCAGTCTGAGCTTGACGGATGAAAATAAATCAAATCCGCGGCGAAGCCGCAACCAAATTCTCTCGTAAAGCGGCCGCAGGCCGCAAAACCTCGTCAAAGCCCAGCGAAGCGGTTTTGACGAGGAGAGGAGGGGCAGCGAAGTGAATGAGCCCTGCCGAAAGCGGCAGGGCGAACGATACGCAGCTTGCTCCGACGAGGGGGCGTACTGGTTTCGACGGGGGCGCCGAAGCAGGAATAGCGAGCGGATGCGCCTGACATCCTAAAAACGGGCAGCTTATAAATTAAAGAACAACGATAACGTAGTTCTCGCCGCGGCTTAACGCGGCCGTCCCGCCTGGAAGGACCACGAGCCGGGCCGGGGCGTCATCTCAGTGGTGAACATGAGTACGGAAAGAGTTGACCGTGCCATGGATCATGACTCTACCGAACTCAGCAGTTTGACGGCCTGCGGCTGAGCAAGGGAATATAACCGACCGTCTGCGCTCGGAGAGGTTCCTGTGGAAGTGCTTTCGGACAGGGGTTCGACTCCCCTCGCCTCCACCAAGTGACCCTTAAGTGAACTCACTTCCTTAAGGTCAACATCGAAGTGGCCATCCTGTGTATTGCACAGGATGGTCATTTTGTCGTCATACAGGTAAATCTTGTTGACGAGCATATCGACCAAGCCCTGTCGGTATTTGGGGGCGTTGATATCCCCCTTGCGGAACTGACTCAGGAAAAAGCGAATGTCCCTTACACTGGGAACAGGGTGCTGTGTGGTCTCCACCAGCAGTTGATAGGACAGTTCATCGTGTTCCTTCTTCTTTTGGGTAATGCGTTCGGCAATAATCTCAACCGCCTGCCCACTCTCCAGAGCCTTCAATAAATTCTCCGTGGCCTTTTCATTTTCAGAGAGTAGCTTTTGAAGCCGCTTTGCGTTGCCGTTGTTGCTCTCCCTCTCGCAGAGGTCAACTACCTCTTTGGCAATCGTGGTGATATTATCCGGGGTGAGGAACTCCCGGAGCTGTTGGACCACCACGTCCTCGATGTAGTCTTTATTGACGGTCTTTTTGTTGCAGGACTTGTCCCGGCGGTTGGTTACACACTGGTAATAGTGGTATTTCTTTTCCGTCTTACTCGTCCCGCTAACGCCAGTCATAGCGGCCTTGCAGTGCCCGCAGAACAGCTTTGTAGTGAGCAGATAATCCACTTTGGCCTTCGCCCGAGCGGGGGCCTTTTTGTTCTTCTCCATGATACGCTGGGCCTCCCGAAATAAATCATCATCGACAATGCGGGGCAGTCCGTCAGGGACTTCCGTGTCACGGTATGTATATGTCCCGATATACCTCTTGTTTCTCAAAATGCGGTTGATACTGTTTTTGTTGAACTCGTTCCCATAGGATGTTTTGATGTGGTTGGCGTTGAGATAGCGGATAATATCGGCCATAGTCGAGCCAGCCACATACATTTCAAAGATTTTTACAACCACTGGAGCAGTAACCGGGTCAATTACAATCCTCTTGTCCTCAATCTTGAAACCCAGTGCAACATTCCCGCCCGTTGAGAGACATTTCTCGGCGTTAATGTCCATGCCCCGCTTGATCTTTTGGGCAAGCTCCACACTGTAATATTCCGCCATCCCCTCCAAAACAGCTTCCATCAGAACGCCGCTGGCATCGTCCGAAATGTTTTCACGGGCAGAGAGAACACGGACCCCGTTCTTCTTCAGCTTTGATTTATATGTGGCACTGTCATAGCGGTTGCGGGCGAAACGGTCGAGCTGATAGACCAAAACTCCTTGAAAGGTTTTCTTGGAACTGTCAGCAATCATTTTTTGGAACTCTGGCCTGTGGTCGGTTGTGCCAGAAAGCGCCCGGTCAATGTATTCACCAACCACCATATAATCATTGCGCTGGGCGTAGGCGTAGCACTCTTTAAGCTGTCCCTCAATAGATTGCTCCGTTTGAGAGTGCGAGGAAAATCTGGCATAGATTACGACATTCATCTTTATTCCTCCTCATCTTCATAAGCTATTTGCAGTTTTAGATTTTCCAGCTCAAAAGCTTTGCCCTCATCTGATTTCAGCCATTCTTCATACATCTTCTTTTCCTTGCGTTCCTTAACCTTATCCGCTTTTCTCTTTATGAATGCCAATGCTTGCAGGACCTTGGATAAGTAGACGTGGGAATAGCTTTCGGCGAAGGCAAGTTTCTCTTTTTCTTCTCCAACAGGAGTTTTTGCGTAAATAAAGTTAGCGCCCAAATCTGTTCCATGACTGGAAAAGTAAAATTCTCCCAACAGGTAACTGTAAAGGGATTCAAACAGGTCGGTACTGTCCATTGACTCCAAAAGAAAATTGCAGGCAGCTAACTTTTTGGCGGCAGAGCTGTCGCTATTCTTGGCACCACGTTGAAGTTTGCGAAGGTTTCTTATCGCCTTTTCGCTAAGCCCTGTTATTTTGTGTATCTTTTCAGTGGTGGGGGTCGTGCATTCATTAGCCCCTAACAGATAATCAGTGGAAACCCCAAGTACATCAGCGACAGCCTTGAATCCTTTAACTTTTGGCTCCCGTTGGCTACTGCCCCCAACCCAATCAGAGATGGAAGCCGGGGAAGTGCCGCTTTGTTTGGCAAGTTCCAGTTGGGTCATACCTCTTTCTTCTAACAAATTGGTGATTCTTGTTGCCCATATCGGGGTTGAGAAAATGTCCGGGGGCTGGTTACGTTTACCCATTGCAAAAACACCTCCAAATTCGATTTATAAAACTTTCTTCTACAAAATTTTATTTTTTACGCCTTGACGGATATTTATGACAAGGCCGTTTTCCTGTGCTACCATAAGTACGACTTGAGGAATAGAGAAGAAAATAATTTTATTTATAAAATTATTATACACGACCTGTTCCGAAAAGTAAATGGCTTTCTGAATGGTGGTGATGGATTATGGCGGACAAAGAGATTAAAATCAGCCGGGAGCGTGCCCGGATGTTTGCTTACGTTATCTACCGTGATATTGCCGCCTACATCGAATCACACCAAGAAGAATACCAAAAATTTATATTAGAGGAGGAAGCGCTCAATGGCAAAGATACGACTACACATCGACCCAAAAGGCGTAGCCGAAAAACCAACGGGGAAAGCGTGGAGCAGGATTTCCCAAAGGGTGCTTAAAAGCACCAGCATTGCGGAGGTGACAGTGCGGCAGTTAGCGCAGAAAATCGGGACAGGACATACCGTCTGCCCCGCCGTACTAAATGGCTCAAAGGCCGCCGACTGGCGGGAGCAACAAGTTTTTATGGTGGATATAGACAACGCCGACAAAAACCAGCCCCAGCTATCAGAGGAACAAGCGGTAGAGATTTGTGATGAACATGGTCTGCCTTTGGCTATGTACTATCAGACCTTTGGCTACAGCGAGGACCACCCGAAATTTAGGCTTGTTTTCATTCTGGATTCTGTTGTCACTGAGCCAAACCTAAGGCGTACAATAATGGAGCGCCTTATCTCCATTTTCCCGCAGTGCGACAAGGTGTGTATAAATGCCAACCGTCTTTTCTTGGGAACAAATAAGGAAGTTGTTCTCCACAGTAAAAATGCGAGGGTTACCATAGAGCAGATATTGGCAATTCCCTGCGACCCATTATCCGCTGATGGGCAATCTTCCAAAATTAGCGTTTCTCGGGAAATTCGCAACGACCCGGAACTTGACGCACAAATACGCAGCTTTGATTTTCTTTCCTATCTGGCTGAACGAAATGGGGAATACTCCGGGAATGGGAATATTATCAGTTTCCAAAACTGCGAGGTTTGTGGGCACAAAGACGATTTGCGTTACTATAGAGACACCAACACTTTTTACTGCTTTTCTTCAAGCGGTGAA
>CAJTLI010000038.1 GCA_910577525.1 uncultured Oscillospiraceae bacterium | reverse complement strand
GTTCCTGTCCGGTCTTTTACTTTTATGCAGAAATCCACGACTACCCGCTGGAATGTCGCGGTCTACTCGGAACTGCGCGGAAATATGTTGGAGCAGCTGTTATACATGCTGAAGAATCCCTCTGATAACATCATTACTAACGAAGATAACGGCACAGCATATATTGACGACACCTGCGACATCCGAAACGAAGCCATTGTCTTTATAAAGGAAGAGAATTTCCGCGAAGCTCTCTCTTTTGTTGATAAACTTGGCCGCAGCAGTGACAGTTCGCCCAAAGTGGCAATAATGCACTTAAACCCTGATACTATGCTCATAGAATGTGAAGCAATATGACTACAAAATTTTCCGGCATATATAAAACAGAGACGCCCGGCCAGAAGGCCGAGCGCAGATGCGGGAAAATATTATGTATTGGATTTGGAGGTGTCCGATATGTCCAGCGAGCCCATCGACCTGACCATGGATGCTTTCTGCCCCGTCGAGTCCCCTCTCAGGCTCCGTACGGACAGCGGGCCCGCCCCGAGGGAGAACCTTCTGCCCTACGCATGGCAGGACCCCCACAGCGCCGCCCGTGTAGCCATCACGACCCCAGGTGGCAGCTACGAATCCGACAATATCCACATCGACGAGGCGATGGGGGAAATCACCGTTGACGCGGACGGCGTCCGCATCCTGTTGGACGGGCGGAACGTGGTCGTGTACCTGGATATCGAGCACCCCACGGTTTATTGGGACGGTCTGTGTGATGTGACGTTCACCACAAAAACAGAAGCGCCCGGTCAAAAGACCGGACGCAGACAGTAAAGGAAGCATTACGCAGGAAAGAGGTGACACCATGGGCGCAGCCACACGATTTATCCAGAACCCTGGCAATAATGCAATCTGCTACTACCGCTACAGCTCCGACGCGCAGCGGGATGTGAGTATCGTCCAGCAAAAAGACGCAGCACACGAATATGCCGAGCATCACGGCTATCATATCATCAAAGAGTACGACGACCCCGCGTACAGCGGCACCAGGGACGACCGGCCGGCATTTCAGCTCATGCTCTATGAGGTTGAAAAACTGCGCCCAGCCTATTTGATCCTCTGGAAGACAGACCGGCTTTCCCGAGATCGGATTGATGCCGTCATGGCTAAGAAACGTCTGCGGGAGTGCGGGGTGAAAATCGTCTATGTTGCCGAATCCATCCCGGATGACGATGAAGCGACGCAGATTCTGATGGAATCCATCTATGAAGCCATGGCTGCGTCCTTCATCGTGTCGCACCGGAAAAATGTCGTGCGCGGCATGACCTATAACGCTGAGAACGCCTTTTATAATGGGGTAAAAATGCTGGGCTACGTGGGCGAGGTGGATCACAAATACGAGATTGATCAGGCGACTGCCCCCACGGTGCGCCGTATTTTCAAGGAATACACCGAGGGCGTTCCCATGCAGAAAATCTGCGACAGCCTGAACAATGCGGGCCAGAAAACGGTCAGGGGAAACAGGTTTACGGTCAACTCCTTACGTAACATCCTGGTGAATCGGGCATATATCGGCGAGTACAAGTTCGGCAAAACCCTCATACCCGACGGGATGCCGCGCCTCATTGACGATGAGACTTTCCAGAAAGCCCAAGCGAAGCTGGAAGCCAACAAGAGGGGCGGCAAGGGCGCCATCAAGAAGCTGCACCCGGAAATCGAGATTGAGGATTATTGGCTGACGGGAAAAATCTGCTGCGGACTTTGCGGCGGGACCATGCAAGGCGTAAGCGGCACCAGCAGAAGCGGCAACCTGTATTATTACTACTCTTGCATCAACTATCGAAAGCACACCTGTACGCTGAAATACCAGCGGAAGGAGCTCATGGAGAAAATTGTCCTCTATATCCTGGACGATTTGATCAACGATCCAGCTCTCCGCATTATAATTGCCGAAAAATGCTATGCGTACCACCAGGCCCAGAACGACGACAACGGCGCCTATGAAGCGTCCATTCGGGCACAGCTGAAAGACGTTGAGGGAAAGCTGAACAACCTTGTCAAGGCGATTGAGGCCGGGATTTTCAACAGCACGACGGCGGAGCGGATGAATGTGCTGGAGAATCAGAAAAGTATGCTCAACGACGCTCTGCTGGCGGAGCAGAACCGGAAGAAGTGCGACTTGACGCTGAATACCATTGTAAAGTTTCTGAGCAGTCTCGTCGGGGATATCAACAACCCGGACACGCGCCACAGGCTGCTTGACTTTTTCGTTGATAAGATATATGTCTATCCCGATAAGATGGTCTTGACGTTTTACTATACGGATGACCGGCGCGAGCTGCCCTTCGAGGAAACGATCCGGCTTATCGACAACCGGAAGAAAATCCTTGACATGATGAATAGTCCACGGCCCGAGGGAGTTGTCCCCTCCTTTGCGCTTGAGATGCCGCTTAACGACGACGATGGGGAGGAAAACCTTGATTTTTTTCCGTGAGGTGTTCGTATACCGTTGATTCCCGCCCACCACAAATCCGCTTGAAACCGTTGGTTTCAGGCGGGTTTTTCTGTCATCTTCCACTTTCAGCGCTGTTTCAATAGTCCTCTTGCGAAAATAAGCGAAAGCGAGTAAACTATAGAAGAATAACGGACGAAATGCCTGCTGGCGGGCGTTCCTGGGACACAGGAGGGGGAGACGACGCGGGGACGCAGTATGTCCAGCTTGGCTTTTTCTCAAAGTGCCAGGCCCGGAGCGCTGGCCCGCAGCTTGAGGACGGCTTCCGCTATCTTGATATCCGCTTTGCCGCCAGCGGGGACGGGCCCGGCCTGAACCACGGCTTCTGCGAATGCCGGACCGGCGCCGCGCCTTGGTCCGGACGGCTCATGCTGGAGGAGTGCTATGCCTTTCTCACCGCTCATCCCATCGAGACCGTAATCTTCGCGGTCAAGCGGGAGCACAGGGACGAAAGCGCGGCGGAGTTTCAGCGCATATCAGAAAACGTAAAAAAGACGTACCTTGATTTTGCAACCAAGGTACGCCTTTTATGTCTGAAGAGAGCTAGGGAAGCACTGATTCAATGCGTCTGCGGCATCTTGCGAAAAATTTGCACCATAATTTTGTTGCGATTTCTTGAAATAAACACAATTATTCCTGGGTCATCGCGCCGCATTCTGGCGCAAAATTTCTTCGCAATCTGCTTTTTCCGATTTAATCAGTCCTTCCCTAGGGCTTGTTTGAAAACTGTCAGCACACCCCAACGACGGATTGTTTACCGCCATGCTTTACCGGTTTGCCTGACGAAAAAATCCCTCGCCGCTGGGCCTCCTGCCAATTTTCAAACGGCGTCTACACGATCTGCCCATTTATGCGGTATGTCCCCGGCGTCATGCCATAAGCAGCCCGAAACGCCTTTCCAAAATACGCGCTGTCGGAAAAACCGCACCGAAGGCTGATTTCCGTGATAGACAGCTCACTTTCCCGAAGCAGCTTTTTTGATTCATTCAAGCGAAATGCAATTAAATACTCTACAGGACTTTGACCGGTGTTCTTCTTGAAGCAGCGGGATGCCTCCCGTTCGCTGACCCCCGCCGCCTTCGCAATTTCCGGCAGTGTGAGTTTTTCCGTATAATGCCGGTGCATGTACGCAATCATGCTGCGCAGGCGGTCCCGCTGCTCTGCGCCTGCCTGCGGCCGCGTGTCCGGGTGCTCACGCAGGTCCTCCAACAAAAGAAGCCAAGTCTCGGAGAGAATGTTTCTTGTCTGGAACTCGGTGCCAGAACTGCCCTGGAGTTCTTTAAGCCAATACAGATTTTTTAATATCCGCTCGGATGTAGGATGCCCGCGCCGGATAATATGGACCTCAATTTGGCGGTTTTTGATGACCGGATTCAAATACTTGGTCTCGAAGCGGCTTTTAAAGTGCCCGCTCAGAAAAACCGGGTGGAAAATGTGATTGATTTCCAGCGTTCTGGCCCCGGGTGTTCCGTTGCGCTTCATGTCCATTACGTTGCTGTTGATGAAAAATCCGTCCCCCTGGTGAACCGTGTATTCCGCCCCAACGGTGATGATTTTGCTGGCTCCTTCTTGGATGTACCCTAGTTCCAATTCCTCGTGCCAGTGCCAGGGGATCACAAAATCAGTCAAATCTCTGCAATGAAGGCAGTAAGGGTACTCTGCCGTCATCCCCTCAATAAGCTCTACCTGGTTCCCGTCTGTTTCAAATAGCCGCATTCTTCCGCCTCCCGTCTTGATGGTCAGAAGAATTATACATAAACTGTCCGAATCATTCTATATCCTGCCGTAAATTTTATTTTAATTTTGCCGGAATTTTTTTATCATATAGACATCAAACGAACTGGAGGAAACCACGATGGCTTACAATTTTGAGTTCTATTCCCCCACCAAAGTGTTATTCGGAAAGAATGCCGAAGACGAGGTGGGCAGACAGGCGCGCGCTTTTGGCGCCGCCAGCGCATTGATCGTATACGGCGGCGGCAGCGCCCAGCGGTCCGGATTGCTGGGGAAAGTCGAGGCCGCCCTCGCGGCCGAGGGGATCGCGTTTCAGAAGTTGGGCGGCGTCGTTCCCAACCCCCGCCTGGATAAGGTCTATGAGGGCATCCGTATGGGAAAGGAACATAACGTAAACTTCCTGCTGGCAGTTGGCGGCGGAAGCGCGATTGACACGGCGAAAGCTATCGCCTATGGCCTTGCGGAGCCGGACCAGGATGTGTGGGAGCTTTTTGAACATACCCGGATGGCACAGAAGTGCCTCCCTGTGGCCGCTGTGCTGACCATTGCCGCCGCGGGGAGCGAAACGTCGAAGGGCTGCGTGATTACCAACCAGCGGACCGGGGAAAAGCGCGCTTATGACGATAATCTGGCCCGGCCCAAATTCGCCGTCATGAACCCGGAGTTCACAAAAACCCTGCCGGACTACCAGACGGAATCCGGCTGTGTGGACATCATGATGCACACGATGGAGCGGTATTTCACCAACGGCGGCAGCATGGAGATCACGGACGCCCTCGCGGAAGGGCTGCTCCGCACCGTGATGAAAAATGCCGTAAAACTGCACCATGAGCCGGGGGATTATGACGCCCGGGCGGAAATCATGTGGGCCGGAAGTTTGGCCCATAACGACCTGACCGGCTGCGGGAACGATGGCGGCGACTTTATGTCCCACAAGCTGGAGCATGAGCTGGGCGGCATGTTTGACGTGACCCACGGCGCGGGGCTCGCGGCGGTTTGGCCCAGCTGGGCGAGATATGTTTATAAGGAGTGCCTGCCCCGCTTTGTCCGCTACGCCAGAAATGTGATGGGAATCTCCATCAAAGGTACGGACGAAGAGATTGCCGAGTCCGGTATCCGGGCGATGGAAGATTTTTATCACAGCATTGGAATGCCCGCAAACCTGGATGAGCTGGGCGTCCATCCCACGGATGAACAGGTTGAGGAAACGGCGGAGCGGTGTGCTGCGGCCAGCGGGAGCCATACTGGGTTTGCGAAGAAGCTGAGCCGGGAAGATATTGTTCGCATTTATACGAATGACTGTAAGCCCAGATAAGCCGCCAAGGATACATGAGCGCCATGAACGATTATAAGGAAGGACTGATTCAACCGGCATTTTGCCGGTTGAATCAGTCCTTCCTTCGCAATTCTGAATGGGTTATACGCAGCGGGTTCCCTGCCTCTTCAGCGCTGCCAGCGTCCCCTCCAGATTTTCCTTGTGCCAGTTTTTGAAGAAACCGGCATATATGGTGGCGTAGATGCCGGAACTCCGCAGGTCGCTCAGCTCCGCCTGCTGGGTAGTCAGGCGGATGGTGTCCGACCTGGTGCGGATGGTGATAACGGTGTTGAGCTTAACGTCTTCCAGCTCCACCGACTGGATGTCCTCATAGGGAAGGACCAAGGATATGTCTTTGCGCAGGTTGCCCCATGTGGTGTTGAAGGGGAGCAGGACGATCTCGTGCTCACACATCTGGAGAACATAAAATTCTGAGTTGAAAAACGCCACAAATTGCTCGCTCAGGTTTTCCGGGGCGTATTTGATGATGATGCAGCGATCCTCCAGGGGCTGGTATCCAAGCTCCTGGACAAATTTTTTGACTTCATTTGCCATGGTCATGTGCCTCCTGCAGCGTTGAAATTCGTTTTGGCGCAGACAGGCGGGATAAATTCCTTGCGTCGCTGTGTATCGCGATTTTTTCAGCTCACGGGGGTGACGATGGGTTTGCCGTCCGCGTCCACCAGCACGGTCATCCCGGTGCCGCTTGCCTTATTGTGAGAGCCCAGTACATAATTCACGCCGGTTTCCGTATCGACGACGACTTTCATCACATTGACGATGCCTTGGTTATAGACCTCCACAAAGCGCTCCTTTGCCATTGCGTGTTCCTCCTTTCTCATCCCGCCTGTCTGCGAAAGAAAACATACCATGCTCCCGGCCCGCTGTGGGCCAAATTTCCCAAACGGCGCGAATCGTTCTTAAACGGCAAAAAGGAAGGGAGGGGGCCTCACAGGCTCCCTCCCCGCAGCTTGTCGAAAAAGTCTTTTCGACAAGCTGCCTGCGATTTTTTGAACGTCATAACGTTCAAAAAATCGTTGATTGCACGTGAAAGACACCCCTCCTGGGTTTCTTTCACACTATCTTCCTTCCCGATGGTGCCACGCAACGCACTTTATCGACAGTCTGAGGGGAGGGGGCCTCACAGGCCCCCTCCCCGTCTCTTTTTCAGCTCCGCCCGCCCGGCCCGGGACAGCAGGCACGTCCGCCCGCCCACCCGGACCCGGTTTTCCTTCCAGTCCGCAGCCTCAATTTTATCCCAGGCCGCCAGATAGGCCCGGTGGACCCGGACAAATCGCCCGCCCAGCTCCCGCTCCAGCTCGTTCAGGCTGCCCACAAAGTCCAGGCGGCTGTCCGCCGTGTGGAGAAACACATGGTGGGCCTTGGGGGCGGTCTCAAAAAACAGGATGTCCGCCAGGGGTACGTGGCGGGTTTCGTCTCCGGTCCGCAGGGAGAACACCTCCGCCGGGTCCCGGCGCTCGTCCAGCAGACGGGCGTGGACGGCCTCCAGGCACCGGGCGGCGGCGGAACCGGTCTGCTCTCCCTCCTTCACGATGTAGTCGAAAGCCTCCAGGTGGTACTGGAAGGTTTTCCAGGCCAGATCGCCGTAGCTGGTGATGTAGACCAGGGTGCCGTGGGGGTCCCGCCGCCGCAGCTCCCGGCCCAGGGTAAAGCCGTCCCAGCCCCCGTCCTTCAGGTCCACGTCCAGGAAGTAGACGCCCCGGCGGCTGTCCTGGGCCGCGTCCAGCAGCTCCCCGGCGGAGGACGCGGCGCGCGCCACCTTCATGTCGTAGTTTTCCACGAAGATTTTCCACTCTATCGCGGTTTGCAGCTGGTGGCGGACGGCCTCCTCGTCGTCGCAGAGATAAATGGAAATCATGGCCTTGCCTCCACCTTCAGCTCCTGGACGAACACGCCCCCCGCCCAGCTGGTGGACGCGGCCGTATTGGGGTGCTCCGCCAGAATCCGCTGGTAGCTGGGGAGGCCCAGCCCCCGGCCCTCCCCCTTGGTGGAAAAGCCCTCCGCCCAGATTTTGTCCGGGTCGATGGCCCCGGCGTAGGGGTTGGACACCCGCAGGGACAGCGTATCCTTTTGTGCCAGCAGGACCACCTCCACCCAGGGCGTCTCCGTCTCCAGAGCGGCCTGGGCGGCGTTGTCCAGCAGAATGCCCAGACAGCGCACAAAGTCCCACACGTCCATCCCCACCGCCTCCACGGGGTAGAGCACCTCCAGCCGGCAGTCGATGCCCTGCCCGCCCATGGCGGCCAGCTTGGACAGCAGGAGGCTCCTCACCTGGGGGACGCGCAGGCTGCCGATCTGGGTAGAGGCCCGGATCTTCTCCCCGATGCGCCGGTCAAAGCCCGCGTCCAGCTCGGACAGGGCGGCGCGCAGCTCGTCCACCTCTCCCTCGTCCGCCTGCTCCGACAGTCCCGCCAGCAGGTTCTTGTAGTCGTGGCGGAAGGCGCGGACCTCCCGGCGGATGGCCTCCAGATCCCGCTCGTAGAGCTGCTGCTGGGCGATAATATCCCGCTGGGCCTCCATCTTCCGGGCGGAGTCGAACCAGTGGGCCAGATAGAGCACCAGCCTCGTCACCAGCACCACCGTTACCAGCACCAGCAGGTAATAGAGGGCAAAATACTCCTCCTGAAGCCCCACCACCTGGAGCATATAAAACATTTCCATGACGCACGCCAGGGCGAAAAGGAACAGGGCTGTCCGGCGCTGGCCGGAACCCTCCTCCAGCAGGAGGCGGAACCAGCGGCCGAAGCGCAGGCGGTACAGCAGGACGGTGGAGAGTGCCACCACAACGCAGACAACGGCCGTCACCGCCGCGAACTGGAGAATTTCGTTATCCACAAAGATGTTTCGGCACAAAAACCGGGTCAGGATGACGAGGGATACCTGAAACACCCCTGTCATGGACACGGCGGAGAGGGCCTGCCAGAATCCCATCCTCCAGGCCCACCGGGCCCACAGCACGACGCACAGCATGGCGCACAAGCTGGTGGCCCAGAAACGGATGAGATTGCCGCAGGGAAGGGCATACATGAGGAATATGCTGAGCGAGTTATTAATCAGCGGGGAGAGGAGCAGGGCGGGCAGCTTCTTCAGCCGCCGCCAGCTGCGCTCGTCCAGGACGGCGAACAGGTAGGCCGCCACGACGGCGTGGGCCAGCGTGGAATCTACATATCCGACTAGAAGCATCACCAGCGTGGGCACGACAATCTCTCCTCGCATAGGGCTTGTTTGAAACAATACACCAGAGTGGGGGCGGGTTTGCCTACAGTGGAACAGACAGCAAGGGCGGCGCTCCCGCTCACAGCCCCATCTCCCGCTTGACCTCGCCGAAGGCCCGCACAGCCAGGTCGATGTCCTCTTTCGTGTGCCCAGCGCTGATCTGGGTACGGATGCGGTCCTTCCCCTTGGGCACCACCGGGTAGCAGAACGCCACCACGTATACCCCCTTGTCCAGCATCCGCCGGGCAAACTTGTGGGCAATCTTGGGGTCGTACAGCATTACGGGGACAATGGGGTGCTCCCCGGGCAGCAGGTCGAAGCCCAGCTTCTCCATCTCGCCTCGGAAATAGCGGGCGTTTTCGTGCACCCTGTCCCGCGATGAGAATCACGTTGGTCTCCGGGATGCAGACGTACTCGGCGAAGGCCCCGTCCCGGTCCACCCCCACGCTCACCGTGTCCTTGCACCACTGAATGTTGCCGTTGCGGCAGCGGCGGCAGGCGATGTGCCCCTCGCCAGACACCCGCTGGCCCAGCCGCAGGCCGGTGACGCCGTCCCCCAGGGCGGCCACCTCCCCCGCATACTCGTGGCCGACGGTCATGGGGGGCTTGATGTGCTCCACCGCCCAGGGGTCCCAATTGTAGATGTGCACGTCGGTGCCGCAGATGGCGGCCTTGTGCACCTTGATGAGCACCTCCCCCGCCCGGGGCCGGGGTACCGGCACCCGCCGCAGCTCCAGGCCAGGCCCCGCCTGGGGCTTTACGATGGCGTCCATCCATTCAGACACGGTCTCCCTCTCCTTTTTTCTTTCATATTGATATGGCGCGGGGCGCGTCAGCAGCCCTCCACCATCATGCTGATGATCTCGCGGTCGGTCTCCGCCATACCGTCCCGGGCCAGGCGGCCCACGTTGCGGATGGTGTTTTCCACCCCCTTCACCACGATGCCGTCCCCGCCGTAGAACTGCCGGCCGCTGCGCTGCATCTGCCAGCCCAGCAGGCCCGCCTCCACGGCGGAGGCGATCTTGGCCGCGCAGCTGGCCTTGGCCCCGTCGCAGATCATGCCGGAGTTGATGGCCACGGCGTTGACGATGGTGTGGGCGATTTCGTGGGCTCTGCCGCCATGGAGGTAAGCCACCCCCGCCCCCGCGCCGCATCCCGCGCTGGTGGCCCCGCAGTAGGCGGACAGCGGCCCGATCCCTGTTTTCAGGTGGATGGCCGCCAGGTTGGACACCGCCAGGGCGCGGTACAGGGCGTCCGGCTCAACGCCCAGCTCCTCCCCGTAGGCGATCACCGGCAGGGAGGCGGTGAGGCCCTGGTTCCCGCTGCCCGAGTTGATGACCACCGGCAGCTCGCAGCCGCTCATCCGGGCGTCGGACCCGGCGGCGGCCCAGGCCTTGGCCCGGTTGTGGACGGTGTCGCCATAGGCGGACAGCAGGGTTTTCCCGATCCCCGCGCCCCAGCTTCCCCGCAGCCCCTCCTGGGCGATGGCCCGGTTCAGGCGGATCTGCCGGTCCAGGACCTCCTTGATGTCGGGAATCTCCACCGTATCCGCGAACTCCACAATGCCCTCCACGGTGAGCAGGCCATGATCCGTTTTATCCGTCCCGGCGGACTGGGCCAAGTCCCGTTCCAGAAGGGCTTCTCCGTCCCGCTCCACCCGGATCACGTTGGTGTGGCTCCCCGCGATGCGCACGAAGGCGGAGTGTCCCTCCGCCGCCGCGGTGATCTGGATGTCGAAAATGAGCCCGCCGTCCGCGGGGACCACAGATATGGGGGTATTCTCCAGGCAGGCCCGGATGGCGGGCAGCTGCCCCTCCTCCACGGCGGACAGCACCTCCAGCTCCCGCGCCGGGTCTCCCACGGCGATGCCCGCCGCCGCAGCGGCGGCGATCCCCCGCAGGCCCCCGGTGTGGGGGACGACGACGCTCTTCACGTTTTTGATGATGTTGGGGCTCACCCGGATGTCCACCCGCTCCGGCAACGCCCCCAGGGTCTGCCGGACCAGGGCGGCGGCGTAGGCCACGGCGATGGGCTCGGTGCAGCCCATGGCGGGGACCAGCTCCTCCCGCAGGATGTCCACATAGGCGCGGTATAAATTCTGCTCCATAGCGGCTCCCCCGTCAAAGCTCTTCCAGGATGTCCAGCTGCGCTCCGCAGGCCTCCAGCTGCCGCCGGGGGCCCAGGACGCAGATGGCGGCGGTATCCGCCACAGTCCGCACCGCCTCCGCCAGCCCGGCCAGGGTCTCCGGCTTGGCGGCCAGCAGCTCCCGCCGGACCCGGCGCAGGTCCCCGTGGGTGATTCCCCGCCAGTGGCGGGCGTCGGCGGTCTTGCCCTTCATCCGGGGGGTGAGCAGTGGGTCGGACTCCGCCACCGCCCCCAGAATGAGGCCGGTGAGGTCCATGTCCCCCAGCGCCGCCAAAAAGTCCGCCGTCTGCCGGTAGCAGTCCAGCGTGCGGCAGGCGCTGGGGTCCCGGAAGGACCAGAACCCGGCCAGGCCGCTGTCCCGCAGCACCATCCCTACGCCGTAGGCCCCGCCCTGGACCCGAACGGCGTTCCACAGGTAGCCCAGGGAGGCGGCGCGGCCCATCACCTTGGCCCCGCCGGAGGCGGCCTGGGGGAACGCGCCCCCCATGGCGGCGAAGGACACGTCCGCCGGGATCACGATGCCCTCCCTGCGGCGTTCCCAGGGACGGATACCGGGGGCCTCCGGCGGGGGAACGGCCCCCTCCGGCAGATGGGCGGACAGGATATCCGCAAGTACGCCCTCCGTCTCCGGGCCGGACGCGGTGACGCCGGCGGTGAGCCGCCTGCGGCAGAACAGCTTGGCGGACAGCCCGGCCAGCGCCTCCCGCAGGGCGGGGAACCGCTCCTCAAACTGCGTCTCCAGCTCCTTCAGCCAGCGGCAGTGGGCGATGCCGCCGGTGTATTCCTGTACCGCACCCTCAGCGGTGCAGGACGCCGCCGCCCTCCCCACGGCCGTCCTGTGGCCCGCCATCACCAGCTGCTCGGACAGAGCCGCCCGGCGCTGGCACAGCAGGGCGCGGACCTTTTCCGGGTCGTTCAGCAGGGTGTCCGTGAGGAGCTCCGCCAGCAGCTCCGCCGCCCGCTCCGCCTTGCCGTCCAGCATGCTGGCGGAGGCGCACAGGAAGGTGCGGCACCGCTCCGGCGCCCCCAGCTCCCCGTAGGATTCCACGCTGAACTCCAGATCGCCGAACAGGGAGCGCCGCAGCCGCTGGAGCTCGCCGCTGTCCCGGGCCGTAGTGTCCAGCTCCCCCAGCAGCTGGCACAGGAAGGCGGCCTGGGTCAGCTCCTCCGGAGTGAGATCGCCGGCGTCGAAATAGAGGTTCAGATAGGTGATTCCCCCGGTGGTCAGGGTGTGGCGCAGCACCGGCAGACCGGCCCGCTCCTCCTCCTGGGCGGGCAGCGCCTCCGGCTCCTCCGGAATCTGGTCCAGCCGCAGCATGGGAATGGAGGCCAGCTGCTCCGGGGCGTCGGGGGTGTTCTGCCACCCCTCGATCCCCGCCTGGCGATCCCGAATGGCGGCGGCGTCCTCCTCGCTCCAGGCGGCCTGGGCGGCGCGGAGGCGGGCGGCCTCCGCCTCCTGCCGCTCCCGCCCCACGTCGTGGGAGGGCAGCATCAGCACCCGGGCGGTGTGGGGGTTGTCCAGCAGCACCCGCCTCAGCAGGGACTCGAAGTACCCCTGGGCGCACTTTTCCCGCAGGGCGTCGAACAGGGCGCCCACGCTCAGGTTGGCCATGGGGTCCCCGCCGTACAGCCAGCTCTCCATCACCTGGAGGCTGAACACCACCCCCTGGGGCGTCTGGCCGTAGTCCCGCTCGCGCATCTGGAATTCCAGGTTGTCCAGCGCGGCCAGAATGCGGGGGCGGTCCAGCCCCTCCCGGGCCAGCCGCTCCAGCTCCCCCCGCAGGGCGGCGGACACCGTCTCCCCGCCCTCCGCCGCCATGTCCCGGGCCTCCAGCAGCACCCAGGGCTGCAAAATCCCGTCCTGAAGGGACATCTGCACGTCCTTGGCCAGGCCGGACTCCAGCAGCGCCCGCTTCAGCGGGGCCTGATTGTCGCCGCACAGCAGGTCGGACAGGATTTGCAGGGCGGTCAGCACCTCCCGGTCCCGGAAGGTGCAGGCCGCGAAGCCCTGGGCCAGCCGGGCCCGGCCCTCCAGCCCCTCCTGGGGGGACAGCTCGTAGAAGATCTCCGCCGTCCCGCCGTCCACCGGGGCCTGCATGGGGATGGCGGGGGGCGCGGGGGCCCGGTCGTAGGCGGAGAGGTATTCCCCGTCCAGGAGGGACAGCGCCTGATCGATATCCACGTTCCCGTCCAGGAAGATATAGGCGTTGGAGGGGTGGTAGAGCCGCTTGTGGGCGGCGGCGAACTGCTCATAGGTCAGCTCCGGGATGTGGGCCGGGTGGCCGCCGGACTCAAAGCGGTAGCAGGTGTCCGGGAACAGGCGGCGGCTCAGCTCCCGGTTCAGCAGGGTGTCCGGCGAGGCGAAGGCCCCCTTCATCTCGTTGAACACCACCCCCTTATAGGAGGGCGTCCCGTCCTCCCCCAGCTCGTAGTGCCAGCCCTCCTGGCCGAAGATCTCCGGCCTGCCGTGGAGCAGGGGGCGGAACACCGCGTCCAGGTACACCCGCATCAGATTGACAAAGTCCTGCCCGTTCCGGCTGGACACGGGGTAGATGGTCTTGTCCGGAAAGGTCATGGCGTTGAGGAAGGTGTTCAGCGAGCTCTTCATCAGCTCCACGAAGGGCTCCTTCACCGGGTAGCGCTCCGAGCCGCACAGCACGGAGTGCTCCAGGATGTGGAATACCCCGGTGTCGTCCCAGGGCTGGGTCTGGAAGGCGATGGCGAAGGTCTTGTTCTCCTCCGCCCGCTCCAGCCACACCAGCCGGGCCCCGGTTTTTTCATGCTCCAGCTCGTGGAATTTTCCGCCCAGCTCCGCCAAGTCCCGGGTGGACTTCAGGGTGAATCCGTATCGTTTCTGTTTCATAGCTTTTTCTCCTGCCGTAAAATAATTTCATCGCCGCCGGCGGGGCCGCGCCCCCGGCCCGGCGGCATCCCGCGGCTTGTCACCCATGATTTTATCACAAGGGCGGCCGCGCCGTAAACAATTTATTTTGTGCCGGAGGACGAAAAGAGCGCCCCCTCCGGCAGGAAGATCATCCCGCCGGAGGGAGCGCCCGCTTGTTCACGCTTCGCGCCCTGTCCCGTCAAAAACCAGGTCGTATTTTTCCACATCCATCAGTGCCGGGCCGCCGGCCTCAAAGCTGATTGCGACGGCCTCCTGCCGGGTATAGATCACCGCGCTGGCGGCCTGCTCGCCGTCGTTGACGAACACCTCCAGGCTGAAGCGGTCCAAAATGATCCTCAGCTTGATTGTCCCGTTTCCCGGGTCCGCAAAAAAGCTCCTGGTATGCACCACATCGTGGGGAAGGCCGCTGCGGGTCCGGTCCAGCTTTACCGTCCCCTGGTCCGGGCGGTAGCGGATGATGGTCTCATGCTCCCCGTCCTTGGCCACCCGGATGCGGAACCAGCGGTAGGTTTCGTTTCCGATGGGCCGGACGGTAACTGTCATATCCAGCACCCTGCCCTGGATGCCCGGCAGGTTGATCTCCCCGCAGACGGGGATGTTGCGGTGCGCGGCCCGCCTGCCCCGGTAGCGTTCCAGCTCCCGTACCGGGGACTGAACCAGCCGCCCGTCCTTGACGGACAGCTCCCTGGGCGTGGTCATCTGCCCGAACCAGCGGCACGGATTGGGTTTTCCGCCTACGGTGGCCCAGTTCTGCATCCAGGCGATCATGACCCGCCGTCCGTCCTCCGTCAGAAGGGTCTGGGGCGCGTAGAAATCCAGGCCGTAGTCAATGGCTTGGACGGACTGCCGGGAAAATCCGGCCCCATCGGGGGCGTAGTCCCCGATCAGGCACACAGTGCCGTTGCCGGCGTGAAACTCCAGACCCACCGGGTTCATCTCCTGGGGGCTGGTGAACAGGACATGTCTGCCGTCCAGGGGAAAGAAATCCGGGCACTCCCACATCCGGCCGTACTGATTGCGGCAGCGGTCCAGGGTGCGCACGAACTCCCACGCGAAGCCGTCCGCGCTCTGGTAGAGCAGAATCGCGCCGCTTCCGTCGGCGGTGCGGTTGCCGGCGACGGTGTAATAGGTTCCGTCCGGCTCCCGCCACACCTTTGGGTCCCGGAAGTCGACGGTGCTGCCCCCCTTGGGCAGATCCGCCCCGTCCAAAACCGGATTGCCCTTCCACTTTTCATAGTTCACTCCGTCCCCCACGGCCAGGCACTGGGTCTGGATGTCCTGCAAAAAGCCGTCCGCGTTGTGCCCCCGCCGGACGCCGGTGTACATCAGCAGCTGCCGCCCGTCGGGCAGCTCCGCCGCCCCGCCAGAGAAGCACCCCGCCGCGTCATAGTCCTGATCCGGGGCCAGGGCGGCGGGCAGGCGCTCCCAGAGGATCAGATCCCTGCTTTTCAGATGCCCCCAGTGCATGGGTCCCCACTCGTTGGAATAGGGGTGATACTGGTAGAACAGATGGTACTCCCCCCGGTAGATGGAAAATCCGTTGGGGTCGTTCATCCAGCCGATGGTGGGTGTGGCGTGAAAGGCGGGCCGTTCGGAGCTGGGGATATGAGGGCCGTATTGAGCTTCAAACTCCCTGGCCCGTTGCAGTGCTTCGCTGATCATCGCGGATTCCTCCTGAAATATAAGTTCAGGAAGGACTGATTAAACGCGTCCGCCGCGGCCTGCCGGCTGAATCGGTCCTTCCTTTCAATTGTGGTCACTCCGCCGCGGTTGTTTTCTCCGCGTCCTCCGGCCTCATGTGGAGCAGGAACACCTTCTCCAGCACCATGCTGTTCAGCCAGCAGACGGCGGCGGGAAGGACGGCGGCCAGCGCCGGAGCGATGAGCGCCAGCGCGGCCCCGGCCAAAATAGGCGCCAGGACCTCCAGCGCCCGGACCGGGTGGGCGGTCATGAGGAGGAACGAGAAGCGCAGCACATCCCTCGCGCCGCCGCTGAACCGGGCGGCGTAGGCGGACAGGTACGCCGTCCAGGCCGCGGCGGCGCAAATCAGCGCCAGCACCACCCAGTAGACCTCGCCGAAGGGATATCCGCTCAGCTTCAGCGCCCGGAAGACCAGCGCGTCCGCCGCCAGCAGGGCCAGCACTCCCAGCGCCGCCAGCCACACCAAAGTGGAGCGGCGCAGGTTTTCCCGGAACGCGCTCCAGAAGGTCTGCCACAGACGGCCCTCCCCCCGGCGCAGATACTTGTAAACTGTTGTGTACAGCGCCGCGCCGGCCGCGCCCATGGTGACGATGGGCAGCGAGAACAGCAGCCAGAGAATGCTGGCTCCGATGCAGTCAAATACCTTGACCAGAAAACTCATCAGCGGACTGTCAATGTTGAAAATGCCCCGCATACCCATCGCCTCCTTAAGCTCAAGCGGTGTACTGCCGCAGTTCCGAGAAGGTCACGGTATTGCTCTCGGCGAACAGCTTGATGGGCTTGCCGCTGACGCCGTACAGCCGTACCGTCAGCGCCGCCTGGCCGTCGATGTAAAACACGCCCGTGGAGCCCTCCTGGAGATAGGTAAAAGAATACTCCTGTTCCGGCCGGATGTCGATGGCGTTTTCCGCGATCAGCGTGGAGCCCTGGTTGAAGGAGAGCTGGAGCGCTCCCTCCCTGGGGCAGACGGAGATCATCTTGTACTTGTCCTCCCGGCCGTTGTAGTCAAAGCACAGGCCGAAGGAGCCGGAGCCGGAACAGGTGAAGCGCCCGGTGATGGCGAACCGCTCATAGCACGTGAAGGCGTCCACATAGCTGTACAGGGAGCCCGCCTCAATGACAGTGCCGGACGACCCCAGCGGAAGCTCCCGCCGGGCGGTAAACTGCTCCATCACGCTGTCCACCGGGGCCAGGACCAGGGCGCCGTCCTCCTTCTGGACGAGCTTCTGCACCACCAGGTTGCCCGCCCAGGCGGCCACGTCCTGGGTGGAGGAGGGGGACTCGGAACGCCTGCCCCAGCCCACCATATAGGAGCCGCTGCCGTCCTCCACGTGCTTTGCCGCGTAGAACAGCTTTCCCTCCAGCCGCGCCGGCTCGGAGTATGGCCCAAACTGTTCGTCCGCCGAGGCGTACCAAAGGGTGTCGTCCTGGGCGGAATAGGTGAGATACCACTTGTCCCCCAGACGGAAGGTGTCGCTGCACTCCAGGTTCCAGAAATCTCCCACGGGGTTGGTGAAGATGATGCCGTCATAGGTCACGGTTTGCAGGTCGGCGCTGAGGGTGTATTTCAGAATTCGCGCCACGTTGCCCTGGGAGGCGGTGACGGTCAGGGAAATGGTGTCCGTCTCCGGGTCATAGTAGGCCTGAGGGTCCCGGAAGTCCTGCTTCTGGCCCAGCTCAGCGGGCGGCGTGATCTCCCAGCCCGCCACCTTCTCGAAAGAGGTGAGGCTGCCGCTCCGGGCCAGCATGATCTTTTCCTTGTACTCCAGATCCGCCGCGCCGGTGTGGCCCGTGTAGAAGAACAGGTAGCTCCCGTCCACCTTTACCACTGACCCCGTGCCGATCCAGCTGTCCTGCCCGCCGCTTCGGGAGGCCTCCAGCACCGGCCCGTCCTGTTCCTCATAGCGGACGAAATCCGTGGTGGTGGCAAGGTACACAGAGTGGTTGTAGGAGTCCCCGGCGTCCTTCAGGTAGTAGATGTAATATACCCCATCCTCATAATAGGGCATGGTGTCGCCCACATAGGGCTGCTCCGTCCCATCCATGCCGGGGAGGAAAAACAGCCGGTACTCATAGGCCGCCTCCTGACTGCCGGGGGTGCGCAGGGCGGAAAAATCCTTGTCGTCGTCAGGATAGGAAAACGTTTCGCCCTCCTCCTCGGGCGGGTCTGTGCGCTCTGCCCCCTGCCCGCAGCCGGTGAGGAGAATGCTGGCCGCCAGACACAGGGCCACCAGGGGCGCGTATTGTTTCAGTTTCATAGCTTTCTCCGTTTCTGTGCGCAATCCGCACGATGCGATGATAGGGAGGATGCGGTTGACATCCTCCCTGTCATCCAGCAGGTACCTTGGAGCCTGTTTATCATCTCTCAAAACGCCGTTTGACGGGGCTTTTCTCGCCATGCTTCGTTGTGATTTCTTGAAATAAACACAATTATTCCTGCGAAATCCCGCCTCGTCTGACGGAAAAATCCCTCGTCAACCGGCATTCTTCGCGATATTAAACAGGCTCTTACATCACGGGCATCTGGTAAATGGTCACGTTGGAGATTTCGATGGTCACGGCGCCCAGCTGGGCGGTCTGCTCCGAACCGAACTGGAACAGCATCTCGAAGTTCATGTCCGTGACAAAGGTGTCCGTGGTGGTGAAGGAGAAGGTCTGCTCCTGGGTGGTGATGTCCATGCTCTCGGAGATACGGGGGTCCCACCCGCCCAGGGGGTTGAGGAAGAAGCCGCAGGATACGTCTTTGTCCGCCTTGGCGGTGATCTCAACGGTGTAATAGCTGTCACTGACCAAGTTCAGCGGGGCCTCGTTGGTGCCGCACATCAGCTTGTTGTGCCAGTCCACGGTGCCGCCCTGGTCGAAGCGGTAGAAGAAGCTGCCGCCCTCGGTCCAGATGGTGCCCACGCCCCGCTCGTTGTCCTCGTCCGTGCCGTTGAAGGTGGACCAGGGCAGGTCGGTGTTGGTCTCGCTGGCGCTGTCCTTGCCAAAGGCCATGAAGGCGTCGATGGTCTTGACGGTTTCCAGGTCGCCCTCCACCTTGCCGAACTCCACATCGCTGATCTGGATGGTGTTGGCGGTCGCTCTGTCGGAGGGATTGCCGAGCTGGAGCCGGATCACGGGGTCGGCTACAGCCTTGCCGACGGTGAATACGCCGGTGATCTCGGTGTCCTCTCCGGCGTTGGCGGACAGGCCGTTAAAGTGCACCCGGTTGGCGTCGGCCTGGGAGGCGCTCTCCACCAGGCATTCGCCGCCCTGGGCCGCCTGGGCGTTGAGCTTGAAGCTGTAGTAGTACTTCTGCCCCTCCTCAATGGCGATGCCGGGCAGGGCGATGTCGGCCTTGATGCTCCACACGCCGCCGTCGGTGGGATAGCTGCTGATCTCCACTGCGTTTCCGTTGGCCTGGGCGGCGGCGTCGTCGCCGGCGGATACCGTCAGCTCCGGGCTGCCGGTGAAGGCGGGGGTTCGGGTTTCCTCGCCGGAAATCTCAAAGATCTCAATCTTGTCGATGGTGACGGTGAAATCCTCAGGGGTGGTGTCGGCGGCATTGTCCGGGTTGGGGGTGATCTTGCCCAGGTTGACCATCAGCTCCGCGCTGCCCGCTCCGGGGGAGGTAAAGCGCAGCTCCAGGGGCGCCATCTCCTGACCGATCCTGACATTGTAGGCCCCGCCGAAGGTGCTCCACTCACCGGCGTTCTCATCCCGGGCCAGAATGTGGGCATATGTATCCTTGGTGGACTTGGCGTAGATCACCACCCGGTAGTCCGCCGCCTTCAGCTCCACGCCGGACTTCACCAGCTGGATGTCGCCGTCCCCCTCGCCGGGGCTGGCAATGTCAAACACGTACGCGCCCTGCTTCAGCTCCCCCGCAGCGGAGGCGCTCTCCTGTCAGCGCCGATGCGATTTTGTAGTTTTTCGCCGAACAGGATATGTCGAAAA
>CAJTLI010000037.1 GCA_910577525.1 uncultured Oscillospiraceae bacterium | reverse complement strand
TGGAGGACGTTCTGGCACTTCTCATGGACGAGGGGCAGTAGGCCCCAGGTGGGCCGCTGGCCCACTTTACATAGCCGTCTGTTTTGCCGCAGGCGGCTATGACTATATCCAGAGAAAGGAGGCGGAAACCCATGAACAAGTGCAAAGTGGTCGCTGTTGCCAATCAGAAGGGCGGCGTCGGCAAGACCACCACAACGGTCAATTTGGGTGTTGGGCTGGCACAACAAGGAAAAAAGGTGCTGCTGGTGGACACAGACCCCCAAAGCAGTCTCACGGTGAGCCTGGGCATAAAGAACCCGGACGATCTGAACACGACCATCTCTGACCTGATGCAAGTCGTTGTGGACAACGGCAACCTCTCGCCGCTGGACAAGGGCATTTTGAAGGACATTGAGGGTGTTGATCTTGTGCCCTCCAACATTGGCTTGTCCAGCTTTGAGGTAAGCCTTGTGAACACCATGAGCCGGGAGTTTGTACTGAGGAGCTACCTGGGGGCGGTCAAACGGAACTATGACTATGTTCTGATTGACTGTATGCCCTCGCTGGGTATGCTGACCATCAACGCCTTGGCATCGGCGGACAGCGTTCTCATTCCCTGTCAGGCCAACTACCTGTCCACCAAGGGCTTGAAGCTACTGATGGGGTCAATCGCCAAGGTACGGCGGCAAATCAACCCGGAGCTGAAGATTGACGGCATCCTGCTGACAATGGTGGACAGCCGTACCAACAACGCCAAGAGCATCATCGCCGCCCTGCGGCAGACCGGGAGCAATCTCCGGGTGCTGAACACGGAAATACCCTTTTCTGTCCGGGCGGCGGAGTGCAGTGTAGAGGGCAAGAGTATTTTCGCCCACGACGGCAAGGGGAAGGTGGCGGCGGCGTATACCGCGCTGGTGGAGGAGGTGAGCACCCTTGAGCAGAGGAACCGCAATCGACCTGGGGCTGACCGGGGCCTATAACGACCTGTTCTCTACCCAGGCAGAACGGGACAACGCCCAGCGCAGCTATGTGATCGACCTGCCCACCACCGAGATCAGCGACTTTCCAGACCACCCGTTCAAGGTGCGGATGGACGAGGAAATGGAGCAGATGGTGGAGAGCGTCAGGGAGCGGGGCGTCCTCTCCCCCGTGCTGGTGCGGCCCATGCCGGAGGGCGGTTATCAAATGGTGTCCGGCCACCGGCGTAAAATGGCGGCGGAACTGGCGGAACTGCCCACGGTGCCCTGTATCGTCCGGGAACTGACAGACGATGAAGCCATCATTATCATGGTGGACAGCAACCTCCAGCGTGAGCGTGTCCTGCCCTCGGAAAAGGCGTTTGCCTATAAAATGAAGCTGGACGCCATGCGGCGGCAACAAGGTGAGCGCACAGATTTAACTTCTGTCCCACTGGGACAGAAGTTAGGAAAGACATCAAGGGAGCAGTTGGCAGACAAATCTCCTGATAGCAATACCCAAATTCAACGCTATATCCGCCTGACGAACCTTATCCCGGAAATTCTCGAAATGGTGGACAATTCTGTGCTGAAAGATAACGACAAGCTGCAAATAGCCCTGCGCCCCGCCGTGGAGCTGTCCTACCTGCCGGAGAACGAGCAGAACGCCTTGCTGGAGGCTATGGAGAGCGAGGACTGTACCCCCTCCCACGCCCAAGCCATCAAGATCAGGGACTTTTCCGAAAAGGGCAAGCTGAACTCCGGCGTGATCCAGTCCATTTTGCAGGAGGAAAAGCCCAATCAGGTGGAACAATTCAAGATACCCCGGAACCGTATCGACAAGTTTTTCCCTGCGGGGACGCCCGCACAGAAGATCGAGGACACCATCGTGAAGGCGTTGGAGATGTACCGCAAGCGGGAAAGGGCGAGGGAGCGATGAACGTCACACCTGGGGGGCAGTCTGCCCTTTTGCGGCCCTGGCACTTTCCACGCCCTCCCCCTCTCACACTCTCCCCCTCCAAACCCGCTGTACCTGCTGAAAAGAAAGGCTCTGCCCATCCTTTTTTCAGCCGGTAAAAACCTTTGAAGAGAAGCGCGCCAGCGCACGAACTATCAAACACCGGGCAGCGTTTGACCCCGTGGAGTGCCACGGGCTTTTTTTGCACCCAAAATCAAAAATATGGAGGTATTTTTTCTATGAAGCGGAAAACCATCACCCACGCGGCTCGGCTGCTGTGCGTCCTGGCCCTTGCCATGAGCCTGACCACCGCCGCCTTTGCCGCCGACCCGCCTGAACCCGCCCAGCCGTCCCCCTGTTACCCCACCGCCGTCACCCGGAGCGAGGACGGCGGCGAGATCAGGAAGATGTACGACCTGGGGCCGGAGGACGACCCCGCTGGCATCCCCCGTTCCGACTTTGAACAGGAGGGCTACCACTACACCCTCACCGACCTGCTGAAACAGGAGCTTCCCGCCAACGAGAGCCGCCAGCACACGGAAACCGTGTCCGTTCCCAGCCAGAGCAAGGACATGGGCGCGGTGCTGGCCCTTCTCCCGCAGACAAAGGAGTTTATCACCGAGGACGGCCTTGCCGGGACGCTGGCCCTGAAGCTGGACACGGTGAAGGTGGAGGTGGCGGGGTATGGCAGCTCCACCAAGACCCTGACCGCCACCCGCACCTACCCCGGCCTTGCCGACCAGGACACGCAGTATATCCCCAAGTCCATCACCGACAACGGCCACTCCCTGACCCTCCAGACCGTCAACTGGCAGACCGAGGGGGACGGCCACTTTACCGCCGTGGCGTCCTACTCCGGCTCCGCCACCAGCTCCTATGTGAAGGGCTACACCGTCACCGCCGACTACGCTGGCACCGTCAGCCGTATCAACCTGAATAAAATCCGCTATGTGGCGATCTTTGAGGGCACGGCCCTGGAACCCGCCCCTACCGAGGAACCCGGTAACACGCCTGACCCCGGCCAGACCGACCCCGCAGACCCCACCGCTCCCGTTGACCCCGCCGACCCCACCGGCCAGGACGCCCCCACCGGCGAGAAGAACAGCGTCCTGCCCGTGGTGGCCGTTGTCGTGGTGGTGCTGCTGGGCGGCGGTGTGTTCTACTTCATCAAACGCAGGAGGTAACGTGCCATGAAGAAATTGACCATGCTTTTTTCCCTGCTGTGCCTGACCCTGGCCCTGACGGTGCCCGCCAGCGCCCTGGACTACAACATCGACGGCCCCGGCGACCCGGAGTACGGCAAGTCCACCTCCGTGGAGCCGGTCGTCACGGCTGACCGGGGCGAGCTGCCCAACGTGGACGTGAGCAAGAACGCGGCCCTGATCCCGCCCACGTTCGGAAGCCCCACCGCCTACACCCTGAACACGGGCAACCCCCTGACCCCTAATCTGGCCCCCGGCTATATGCTGGGTGAGGGCGCTGTCATTTCTGGCGGAACCGGCGTGACCGTTGCCCCGCCTGACTTCAACACCATCCCCAGTGGCATCGTGTCCGGCGGCACCAACACCGGGGGCGCTGCTACGCCCACCCCCTCCACCGGCTTCACGGAGGTCACATCCGACCTCTACTACCAGGGCGGCTATCTGGCGACCCTGAAAATCCCCAGCCTGAATGTGAACGTCAAGGTGTACGAGGGCACAAGCAGCTCCGTCCTGGCGAAAGGGGCGGGCCATTTTGAGGACACCAGTATCTGGGACGGCAACTGCGCCATCGCCGGTCACAACCGTGGGGCCAACTGCTACTTTGGCGACATCCACAACCTGAACGTGGGCGACACCATCACCCTGACCACCAAGCTGGGAACCCGCACCTACTCCGTCACCAGCGTGAACAAGATCAGCGAAACCGACAATTCCCTGCTGGCCCCCACCGCCGAAAACTGCGTGACATTGTTCACCTGTGTTCGCAATCAGAGCGCCTACCGCTGGGCTGTCCGGGCCGTGGAGGTCTGACACCCGCTGAAAAGAAATTCGCACCTTAGACTGTTTCCCTCCTTTGTGGTACTGTTGGGACAAGCAAAGACCCCAACATATTACAAAGGAGATCGTTCATATGAAAAACAGTCTGAACCGTTTGATTGCCGGAATCGCTTGCACCGTCCTTATCGCCGGTCTGAGTGTCCCGGCCCACGCCGCAGAAGTCCAGCCGGAAGCCTATACCATCCAGGCCGCCCAATGGAGCCGGGAGGACTTCTCCCAGGACGCCAACCCGGATGTGTTCACCGCCACCTATGACCGGGCGCTCTACAACACCATCCGGCAGACGTTGGTGGACGGCACCAGCGACACCGCCCCCGCCTACACGATGGTGGGCGACAGTGAGTACAGCGCCGTCAAGAACCTGCTGGCCCGGATGGAGGGCGTTGTACGGTATGAGCATCATGTCCCGGAGAACTTCACCAACTACTGGCAATACCTGGACTACTTCGCCGTGTCCGCCGCCATGCCGGAGAATTACCAAGCGCCTTTTGACTTCATCCAGCCCATCATCACGGAAATGTCGGAGCTGGACACCGACAGCGAAAAGGTGGAGTACCTGAACGACTATCTGTGTACCCTGCTGGCCTACAAAAAGGGCAAGACGGCGGGCGTGACCCGCACCTTTGCCCAACACAGCGGGGAACTGCAAGCGGCCTGCGGCTCCTACGCCAGAGCGTTCAAGTTCCTGTGCGGGGCGGCTGGCATCCCCTGCTTCACCATCAGCACCAGCAACCATACCTGGAATATGGTCTATGTGGACGGCCAGTGGCTCCATGTGGACGTGTCCCTGAACGACCTGACGGGCAGCCATTCCGTGCTGCTTCGGGAAACCTACCCCAACCATCCAGACCGAGCGCCGGAGCAGACGGCTTTTCTGAAAGAGCTGTTTGTCCCCGGAAGTACCAAGTAAGCCAACTGAACAAGCGCATCGGATAGGCAGACTGTGAAAACAGCCTGCCTTTTCTTATGCCCGGAAAGAAAGGAGAACCCATGAAACACAAGCATTTCAACCGCCTGCTATCCATGCTGCTGGTGGTGGCTACGCTGTTTGGCCTGATGGCAGTCCCCGCCAGCGCCGCCACGTTGGAAAACAGCGGCACCGTCACCATCCAGCAGGCCGGGTTTGGCAACTACCTGTCCAAGAAGAACGGCGGCACCATCGGCGGCGGCTACTGGAAGTACACCAGCAACGACGGTCTGACCGGCACCGCCTACTGCGTCAATCACGGGCTGAAAGGGGTATCCCCCTCCAAGGCCCTGACCGTCCAGCCCTATAACCGCAACCCGCAGACGATGGGCGTGTTTGCGGGCGGCTACCCCAACAGGACGCTGGAACAGTTCAAGGAACTGCATCAGGACGATGTGCGGGGTGTAAACGCGCTGACCGAGGACGAGTACAAATACGCCACGCAGTTGGCAATCTGGGCCTCCTGCGGCCAGCTTGCCATCCCCGGCACCTCCTTTACGGCAGGCCGCGACACCCTCGCTGAACCCACCGCAGACGCACAGAAAATCCGTATTTTCGACAGCGCCAAGGCTATCGTAAAGCTGGCCCAGCATTGGACACAGCCCCTCCACACCGGCCTGTCCCTCCGAGCCGAGGAAAACAGGGACATTCGCGGTATCGAGGTAGTCAATGAGTACGGTTTGGAGGGCGCAGCCGAGGACGGCAGCGACGGTATCAAGCTGGAACGCATCAACGGCAAGGAGTATTATACCCGTGTGGTGTATCTGGCCTCCGCCACCTCCACCTGGATCGACGGGCGTAAGACCAAGGTGTACTCCACCGACGCTCCCCAGGGCACCATCTTTGTAGCGGAGAACAACTCCCCGCTGGAAACCGTGCAGGAGAATGGGGCCACCTGCTATCTGGTGGACACCAGCAGACAGCACAGCACAAACCTCAACTCCAACGGCAGCGAGTATTACGGCACGTTCAAGGTCTGCCTCCCCGTGGACAATGTGCCCACCGAAGGCAGCTTTACCATCAAGGCCACAGGCGGCGTGGCGCAGTACAACTTGTTCCTGGCCTACAACCCCGCCGCGTCGGAGCAATCCTATATCATTTCCGACCCCGGCTATACCAATCTGGACGCACAAATCCCCTTTAAGTGGAGCGGCACGGAGGAACCCGACACCGCCAGCTTGCAGGTTATCAAGGCCGGGGCGGGCGGCGCTCCCCTGGAGGGAGCCGAGTTCACCCTGACCGGCGACAAGGGCACCAGCGTCAGCGGCACCACAGACCGCAACGGGCAGATCGTATGGCGTGACCTGCCCGCCGACGAAAAGTTTACCCTGACGGAAACTGCCGCCCCGGAGGGCTATCAGATCGTGGCCCCCATGAACGTCACCCTGACCGCTGGCCGCACCGAGTATGTGACCATCACGGACGACGTGGAACGGGGCTTCACCATCAAGAAGGTGGACGCGCAGAACAAGGGCAGCTTGCAGGGGGCCGTGTTCCGCTTTGAGCAGATCGACGGCTCCTATATGACCACCGGCATCACCGGCTTTGACGGCATCATCTCTTTTGAGGGTGACGAGCTGCCCTACGGCTCCTATCGTATCACGGAGCAGACGCCCCCGGACGGTTATGTGAAGTCCACCCGTGTGGAAACGGTGGAGTGGGACGGCACCAAGGATGTGCTTATCACCTGGGAGAACGTGCGGGACATCAGCCTGACCATCATCAAGGTGGACGAGCAGACGGGCGTATCCCTCCCCAACGCCAGCTTTGATGTGTTCGCGGACGGCAAGCTCATTACCTCCGTCACCACCAACGACGACGGCGAGGCCCGCGTGACCGGCATCCAAAAAGAGGCGTATATCGAAATTGTGGAAACCGCCGCCCCCGCCGGGTATGTGCTGGATAAGACCCCTCACGGCATCCACATTGACCCGTATGACCCCGCCACCGAGGACGACCCCGTGCTGACCGTCACCAACCGGGCGAGGCCCGCCCTCCGCATCCTCAAATACGACCTGACCAGCAATTCCCCCATGCCTGATGTGACCTTTGAGGTTTGGCACGACGGCGACCTGTTCGGGGAGTACACCACCAACGCCAGCGGCGAGATTTTCCTGTATGACCTCGACCCCGGCACTTATTTGGTGAAGGAAATCGCCACGGATGACGCTCATGTGGTAAACAGCACCCCCCAGCAGATCGAGTTAAAGGCAGGCGACACGCAGACGCGGGAGCTGGTCTTTTTCAATTCCCTGAAACCGGGCATCCACTTGATTAAGGTGGACAGCATCACCATGAAATCCCTGCCCAACGTCCGCTTTGAGTTCAAGCTGGTGGGCGGCAGCTACCGGCAGGAGTTCACCACGGACATCAACGGGGAAATCGACCTGTCCAAGCTGACCCCCGGCGCATACGAAGTGCGGGAGCTGGAGGCCCCGGACGGCTACCTGATCGACGATGCTGAAGGAGACGGCCACGGTTGCCGACCACATTCTTGACCTCCAGGAATACCATGTGGAGCTGTTCCCCGGCCAGACCAGCACCATCACCATTGAGAACCAGCGCAGACCCAACCTGATCGTCTACAAAAAGGACGCGGACACCGGCGACCCCATCCCGGACACCGTTTTTACCGTCCGGGCGGCGGACGGCCACAGCGTGGACGAGATCAAGACGGACAGCCAGGGCAAGGCCACGCTGGACAACCTTCTCCCCGGAGTGTACGAAATCTCCGAGAAGTCTGTCCCGGCCCCCTGGCTCATGGACGCACCCAGCCAGCTTGTGACCCTCTACCCCAACCG
The DNA here is from genome assembly GCA_910577525.1 of uncultured Oscillospiraceae bacterium. Taxonomy (GTDB): domain Bacteria; phylum Bacillota; class Clostridia; order Oscillospirales; family Oscillospiraceae; genus Enterenecus. The sequence goes on along the minus strand of CAJTLI010000037.1, from coordinate 11,786 downwards.
CGACCACACCATCTATTTTGAGAACCACAAAAAGCCGACCCTGACGGTAAACAAGGTGGACAGCATCACCGGCAGTCCCATCAAGGGGGCCAAGTTTGAGGTTTGGTACGGCTCCAACAACACGACCACCGGCGAATTGAACAGCCTGGGCACGTTCTTCTCCGATGAGAACGGCCAGTTTTTCGTTGACCTGCTGCGTGACGGCTGGTACAAGGTGACGGAGCTGGAACCCGCCGCAGGGTACACCATCAAGCAGCCCGCTACCCAGGAATTTTATATCAAGGGCGGCGAGAGCAAGGTCATCACCTTTGAAAATGTGCCGAAAAATGCTGTGATCGTTGAGAAATATGACAGCGTGACCGGCGCGGCCCTCCCCGGCTGCACGTTCCAACTGCGGTATTTGGGCGGCACCAGCGGCACAGGCGGCACCGTCATCGGCACCAAAGTTACCGGGAAGAACGGCACCGCCATGTGGACGGGCCTCAACCCCGGCGCGTATGTGCTGGAGGAAGTAGACGCTGCGGACGGGTACAACATTATCCAGTCCTCCGAAACCATCATGCTGGCTGACAGTGGGGAGCAGAGCGTTGTCACTGTCAGATTTTCCAACGCCCCGGACGGAATTTTGCTTATCCGCAAGGTCTGTTCGGTGAACCCCTCCGTCACCTTGCAGAACGCCGAGTTTAAGGTTTTGTATGCGGACGGCACCGTTGTGGGCGACAGCAACGGCGTTTTCAGAACCGATGAAAACGGCGAAATCCGCATCACCGGCCTGACCCCCGGCAAGAGTGTGGTGGTGACGGAAACCCGCGCCCCCGCTGGCTTTATTCTGGACACGCAGAGCCAGACCGTCCAGATCAAAGAGGGCCGCACCGTCAGCCTGACCTTTAAGAACCAGCCTCGCGGGGCCATCATCATCCAGAAACGGGACAGCGCCACCGGCCAGCCCCTCCCCGGCGCACAGTTCCGCGTGACCACCGCCGCAGGCTGTGAGGTAGGGCTGGACGGTGTGATCGGCACCAGCACTTTGACCCAAAACGGCATTTTTACCACCGACGCACAGGGGGAAATCAAGATCACCAACCTCGCCCCCGGCGCTTACGTCCTGACTGAAATCAAGGCCCCCACCGGGTATGTCATGGACAGCGCCAGCACCAATGTGGTCATCGGGCAGGGCGGCGACACGCAGACCGTTGTTGTCACCAACTCCAAGGCCGGTACGCTGGTGATCGACAAGCGGGATTCCCTCACCGGGAAGCCCTTGCAAGGCGTCACCTTCAAGGTGACTACCTCCACAGGGGAGTTCGTACCGGCTGAAAACGGGCAGATCAGCAGCAACGGCCTGTATTTTACCGATAAGGACGGCAAAATCACCATTAACGGCGTTGTCGGTACGCTGGTAGTGACGGAAACGGCCACCATTCCCGGCTACACCATCGACGAGGCCACCCGGACGCAGACGGTGGTTGTGAACCCCAATGACACGCAGACCCTCCACTTCACCAACACCCCCAGCACCACCCTTGTGATCGAGAAGTATATCGAGGGCACCACGACCCCGCTGAAAGGTGTTACGTTCCTTATCACCGACAGCTCCGGCGCGGTGGTAGGCAACAGCAACGGCGAGTTTATCACGGACGAGGCGGGCCGGATCGTGCTGGACGGCCTGACCCCCGGCACCACCGTCACCGCACGGGAGATCAAGACATTGGAGGGCTACGTTTTGGACGGCCAGCCCAAGTCCATCCTTATCAAGTCCGGCGAAGTTCAGACCCTCCGTTTTTACAACGCCAAGCAGGGCTGTATCGTGGTGAAGAAGCTGGACAAGCAGACCGGCGAACCGCTGGCCGGGGTGGAGTTCCAGATCACCTACTCGGACGGCTCCTACCTGGACGACGACTACGGCCACCTGTCCAGCAAGGGCCTCTACAAGACCGACGCCAACGGCGAAATCCGCATTTCCGGCGTGGTGGGTACGCTGGTCATCACGGAAACCAAGCCCCTGCCCGGTTATGTGATGGACGAGGGCACCAAAACGCAGACGGTCAAGGTCAATGCCAGCGACACGCAGACCATCACCGTGTATAACACGAAGGTGGGGGGCCTTTCCATCATCAAAAAGGACGAGGAAACCGGGGAGCGCATCAAGGGCGTCCAGTTTGAAATCCGCAAGCTCAACGGGGAAATTATTGGCACCTACACCACCGATGCCAACGGCGTTATCAATCTGCCCGAAGCGGAAAAGGGCTGGTATCAGGTGGTGGAGCTGAAAGCCGCCAAGGGCTATAAGCTGGATGATACGCCCCATCAGATCGAGGTGAAGGACGGTAGCACCGCCACGCTGGAGATCACCAACCGGCAGGCCGGGAGCGCCCTCATTCACAAAATCGACAGCGTGACCGGCAAGGGGATTTATGGCGTGAAGTTCCTGCTTTCCGACGCCAAGGGCAACCCCATCGGCACCTACGAAAGCGACAACGAGGGGTATGTGTATATCGACAAGGAGTTGGAGGACGGCAGATACACCATCCGGGAAATTGAGTGCGCCGAGGGCTATATCCTGGACACCCAGCCCAAGACCATTTATGTGGAGTACGGCGGCTGCACCACCATCACCTGGAAGAACACCGCTGTCACAGGGCAAATCCAGATCAACAAGACCAGCGCCGACTACAACAGTATGAACGGCTGGCCCGCTGGCACCCCCATCCCCGGCACCGTCTTTGAAATCTACCACTACCGCACCGGCAACCTTGTTGACACCATCCGCACCGACAAAAACGGCGTGGCTGTGTCCAAGCCCCTGCCCCTGGGCCGCTATCAGGTGATAGAATCCCAGGCCGCTGACTTCTATGGGCTGGACAAGACCCCCATCGACGTGGAGATCGAACACGCCGGCCAGATCGTCAAAGCGGCTATGACCAACAAGAGCCTTTACACCAATGTGTCCATTGAGAAAACCGGCTATGCCGAGGTCATGCCCGGTCAGAATATCCGCTACACGTTCAGCGGCATCGGCAACAACTCCACCACGGCGCTCACCTCTTTCTATTGGAGGGATACCCTGCCCGTGGAGGCGGTACGGCTGGCGAAGATCACCACCGGCACCTACAATGCCGCTGGCAGCTATAAGATCGTCTACAAGACCAATCTCTCCGGCAGCGATTACCGCGTTCTGGCGGACAGCCTGAACACCCAGCAGAACTATGTGCTGGAGGCGTCCCCCGTGGCCCTGCGGCTGGCGTCCAACGAGTACGTCACAGAGGTGATGTTCGTGTTCGGCGTCGTTCCCGCCAACTTCCGGCAGGTGGAAGCCCCCAAGATCGACTGCACTGTTGTGTCCTGGGCCAAGGGCGGAAGCCAGTTTGTGAACCAGGCGGACGTGGGCGGCATCTACAACAGACAGTGGATCATGGCTACCACCCGCTGGGTGACGAAGGTCTACGCACCTCCCACGACCCTGCCCCGGACAGGGTATTAAGCATTTCCCCGTGGCCCGCACAGCGGGCCACTTACATACCCGTTCGCACATTTGAAACCGCTTGCTTTTTCCTGTACGATGTGGGCAGAGAAAGGAGCTGTTTCAAATGTTCAAACGGGAAAAGAAAGTCTATCTTGAACTGACTGATAAGGAATACCGGCTTGTGAGAAAGTACCTGATGGACTGGCGGAACAAGCTGACCGCCCAGGGCCGGGACGCTGGGCCGGTGAACGAGCTTCTGATAAAACTGATGGCCTGATAAAACCACGTTCCTCCATATATACCGTACATACACCGCTCTTAGTCCACTGGACACAGGGCGGTGTAAATTTTTGGACAAGGAGGAACCAACATTGAACATTAAGTACAGTTTGCGGCTTTACGAGAAACCGCCTGACCGGGAGAGGGGGCGGGAGTATGGGCGCTGACAGCAAGGAGCGCACGACAGGCGATTACCACGCTGTCTCCTGCTCAGGTGGCAAGGACTCGACGGCTATGCTTTTGTTGATGATCGAACGGGATATGCCCATTGACGTGGTGCTGACCGCCGATACGGGCATGGAGTTCCCGGAGATGTACGAGCATATGCAAAAGCTGGACGGCCTGCTCTACCGGGAGCGCGGCATCCACATCACCACCCTGCGGCATCCCAGGGGCTTTGAATGGCTGATGTTTGACGAGCCGAAGGTGAAGCAGTCCAGCATTGAGAACCGCCAACGGCTGGGAGTGCCCCTCTATGGAAACGGCTGGCCCGGTGTCCGTGTACGCTGGTGTACGGGCCAGTTAAAAACGCACCTTATCAACAAAGAGGTAAACCGGCTGAAAAAAGAGCGGAACGCCCTGCACTATGTGGGTATCGCTGCCGACGAGCCGAAGCGCATCAAGAACGAGCAATATCCCCTGGTAGATTGGGGCATCACCGAAGCCGAAGCCTTACAGATCAGCTATGACCGGGGCTTTGATTGGGGCGGTCTGTATCGAATATACAACCGCTGTTCCTGCTGGTGCTGTCCCCTCCAACGAATCGGGGAGCTGAAAAAACTGCGTGCCCATCACCCTGAATTATGGGCACGGCTCCGGGAGTTGGACAGGCGGGCTATCGCGCAGTTTGGACACAACCCCCTGGGGCAATTCACAAAAAATTGGACAGTAGAACAGTTAGAACGGAGATTTGCCAATGAGGACAGGCAAATCTCCGTTTCTGTTAGAGGGGAGCGATAATCATGGGTAAGGAAAAAGACATGGACAAGGAGCTGTCCGGGATGTTGCGGGGCGTTCCGCCGCAAAACATTATGATTTCGTTTGGCGATAAGCCCGCCAAGTCCCTGGCAGATCATGTGAAAGAGCAGCAGGAAAAGGCCAGACAGAAGAAGCGCAGGCCGCGTGATGACCGGGAGAGGTGACGGTAATGCCGGACGAAAAGCGGATGATTGAAAATTTTGAGGTCATCCACTCGCTCCAGATCGGGGCGCGTGAGGTGGTGGTGGGCGTCAGCCCAGAGCAGGAGTTCATGTGCTGTTTCTGCACCCAGGACGGGATGCGGGAGTATTACGCCGAAGCGATGGCAAGCGACGACTATCTGGAAATTATGGAACTGTATGCCGACAGGCTGAAAGGGCAGGTGGCGGCTTTGCAGGCCCAGCGTAAGACCCTCCATATCCCGCTGGAATTGCTGGGCCGTGAACACTGTTTTCCGCTGAATGACAGCGATGACATCACGGGCAAGGTAGTGGCGGTCAAGCCGAGTTCCCTCCGCTATGAGTACCGGCGGGCAGATTGCCAGCTTATTCTTGTGACGAATGGCAGCGGGGCGCGGGGGTATTCACGGGGCACATCGGTCTATGGCGTCAATGTGTTCACGGGCCACAGGGATGGCCGGTGGGAGCGCAGGGACGTTTTGGGCGAGGTCAGGCCGGAGTGTCTGCCACAGTGGGCAAAAGACCATTTGCAGGTCATCCAGCGGGAGCGGGCACTGGAAAAGGGGCGTGACAGCCGATGAAACTTCTGCTGGGCGGCTCCCCCTGCACCCACTGGAGTATCGCACAGACCCGGAACCGGGAAACACAGCCGGAGGGCCTGGGCTGGGAGCTGTTTCGCAACTACCTGATCGCCAGGGAGCGGTATGGGCCAGACTTCTATTTATACGAAAACAACAAGAGCATGGCCCCGGCGATACGGGCACAGATCACGGCGGAGCTGGGCGTGGAACCCATTTTGATAAACTCCGCCCTTGTGTCCGCCCAAAGCCGTCAGCGGCTCTACTGGACGAACATCCCCGGTGTGGAACTGCCGGAGGATCGGGGAATCGTTCTGCTGGATATTTTGGAAAGCGGTCTGCCACTCAGAGAAAAAGGATATACACTGGACGCAAATTACTACAAGGGAGGGGCCGCTCCCCTGAAGCACCAAAGCGGAAAGAGGCTGATAGTTGCAGAGCCGGTAAACATCACCACCGACGGGAAAGCCCAATGCCTGCGGGCCACCTACTATAAAGACGGCATCCGCAATATGGTGGGCAATACCGTAGACCGCAAGACCTGTGTGGCTACACCTGTCAGCGCCATTTGAAAATGTCGATTTTCGCCGGAATGGAGTGTCGTTTTTAACAGGACAGCATACAGGTGTTATACAGCCTTAACCACTATCCGACTTGCCGGTTTGAAGTCCGTCAAGCCCTGATTTATCAGCTTGTTTCAGGCTTGACGGACGAAAACGGCAAGTATAATTATGCAAAGGCTGTACACCATTACCCGCCATTTTTCGACATATCCTGTTCGGCGAAAAACTACAAAATCGCATCGGCGCTGACAACACCCATCCGCGTGGGCACCATAGAGAGCGGCACCGGCTCCGAGGGCCAGGAACACAGAGTATATTCAGCGAGCGGCAAGAGCAAGACCCTGTGCGGGAACGGCGGCGGGGTCGGGGCGAAAACCGGGCTTTACACCGTCCCCACCGACTGTCCCGCCCTGCGGGTAGCGGAGGCCACCGCCAAGGGCTACACCGACATCCTCCCCGGCGAGTGCGTTGACCTGACCATGCCCAACAGTAAGACCCGCAGGGGCCGCGCCATGCGGGAAAAGGCAAATTGCCTGACCACCTCCTGCCAGTATTATCAGTATTGCGGGACGCTGGACAGGCCCATCTACGAAGTCCGGGACGGCCAGATCACGATAAAGGGCCAGCAGTACCCCATCAAGCTGATGGACGGCTATTATATCATCCGCAAGCTGACGGTGCGGGAGTGTATGCGCCTCCAAACGGTGCCGGAGGGCTTTGTGTTCCCGGTCAGCGACACCCAGGCGTATAAAATGCTGGGCAACGGCTGGACGGTGGACGTGATCGCCCACATCCTGTCCTACTGTCCCGGCATCACCGTGAAGCCACTGGAAGTGCTGTCCATGTACGACGGCATGAGCTGCGGTCACCTCGCCCTGGATAAGCTGGGGGCCACCGTTCTCCGCTACTACGCCACCGAGATCGACAAATACGCCTTAAAGACCACCCAAACAAACTTTCCCGATACCATCCAATTAGGCGATGCTTTTCAGGTGCGGGAGGATGAATGGTGGTCTTTTTTTGAGCAAATAAAAGGAGTGTGACATTGATGGAATTGACATTTCAGGCCGCAACCCCTGCGGAGCGGCTTTACACCGCCCGCCAGAGTATGCAGATCGAAGGCCAGACCGGGAGCATCGGCCACCTGCGGGCCGACATGGGCGGGGACGGCAAAGGTTTTTTCCCCAAGTGGAACAGTCACCGGGAGAACCTGGACACCGAGGAATTTCAGCAGGAGTTAGAGGGCGTCATGGAGGCCCTGGTGGGCGACGAGCAGTACGGCGGCTTTTTGAAAAGCCGGGACGCCATGCGAGACTTCTGCCAGGAACACCCGGAGAGCGGCTTTAACGACGGCTTTGCGTTCGGCTTCCGGGCGGACACGGCGCAGTATGCCTACCTGATACGGCTGCAACCCTACAAGGGGGAGGAAAACCTGTTCATCTACTGCTACCGCCGGGACTGGCTGGACAGCCACATGAAACAGGCTGAAAAGGGCATCCGCTTCATTACCCCGCACTATGAGGAAAAGTTCAGAGTTGCGGACGGCGACAAGGTACGGATCAGGCGGTTTGATGGGCGAGACTTTGAACGAGTATGCCGCTATATTGATGACTGCCACGTTGAAATCGGCAACGAACTCTACCACATCTGCCAGTTTGCCGAGATAATGGAGCGCAACGGCAACTCCGTCATCCCCCTCAGAAACTCCCTGCCAGCGGTATGCTACGGCAAGGTGCCGGAGAAGCGGGCCATCGTGATGTTTGAGCGGGGCTTTGACGGCTACCGCTCCGCGTCCTTTGCGACAAAGGGCCGCACCAGCCAGAAGCTGGTAGACGAGCTGAACGGCGAGTTGGGCGTGACCAAGGCACAGGCGGCGGCGATGCTGGCCGGGGTCATGCGGGGCTGGGCCGACCCCGCAGCCGACCCGAAAAACTACGACGATCAGGGACAGCTCATCAAGCCCAGGCACCGGGACAGGGGTGATGCCCGGTGAAGGGCGTGCCCATTGATAAGGCCCTGTGCGAATACCTGAAAAAATACCGCCGTGGACAAGAGAGCGCGGCCTCCAGCAGAGAGTTGGAGGCCGCGTTCCACGTCAAGGGGACGGAACTGCGGCGGGCCGTCAACCGCCTGCGCTGTAACGGCTACCCCATTTGCAGCGACGCTACCGGCTACTTCTACGCGGCACGGCAATCCGAGATCGGGGCCACCGTTGCCCAACTCACCGGGCGCATTTCCAAAATCGCCGCCGCCACAAAGGGGCTGCTGAAATCTTATGAGGAAAAGGAGGGATAGACCGTGGCAAAAAAATTGGAATCCATCGTTCAGCTCGCGGCAGAAAAGACCCATGAAATTTCCGCCAACAGCGGGAACTATATGGCGTTCCTGACCACCGCCGCCCACAACTTCAAGTACAATTTCCGCGACCAGCTTTTGATTTTCGCCCAAAAGCCGGACGCCACCGCCTGCGCTGAAATCGAGTTCTGGAACAAGCACGGGCGGTGGGTGAACCGGGGCACCACGGGGATCGCCCTGCTGGTGGACACCGACCGGGGCTACAAGCTGCGGCACGTCTTTGATATGTCCGACACCAACAGCCGGGAGGGGCGCACCATCCCCATCTGGCAGATGAAGCCGCAGTACGAGGGGCCGGTGGCGGAGGCGTTGGAGAACAGCTATGGCGAGTTTGCTGACAAGTCTGACTTTGCCGAGTGCCTGTTGCAGACGGCAAAGGTTATCGTGGAGGACAACTTTGGCGACTACTTCACCGAGCTGTGTCGCGTCAAAGAGGGCAGTCTGCTGGAAGAACTGGACGACCTCAATGCTGAAGCGTGGTTCAAGGGCCTGCTGGAAAACAGCGTGGCCTATATCATGCTGACCCGGTGCGGCATCGACCCCCAGGACTATTTCAGCGGTGAAGATTTTGCCCATATCTACGACTTCAACACCCCGGAAACCCTGTCCGTCCTGGGCGGCGCTGTCAGCGACATTTCCGAAATGCCTTTGCGGGAAATTGCCAGCACGGTACGGAATTTGTACCGGGAGGAACAAGAGCAAAATCGCACATTTGCCGGAAACGCCGACAGACGGTATAATGGCGGCAGAACAAGTGAAAGGAGCGTTGAGCATGAAAGTGACGTACCGAACGGAGGGCGACTACCGCTTGCCCAACCTGGAAGCGCCGGAGGCTCCGAAAGTGGGAAAATATGGGATGCTGCGGCGCAGTTACCTCAAAAGCCACAGGAACGGCTACTACACGGGGATGCAGTTGAGCGGCAGACTGAACGCCCATTTGGAGAAGATCGACCGGGAGGCTACCAAGATGGTGGAGCGGCTGACGGCGCAAATGGCGCGGGAACAGGGCGTGACGGAAGAACTGAAAGCGTCCGACGAAATGAAGTGGGTGGGCCTGATGAACAACATCCGGGCAGCGGCGGAGGAAGTGGCGCTGACGGAGCTGGTCTACACCGACGTGTAAACGATGCCGGGGAAGAACCGGCGCAGGCCCCCGTTGACTGGACGGCGACAGGCCCCACAGGGCTGCAATTCAGCCATCACGACTTTGACGCACGTTCCGAAATCCCTTATTACCACGAGGACAATGAAAAGAACGAATTGCTCCGCACCTGTGACGAACTCAAAAATGACCGGGCAGAAATCGCCGCCTTCTTTGCCGACCATCCGGGCCGCAAGGAGCGCGGCGATTTTATTAAGGCTTTTTTCAATAACACCTACGTTGAGAAAATCCTCAGTAACGGCCAGCGGGCTGGGTATCGGGCGTGGGATGATGTGCTGACGCTCTGGCGCGGGGCGTACCTCTCCCGTGAGAGGGAGGTGTTCATGCGCTGGCCAACCGTGGCTGACTCCATTTACGGGATGATCCTGCTTGACCAATGGCTTGCCCCGGATGAGCGCCCCCTCCCCAGCGAAGCGGAGCAAATCTCCTTCATTGAACAGGCCGAAGCGGAAAAGGCTTCGGCCTTTACCATTCCCCAGGAGGCCATTGACTATATCCTGTGCGGCGGGAGCGGCGTATCCGAGGGGAAGTACCGCATTTTTGAGCAATTCCAGAAAAATGAGGGCAAGCAGGAAAATATCAAATTCCTGCGGGATGAGTATGGCATTGGCGGGCACTCCGACGCCATCCCCGGCAGCGGCTATTGGGAAGATCACGACGGCAAGGGCATCACCATCTCCCGCGACTATGGCGACCCTAACGGCAAATTCCTGTTGCCCTGGGCCAAGGTGGAGAAGCGCATCGGGGAACTGATCGCCGCCGACCGCTATCTGAACCGGGCTGAAAAGGAACATTACCCGGAATATCAGGCACAGGTGGAGGCACGGAAAGCGCGCTGGAAAATCGCAGATGAAATCCGCTCTATCATTGACGATTATGTGGACTTCAAGACCCAGCTTGGCGAAAAGGAACAATGTGCGGAGGTCTTGTTCGCCAGAACTTGTACGCACAGTTTTGGGGTGGGAGATAGGAAAAACTATGTCCTGACAATGGAGGGCAGCTTTGTTCTTCCCACCCTGCGGGACGCTATGCAGACCATCATCGGGGACAAGACCCACCTGACGGAGCGGTGCGAGGCCATGCTTGCCGAGCTGAACGGCCCCCTGGCCGCGCCGCTGGAACCGACCTATGAGGAACTGAACCCGCCGCCCCCGCCGAAGAAGGAATATCGCTTCACCCTGGGTGACACCGTGTACCTGGGGGCGCAGGAGTATGAGCTGCTGGCCTTTGATGAGCAGACTGTCCGGCTTTTTGACCCGGCGTTTCCCATCATCAACAAGGAACTGCCCCGCGAAGAATTTGACCGCCTGCTGGCGGAGAACCCCCTGAATGACGGTCTGCTTCAGGTGGTGGAGGAAGCACCGCCCGCCGCCGAAGCCGTGGAGCCGGACACCCCGCAGGCCGTGGGCCGCATCGACTTTTTAGCCACCAACGGTACGGTGGGTGACAGCGTGGAGTACACCGATGCGGAGCAGTTTGTGGCGGCAATCAAAGAGGAAAACCATGTTGGCACTCCAATGGGCATTATTCTATACCGTGACAGCGAGGGCCAGACCATCCCCCAGGACTTTGTGGCGGAGCTTGACCCGCCGCCCCAGGAATTTGAGGTCATAGACTACGCCCAGGCCCGGTTGGACGAGGCGATAGAACTCATAAACGAGTATTGTATCAAGGAATTTGAGCAAGAAGCAGATTTTTCCGACTTGCACCACATTGATCTTGTCTTTGGCAGCACCAGCGACAGCAAGTATGTCATTGAAGCCAGCGCCGACTTGATCGACTTCCGCCTGGTTTATCAGGTAGACGGCGAGGTGGTGATGTCGCTCCAATGCCGCGACCTGGACGATCTGAACGTACACCTCGCAAATTTGAGCTTTGACAACATGATCGCCTATGCGGAGGAACAGTACGAGAAGCGGCAGGAACAGAACCTCCAAGCCAGTCAGGAGCAGGCCGCGCCCAACGATGAGGTGCTTACGGAGCTACAAAAAAAGGCCGCAGAAATTGCCGGGAAATATGAAAGCCTGCCTATGCAGGAGAAAATAGGGATCATCGCACAGGTTTTCGGCTGTACGTCGGGAAAAATTGAAACGTCACCCTGTTCTGGTAAATGGCGTGGGACGAGTGATGTATCTATCCGCTTTGACAATGGTACATCCCTGTGCATTGGAAACGAGAGGACGCCGCAGGCCAGAACCGCAAAGGTGTGGAATGAATTTATTAACGCCA
>CAJTLI010000036.1 GCA_910577525.1 uncultured Oscillospiraceae bacterium | reverse complement strand
CTGCGGCGTCCGGGTGGAGGAGGTAGAGGACCCGCTCATGCGGGAAATCCGTTACCTGGATAAGCTGATCGACGAGTTGGCGAAGGGAAAGACGATGGAGAAGATTCTGTGGAAACAGGAGGAAGCAACCATGTGGGTATGTCCCAAGTGCGGGCGGTCATTCAAAAACACAGAGCAAAGCCATTACTGCGGGAAGCCTCCGGCGACGATTGAGGAGTATATCGCAGCCCAGCCGGAGGAGGCGCAGGACTATCTGCGGCAGATCAACGCCGTCATCAAGGCCAGTATCCCGGGGGCCAAGGAGAAAATCTCCTGGAGTATGCCCACCTACTGGAAGGGCCGAAACCTGATCCAGTTCGCGGCCTCCAAGCGGCACATCGGTCTGTATCCCGGTCCGGAGGCCGTGGAGGCGTTCGCCGCCCAGCTGACGGAGTACAAGACCAGCAAGGGCACGATTCAGCTCCCGTACAACAAACCACTCCCACTGGAGTTGATTGGGAAGATTGCGAAATGGTGCGGGGAAAACAACTGAGGAGAACTTGAATTGGTTTCCGGTCTATAGCACCTGGATGCCTGTCCGCACTCCCTGGAGAGCGGGCAGGCATCCTCATTTTGCGGGATTCCTTCGATAGCCTGCCGGCCGCCCCGCGGCCCGTATGGCGCTCAAAGCGGCCGCTGAATTTTTTTCAAAAATTTTGTGACCGTTCCCCCTCCGCAGTTGTTTTATAGTTGAAGCGCTTCAAAGGAGGTCATGCAATGGAACAGACGATTTCCGCCCGGCAGCTGGAGGCTGACTATGACGCATATGGGGCGGCGGTCTTCCGACTGGCACTGGCCTTTTTGGGGCAGCGCGCCGACGCGGAGGATGTGACCCAGGAGACCTTTTGCCGGCTGCTGTACCGCGCCCCGGCCTTCGCCGACGAGGCCCACAAAAAGCGATGGCTGCTCCGGGTGGCGGCCAACCTGAGCCGCAACCAGCTGCGGGGCTTTTGGCGGAAACGGGTGACGCCGCTGGAGGACACTGTCCCCGCCGGCGCCCCGGAGGAGCGGGAGGCCCTGAACGCCGTCATGGCCCTGCCGGAGAAGTTCAAGCTGCCCATCCACCTCTACTACTATGAGGGGTATTCGGTGGCGGAGGTGGCGGAGATCCTGAAGCTGGGGCAGTCGGCGGTAAAGATGCGGCTGAAACGGGGCCGCGAGCTGTTGAAACTTGAATTGGGGGGATCGAATTGAACATCAACGACTACCGGAAGGCGATGGACCATATCATCCCTGACCAGGAATTGAAGGAGCGCATTATGAACCAAAAAACATCCCAAAGACAATACATCCCCGTCCGCCGCGTCCTCACTTACGTGCTGGCGGCGGCCCTGACCCTGGCCTGCCTGTTCACCGTGGCGCTGGCCGCCAGCCCGGAGCTGCGCATGGCTGTGATGACCTTCTTCCACATGGAGGAGCCGGAACAGCTGCCCAGTGCCGATCCAGATGGCGCACCGTCGGAGCCCGGCGTCAGCCGGGCAGAGATTGGGGAACTGGTCAAGACCCAGTACATCCGCATGGACAGCCAATATTACCAATACTGCGGCGGCGGTCTGCTCCGCAATCTGACCTGGAGCGAAGACGGCAGAACTCTCCTAGGGGCCAAGTTCTGGGAGGTCAAAGGCAACGAGATGACCCCAGTGGAGGTCGAGCTGCACACCCAGCAGATGGACGTGGCTTATAGCGGCGTCCGCTACCAGGGCGAGCTGTACTGGTATGTCCGAAACGGGGTGCTGTGCGCCTTTAATGGGAGCCCCTTCGGTGTGGACACCCGGCCGGAGGACCAGTGGTACGTCACGACCCTTTCTGGGCGCACCGACGCTCTCCTGCTCCATGTGGTCCAGGGCCGGCAGATGGAACGCACCGAATTCATTTTGCTCTATCACCTGGACACCGGCGAATTTGAGGACCTGCTCGCCGGGGTGGACCCCAGCGTGATGGAGCAGTCCGACGGCTCTATCTGGTCCCCCAGCGCCAGCCGGGCCCTGATCACAGGCCGGTCTGGGCCGGAGCTCCCCAACGGCCGGGAATGGCTGTACGACCGGGAGAGCGGGACGCTGACCGATGTGAAGGACCTGGGCGGCGTGGGCGCCGACATGGCGGTGTTCGTGGACGACGACACCCTGATTCTCCGCGTCTATACCTACGACGCGAACTACGATCTGGAGGCCATCGCCTGCTGGGTGTATGACATCCCCTCCGGCCAGGCGGTCCAGACCCTGGGGCAGTCCCCCTGCTATCACCAGAGCAAGCGCCCTTACGGTATCATCTTGTTTTACGGTGGCAGCTGCATGGAAATCGGACAGGACGGCTCCGCCTGCCTCATCGACCTGACCACCGGGGCGCGGACCATGCTGGAGAACTTCACGTTTGAAAAGGACATGAACTTCTCCCTGAGCCCGGCCGGCACCAAGCTGCTCTATTACGCCATGGACAGGGAGGTCGACGGCCTGGGCATTACCCAGCTGGGCGTGATCGACCTGGAGAAGAGCACCTTCATCGCCTTCGACCGGGAGGGCTATGAAAATCTCCACGAGGGGTCCATCGGCTGGGAGGACGACCAGACGGTGAGCATCGGCGCTACCTCAGCCGACGGCGGGACACGGTATATCCTTTTGTATCAGTTCTGACATCGCGGCGATCTACAGATTCACAAAGAGCGCCTGTCCGCCCTCCAAGGGGTGCGGACAGGCGCTCTTATTTCCGTGCTGAAAATTTCTATAAAAATTTTTGCGGGATCTTTCCGGTTCCGGTGTATAGTAGGGTAGACGAACCAAAAGGAGGGAGACAGTATGGAGGAGGTGCAGCTGGTCCACGCCCTGCAAACCCGTCAGGATGGCGCGATGGAACAATTCCAGACGGCGTACACCCCTCTGCTGCGGTACATCATCGCCCCCATCCTCCCCGACGCGCGGGACCGGGAGGAGTGCCTGTCCGACGTGCTGCTCCGGGTGTGGGACTCCATCGGCACGTTTGACCCCGGCAAGGCCGCTCTGACCACCTGGCTCACCCATCTGACCCGCAACGCGGCCCTCAACCGCCGCCGGGGGAATGAGCGCCGCAGGGAGGGCGGCACACTGGACGAAACCATACCGGATTCCGCCGACGGCCCGGAGCAGTCACTTCTCAAAGCGGAAGCGGCGCGGACCCTTTGGGCGGCGGTGGAGCGGCTGGGCCGCAGGGACCGGGAGCTGTTCCTGCGCAAATATTACTACTACCAGTCCACCGCCCAGATCGCCGCCGAATCGGGCCTGACCGTCCGGGCAGTGGAGGGGAAGCTGTACCGCATCCGCAAGCATTTACAGTCAGAACTGGGAGGTGTGATCCATGGATGAATTTGACTGTCTGCTCTATGAAGGCTCCGCCCAGCTGCCGCCGGAGCTGTCCGAACTGGCGCCGCCCCGTCCCTGGAAAAAGCCCATTGGTCAAATCTGCTGGGGGCTGGCACTTATTACCATCACCCTCAACTTTTTCGGTCTGAACATCATCCTGCCGGCGGTTGGAGCGGCGCTGCTGTGGCTGGGCCTGGCCCCTCTGCGGCGGGAGAACGGCGGATTCCGCTTCGCCTACGCCTGCGCCACCCTGTACGCCGTGCTGCGTTTGACCGTTATACTGCTCCAGGCCACGCCCCTGGATCACTGGCTTGCCAGTCTGATCGGCCAGGAGTGGAACACCACTACCGGCCCGGTACCTCTCTACTATGCGCTGTGGACTGTTTTGATTCAGCTGGTTCTGGTCTTTGCGGTCGGCGGACTGTGGCAGGGATTGAAGGGGGTATTCCATCAAGCCGGACAGAAGCCCCGCACCGCCGCTGCCGGAGGACTGGTCATGCTGGAGGTTCTGCTGCTTCCGATGGCCCTCGTTGGGCTGGAGGGATGGCTGCTGGTGGGACCCATCCTGATCCTGTGGGTCTGCCTGATCGTGAGCCTGCGCAGAATTGGCAAAAGTCTGGATCAGGCGGGCTATACCATGCAGCCCGCTCCTATGGCCGTCTCCAACAGGCTGGCCCTGGGGGTGTGGCTGGGCCTTCATCTCCTGATCATCGCCGCCCTGCCGCTGCTGTTCTCCCGCCTGCCCGCCGGTGTTCAGACGCAGGTATATGGTACAACTGCCAGCGATTCTCCTCTCCGTTCTGAACTGCTGGAGCTTGGCTTCCCGGAGGACATTTTGAGCCGGCTGGACGACAGCGAGCTGGTCCGGTTTGAGGGGGCCTATGGGCTGAAAAAGGAGGGGTATCGCAATGACGAAAGCGACCTTCCTGACGGGATGCCCAGCATTGTCACCGTGGAGGTTCCGGTGCGGGACGAGAAATACGGGTTCCGCACGGTCTACCTGGCCTATCTGCACTGGAATCCCAATGAGGCGTCCGGCGGCTATATGGAGGGCGTCCAGATCGCCCAGGACTACCAGGGCGTTACTGCTTGGACTACGCAGCCAGATGGAGTTCTGAAGTGGCAGGACAGCGCCGGGAACGCTTATACCATGCCGCTGAACTTCCGGTTTGACACGGACAACGCCGGAACGGCTTGCTATTACGCCAACTTCTCTCTGCCGAAGGATGTCAGCGGCCCCACGGAGGGTTTCCTGTTCTGGGAAGCGACGCCTACTTTTCCGGAGATCGTCTCGCTATACAATTTTTCCGTGACTGCCACCCACAAGCGCAGCTGCTGGCAGTACCCCTACACCCTGCCGTCTGAACTGCTGGCCTCCAGCTTCCACGCGCCCAGCTGGCAGTGGCGGATGTACCAGTGGATCTCCGAGGGCCAGCTGGCCCCGGAAGGGCAGTATGATCCCGGAAAGTACTGAGACCGTTCAGCGTTCTGAATGAGAACGCACAGCCCCGTTCCTATATAGAACAGTTCGTCATCAGCCTCAACATCTTCTGTTACGATCACCCGTCAGACTTAGTTCTGGCGGGTGAGTTTTTATACAGCAAAAATTTTTTCGGCACATGAAAAATAAAATGTCGTTTTTGGACTCTGGAGGTTGTGGTAGATGGATGAGGGAGTCAGCGCATAAGGGCAGAGGAAAAACTGACTCAACAGAAAGGGTGGGCAAGTACAACATGAAAGAATCCAGCTACAAGAGCTACGATGAACTGCCGCTGTTCCTGAATGCGGCAACGGTAGCGAAGGTGCTGGGCGTCTCGGCACACCCAAGGAGGTGCGGATTGAAGTACAAGCAGTGGCCCAAGTGTGATCCAATCAAGAACTACTTCCAGCTGCCCAACGAGATATTCCCGCTGGGCCTGTCGCCCGGCGCTCTGGCTGTCTACTCCTACCTGCTCTGCTGTGAAAACCGTAACACCTACCAATGCTGGCCCAGCTACAGAACCATCGGCAGAGCGGTGAAGATGAGTGCCAACACCGTCCGCAAGTATGTGTGCGAGTTGGAGGAACGACAACTCATCAGTACAGAGAGCACGACCGTCACCACCAAGGCTGGTCTGAAGCGCAACGGCAACCTGCTCTACACCATCCGCCCGATCCAGTTGGCGTTGGATCAGTTCTATGACCAGCAGTTGGCGCAGATGAGTGTGGCGGCTGAGCGTCAGCGAGTTGCAAAGGCACTCGCACTTCACGGTAATGAGTGCAGCTCAGCGTGACAGCCTGTGCGCCGCTGTGTGGCCCCGATGGTGTCCAAAGGGTAACAAGCCGCCGCTCACCGCAGACGCAGCCGTGTCCAAAGCGTGTGGCCGGTGTGTACCATCCAACGAATTCAGCGCAACCGAAAGTGGCAGGTGAACCGGGGGGGCGAAAAATGTGCAGGATAAAAGCCGGGGGTCGCTTACGCGCCCCCCGGCCAGCCACACCGCCCCGCAGAGCGGGTCGGGGATTTTCCATAGGTGGTCGGAATTTCAACTTTTTGCTGTGGCAGGTGGTCGGTATCAGGAAATTCAGAGAGAAAATCTCAGTGTTTCGCCATTCTGCAAGGTGGCTGTCGTAGATGGTTTTCCGGAATTTCACGGGAGTCGGTGCGGGGGTCATTTTTTACCCCCTGGGGGCAAGTCGGGGGTCACTTTTTCCTCTGCCCTTACAGCCACCGCAAAACTGGCGGGTCCAGGCGGGGATATCTGCAAGAATCTGCGTCAACCAAAAAGAGAACAAAAATGCCGAGCAGCACGTTTCCGCCCAGCATAAACTCAGAACCAAGATCGTCAGGTCGTCCGCATCTCCATCTGCGGTTGCTCAATCATCTGCTCAAAAAAGTCAGCAAGTTGGTCCATGACACCCTGCGCCGCATAGATTGTGGCGATCATGAATGCGTCCGGGTCCACAGAACTCAAATCAAAATCGTACCCAAGGCTGCGAATCCACTGAGTAAAAAAGATACGCTGCGTTCTGCCGTTGCCTTCCCGAAATGGGTGCAGCATATTGACTGTGTGGTAAAAGTCCGCTACCTCCTCTGCCAGTTCGCGATGAGACATGCCCTCGCCACTGAACTCAGCCAAGCGTTTGAAGCACGCAACCGCACACGATTCGATTTCCGCAGCGGGAACAAAAGCCGTCCCTTTCTTGGAGAGGTTGATGGTGCGTATTTGTCCAGCCCAGTCATAGAGATCACAGAACAAGAATTGATGGATGCGTTTGTAGTGGTCAAAGTCAAAAACGCCGGGAATCGGCTGCTGGTCCAGCAGGCTGGCTTTTCCTAAAACAACAGCCGCCTCTGTCTCTGCCAGCGCCAACTCGTCCTGGATGCCCAGCTTGTTGACCAGACATGTTGTCCCCGGATAGCATCCGTCTGTGGTGGAGTCAATGCTATAGGCCATATCAGCGCTCTCCTCTTCCAGTAGTAACATGAGCCAAGTACTGCTCCAACGTAATTTCGCCGGCGAGTAATTTCCGGCACAGCTCCTTGCAGACTTCCGTAACAGAAAGCCCCTCCATCCGCAGAGAAATCTCCGCAGCCTCAATAGAACGCTCAATGGAATGCGGCATCAATCACACCTCCACCTATTCAGGAGTTATCATGTGCATTGTAGCACAAAGGATAAGCGGTTGTAAACTGAAAATCGCTCCTGTACCTATCAAATTCTGCGCCGCAAAACAAAGAATAAAAATCCTCGAAAAAATCAGTAGCTATTCACGCCAAGGTGTGGTATGGTGTGTGGCTACAAGGAGGTGACAACTCATGGCGAAGCGCAGACCGTCCGGTGACGGCATGGTACGCAAGCGTGACGACGGACGCTGGGAGGGCCGTATCGTGGTGGGCCACAAGAAAAACGGCGACTCCATCTTCCACTACGTCTATGCTCCCACGCAGAAGGAGCTGTCCGCGAAGCTCCGCCAGCACATCGACAGCTACCATGGTGCCGACCTGACAGAGCAGAGCCGGATGACCTTGAGCGAGTGGCTCGACAAGTGGCTGGAGAACATGGCGGATACTCTGCGGCCCAACACGCTGAGAAACCACTGCAGTTACATCGAGAACCACATCAGGCCCGGCCTGGGCGATAAGCAGTTGGCCCGAATCACACCGAAAGATGTGCAGCGGTTCTATGAGAAGCTGAGTGATTGTCTGGCCAGTGGTACGGTGCGCCGCATCCACACCACGCTCCACGGTGCGCTGAAGGCGGCGCAGCAGGCTCATCTGATTGCCAGCAACCCGACCGAGCAAATCACCGCTCCAAAATTCAGCTATGGAGCGAAGCAAATACTGACAGACGAGCAGCTGGATGTGTTCATGAAAGTTATCGCAGAGGATGAAATCTGGCATGACTTCTTCTACACAGAACTGACTACAGGCCTGCGCCGGGGTGAGATCTGCGGACTCAAGTGGGAGGACTTCGATGAGGTCGCCAGCACGCTGAAAGTCTGCCGCACCGTCTACCGAGAAGATGGCGGCGGGCTGACTACTGGGGATACCAAGACCAACGCCGGTACTCGTAAGGTCGTATTGCCTGGCAGTACAGTTACAGTTCTCCGTGAGCGAAAAAAGTCCGCACTGACTGAGTGGATATTCCCCAACCCCCTGAAGCCGGAACAGCCCACCGATCCTGGCTCCGCGTACCGCCGGTTGAAGGTCCTGCTGAAGCGGGCCGGCCTTCCGAACATTCGCTTCCACGACTTGCGTCACCCAAATGTCAAGCCCAAGACAAAGAATTTTTATTCATTTCTCAGCCATTTATGCGTTCAACGAGTCACTCTTTCCCCAATTACATTTTGAGCAAAGCGTCTGCAAATTCTCAATTACAGTTTCTCCACCTTTTGCCCATGGTTTAATGTGATCGACGTGTAAATCTACTGATGGGTCTTTCGCAGGCGATGCCCCACAAGAACAACATTTGAAATTATCTCTTGACATTACTTTGAAACGCATACGCAAGTTAATATCTCTTCTGGTCTTATGAGTGGTATTAGGCTTTGCTTCGATTTGGTAAACCTCCAAGCTTTCTTGAGAGTTGTAATAGTCAACAAATGATTTTAAGGCTACTGACCATTTACCAAACCTACGTTCATACGCTTTGTAAGAGATGGGAGATTGAAAAAGAGACAAGTCACGCCTTGACGGTTGGTGTCCAATTTTAATCCATAACTCGGCCAAATTATCAAATAGCTCCCGATCTGCATATTGTCTGTTGGAAATTTGCAATCCCGCTATACTCAAAGCTTTATTCCAAGTCTCAAAATGCCGGATAATTGTAGACGGGTCATAGCGTCCGTGCTCTTTGTATTCTGCTATTGTGAGTGACTGCTTGCCCGTTTCATTTGACACCCTTTGAAGGTCTAACAATAGTTCAGTATCTGTTACGCTATTAGTTTTGTCCGTATATTCTAATAACATAGTCATTTATCTCCCATTTCTTTAACATGTATATGGAGCTATTATACTATGCAAATAAGAAAAGTGTCAACAAATTAGTATCTGCTTTCATCCCGATAACCAAAAACGTAGCAAGCAGGGCATCGGAATATCGTTTTCGATATTCCGATGCAGCTTGTTGGGGTTCCCCCAAGCCCCGGACTGGCCGCTTTGCGTCCAGTCGAACGCACCTGTCGGTGCGGCACCATGCTTCGCATGACCAGCAGGGAGAAAGTGATGTAGCAACATCATGGGGGTAGCCGCAGAGCGGCGCAAAGGGCGTGCCCCTTGTACGGAGCAAAGCGACGCAAGCTGCCTGGAGCGGTGACAGGTCAGCGATCCAGGCAGCAGCCTCGCAGAGCGCACGGATACATTGCCGCAGGCCATGTATAGAAGTGCGCCGTTCCTCGCAGGTGCTCGGAACGGGAACGGCTTAATCACTTGCACGAGGCGCACGGACTAACCCGCACTGGTCCGCCTGAGCAGTCCTAGGCACAAGACCCGCCGCAAGGCTCACCGTCCTGTCTCCTGCTGGTAAAAAGCACCCAGCCGGGACGCTATGCGGTCCCGGCTGGATGCTATACACTGTCTTTGTCCTTTACGTTACACTTCGCTTTTTGGCTTCCCTCGTTGCGCCTATTTTTTGCAGGGGATTAGGTGGAAAAAGAACTAGGACAAACCAGTTAACTCCTTGCACTGCAAGAGTTTTCCGATTTGTCCTTATTATGCCATAAGGGCATGTTTTCGCCACCAACGCTTTGGAACATGGGATGGACGTGAAAACGCTGTCCACCATCATCGGTCACGTCTCCTCCGCCACCACGCTGAACGTTTACGCCCATGTCACAAGCGATATGCAGAGGCAAGCCGCCGCCAAAATTGACCAAGGCATTGGTAAAGTAGAGATTTCCACAGAAGATCCCCAGGCAGTAGCCAGCCGCACCATGACAGACTTCAAACCAAAACGTGGCAAGCGCCGCTACTGGGGCAGCGGATACTTGGGTCAGACCAAAGGTGGGCGCTGGAACGGAAGGTACACGGTGACCTGGCCCGATGGAACAAAGCGCACTCGGGACGTCTACGCCAATACTGAGGAGGAGTGCGAAAAGCTGCTGGCGACAATGATAACCGAAATGAAAACGGCGGTGGCCGCAGAAAAGGAGCGGCTGAGGGCAGAGAATAGAGCAAGCTGAGAACTGCGGCCCACCGGGACACCCCCGGTGGGCCAGTTTTTCTCTGTCTGTGGGCAAATATGTGGTCAAGGAGTTCCCGGCCGTACAAAGCAAGCAGAAATTGTCACGAGAATGGCAGGTCTGAAACAGATAATGGAGATTTTCAAGGCCATAAATCAGCCCTTATTCTCAGAGCAGCGTGTGCGCTGGTACAAACAAAAAAGGAGCAGGAAAATTCTACCGGCCTTTCGATAAGCAACAGCCGGGCCCCTTACGGAGCCCGGCTGCCGCTGAATGAGGATGATAGAATCACCGGCATTCCGGCGTTCTTTTCGTATGTCTCAGATGCGGTCAGTTCCCGGCCTTCTCTTTCTTCCACCGCCGCACGATGGCAACCGCACCCCACACAATCAGGCCCGCAGCCACCACCGCCTCACCGATCAGGATAAAGTAATAGTTGGCAAAGGGCAGCTCACCCACGGAGGTGCCGTGGACGATGCCGTTCATGGCGTTGGAGTTCACCGTGGTGTACAGGATGTGCTTGATGGCCTGCCGGGCAAAGTACTGGGAGGCGGGATTGCTCACGTCGATGGGCGCGTCCACCTCAAAGCCGGTCAGCTTCAAATCGCCCCCGGCCCGGACGCACTGCTCGGTGTCCATGACGCCGCCGCCGTCGTAGTCGGTGATGACGGTGCCGTCAAAGCCCCACTCGTTGCGCAGCACCCCGGTGAGCAGGTTGTAGTTGCCCCCTGCCCAAGTACAGCCGATGCGGTTGAAGGAGGACATGACCGCCATGACAGCGGGAATCTCCACCGTTTTCTCGGTGTAGGACTGGGAGGTCGCGTCGTACTCCTGAACCTTGATGGGGGTGGTTCCCCGCTCCTCAATGCAGGTCTGGAAGGGCTTGAGGTAGATCTCCCGGATGGCCTGCTCATTGGAGAAGGTGGCCACATGGCTGCGGTGGTCCTCCTGGTCGTTGAGTGCGAAATGCTTGATGTAGGCGTATACGCCCTTTTCAGAGCAGGCCACCGACGCCTCAAGGGCGAATTCGCCGGAAATGAAGCCGTCCTCGGAGTAGTACTCGAAGTTGCGTCCGGCGAACGGCGTGCGGTGGATGTTCATGGCGGGGGCGTACCAGCCGGTGATAAGCCCCACATACTGGTGGTTGCCCCAGTTGCCATCGGCGGCCAAGGCGTCCTCACCCACATAGTAGCCATGGAGGTAGGAATTCTGCCGGTCCCAGCTGGCGGCCAGGTTGGTAGCACAGGGGTAGGTGATAGAATAGGGCTCATGGGTAATGCCGCCCTCGTTCAGCCCGGAGGGGCCGTCGTAGTCGATGGCCCGGGGCTTGGCGATGTTGGCGGAGCCCAGGGTCTGGTA
Source organism: uncultured Oscillospiraceae bacterium (assembly GCA_910577525.1). Taxonomy (GTDB): domain Bacteria; phylum Bacillota; class Clostridia; order Oscillospirales; family Oscillospiraceae; genus Enterenecus. The sequence goes on along the minus strand of CAJTLI010000036.1, from coordinate 9,058 downwards.
GCCGCCGTTGCGGATGATGGTCTCCAGCTCACTGGTGTCCATCTGGTCGATGAGGGCGTCCCAGCCGCCCTCGGCCTCCACCTCGTCATAATCCCGGCCCCGGAAGTCGATGAGCTCCAGATCACCCTTCTGCCCATACTGGCCCGCCATGGCGGCGGCCTCCTCCTCGGTCATGGGGTTCAAGGACGCGCCCACGCCCTTGGCCTTGATGGCGTCCCGGATGGCGTCGGACACCTCCACCTCCCAGGTGAAGCCGTTCTTTTCGCTGAAGGGGCTCTGCCGCTTGCCGTCTTGATCCCCGTGGGTCTGGGGGAAGGTGCCGGTCCAGTCCTGCCGGGTGAGGTACTGGTCCCGGGGGGTGAGCTCGTCGTATACCGCGTGGTCAAACTGGTTGGTCACGTCCACGCCGGTGAGGGATTTGGCGTAGGTTACATTATCCACCCCGCCGTTGCCGCTGTAGTCGTAGGTCCACTTACCCACGAAGGAGGCGTCCGCCCCGCCGAACAGGGGCTCCACGGTCTGGCCGCCGTAGGCCAGGAAGTTGTCGGCGGCAGCGTGGGCGTTCTCCGCCGCGGTGAGGAGGTAGTCCCCCGCCTCCAGGATGTAGGTCTTGGCGTTCACGTCGTCGTAGGAGATGAAATCCTTCCGGTTGACGGTGACGGCGACGCTCTCAGACTGGCCGGGCTGAAGCTCGCCGGTCTTTTCAAAGCCCACCAGGGTGACGGCGGACTTCTCAATGTGGTTGGCCTTGTCGTAATCCGTGTAGGGTGCGTTGAGATAGACCTGCACCACGTCCCGGCCAGCGGCCGCGCCGGTATTCTTCACGGTAACGCTGAGTTCAATATTGCCGTCAGCGTCCATCTGGCCTATCTTAAAGTCAGACCACTCAAAGGTGGTGTAGGAGATGCCGTAGCCGAAGGGGTACTGCACGGTGGCAGCGTAATCGTAGTCGCCGGCATTGCCCTGGTCCAGCGCCTTGTCAAAGTAGCGGGTCTCGTAGTACTTGTAGCCCACGTAGATGCCCTCGTCGTAGAACACGGCGGCCTCTACGTCCTGCCCGCCGTTGACCAGCATCATGTCCCCCATGTTCTGCATGGCGGGGGAGGAGAAGGCGTCATAGGCGAAGGTGTCCACCAGATGGCCGGAGGGGTTCACCGCCCCGCTGAGCACATCGGCGATGGAACGGCAGGTGTCGCCTCCGGCACCGGGGGCCCACAGCACCGATGTGATGCTGGGATAGTCCGCCACCCAGCCCAGCTCGAAGGCGTTATTGGTGTTGACCACCAGGATTACGTTGTCAAAGGTGTCATTGAGGTACTGGATGACCTCCAGCTCCACAGAGTTGGGCTCCAGGTAATGCTTCTCCTTGTCCCCGGCCACATTGGTCCACTCGCCCATGTAGCGGCCCAGATCCCGGCCCTCGCCGCCGGTTCGGGCCAGGAAAAACACGGGGATAGTGCCCTCCGCCTCGCTCTTGGCGGCATCGGGGATGGCGGAGACGGGGGCCTCCTTGATGGTCCAGTCCTCCGCGCCGCCGTACATGATGGAGCCGCCGCCCCGGGTATAGCTCCCGTGGTTGTCGCTGTAGAACTTCCACAGTGCCTCGTTGACCGCAAAGCCCTGCTCGGTGAGGGCGGTGCGCATATCGCTGGAGATGGTGGACACGCCGGAGCCGGTGCCGCCGGCCAGCAGATCCACCGAGGAGGTGGAGAACAGGCTCAGCTTGGAGCCCGCCGCCACGGGCAGGCCCTTGCCATCTTCCGCCCGGTTGTAGAGGAGCACAAAGCCCTCCGCGCCCGCCTTGCGGGCGTAGGCCTGCTCGGCGGCCTGAAGCTCTTTGGAGTCGGCGATGTCCCGGGTGTAGTAGGCCGCGTCAACGCCATGATCCGGCCCGCCGCCGCTGAAATCCGTTTCGCCGAAGATGTCCCGGAGCACCAGGTCAAACCGGGAGGTGGTCACCACGGACAGCACAATGGAAAACGCCAGAAGAACGGCCAGCAGGGGCGCGACAATGGCAGTAAACGCCTTCGCGCTCAACTTTTTCTTGTTGCTTTTTTCTTTTGCCACAGGGAACCCTCCTAAATCATCGTTTGATTGGATCTCGCTCACAGACGCTCCGCCGCCGGGGGGCGCTCCAGGGGTCGGCGCCCACATGGGGGATGGCCTTCCACTCCAGATCCCGCAGAAACAGCGCGGCCACGTCCAAAAATACATTCACCAGCAGGAAAAAGGGCCACAGCAGCACTGCCGCCGCCAGCTTGCTCCCGCCCACATCCCGGATGCGCTGCCGCTCCAGGAAAATCAGCAGCACCGCGCCCAGCATAGTGAGGGCATAGGACAGCGCAAACAGCGCCAGGGAGATCAGCCCGTAAATCCGCCACACCCGCCCCGCGTCATACCCGAACAGAGGGCACAGGGCGATGCACCCCAGCTGGACCAGCAGCAGGACTACGCTGATCACGCCCAGAGGCAGGATGCTGGCGGAAATGTCGAACACGGAAAACCGCCGCCGCCCGTCCAGCTCGTTTCCTCTGGAAAACAGGCTTTTCATCAGCGTCCGGAACCGGGTGAAAAAGACGATCATGTGCCCCCGGGCCCAGCGCAGCCGCTGGCGGAGCATCACCTTCACCGTGAGGGGCTGCTCGTCGAAAAACTCCGCCTCGTCGCAGTAGAGCACCTTGCACCCCCGGGCAAGCTGGTCGGCGGTGAACTCCCAATCCTCGGTGAGGGTGACATACTCCCAGCCGTGTTCCACCAGCCGGGGCGGAAACAGGTATCCGGTGCCGGACACCCGGGTGCTGCATCCGCACACCGTGCGCCCCCGGGCCTCAAAGCGGCAGGCGGAGATGAAGTAAATGCCGTACAGGCAGGACATATAGTTGCTGCCGAAGTTGCGGGAGTTGCGGTAGGAGGTGATGACGTGTTCCCCGCCTGTGGCCACAAAGGCGTCGTTCATTTTGGAAATGTAACTGGGAGAAAGCACATTGTCGGCGTTGATAATGAAGAAGCCGTCCATCCCCGCGTCTCCCCACTCGGCGTTGATCCGTTCAAACAGATAGCGGTAGGCATAGCCCGCCGTGCGTTCCGCCGGGTTGTCATACTCATAGACGTTGGCCCCGTGCGCCCGGGCGATCTGAGCGGTGCGGTCGGTACAGTTGTGGGCCACAACAAACACCGCCAGTTTTTCCTGCGGGTATTCGCTTGCCCGAATGCTGTCCAGCAGGGAGCCGATCACCGCCTCCTCGTTACGGGCGGCAATGACAACGCCATACTTCAGCAGGCGGCCTGTCTTGGGATAGGTCGTTCGCTTGAACACGCCAATCAGGGCAAATACGCCGTAATGGAACAGCAGGAGAAAGAAACAGCACCAGATGGAAATAAAAATAATGGCAAGAGCTGTCAGATATCCCATATCATTCTACACTCATTCAATCCGTCCGTGCCCCGCCCCTTTGGGGCGGGGCACACAAATCGCAGGCTGTCAGCCGTCCAGGCTGATGCCGGTGGCGGTGGTCTTGATCCACTGGTAGTCGGCGGTGGCGTCGCTGAGCTCATATTTGCCCATCCAGCCCTCCGCGTCGGGGGTGCCGCACCAGTAATTCATCAGAATGCGGCCCGGGGTGGAGGGCAGGGGGGTCTCCTCGCTGGCTTCCACCGTGTACACGTCCTTGCCGTCCACGGTCCAGGTGATGGAATCCTCCGCCCAGCGGAAGCCGTACTCGTGGAACTCCTCGGAGGCGTCAAAGCCCAGGTCGTACCAGTACTCGTGGCCCCCCTGGCCGTTCACATAGTAGTTGAACTGGACGCCGGTGGTGTCCTTGCCCAAAAATTCGATGTCGATCTCATCCCAGGGGTTGGGATTGCCGTCCAGGCCGATGTCGTAATTGCCGGTGCAGGTGAAGAAGGTGCTGGCGGTGCCCTCCGCCTTGGAGGGCTTCATGCTGACGGAGTACTCGCCGTACCCGTAGTGATGGGCGGTGCGGGCCTCGCCGCCATAGTAGCCCTGCTCCACCTCGCCGTTGGCGTCGGAGATGCCCAAGTGGAGCTGGCCGTCGGAATAAGTAACCATGTCGCCCTTCCACCACACGTTGAACACACTGCCGTTGGACCAGCCGTCGGAGGCAAAGACGCTGCCGTCCGCCGCCGCGCCGTTGGCGAAGCTCACGTCCAGGCCGTCCATGGCGCCGTCCTGTTCGCCGTCCTCGCTGGGAACCAGCTCGCGGCCGGTGGCGGAGGTCTTGACCCACTGGTAGTCGGCGGTGGCGTCGGAAAGCTCATATTTGCCCATCCAGCCCTCGGCGTCGGGGGTGCCGCACCAGTGGTTCATCAGAATGCGGCCCGGGGTGGAGGGCAGCGGGTTATCCGCGCTGGCATTCACCGTGTAAACAGCCTCGCCGTCCACATACCAGGTGATCGCGTCCTCGCTCCAGCGGAAGCCGTACTCGTGGAACTCCTCGGAGGCGTCAAAGCCCAGGTCGTACCAGTACTCGTGGCCGCCCTGGCCGTCCACAAAATAGTTGAACTGAACCCCGGTGGTGTCCTTGCCCAAAAACTCAATGTCGATCTCGTCCCAGGGATTGGGGTTGCCCTCCGCGTTGATGTCGTAGGGGCCGGTGCAGGTGAAGAAGGTGCTGGCGGTGCCCTCCGCCTTGGAGGGCTTCATCTTTACGATGTAGTCGCCATAGCCGTAGTACAGCCCCGTGCGGGCCTCGCCGCCATAGTAGCCCTGCTCCACCTCGCCGTTGGCGTCGGCAATGCCCAGGTGGAGCTGGCCGTCGGAATAAGTAACCATGTCGCCCTTCCACCACACGTTAAACACGCTGCCGTTGGACCAGCCGTCGGAGGCAAAGACACTGCCGTCCGCCGCCGGGCCGTTGGCAAAGTCGGCCAGCATAGCGGCCTCAAAGGGGGCCGATGAAGCACCGGGGGTGGGATTGGAAGTAGGATCGGAGCTGGGGGTGCTGCTGGGCTGATTGGCGGCGGGGCTGCAGGCCGCCAGTGCTGCGGCCATGGTCAAGGCCAGCAGCATTGCAAGAATCTTCTTTTTCATCGCTCGGTTCTCCTTCTCACTTTTTATTCACATCGCGTTGCCGCGCTTTGTGACCGTATGCTCAAACCGGACGTACCCGGCCTGGATTTTTACGTATGCTACAAAGGATTCACGCCGCACATCGCTCTTTCTGGCAATAATATAATAAAGGGAACGCCCGCTGGCAACGGGCGTTCCTTAAACTGCACAATTTTTACTTACTTTGCAGCCCGGTCACAAGCACGGAGCAATTTTCTTCCAAATTGTTCTTTTATGTGGCAAGACTGAACAAAATATTCAGGTGGAAAATCCCGTCCGCCACATAGGCCGTCAGCTCCCCCTCATATTTGTGGACGATCATCCGAATGCTCCGCATCCCGAACCCGTGGTAGTTCCGGTCTGCCTTGGTGGTGACGGGCAGGCCGCCCTCAAAAGCGCGCTCCCCGTCAAAGTAGTTGTCCGACTGGATCACGAGCATATTGCCCCGCGCCTTCATCACTAGGTTTATGACCCGCCGCTGCTCCTCCTTAATAGCCTTGACCGCTTCCAGGGCGTTGTCGATGATGTTGCCGAACAGGCAGTACAGGTCGCCGTCGTCCATAAAGGTAAGCCTGGCCCCGTCCGCCATGCAGGAAAACGTGATGCCGTTCTGTTCGCAGTAAAGGCTCTTTTCCGTCAGCAGGACGTCTAAAAACTGGTTGCCCGTCTCCACCTTGGCGTCGTAGATGGAAATGCTTTTCTGGAGATCGGCCACCGCCTCAGGGCGCACCTGTTCCCCCTGGACCGCCAGGGCTCCCAGCTTATAGCGGATGTCATGGCACTTCACATTGATCAAGTCGATGGTGTCCCGGGAAATCTCGTATTGCCGCTCGCTCTGACGGACGGCGTGCTGGAGGTATTCCAGCTCCTGACGCAGCTCCCGCCGCTCCACCGTCCGGGAAGTGAGCAGCAGCACCACCGTGCAGCTCATCACCGAAAACAGATTACCCGCCTGCCGTAGAACATAGTGATCCCACAGCTCGAATCGGTTTTCCCGGCCCACACTCAGATGAGAGAAGTAAACATCCTCCACCGAGCACAGGATGACGGTGATACTCAGCGCCAGGATGGCAATGGCCAGCATATGGTGGTCCAGCCGCCCGCCGGACATATGCCGCAGCATCCCCCGGATAAAGAGGAAGTAGACCGCCGCAGCCGCCAGGGCAAAAAAGGCGTAATACAGCACATGATAATAGAGATCAAATCTGGGACCCCAGCCGTCGTACCCGCGCAAGGCCTCCCCCCCGCACCAAAGGATCAGATACAGCTTATAGCACAGATTCTGGGCGGCGTAGGCCACGCTGGCGCAGAACAGGACAGTGGGGAAGGTTTCATCAAAGCACAGCCGGAGATGGGCCGTGGCGGCGGCGAACAGGAACACGTAGACGGTGATGCGCCCCAGTGCCGTCCCGCCCACGGCGCGGTAGAAGAAGGCCGCGCCATAGGCCAGTGCCAAAACCGCGCCGGCTCCGGCCAAAGTCCGTATCCAGAATCGGGGAGCCCGATTCAGCTTTCGCGTGGCAAGGGCGTAGAACACATACAGCTCAAACAGGAATTCCAGGATGATTTTTTGATAGATCACGTTGACCTCAGCCATGGTTCCCACCTCCTGCCCCGGCGTACCAGTTGGTCAGCCCCTCCATAAACGCGGCCCGCCTGGGGCGGCTGATCTGGAGGGTGCGGTCCCCCACCTGCACCTCGGCCCCCTTTACACGCACGATAAACTTTGGATTGACCAGGTAGCAGGTGTTGCAGCGCAGAAATCCGTAGGAACCCAGCTCCTGCTCCACAGTAGACAGCACACCGGTCATCTCGATCACATCGTCGATCAGGTGGTAGTGGAGCCGGTGCTTGATAATCTCCACATACATCAGCTTGTCCGTGGAGATGCGGCACAGCCCGCCTGGGGCGTTCACCGTAAAGCTGCGCTCCTCGTTCATCAGGTAGATATCCAGTGCCTTTTTGAATTTCAGGGAAAAATCGTAGTAGCTCACCGGCTTGAGCAAAAAGCTCACCGCGTCTACCTCGTATCCCTTCAGAGCGTACTGCACCAGGTTTGTGATGAAGATGATCGACACATTTTTGTCGTGCCGGCGCAGTTCCACGGCGGCGTCCATGCCGTTTTTCCGCGGCATCTGAATATCCAGAAACGCCACCGCATAAACGGACTTATAGTTTTGAAGGAACTCCTCACCGTCATAAAACCGGGTGATATTGAATTGCTGGCCAAACTCGGCGGCGTACCGCTGTATGTATGCCGTAAGATGCTCAGCGGCGGCATTTTCGTCCTCCACGATGGCTATGTTCTTCACTCCTCGTCCCCCCTTATCGTTTCCCATGTTTCTCCCGCAAACTCTGATGCCCCTGCTGCTCCTGTTTCCGCAGATGATCCGCTGTATATATCTCCCACTTCGGCTCCGCCGCGCCCAAATCAAGCACCTGTATCATTTCTGGATAATACGTTTCTGGATCAAAGCTAAAGTCACCAGCCCCCCCGGCGTTGCCAGACCGTCTCCTCCACCAACTCTGCCTTATCCGCTTCGTAACTGCCCAGCTCATGGGTGGTGTCGATCCGCTGTAAAAACTCCTCCGTCACCCGGTCACAGCACCGGGTGACTTTTTTCGTCTTGGGGATAAACCAACCCCAGCAGTAGTCGCGCCGGGCAATGCGCTGCTTGTCCTGTTGGAAGTAGAGTGCCAGCTCCAGCATCCGCAGCCCAAATACTGAATTGGCCCTGAACACCCTCTGTCCCTGCTCTACATCAGGCAGACTGGCGGGATCGCACAGCCTTCCAATCTGCGGATAGATCTGGCACAGCTTCTCAAAGCGTTCCTTCTGGATGGCCCGCTCCCTCCCGTCAAAGGCCATCTCCAGAATATTTCGCAGGTAGATCTGTGTGCAGATCGGCTCCTCCAGCACGTGCAGCAACTCCTGTGCCGCGTCCAGCAAGAACAACGCGTTGCCATCGTCCTCCCTCTGCAATACCTGATCCAGCAAGACCCCCAGCGCAAAAAAGCCCACTGGGTCGATCTTCTGGAGCATGGACGGCAGAAGCAGCGCCTCTGTCATAAAGTTCTCAAAGTCCGCCACCGGAATGTCCAGCCGCGCCGCGAACAGCGGATGGTCGTCCCGCAACCGTTTGATTTCCCGGCGGTATGGCCAGTAGTTGATCTCCGCGGCGGCGATCAAGTCCCTAGCGGGTGTGGTAACAGGCAGACGCTCCACCGTTCCGTCCCCATGCTGAAGCACGGTGGAAAAACGCCCCTCACCCACCTCCACCAGCAACAGCCGTGGCTCGTAAAATACCACCTGATCTGTATCTTCCACAAAGATCACTTCCTGATGTAAAACTCTCTGCGGTTATTTTATCATGGAGCTGTCCCAAAGGGAAGGGGCAGATGAACTTTGACAAGTAAATACCCACCGCCGGAGTACATACTCCCTGGACGAAGCACCGCCAAGACTCCCACACGGGATGAGCGTGCCAACAGGGTGAGAACGCCGCAGCGAGATTCTGGGGCAGGAAGGTGTACGGCGCGTGGCCAACAAAATTTTATGAAAGGAAACGCCAATGAAATTATCTGAGTACAAAAGCTATGACGACCTGCCACTGTTTCTCAATGCGGCAACAGTGGCGAAGGTGCTGGGCATCGCTCCGTCCAGCAGCTATGAATTGATGCACGAAGCAGATTTCCCTGTCCTCAAAATCGGCAATCGAATCGTGGTGCCCAAAGAAAAATTTATTCAGTGGGTAGAGCAGCATACGAAGGGCGGTGAAATCGGTTGAGTCGGCGACAAAAATATGATCCCTTGAAAAACACGTTCCCTTTCCCTAATGAAATTTTTATCCTCGGCCTTTGCCCTGGTGAGCTGGCCGTCTATGTCAGCGCCAGTGATAAAATGAAAGAAAACGCCGAGGAAAAAATGTAGTTTTGTGGCGGAGGAGGCGAAAAAAAGATAGACTCCCAATAGGGCGAAAAAGAGCCCGG
>CAJTLI010000035.1 GCA_910577525.1 uncultured Oscillospiraceae bacterium | reverse complement strand
GAAAAACTACAAAATTTCTTCGGCGTTTTCTTACAATTTCAGATTGGCGTTGACAATCTTTAGGAGGACAATGTATCGGGTAAGCTGACGGATGAACGCTTTATGAAAATGTCCCAGCGGTACGACGAGGAACAGCAGCAGCTCAAAAAGGACATTGAGGAATTGCAGCGCCAGTGTGACAGGGAGAACGACCGGGCTTTCTGCAAAGAGCAGTTTTTGAAAGCGGTGCGGAAGTTCATGGAGATGAAAACGCTGACGCCCACCATCCTGCATGAGCTTGTAGAGCGCATCGACGTGTACCAGACCCAGGGCAGGGGAAAGAACAGGACGCAGCGCATCGTGATCCACTATAACTTCATCGGCGTCCTGGATTTGCCGGAGGTAGAGGAATACCCGGAGAACGTGGTGCTGGACAGCCGCCAGGGTGTAGCTATTGAGTACCTTGTCGGTAAGGCCGGGTAAAGAAAAGGGAGCAGCCCGAAAGCCGCTCCACCGGGGCAGACCACCCCATAGAAATAGCAAAGGAACAGCCTTTCGACTGTTCCTTTACATACGAGTGTTCAGTTGCGTTATGAACACTCGACATGGTGCGGATGACGGGACTCGAACCCGTACGGCCATAAGCCACTAGCACCTCAAGCTAGCCAGTCTACCAGTTCCAGCACATCCGCCTGTCAGATCAATTCCGCCCGCAATATATCAAGCCCTGCGGAATCAACCTGTTATATTATAGTGCTCAGATCCCAATTTGTCAAGTATTCCTTTTCCCGTACAAGGACAAATTTTTGCTCTTAAAAATATGGCGCCCATAGCTTTGACCGCCGGCGGGGGTATCCTATGGATAGCCGCCGGCGGTTTGCTTATTGATTTTTCTGGGGAAGGCGTCCGCCCCGAATGAGTTCCAGCGTGTTGGCCAGTGTTTCCACCTCTTGACACTCCATCAGTTCTCCGATCAGCCGGTTGGATAACAAAAAGCCCTGCGGGGTAAAATGCCATCGGCGGCCTACCTGTACCGCCCAGCCCTTCTGCTCGTATTCTGAAAGTTTGGCGGCAATTGGATCAAAATTCATATAGTATTCCCGCCTGTATTCCCACTCCTCAATGCCGTGGGTGGTGCGCAGGCGAAGCATCAGGTATTCATTGCCCCGCTCCCGCTGAGGAATTTCATCCATCTCGTCCAACAGCCTGCTGTCGCCCATGACGCCCCGGATATACGCCTCCACATCCCGGACAAACGAGTACCGGCAGCCGCCAAAGTCGGAGTGGGCCGCCGCGCCCAGCCCCACGTAAGGCCGGCCCATCCAATATTTGAGATTGTGCCGGGACTGGAAGCCGGTCTTGGAGAAATTGGACACCTCGTACTGCTCAAAACCGGCCTGGGCCAGCCGCTCCACCGTCCACAGGTAGCGCTCCGCCTGTTCGTCGTCGTCCGGGAGCCGCTCTCCCGCCTCCACGCGCCGGGCCAGCGGGGTGCCCTCCTCCACCGTCAGGCCATAGCAGGACAAATGCTCCGGTTCCATCGCCAGGGCCGCCTCCACTGAGGCACGCCAGCTCTGCTCCGTCTGGCCGGGCAGACCATAGATCAGGTCCAGATTCAGGTTCTTGATCTTGGCCTTGCGGGCGGCTTCCACCGCGTCCTGCACCTGCCGGAAGGTGTGGGGACGGTGCACAGCGGCCAACTCCCGGTCACAGGAGGACTGCATCCCCAGGGACAGACGGTTCACCCCTGCCCGGCGCAGGCGCCGGAGCATTTTTTCCTCTACGCTGTCCGGGTTGGCCTCCAGGGTAAACTCCACGTCCTTGGACAGGCTGAACCGTTTCCGCACCAACGCGATCAGCTCCAGCAAGCGCTTTTCCCCGTACCAGGTGGGCGTGCCGCCGCCGATGTAGACGCTGTTCACCACCTGCTTTTTGGCCCGCGGCGCGGTCTCCGTGATCTGCCGCAGCAGCGCCTGCTGATAGCTGTCCATCCGGTCGTCCTGTCCGGCCAGGGAGTAAAAGTCGCAGTAGTCGCACTTGCTCCGGCAGAATGGAATGTGCAGATATAAGCCCAACGAGTTTTCCATAGCCGTCCCCCTCAAGGGAGCGCCGGGCGTTCCTCCGGCGCATTTTTCCTTTATGTGACCATATTATACCCCATTTTGTCCGCGAATTCAATCCCTTGTTTCCACGGGCTGAAGCGGTTTAACGCCTAATATTTGTTAATATAATTTTAATAATTATATTTCACGGTTTTCGACTTGACGTTTCAAACTGTTTGCATTATACTATAATCATCAAGACATTGTGAGAAAGGTGGTGCCTCATCATGGAGCAGGCACAGGCATTATATCGCGATCCCTTTGACAGCCTTCCCCGCCGCAAGGCCCGCCCGGTGGAAAAAGGGCGCGACCCCTACGACGGCCTGCGTCCCTGGTCCGCCATCACCCACGGAGTGGGGGCGGTAATGGGGGTGCTGGCCGCCATGATGCTGGTGGCAGGCGCGGCCGCTCAAGGCGACCTGTGGAAGGTGGTGTCCTTTACCATCTACGGCCTGTCCATGACGGCGCTGTACACCGCGTCCACCCTGTACCACTGCGTCAACACGACGGTGCCCAAGCGGATCGCCCTGCGCAAGCTGGACCACGCGTCCATCTATTTTCTCATCGCCGGGTCCTACACCCCCATATGCCTGACTGCGCTGCGGGGCGTCTGGGGCTGGACCCTGTTCGGCGTCATCTGGGCCCTGGCCATCGCCGGCGTGGTGATGAGCCTCACCTGGATCAACTGCCCCCGGGCGCTGACCTCCACCGTTTATATCGCCATGGGCTGGCTGGCCATCTTCGCCATCTATCCCCTGTGGCTGGTGCTGGGGATGCGTGGCGTGGCGTGGCTGCTGGCGGGCGGCGTACTGTACACCGTGGGCGGCGTGCTGTACGCCCTGAAATGGCCGGGCCGGAACAACCCCCGGTTCGGCTGCCATGAGGTATTCCATGTGTTTATCCTGCTGGGCTCCATAGCCCATTTTGTGATGATGTACCGGGTGCTGCTGCCGTTGTAAAACAGCAGACAGCTTGCCAAGGCTTTTCCGGCAAAACCGAGCGTCCCTCCGGACCACACCGGAGGGACGCTGTTTTTTATGCCGCCCCCGTCCCCGCCGGGAGGGGCACCATAACGGTGATCTCGAACCATTCGTCCCGGTCATGAAGGGTGACGGTCCCGCCGTATTTGTCGGCGGCGTGCCGGATGGATTTGATGCCGTAGCCGTGGTACGTCTTGTCCGCCTTGGTGGAGACGGGCAGGCCGTTCTGGAACTTCAGCGGCTCCGGGCAGTAGTTTCCGCACCGTATGACCAGAAAGTCCTTCTTGGCGTACACTGCCATGTGGATCAGCCGCCGCCCCTTGTCCTTGATGGACAGCTCGCACTCAATGGCGTTGTCCAAAATATTGCCGAAGATGGTGCAGATGTCCATCACATCCATAAACTCCAGCCGGGCCCCGTCGGCCACGCAGGTCAGCTCAATGCTGTGCCGGGCGCAGTACAGGCTCTTTCCGGTGAGCACCGTATCCAGCACCGAGTTGCCCGTCTTGTTCTGGGCCTCATAGTCCCGGATCTCCTCTTCCATTCCGTCCAGATAGGCGCTGCGGCGGGCCGCGTCCGGCTCCGCCCGAAGGACGGCGATCTGGTGCTTCAGGTCGTGGTATTTGTGATTGATGACATCAATGCTCTCCCGGGACAGCCGGTACTGATTATACTGGTTTTCCAGCACACTCTGGAGCGCGCCCAGCTCCCGCTGCACGTACAGCTCGCACCGCTGGACATGGTAGGCGTAGAGCATCACCACGCCGGCCAGGTCCACCAGCGTCCGGGTGTTGTAAATATCGGTGAGCTCTGAGCCGGTGAAGGGGGCGTCGCGGTACACGAAGCTGAGGTTGCTGAGAAAAAAGCACACCAGCGCGATGAGAATGGGGCTCCACAGCTCCCGAAGCCGGAAGGCCATGGCGGTGCGGGGGTCCTCCCGCCGCCCCTCCAGCCAGCGCGCCCCGCAGAATACCAGGGCGTATACCGCCGCCAGCACCCCCAGGAACAGGAGGCTTTTGCGCATTCCCGCCTCCTGCCAGCCCAGGGAGTACTGGGCATAGGAATAGAGCTGCCAGCCCAGGGAAGCGGCGAACTCCGCCAGCAGAAAGGCCCGGATGGTGCAGTAGCCCGCCGTGGTCAGAGGCATGTCGCAGCACAGGGCGGTCAGGGTGAACATCAGCCCCACCGCCACAATCATGCAGGGAACCCAGAGCAGGAGGGGAAGGCGGTCGGTCAGGGTGAGGAACAGGCATTGAACCGCCAGCGCGGCCCCCAGTATCCCCCACAGCCGGGGCCCGCCGTACCGCCGGGGATACCGCTCCATGACGATGAGGCAGGCGCACCACTCGGCGACGGCGGTGGCGATCCGGGGGATATCTGAGAGGTAGACAGTTTTCACGGCTGAACACCTCCCACACAGTCGGCCAGCGCCTCCAGGAAGGGGCCCCGGCGGCCCCGGCTGATGAGCAGCCTGTCCCCCCGGACCATGGCGCAGCCGTCCTGAATACCGTCCACGTGCTCCAAATTCACCAGATACCCCTTATTGCACCGGGCAAAGCCCTTGCCCTCCAGGGCCTCCTCCACCTGCTGGAGGGTAGCGGTGGAGGCGTGTATGCCGGAGCGGGTGTGAAACATGAGCTGGCGGCCCAGCCGCTCGATGTAAAAGATGCCGTCCACCTCCAGCTTGATGGCGCCCCCCTTCACCGCCACGGTGACGCAGGCGCCCTCCTTCTTCTTCACGTATTGCAGCGCCCGGCCCAGGCGCTGGGAGAAGGAGAAATAATTGACCGGCTTTAAAATATAGTCCAAGGCGTTCACCGCGTACCCCTGGATGGCGTATTGGGCCAGATTGGTGACAAAGACGATGACCACCTCCGGGTCCTTTTCCCGGATGTAGCCCGCCGCCGTCATGCCGTCCATGAAGGGCATTTCCACATCCATCAGGATCAGATCAAATTCCGGCTGATAGCGCTCCACCAGGTCCTCGCCGTTGTCGTAGTGGACCACCTGGAAGGCCCGGCCCGTCTCCCGGCCGTAGTCGCTGATGAATTGCTCCAGCTGGGCAAAGCACTGGAAGTCGTCCTCGGCGATGGCAATGCGGATCATGACGCCCTCCCCCTTCCCTTGTCCCGGCTGAACGCCCAGGCCTCGCCGAGCCAGCCCAGCAGCTGGCCGTCGATCTCCTCCGCCCCGGTCACGGCCACATGGTGGGTCCAGCGGTTTGGATAGGGCTCCACCGCCGCCCCGGCACGGGGGGAGGGCTCCCGCCGCCCCAGGCCGAAGGATACCACAATGCCGGGGGCCTTTTTCCGCTTGGGCAGGGAGGCCATAGCGAATAGGCGGGGCCCGTAAAAACTGATCTGGCTTTTTTGTACCTTCACCGAGGCATCTGGAAAGGCCGCCTCCAGCGCCTGAAACAGCGCCCGATAGAGGGCCAGTTGCTCCGGCCTGCCGTCAAAAAAGAACAGGATGTCGCTGTCATAGTGCTCGGGCACGTTCATAGCGATCCCCTCCTTCGCGGTACCATCATACCACGGAGGAGGGGATTTGAAAAGACGGCTGGAATAAAATTCTCCAAAAAATTACGGAAAAATGAAAATTTCCTCAATAGGGGCGTCCACTGCCCTGGAAATATCTACCGCAAGCTTGAGGGAGGGGTTGTATTGGGCCTTTTCCAGCCGCATGATGGTCTCCCGCCGCACCCCCACCCGCTGGGCCAGCTGCTCCTGGGTCAGCTCCTTGAGCTGGCGGTATTTTTTCAGCCTGCATTCAAAGTCCGGCATGGTCAGTCTTCCCCGCCCTCGTCCAGCTGCTCGGAGCGGTCATAGCGGTAGAGCAGGTATTCGCTGAGGAACAGGTCCAGCGCGTAGGTCAGGGAGAGCACGATCAGCACGGCAATCAGGTTGTATTCCAGGTTCCCCAGCAGCGGCCCGCGGCTCAGCAGAATCAGGGTCAGGAGGAGGATGACCTGCGTTACCCGATGGGCCGCCGCCTCCCCCCGGAGCTTGTTTTCCACAAACCGCTCATCCATAAGGGTGCTGGACATCTTTCCCTCATAAAAGAAGCCGAAAAAGCCAAAAAACCCGAAGAAAATAAAGGGCGTGATATCCTGAAACTCGCTGTAGGACCAAAAGCCCAAAAAGCCCAGGAATCCGGCAAAGCCCAGCAGGCCCAGCTTGGGGTTCAGCTTCCGGGTGGTGTTGGTCTCCCGTGTCCTCCGGCTTCCGGCGATTGCGGCGCCGCAAAACAGTACGCACAAATAAATCACATACAGGACAAGCAGGGCGCCGGAGAGTATCATAGGCAAGTCCTGGGGCCTGAACACATACTCCGAAAAATCCATAAGGGCCACCAGCCGCCAATCGTTAAACAGGATGGAGTACAAGCACGCCGCCGCCAGCAGCACCACCACGATTGCGCCCAGAATGACAACAGTTTTTATTTTACTTTTTTCCATGACGGTTCCCTCCAAAGAAAGTGATATATTTATCTTAAGATAACGAGATAAATATATCACTTAAACATGGGACTGTCAAGTGGGAATTTATAAAGAATCCCTCTCCCGCTTTTTGGGGGGCGCGGCTCTCGGGCTCAAATGTGGAAAGGCGTCCGCGCCTTTTTGACCTGTGCCGTAAAAACCCGCCGGCCCTGGTTTTCAAGGGCCGGCGGGTTTCCTGTGCATATTCCGGCGTTATCCCTCTCCTGAGGGACGCTCGCCGCGGCGGGAGTTTTCTATGGATAACGGGTAGTCACCACAAAATTCCCCCGCTCTAGCTCCTGGCGGGTGATCTCGCGGCCCCAGTGGATGGAGGAGTTGAAATTTCCCTCCGTCACAATGACGCTGTCCGCCCTTTTCTCCAGCACCACCACGCTGTGGGTGTCGTTGTCCACCCGCAGGATATCGCCCACCCGGATCTGGTCAAAGTTCCTGTGCTGCCGGCCGGGCAGGTTCCCGAAGGCTGCGTCGCTGCAAATAAAGGCGAAGGCCGCGCAGCCGTATCCTGTGATGTGCAGCGCCTTGCAGTAGTAGGAATCGTCGTTGGTGTAGCGCATCCCCTCGGGGTATTGGGCCTTCAGAGCCATGATGGCCTGATACGCGCTCTCCTCTGTAATGGAGGCGGGAGCAGGCTCGTCGGGGCCGGAGGGATCGGAAGCCGCTGGGCCTTCAATTGTCAGGTCCAGCGTGACGATCTCCTCCACAACGCCGCCGCGGCTGACGGTGACAATCACAGTGGCCTTCCCCGGGGCCTTTCCAGTGATCCAGCCGTCCTGGGTGACGTCCACGATGTCCGGAGATTTGTTCTCGTAGCTGGCCTGGGCGCCGGCGGGGAGCCCAGACAGTCTGCCTTTCTGTCCCACTCCAATGCTGTCCGACACCGTGGTCTGTTTGGGGGTGTTTTGACTGGGCGCGGGTGTGGGTTCGGGGGTAGGCTCTGGAGTGGGCGTCGGGTCGGGCTCCGGCGTGGCCTCCGCCGTGGGATCGGGATCTGGGTCGGGAGCGCGGGTCTCCAGCTTGTCCTGAAGCCGCTGGAGCACCACGCAGGTCTGGGCCCGGTCCACCTTCCAATCGCCCTGGAAGCTGCCGTCCCCCGTTCCCTTCAGACAGCCCAGGGCGTACATGGCCGCCACCGCGTCGGCGTAGTCCGAGGGAACGGAGGCGAAATCGGGGATGTCCGCCCTGGCCGCCGCCAGCTCCGCCTCGCCGGGCAGGGCCGCGCCCTTGACCTTCAGGGTATTGTACATGATCTGGGCCATGTCGTACCGGCGCATGGGGGCCTCCGTGACCGCCTTGTCCCAGTGGTACTCAAGCCGGATGTAAAACGCCTTGGCCGTGGTGCCGTCCAGAGCCCCGGCCTCCAGCAGGGTGTCGGCATAGGGCTGCCACCAGCCCGCCGTGGTGTCGGTGTGCTTTGCCAGCTCCTCCGGGAAGGCCATGCGGGCCAGCATGGTGGAGAAGTCGGAACAGCCCACCTCCCGCGAGGGCAGGAATTTTCCGTCGTCCGTGCCCCGGACCACGCCCTGTTCCGCCATCTCCGCGATGGCGTCCTTCGCCCAGTGGCTGGAAGGCACGTCCGGGAAGGCGGGGGCGGCCTTGGCCGGAACCACAAGGCTTAGGCACAGCGCCAGCGCCACCGCAAAGGAAAGTCGTCTTTTCATCGCGCTCACTCCTTTTCTTGGCGGGTCCGGAAAAGACGTTCCTCCGGTCCCATCGCTGTCCTTTATTTTAGCTGATTCCCGCCGGAATTGCAAGACCCGGCCTTAATTTGCCAAAACAGCGGTTGAATGACCCAATTCCCCTGTGGTAAAATAGCGGCATACCAAAAATGTCAAGGAGGTTTGACCCATGTATCTCTCCGACTACCATTTCCACACCCTCTGTTCCTCCGACTCCCCCGCCACCCTGGCCCAGCAGGCCAAGGCGGCCATGGCGGCGGGCGTGCAGGAAATCTGCGTCACCGACCACTGGAATCTGCTGGACCAGCAGGGAAACCGTCTGCCCACCGTCTACGACTGGGGCCCCTCCCTGGCTCAGTGGCGGAAGCTGAGAAACCGCTGGCCCGGGAAGCTGGAGCTCCGGCTGGGGGTGGAGGTGGGCAACGGCGTGCTGGACCCCGCCGCCGTGGACGCCTCGCTGGACATTCCCGAGCTGGACTTCGTCATCGGCTCCCTCCACAGCCAGAGCGCCCGGGCCGGGGGCCGGGGCATTTTCACCGTGGCCCATGAGAGCGCCAAAAGGGAGGACTGCGCCGCCATTCTCGACGACTATATGGACATGCTGGAGGAGCTTACAGGCACAAAGGGTTGGGACGTGCTGGGCCATGTGATCTACCCCCTGCGCTACCTTCCGGAGGAGTACGGGCTGGACCTGCGCCCCTGGTGGGACCGGCTGGCGGAGATCTTCCGCTCCGTCATCGCTCAGGGCAGGGGCATCGAGTTCAACACCTCCTGCGGGACCACGGTGGAGCAGTGGCGGGACGTGCTGGCCCTCTACCGGGACCTGGGGGGCGAGGTGCTCACCCTGGGTGCCGACGCCCATCAGCCCAAATTCATGGCCGCCGCCTTCCCCCAGGCCCTGGCGCTGCTGGAGGAGCTGGGCTTCCGCTGGCTGTGCGTCTACCGCCGCCGCACCCCCCTGTTCTGCAAAATCGACAGCTAAAAAATACCATCACAGGGCAAAGGATTCGCTGTCCAAGGGGGCCCCAATACAGTATACTAAATGTTGTATCAGTGTATTTTTGCGCCCTGGCGCGGAGACGGCGGTGGTCAAATGATTGTCCTGGACAAGCACAACATCATCCCCTACCTGCGGGAGCACTATCCCGCCTTTGACGCCGCCGGCGCGTCGGTGTCCGCCATCGGCGACGACGAGGAGGACTCCCAGGGCCTGATCAACTACCTCTTCCGGGTGCGGGGCGGCGGGAAATCCCTGATTTTAAAGCAGGCCCGGTCCAACATGCGCCTGGACGACGATGTGGAGTCCACCGACGCCAGCTACTGCCCGCCCCAGGACCGAAATTACTCCGAGTACCTGTCCATGAAGCTGCGCCGGGCCATCACCCCCGGCTGCGTGCCAGAGGTGTATTACGCGGACCGGGAAAATCACGTGTTCCTCATGGAGGACGTGAGCTATATCAAGCCCGCACGGTCCCAGCTTTCCCAGGGCGTGATGATTGACGGCCTGGCCCGGCGGGTGGCCGAATTCCTGGCCGACAACCACTTCTTCACCAGCGAGTTCTATCTGGACACCGAGGAGTTCCGGGAGCTGGACCGGCGGTTTGTCAACACCGGGATGCGGGCCATCATGGAGAACTGGCTCTTCCTCCGGGACACCCCCACCCACCAGTGCCCCGCCCTCACCCGCCATTTTCTGCCCTATATCTTCGCGGACGACGTGGTAGTCCAGTCCCACCTTCTGCGGAACAAGTACATGAGCTCCACCCAGGCCTTTATCCACTCCGATATCCACACCTCCAACATCTTTGCCGACGACAGCCAGATCAAGGTCATCGACATGGAGTACACCTTCGCCGGGCCCATGGCCTACGACCTGGGCTACTTCCTGGCCAGCCTGGTCTCCCAGTACTGCTCGGCGGTGTTCCGGCCCTTCCCCTCCGAGGGGGAGCGCGCCGGGTTCAAGCAGTACCTGCTGGCCTCCATCTACGATACGGTGGACTGCAACCAGAAGCGCTTCGCCGCCCGCTGGGACGACGAGGCCAAGGCCGTCTACCGCACCTGTCCCGGCTTCCGGGACGCCTTCCTGAGGGAGCTGGTCCCCGATCTGGCGGGCTACGCCGCCATGCCCATGTTCACCCTGTGCATCAGCTCCTTCGGCTTCACCCAGGAGTTTGAGGTCATCGCCGACGAAACCCTCAAGCTTCACGCCCTCCAGCTCCACTGCGCCCTGGGCCGCCGGTTCCTCATGGGCCGGGAGCGCATCCGCACGCCCAAAGACGTGGTGGCCTCCATTTTGGAGGGAGAGCGGGACTATTGCGGCCTCATCCGCTGAGGCGGAACATTCCATTTTCACATCAAACAGCGGTCCGGCAGTGCCCCAGACAACGACTGGGACACCGCCGGACCGCTGTTTTTTGTTTGTCTGACCAGAGGTCCCTTTTGGGAGCTACAGCAGCGGCGCAAACAGCCGCAGCAGATCCCGGAGGGTCCGGTGGGGCATGGAGATGGAGCGGCAGTCCTCCAGCGTGACCATCAGGCTCTTGGTCTGGGTGTCCAGGAAGTCGTCCCGGATGTCGGCCACCGACGGCGTCTCATACAGCAGCACGCCGTTCTCAAAGTGGAGGAACATACTGCGGTAATCCAGATTCACCGTGCCCACCGTGGCAAAGCGGTCATCCACCACAAAGTTCTTGGCGTGGATAAAGCCCGGCTCGTACTCAAAAATCTGCACCCCCGCCTCCAGCAGCTCCTCATAGTGGGAGCGGGTCAGCTCAAATACCGTCTTTTTGTCCGGGATGTGGGGGGTGATGATCCGCACATCCACCCCGGCCTTGGCGGCGTTTGTCAGCGCCACGGTGAGCGAATAGTCGATGACCAGGTAGGGCGTGGTGATATAGACGTACCGCTTGGCCCGGTTGATGAGGTGGAGGTACACAGACTGGCCCACCGGCTCGTTGTCCCAGGGACAGTCGTGATAGGGCTGAACGTAGCCCACCGTGCCGCCCCGGGCGGGCGCCGGGCGGAAGGGGGTGAAGTGCTCCTCCTCGCTGTGGGTAAAGTCCCACATGGCCAGGAAGGACACCGTCATGGACCACACCGCGTCCCCCTCCAGCCGGATGGCAGCGTCCTTCCAGTGCCCGAAGCGGCGCTTGACGTTGATGTACTCGTCCGCCATATTGATCCCGCCGGTAAAGGCCGTTTTGCCGTCCACAATCATATATTTCCGGTGGTCCCGGTTGTTCTGCCGCAGGGACACCACCGGCACAAACCGGTTGAACACCCGGCAATGGACCCCCAGCTTTTCCAGCCGGGCGGGGTAGTCCGAGGGCAGAGTGGCCATGGAGCCGATATCGTCATAGATGACCCGGACCTCAATTCCCCGGCCCGCTTTTTCCGCCAAAATCTCCAGAATGGAGTTCCAAAGCTTGCCCTCCTCGATGATAAAGTACTCGATGAATATATACCGCTCCGCCCTCCGCAGGGCGTCCAGAATATCGTCGTAGCAGACGTCGCCCACCGGGTAATACTTGGTGCGGGTGTTACCGTAGACGGGGCAGCGGGTGGTCTGCTCCAGGTAGTGGGCCATGCACCCGGCGTCCTCCCCCAGCAGCTCCCCCAGAGAGGCGGACCGGCCGCATTCCCCGCTGAGGTTTTTATAGATTTTCCGCTCCATCACGCCCAGGCGGCGCTGGTTGAAGGCGGACAGGTGGTTGCCTCCCAGCAGCAGATAGGCCAGCGATCCGAAGGGCATCAGCCCCAGCACGATAATGAGCCAGCCGATCTTATAGCCGGGATTGCTCTTGTTCCCCACAATCCACATAGCCGCCAGCACCGACAGGGCGAGGAACAGCCACTCCACCTTGTCAAAAATGACGCTGTCCCGCAGGACGAGAAGCCCCATGACATACAGGATGATCTGGGCGATGATGAGGGCGCCCCCAATGCCCATGCGATGAAACAGCAGCCTTCCGATTTTGCTTTGGACTCTTCTCTTTTTCATAGTGTCTCCTTGCATATTGTGCGGCTATTTCGCTTTCAGAACCACATTTTTCTCCCCCAGGGTTTCCCGGAGCTCCGCCAGCAGGGCCTCATGGAGGAGGCACTGGGTCTGAAGCTTTTTTTTGCGGTCCGCCAGGTAGACCACGGCGGGATTTTCCCCGGGGAACATGCTCAGCAGCTTTTTCAGCCAGGTAAAGGGCTCGCCGCCGTCGGGCAGCTTGATCCACAAGACCTGCTCCCCGTCCTCTCCCGCCGCGCGCCTCCGCTCCCCGGACAGGGGGATCACCCGGTCCACCATGAGCTGGGGGGCCTTCTCGTCCCGGACCGACACCCGGCCCGACACCGCCACCGGCAGGTTGGCCTTCAGATAGGCCCCGCTCTCCGTGAGTGTGCGGGAAAAGCACAGCAGCTCGATGGAACCGGTGGCGTCCTCCAGAATCACATAGGCCATGAGAGAGTTATTTTTGGTGGTCTTGGTGCGCACCGAGGCCACCACTCCCGCCAAGGTGACGCTGGCCCCGTCGCCGAAGCGGGAGGGGCCGTTCTCCTCCCCCGCCGCCATCACCGCGGATATGGGCGCCGCGCCGTATTTCTGAGCCTGCCTGCGGTACTCGTCCATGGGGTGGCCGGACAGGTAGAGGCCGGTGGTCTCCTTCTCCATGGCCATCAGCTCCACCGGGGAGAACTCAGGGATGTCGGGAAGGACGACGGCGGGGATGGACAGCGCGTCCCCCCCTCCGCCAAACAGGTCGAACTGGCCCTCCAGGTTCCGCCTCCGGTCCCGGGCGATGGAGTCCACCACCGTCTCATACACCTTTAAAAGCTGGGACCGGCGGGCTCCCATGCGGTCGAAGCAGCCGGAGCGGATCAGGCTTTCCAGCACCCGCTTGTTCAGGTCCGCGTCGTACATCCGGGCGCAGAACTCCGGGAAGGAGGCGAAGGGTCCCCCCTTGTCCCGCTCGGCCAGCACGGCGTTGGTGAAGCCCAGCCCCACCCCCTTCAGGGCCGCCAGGCCGAAGCGGATGTTTTCTCCCGACACGGTGAAGGCCGCGCCGGACTCGTTGATGTCCGGGGGGAGCAGGGCGATGCCGTTTTCCTTGCATTCGGCGATATACTCCGCCACCTTGTCCTGGGAGTCCAGCACGGAGGTGAGCAGCGCCGCCATGTACTCCCTGGGGTGGCGGCACTTGAACCAGGCGGTCTGGTAGGCCACGATGGCATAGGCCAGGGAGTGGGACTTGTTGAAGGCGTAGTGGGCGAAGTCGTTGATCTCGTCGTAGATGGACTCGGCAACTGCCGCCGGGATGCCGTTGGCCTCACAGCCGGGGATGCTCCGGGCGGGGTCGCCGTGGATGAAGGCGCTGCGCTCCCGCTGGACATCCTTCTCCTTCTTCTTGCTCATGGCCCGGCGCACCATGTCCGCCTGGCCCAGAGAGTAGCCTGCCAGCCTGCGGAAGATCTCGATGACCTGCTCCTGATAGACGATGCAGCCGTAGGTGTTGGCCAGAATGGGCTCCAGAGAGGGGTGCTTGTAAGTCACCTTTGTGGGGTCCTGAGCGCAGGCCAGGAATTTGGGGATGGAGTCCATGGGGCCGGGCCGGTACAGGGCGATGATGGCGCAGATGTCCTCAATGCTGCGGGGCTTGAGGCCCACCCCCACCCCGGTCATCCCCGCCGACTCCATCTGGAACACCCCGGAGGTCTTGCCCTCGGACAGCATCTGATAGACGGCCATATCGTCGTCGGGGATGTCCGAAAGCTGGAAGCCGGGGAGCTCCTTTTGCACCATGTTCACCGCGTCGTCCAGCACGGTGAGGTTGCGCAGGCCCAGAAAGTCCATTTTGAGAAGGCCCAGTTCCTCAATGGTGGTCATGGTGTACTGGGTGACAGGCTGGCCGTCGTTGGTGGCCAGGGGGACGTACTCATACACCGGCCGCTTGGTGATGACCACCCCGGCGGCGTGGGTGGAGGCGTTGCGGGGCATCCCCTCGATCTTCCGGGCCATGTCGACGAGCTCCTTCACCCGCTCGTCGCCGTTGTACAGGTCGGACAGGCCCTTGGACAGCACCAGGGCCTTGTCCAGAGTCATTTTCGGGTCAAAGGGCACCTGCTTGGCGATGTTGTCCACCTCAGCGTAGGGGAAGTTCAGCACCCGGCCCACGTCCCGGATGGCGGCCTTGGCCTTCATGGTACCGAAGGTGACGATCTGGACCACGTGGTCCTCGCCATACTTCCGGGACACGTAGTCGATGACCTCCTGCCGCCGCCGGATGCAGAAGTCGATGTCGATATCGGGCATTGTCACCCGTTCGGGGTTTAAGAAGCGCTCAAAAATGAGGCCGTACTTGATGGGGTCCACGTCGGTAATGCGCAGGCAGTAGGCCACCATGGACCCGGCCCCCGACCCGCGGCCCGGACCCACCGGAATGCCGTGCTCCTTGGCGTAGCCGATGAAGTCGGACACGATGAGGAAGTAGTCCACAAACCCCATCTGCCGGATGACCCCCATCTCCATGCGCAGGCGGGCCTTCAGCTCCTCCCCGCCGCCCGGGTAGCGCCGGGAAAACCCGTTCCAGCACAGCTTTTCAAAGTAGGCGTCCCCGTCTGTCTCCCCCTCCGGGAGCTTGAACTCAGGCAGGTGGTATTTGCCGAACTCAAATTCCAAATTGCACAGCTCCGCCACCTTCTGGGTGTTGTCGATGGCCTCGGGGCAGTTGGGGAAGAGGGCGCGCATCTCCTCCTCGCTTTTGACGTAGAACTCGTCCGTCTCGAACCGCATCCGGTCCTGATCCTCCACCAGCTTGCCCATCTGGACGCACATGAGCACGTCCTGCATGGCGGCGTCCTCCCGGGTGAGGTAGTGGCAGTCGTTGGTGGCCACCATGGGGATGCCGGTCTCCCGGCTCAGCCGCAGGATGCCCGCGATCACCGCCTGCTGCTCCGGAATCCTGTGGTCCTGAATCTCCAGATAGTAGCCGTCTTCCCCGAACAGCTTTCGCATCTCCAGGGCGTGGGCCTTGGCCCCCTCGTAGTCTCCGTTTCTCAGCCTTCTGGGGATCTCCCCCGCCAGACAGGCGGACAGGGCGATGAGGCCGCGGCTGTGGGCCCGGAGCAGGTCCATGTCGACGCGGGGCTTGATGTAGAACCCCTCGGTGAAGGCCATGGACACCATGTAGCTCAGGTTGCGGTAGCCCTCCTCGTTCCGGCACAGCAGCACCAGGTGCCGGGCGGAGCCGTCCAGCTCGTGGACCCGGTCGAACCGGGTGCGGGGGGCCACGTAGACCTCGCAGCCGATGACGGGCTTGATTCCCGCCGCCTTGCAGGCCCGGTAGAAATCGACGGCGCCGTACATTACCCCGTGGTCGGTGATGGCCGCGGCGGTCTGGCCCAGGGCCTTTACCCGGTCCACCAGCTGGCTGATGCGGCAGGCCCCGTCCAGCAGGGAGTATTCGGTGTGGAGATGTAAATGGACAAAGGCCATGGCTGGAACCTCCTTGTTTTCTCTATTTCAGCAGATTATCCTCAATCAATTTCACAACGATCTTCCGGCGGCCCCGGAAAAAGACCAGCTGCACCGCGGAGAAGAAGCCCAGCAGGAGGAGCAGCCATACCCCGGTCAAAAGCAGAAAGGGCAGCGGCGGCTGGCCCCAGCACAGCCCAACGGACCAAAACAGGGCGCCCACGACGCCAAAAGGGATTCCCACCTCCCGCAGCAGGGAAAAGCCGCCGGAAACGACGCTTCCGCTTCCTGCGGCGCGCACCGTCCCGCAGAAGGGCACAAAACCCCGGGCCGGGACGATCCCCGTATACCCCAGGCGGAACCGATCTCCTTTTCTGTCGTAAAAAAACTCCTCCGGCTCCAGGAAGACGCTGTATTTTCTGCCCCGCTTCGCGATGGCCTCCAGCCGGGTGAACACGCCCTCCGGCGGCAGGGCGCTGTGAAATTCATAGTTTTTCACGACTGCCGCCTCCTTCTAAAACCGTCACGCCAGCAGATTATCCTCGATAAAGCGCACCAGTTCCGGCAGCTCCCGGCGGGTGAGGCTCCCCATCCATACCATCACCGGCACGAGCCACCCGTAACGCGCCAAAACTTCCAGCGCCCCCAGGGGGCTGCCGGTGAGATATACGCGAATCAGAGCCATCCCGGCCAGCATGGCCGTCGGGGCGATATCGCCAATGCACATCGTTTTCGCCGCGCCCACAAGCGCCGCGATGTCCGTTCCGCCCTCCGCCGCCGTCAAGGCCAGGCTGGCAAATCCATAGCTCCTCGCCGGGCCGGTGCGAATGAGGCGGGGCGGCCCCTCCCCATCCTCCCGCAAAAACCAGGTGTTCCGGGCGGTCCAGCCGTCCAGCCGGGACCAGGGACGGGTCCGTTTTCGCAGGCGGGCCATGATCTCCTCCGGCGGCAGGGCGCTGTGGAACGTATAGTTTTTCACGCCGTCCCCTTCTTTCTCCGGTGGGCTGCCGGACTGGTCACCGGCTCAGCCGCATCCCGGTGATCCCCGTTGTCTCCCTATGGGCCCTGCGGTCCAAATAGAGCGTAAACCGGGCGGAACCGCTGGACACCTCGTAAACCGAGGCGTATTCGGCGACGCCGCCGCTGGAATTCATCGACCAGCTGGTGCGCTTCAGCTCAAAGGCATCGCCGCCGCCCCCATCCCGCCACGTGGCGCAAAGCTTTGCAAACTCTTGGTCAAACTCGTCCCGCGTCATGGCGCCGGGATACGACAAGGCGTAGGCCCTGTCCGTGTCCTCATCCGCCGCGGCCCAAAGCAGCTCCTCCGCCATCGCGGTGGTCTCCCCGTCCGCCGCGTTCATCAGCGTGAACGCCAAAAGCACCAGAGCCGCCGTCAGCGCCGCCAATGCGGCCAAGCCTCCCGCAACGATCAGGGCAACGCGCAGCGGCCGGGTTTTTGGCGGCGGAGCTGGCGGCTGGCCGTACCGGAATTGGGGAGCCCCAAGCCTCAGTCTGTCCAGCTCCTGCCGCATTTCCTCCATTTGCCGTTCCAGCTCTTGGATTTTCTGATCCCTCTTATCCATCCCGCGTTTGTTCCCCTTTCAATCCCTCCGCCAGCTCCATCAGCTTCCGCATCCGGTGGTTCAGCGCCGACTTGCCCACCGCCGGGTCGCACAGCGCCCCCAGCTGAGCCAGGTTCAGCTCGGGGTGCTCCGTCCGCAGCCGGGCCGTCTCCCGGAGCTTGTCCGGCAGGGTCTCAAGCCGCCCGGACTCCCGCAGCCGCCCGATGGCGGCCAGCTGCTCCCGGGCCGCCGCCACCGTCTTGTCCAGGTTGGCGCTGTCGCAGTTCACCTGCCGGTTCACCCGGCCCTGGAGGTCCCGCTCCAGCTTGGCGTTCATCACCGCCATGGCGGACACCGGAGCCCCCAAAAAGGTCAAAAAATCCTCAATATGTTCATTCTGCTTGAAATAAATCACAAAATTTCCCTTCCGAGATGTCTCCTTGGGCTCGAAGCCCGCCTCCCGCAGCAGGGCGGGCAGCTCCCGCCCCACATAGTAGTGGGAGGTGGCCAGCTCCAGGTGATAGCCCTTCATGGGGTCCGTCACCGAGCCCCCCGCCAGAAACGCCCCCCGCAGAAAGGCGGTGCGGCAGTGCTCCTCCTCCAGCAGGGCCAGATTGATGTGCAGGGACACCGAGGCGTCCCACTCCAGGTCGAAGGCCTCAAAGATGGTCCGCAGCTTGGCCGGGTCCTCGATGAGAAACGCGCTTTTCCCCTCTCCCCGCCCGGTGATCTGGTCAAAGCTCACCCGGAAGGCCCGCCGGAACAGGGCGGGCAGCCGCTCCTTCAGGGCGGGGCACTCGGTGACGATCCTGGCCTGGCGGCTGTGAAACGCCCCGCAGAACAGCAGGACGCCGTAGGCCTCCGCCTGAGCGCAGCACCTGCGGGCGATGCGCGGACGGCACAGCTCCTGTTTCACGCCGGCGGAAAAGGCCACGGCAATCCCTCCTTAAAAGATCTTGGTGTCCGCCCGCTGCTGGTACAGGTCCACCACCGCCTGGGCCACCTTCAACCCGCAGTGCCGGGCGTAGCCGCAGTCCATGTCCATCAGGGGCCGGAACACCGCCTCCGCCCCCAGCAGCTCGATCTCCCGGCGGTCCGCTCTCATGGGCTCCGCGTCCTCGGCGGAGTAGCGCTCCAGCAGCTCCCGGCTGATGGGGTCGGAATTGCACAGGCACAGGTCCACCATTCCGGGCAGGCCGTGCTCCAGCAGGGCGGACAGGTGGTCCTGGGCGGTCATGCCCTCCGTCTCCCCGTCCTGGGTCATGATATTGCAGACGTAAATTTTCAGCGCCGGGCTGTCGGCGATGGCCTCGGAGACGCCGTCCACCAGCAGGTTGGGGATGACGCTGGTGTACAGGCTCCCCGGCCCCAGCAGAACCACCTCCGCCTTCCGGATGGCCTCCAGGGCGGCGGGCAGGGCGGGAGCCCGCTCGGGCAGCAGCCGCACGTGGTGGATGCGGCAGTTCTGCTCCTTTTTCGCCGCGAAGATCTTGGACTCGCCCCGGACGCTGGAACCGTTGTCAAAGACGGCCTCTAATTGCACATTGGAATTTGTCACCGGAAGAATACGTCCCGTAATCGCCAGCACCTCGCTCATCCGGGCCACCGCCTGGTCAAAGGAGTCGGAAATGCCGTCCAGCGCCGCCAGCAGCAGGTTGCCGAAGGCCTGCCCCGCCAGCCGCCCGTCGGGAAAGCGGTAGGCCAGCAGCCGCCGCATCAGCGATTCGGTGTCCGCCAGGGCCTCCATGCAGTTTCGGATGTCGCCGGGGGGCGGCATACCCAAATCCTCCCGGAGCACCCCGGAGCCGCCGCCGTCGTCGGCCACGGTGACGATGGCGGTCAGGTTG
Source organism: uncultured Oscillospiraceae bacterium (assembly GCA_910577525.1). Lineage (GTDB taxonomy): Bacteria > Bacillota > Clostridia > Oscillospirales > Oscillospiraceae > Enterenecus. Next base: position 2,079 of record CAJTLI010000035.1, on the reverse strand, counting down.
TCGGTGTACAGCTTCAGACCCCGCAAAATGGCGGACAGGCCGTGGCCGCCCCCCAGGGCCACGATGGCGGGCCCGCGGCGCCCTTTGATCTCCGCCATACTCACGCCCTCGTCATGTCCCGGTGGGTCTCGCCCGCGGCGTAGCCCAGCGATTGGATGTACTCCGTCAGCGCGTGAGTCACCGCCACCGAGCGGTGCCGCCCGCCGGTGCAGCCCACGGCGATGACCAGGGCGCTCTTGCCCTCCTCCACGAAATGGGGGAGCAGGAAGCTCATCATGCTCCGCAGATGGTCCATCAGCTCCCGGGCGGCGGGATTGGCGAACACGTAGTCCGCCACCCCCTGGTCCAGGCCGGTCTGGGGCCGCAGCTCCGCCACATAGAAGGGATTGGGCAGAAAGCGCACGTCGAACACCAGGTCGGCCTCCAGAGGCAGGCCATATTTGAAGCCGAAAGAGGTGACGGTAACGCTCATCTCGTTGGCGCTCTTGCGGTTGGGGGCGAACATGTCCAGCACCTGCCCCCGCAGCTTGCGCACCGGCAGGGAAGTGGTGTCGATGACGCAGCCGGCCCGCCGCCGCACCGGCTCCATCAGCGACCGCTCCCGCTCCACGGCCTTGGCCAAGCCCCCCATCTCCTCCATCAGGGGATGGCTCCGGCGGGTCTCCTTGTAGCGCTTGATAATGGCCTCGCCGTCCGCCTCCACAAACACCACCTTGTAGCGGAACTCCATGGCCCGCAGGGCATCCATGGCCTCAAACAGGCCGTCAAATTTCTCCCCGCCCCGGATGTCGCACACCATGGCCACCCGCTCGTAGGCTCCGGCCCCGGCCAAGCACACCTCGGCGAACTTGGGGATGAGCACCGGGGGCAGATTGTCCACGCAGAAATAGCCGCTGTCCTCCAGAATGGACATAATGGTGGACTTGCCCGCCCCGGACAGGCCGGACACAATTAAAAATTCCATTTCTCTCCCTCCCCGCCCAGACAGCGGACCTCGGGCTCCAGGGTGATACCGGTCTCCCGGAATACCCGCTCCCGCACCTGGGCCATCAGCTTGACGATATCCCCGCAGGTGGCCCCGCCCCGGTTGACAATAAAGCCCGCGTGCTTTTCCGACACCTGAGCCCCGCCCACCGTCAGCCCCTTGAGGCCGCACCGCTCGATGAGGGCCCCGGCATACACCGGCGCGCCGTCCACCGGGGCGGGCCGTTTGAAGAAGGACCCGGCGCTGGGGTACTCCAACGGCTGCTTCTCCCGGCGGCGCCGGGCGAAGTCCTCCATTTTGGCCTTGATCTCCGCGGGGTCGCCGGGTTTCAAGCTGAAACAGGCCCGCAGAATGAAGTCGTCCTGCTCTTGAAATTGGCTGTGGCGGTAGGAGAACTTTGGGTTCGCGTACTCCCGCACAGCCTTCTCCGCGGGGAGGGACACGGAGGCCACGCTGGACACCACCTGGCTCAGCTCCCCGCCGTAGGCCCCGGCGTTCATGTACACGCCGCCCCCCACGCTGCCGGGGATGCCCTGGGCAAACTCCAGCCCGGTGAGGCCGTGCTCCAGGGCGAAGGACGCCAGCCGGGCCAGGGACACCCCGCTCCCGGCCAGAATGGTCTGCTGCCCCGGCCACTCCCCCTGGGGCAGCAGCTCCAGCCGGTTCAGGCCGTCATAAGCCTTCACAACCAGCAGACCGGCCCCTGCGTCCGACACCAGCAGGTTGGTGCCCCTGCCCATGAAAAAGGGCTTGACCCCGAACTCCAGGGCGGCCACGGACAGAACCAGTTGGACCTCCTCCTCGTTTTTGGGCAGGGCCATCAGGGGCACCGGCCCGCCCACCTGAAAGGAGGTGTGGCGGCTCATGGGCTCCTCCCGCCGCAGTTCCAGAGACGGGGCGGCGGCACGGAGGCGGTCATAGAGGGCGTTCCAATTCATGGCGGGGACCTCCTGCATTCAATTTCATGTCCTGTTATTCTACCACGTTTTTCCCGGAAAGAAAATATCTTCACGGAAATTTAAGAAGCGCCGCCCGCCTGTGAACTGCACCCCATTTGTTAGACAGTATGGTATACTACTAACAAGTGGGGTGAT
>CAJTLI010000034.1 GCA_910577525.1 uncultured Oscillospiraceae bacterium | reverse complement strand
GGCGGGACCGGCTGCGGCCTCCTCCCGCGTGAGCATGCGGAAGGGGGACAGCCTTTGCACCTCCACCTCATAGCGGCTGCCGTTCACACTGACAATATATTTCATGCTGATCCTTCCAATCGTCTCTCATAGTTTGCGGATACTGACGATCCGCAGTTCCTCGGGGGCGGCCCGCAGCTCCTCGCACAGCACGGCGAGAATCACCGCGCAGGCCTCCCTGCCCGCGCCGCGCCTGGCCCGCAGGCGCCACAGCGCCGCCCCCGCCAGCACAACGGCGGCCAGGCCGGAGCATATCCACAAAAGGACGGGAACGCTGGCGGCCAGCGCCGCCGTCCCGGCAGCGATAACACCGATCATCAACAGCTTCCTCCTCTGTCCGGCCGCCCGGCGGCCAGCGCCGCCGGGCAGGGCCGGTGAATGCGGGTCAATTCTTCCCGATGTAGACCCGGTCCGGGTCCAGCTGCCTGCGCAGAATCTCCAGGCACTCCGGCTCCGGGGGCCGCGACTCCACCGCCCGGGACACGTCGATGTCAAAGCCGGTATTCCTTTGTATCTCCTCGGCGGTGACGCCCGGGTAGCGCTCCGCCACAAACATGCGCTTTGTCCCCTCGTCAAAACGCATGACTCCCAGGTCCGTGACCACCGCCCGGGGGCCGCAGTGGGCGGGCAGGCCCCTGCTCCGCCGGCCGTCCGGCCCGTCGATCCAGCCCGGGCTGGTGAGATAATCCACCTTCTCCACAAAGCGCCGCCTCTGGTGCTGCATAATCAGCACCGTATCCACAAAGGTGGCGATTCCATTGGCGCCCCCGCTTCCGGAAAAGCGGGCGGCGGGGTGATGGTAGTCCCCGATGGAGGTGGAGTTCAGATTCCCGTAGGGGTCCACCTGCGCCCCGCCCAGAAAGCCGATGTCTATGACCTTTTTGCGCAGGGTGTTGTTTTGCAGGCCGAAATAGCGGAAGGTCTCCCCCAGGGATGAGGCCCCCTGGGAAAAGCGCAGGTCGGCCACGCTGGTGGGGGCCTCCATGGGCCTGCCGTCCACCATGCCGCTCTCCACCAGCAAGCAGCAGCGGGGGGCGTAGGTGCGCTTGGCCAGAGACGCGCCGATCAGCGGCAGCCCCGTGCCCACAATGACCCGCTGGCCGTCCCGAATCTGCCTGGCGATCATGACCACCTGCATCTCCTTGTTCGTATAGGTCATCCGTCCTCACCTCCCCCGTCCTCCGGAACGGCGATGTTCATGCCGGGGCGTATCCGCAGGTCCAGCAGGCGTTTGATCCCCAGCTGCTCCAGATAGGCGTAGTGGTCCCGCGGCCGGCGCACCCACCGGTCCAAGAATTCCTCAAAAAGCCCGTCCTCCCTGCCCGCGTGGTCATACTCCGTTAAAAACGCCCGGTCATAGTCGTAATACCCGCTGACCTGCGAGGGATGGGCCCCATAGGGTGCCAGGACCACGGCGTCCGGGATGACGCAGGAGATCTGGTTGAGGCCCGGCTCCCGCCGCAGCTCCTCCGCCGAGGTCAGCTCCTCGCAGCTGACGATGACGTGGCGGCAGCCCAGGGCCATGTCCAGGTCGTTGAACACCGCGCCCTCGATCCGGCAGGTGCCGTCCGGCGCCGCCTTCTGCACATGGATCAGCGCCACGTCGATGTCGGGCACGGGGATACAGCACAGCAGGTCGCCGGGCTGAAAGGGGTTGTCCATCAGCTTGTATTTTTGGGCCGGGAGCTTCGGGTGCTTTGCCCGGAGCTCCTCGCTGATGCCCACCTGGCCGACGAGATCGCTGCCCAGCATGTGCTTCACGGCAATGAACGGGAAGCCCAGGGCGGCCGCGTGATACAAAGCGGCGTGAACGTCCAGCGAGTAGTCCTCCAGCAGGATGCGCCCCTCCTCCACATACTTGCGGTAGCGGCGGGACACGTTGGAATAGCCGGAGTTGGCGCAATAGGAATTGATGTACGCGGTGCAGCAGCCCGCCCCGATCAGCATGTCCGCGTCCCCGCCGGAGGCCGCGCCGTGCAGATAGAGGTTTTTCCGCCCCTGGCGGATGATCTCGCGCACAAGGGCGTAGGGCTTCCGGTTGGTGGTGCAGCCCCCGATGCACAGGCTGTCGCCGTCGTGGACAAAGGCCGCTACCGCGTCCTCCAGACGCATTACCTTGCTCATACCCCAGCTCCCCCTCAGCAGCCTTTAAACTGCGGCCTGCGCTTTTCCAGAAACGCGCTGACCGCCTCGGTCTTGTCCTGGGTGCCCCAGAGCCTGTAAATGCGCTCCGCCTCGAACTGGGCCCCGGCCAGGGCGCTCTTTTCCGCCTCGATCAGGCACTCCTTGGCGTACCGGATGGCCATGGGCGATTTCTCCGCGATGGTCCGCGCCAGCTCGTAGGCCCGGGGCAGCAGCTCCGCCCGGGGCAGAATCTCGTCGATCAGGCCGATGGCCTGGGCGGTCTGGGCGTCGATGGGCTCGCCGGTATACACCATCCGGCGCACGGTTCCGTTGTGGCAGCGGGCCGAGAGATGCTGGGTGAGGCCCAGCGTCCCCATATTGATCTCGCCCAGATTGAACCGCGCCTCGGGGACGCTCAGGCGGATGTCCGCGCAGACGGCCAGGCCCAGGCTTCCCCCATAGGCCGACCCGTTGATGGCGCAGATCACAGGCAGGGGGAACTGATACAGGCGGGCGCGCACGGACATCGTCCTCTGGGAATAGAGCGGGCCGGTCACATCGTTCAGGGCGGCAAACTCCTTCACGTCGGAGCCCGCCCCAAAAAACCGCTCGCCCGCGGCGGTCAGCACCACGGTGCGGACGCTCTGGTCTCTGCTCAGCTGATAGAGCCGCTCGTCCAGCTCGCCGTAGCCCGCCGAGTCCAATACGTTCACCGGCGGGCGGTCAATGGTCAGCGTGGCCACCGCTCCCTCCACGCTTGACCGGACCACATCAAACTGCATCGTATCTGCCTCCTCGCATCAAGAGGACGGGCGCCGCTCCTATGGCGATACGGACGGCGCCCTCCTCGGTATTTTTATGATTCCGGCGGATCGTACCGCGCCGGCACGGGCCGGTCGGTGTAGCGCAGCAGCGCGTCCGCGTCCCCCTGGAAGGGGGCGAACTGGAACGCGGGCCGCCGGTCCAGACAGCGCAGCGCGTAGGCCGCGTAGGCGGCGATCCCATAGGGAAGCGCCCGCTCGTCCAGATCAAACTCGGGCTTATGGAGGCCGGCGGCCTCGCCGCGGGCCTTGTCCCACACGCCCAGGCGCGCCATGACGCTGGGATAGTAGGTGGACAGGGTGGAAAAGCTCTCGGCGGTCATGTCGATGTCCGCCTCCTCCACGGCGTCCGCGCCGAACAGCTCCGCCAGCGCCTCCTGGGCCAGCTGGGCCGCCGTGGGGTCGTTGTTGACCGACAGCGACGGCCCGGAGAACTCCTGGTACACCGCCCGGCAGCCATACAGCGCGGCCATGCTCTCGATAACCGCGTGAAGCCGCTCCTTGAACAACTTCCCCGTCTCCACGTCGAACAAACGGGCCGTCCCATTGAATTTCAGGCTTTCCGGCACAATATTGCGCTTGCTTCCGCTGCGCACGGAGCCGATGTTCACGGTAATGATGCGGTCGGGGGCAATATGGCGCATCCGCACATCCTTCAGCGCGCCGGCGATGGCCACAAAACAGTCGATGGGATTGTTGGCCAGGTCGGGCCGGGAGCCGTGCCCTCCCTTTCCGATCAGCTCCACCTCGAACATCACGCTGCCCGCCCGGTCGGGGCCGGACTTCAGCGCGAATTTTCCTACCTCCGTGCGGGGGTCCACGTGCAGGGCGAAGCAGGTGTCGATGCGGATGCCCTGCTCCTGGATATACTTCATCACATAGTAGATGCAGTTTCCGCCCTCTTCCCCCCGCTCGAAGAGGAGGTAGATGACGCCCTTGATCTCCGTGGGGTCTATTCCCGCCAGGAGCCTGGCCGCCCCCAGAAGCATGGCCATGTGGCCGTCATGCCCGCACATATGGGCCACGCCTGGGTTCTCCGAGCGGCACGCCCGGGGCATCCCCGCCACGGTCTCGCTCTCCTCCATGGTCAGCGCGTCGCAGTCGGCCCGCAGCAGCACGTGGGGCGACGGGCCGTCTCCCAATCCGGCCCCTCTGATCTCGGCCAGAATGCCGCCGTCCGGGATCTTATGGTAGGCAATCCCCAGCTCCGCCAGCTGCCCACAGATGAATTTGACGGTCTCAAACTCCCTGGACGTGGGCTCCGGATGGCGGTGGAAATGGCGCCGGAGCTCTACCGCGTAGGGCGCAAGGGCCCGGCCTTGGGCCGCAATCTGTTTCAGCTCAATCATAGCGCCGGCCCCGTTACATGCCCGTCCATCCCGTAGAGGTCAGGATATACAGGTAGATGGAGGTGAACACGGACAGAATCAGCAGGAAGGGCAGGACGAACTTGACCCACTTGCCCAGGGGCACGCCGGCGATGGCCAGGGCGCCCATCAGCTGTGCGCTGGTGGGGAAGAGCATGTTGGTGAAGGCGTCGCCGTAGACGAAGGCGGAGACGGCCACCTGGCGGTGAATGCCCAGCAGGTCCGAGATGGGGGTCATGACCGGCATGACGATGGCGGCCTGGCCGGACCCGGAGATGATGAAGAAGTTGAACAGCCAGTTGAACCAGAACATCACGATGGCGCCAACACCGGCGGGGGCGTTGGCCAGGGGGGCAGTGACCCAGTTCACGATGGTGTGCAGGACGTTGCCCTGCTGGAGCGTGCGGGCGATGGCGCCGCCCAGGCCGATGATGATGACCACGAAGCCCATGGACTGGCAGCCCTTTGCGAACTCCTCCGCCATCTGAACGGGCGTCTTGCGGTAGAGCGCGCCGCACACGATGCCGGCGCAGAAAAGCACCGCGGTGTACTGGGGATAGCTCCAGCTCTGGGTGATGCTCATAATGGCGTTCAGGATGAAGGAGCCGGCGGTGACAAGGATCACCAGCAGGGACTCAATTTTAAACGGGACGGCCTCGATGGCTACCGCGTCCACCTCGGAGGCGGCCAGCCACTCGTCGTTGCCCATGAAGCTGTTCGCGGGGTTCTTCTTGACCCGCAGGCAGTACCAGAGGGCGTAGGCCACGCCGCAGGCCATCATGAAGAACAGCCAGAAGGTGCGCTGGCCCGCGCCGGAGTACAGCGGCAGGTCCGCAAGCCCCTGGGCGATGATGGTCCGGCCCTTGATGGCTCCGGCAAAGCCGATGCTGGTGGCAAAGTATGTCATGGCGATTCCGGCTATGGGGTCCAGCTTGAGCTTTTTGGCCACCGCGATGCCAATGATGGTGAATACGAAGAAAGAGTCGTTGCCGCCGTAAGCGCACAGAATGGAAAACAGGATGACCATCATGGGAACGATGACCACAACGCCCCTGCGCTGAAGCTTATAGATGGACCAGTTCAGAAAATCGTCCACCGCGCCGGTGCTGATGATGATGCGGAGAATACCGGCGGTAAACAGGACGTGGCAGATCACGTTGGGGGAGCTGATCAGGCCGGGATGGATGTTCAGCAGGGTCTGCCAGAGGTTGACCGGGGTCTGGGCGATGCGGTGATAGGTGCCGGCGATCAGCGCCTTTGTCTCAGGGTCGGTGTCGAACTGCCCCGCGGGGATGATATAGGTCATGATACAGGCAATGACCAAAATGGACAGCACCAGCAGCAGGGTGTTAAAGCTTAGCTTCCTCTTTTTCTTGCTCTCACTCATGATGATGCTCCTTCCTCTATGTTTTTCTCAACGCTGTGAGCTGTGTCACGATCCGTTCCAGCGCCTGCGCCGCCACGGCCCGGGGACAGGCAAAATTCAGCCGGAGAAATCCCGCTCCATCCGGGCCGAAGCTGCGGCCGCTGTTCAGCCCCAGCTTGACCCGGTCCACGAAGAACCGGTCCAGCGCGTCCTGCTCCATCCCCAGGGCCCGGCAGTCCAGCCAGGCAAAATAGGTGCCCTCCGAGGGGATCATGCGGATCTCGGGCGCCCGCTCCAGGCCCTGGGCCAGCATCTTCCGGTTTCCGTCCAGATACGCCGTCAGCTGGTCCGCGTAGTAATCGCAGGCCTCATAGGCGGTGCAGAAGGCGATGGTGCCGCACAGGTTTTCCCCGAAGGCCTTGTTGTCCACCACCACCTGGTGCACCGCGTCCTTCAGCTGCGGGTTTTCCGCGATGAAGGCCGCCGTGCGGAAGCCGGGGACGTTGAAGGTCTTGCTGGGGTTCATGAAGGATATGGTGCGGGCGGCCAGCTCCGGGGACAGGCTGGCAAAGGGGATGTGACGGCTTCCGGCATAGACCAGATCGTGGTGGATCTCATCCGCCAGCACGATTACATGGTGGCGCAGGCAGATCTCTCCCAGCCGGGCGAGCTCCTCCCTGGTGAACACCCGTCCCGTGGGGTTGTGGGGATTGCACAGGATAAACAGGCGGGTGCGGGGATCGCTGGCCTTCTTCTCAAAGTCCTCAAAGTCGATTTCATAGTGTCCGTCGCGCAATATGAGCTGATTGCGCAGCAGGCGCCGTCCGTTGTGGGCGGCGAGGTCGGCAAAAGGCGGATAGCAGGGGGACTGGATCACGATGCCGTCCCCGGGGCGGCTGAGGGCGCGCACCGCGCAGATCACGCCCGCGATGACGCCCGGCACATACTCCACCCAGTCCGGGTCCACATCCCAGCCGAAGCGGACCGTCTGCCACCGGGCCGCCGCCCGTCTCAGGCGGCCGCTGACGGCCGGGTAGCCATAGACGCCCTGGGCGATGCGCCGGGTCAGCGCGTCGATCACCGGCTGGGGCGCCTTAAAATCGCTGTCGGCGATCCACATGGGCAGTACGTCCTCCGGATACAGGAGATATTTTTTGGCGTCTGTCCCCCGCCGGTCAACGATCTCATCAAAATTGTGTGTCAGCTCTGTCACGCGGCTTCCACTCCTTCCTCGCGGTTTGTCTCGTTGGCATGGCTTCCAAACACCTTCATTGGACTTCGGATATCTCCGCGGCCGCCGGCGACATCCGCGCTCCGCGCCCGGTCATCCCGGCGCGAAGCGTTTTAAGCCCACCGCATCACCTCCCAGTTTGTGGTACTTGCTAGATCGGCAGATGTCTGCTATAATGAGGTCGGATTTGCCGGCTGCAAATCTCCCCCATCCCAGATCTGTCAAGCAAGCTTGTGCAGATCGCCTATATTCTAGCCTGATTTTTATAAATTGTACAACATAATCACAAGGAAGTAAATTTCATTCTAACTACTGTATCGTTCGTTTTAATCAAACGATACAACCGCGGGGAATATGGGGGATCTCTATGGAATTGACGCAGCTACAGTATTTTGTGGAATTGGCAAAAAACGAAAACCTGACGCAGACGGCCAGCAAGCTGTTTATTTCGCCGTCCTCACTCAGTGTCAGCATCTCCAATCTGGAAAAGGAGCTGGGAATCCGCCTGTTCGACCGGGTGGGGCGGCGCTTGTACCTGAACACCTATGGCCTGACCTTTTTCAAACGGGTGGAGCCGCTGCTGCTGTCCTTGGAATACGCCAAGGACGAGGTCCGGGATATGAATCAGGAGCGGGACGGCACGGTTTTTGTGGCCACTACAAGTCCCAATATCTTCCAAAAAGCCTTTTTTTCCTTCCTCAAAAGCCATCCCCAGTTCAAGCTGTCCCAGATCTCCCTCCGTCTGGATCAGGTGGACAGCGCCGACCTGCTGCATAAATACGATTTTCTGCTGGCGAGCCCCACGGATTTCGCCGTTCCCCAGGAGCTGGCGTCCAGCGTGCTGTACGACAATGATTACGCGATCCTGGTTCTTCACCCGGACAGCCCCTACGCCCATTGCCGTCAGATCGACCTCAGCCAGCTGCGCGACGAGCCCTTTATCGCCCTCTCCCCCGGGTATTCTTCCCGAAAACTGTTCGACGAGGTGTGCGCCAACGCCGGTTTTGTGCCGCGCATCGTCATGGAATGCGACTACACCATGCGGGCCTATATGGTCATGCAGAGCATCGGGATGACCATCGCCACGGCCCACACCAAAAAGCTGGGCTACTGCGGGGAGGCCGCCACCATCCCCATCATCCCCTTCACTCCCCGGGCCCAGAATGTGTACTGGAACCCGGACCGCTATCAGGGTCTGGCGGCTCAGGCCTTTTTATCCTATATCCGCAAATACTTTCAGGATATGTCCTTTTAGGGACGAATTGCTTCCGCCGGTAAGCGTGCGGAAACCCGTCTTTTCCGCAAAACAAGAGGCACAGTGACAAACGTCACTGTGCCTTAAAAAATGCGTAAATCTGCCGGGCGGCCGCCATTATTAAAACCGGAAATTGCTTTCCTGCATAGAATGGACGGAAAAGGGGGCGGGACAATGGAACGGCAGGTTTTGGAGGAACAGCTTAAAACGGTCAGCCAGTCCCTGTTTTATCTGACGCTGATTATACTGTCGGTGCTTCTCTCCTTCTGGTCGGTGCTGATTCAGCGGGAGGAGCTGGAGGATCTGGCGGCGGGAAAATCCCCCGGCGCCGCGCCGGACGTCTTTCCCATCAAACGCAGCGCGTCGGTGCTGGTGGTGGGCGCGCTGGGATTTTTCTTCTGCCTGTCCCTGCGGACCTGCCGGGAGGCGGCCCGGGGGAACGATCCCGCCGCCCGGCAGTCGGCGGAAATGAACGTCTGGGCCAGCTTTTTTGTCCTTGCCGCCGCCCTGATCCGCCTTTGGGACCTGGGTTTCATGGAGGCGGTCCAGCGCGCTGCGGCTGCGGAGGAGGAGCGGTCCGAGGACCGGACCCCGCGCCCGGGCGGCTCTGCCGGGGGCTGCGGCCCCTTCACCGCCTGATCGCGTACACCCCCGAGGCGGTGACTAACGGTTCATCCGGCCGCTCCGCCAGGGATACCTCCGCCCACATCTGCCCCGAGGCAGTCCCCACCCGCACCGTGCGGGTGCGCACCCGGAGCTCCGCGTCCAGGGGGACGGGGCGGGCGTAGTTCACCGTCATGGTGATGGTGGGGGTGGGCATTCCGCCGGACTGGGCGGCGCAGGTGACGCCCATGCAGGTGTCCACCAGGGCGGCGGTGATCCCGCCGTGGACGATGCCCATGGGGTTGGACATGGACTGGTCGGTATGGCAGGCAAACAGCAGGGACCCGGCGGGGCCGTCCTCCTCCACCAGGGTCACGTCCCGGCCAAAGAGGGGCCGGGCCTGGGCGGAGGTCAGGGCCCGCCGCCGGATGAATTGGGCCGCGTTCTCCCGCAGCTCCGTCTGCGTCATGGTCTGTGTCATGCTGTGTTCCTCAATTCTTTTTCCCGCTCCTCAATTTTCTCACCAGCTCCTCGCTGGGGGTGACGTACAGGGTGCGGTAGGTGTTGTAAACGACGTAGCCCGGCTTGGCCCCGGCGGGCTTCTTCACCACCTTGACGGGGGTGTAGTCCACCGGCACCTGCCCCGACTCCCGGCCCTGGGAGAACCAGGCCGCCAGCATGGCCGCCTCGGTGAGGGACCCCTCGTCGGGCTGGGCCCCGCCGGTCTTCAGAATCACATGGGAGCCGTGGAGCTTCTGGGCGTGGAGCCACAGGTCCCGCTTGTCCGCGTCCTTCAGGGTCAGGCGGTCGTTCTGGCTGTTGTTCTTGCCCACCAGGATGGCCAGCCCGGTGGAGGACACGAACTCCATGGGCTTGGAGTGGACGGTTTTGACTTTACCCTTGGCGGTCAGCTTCTTCTTGTGCTGCTTGAGATAGCCGTTGTCCATCAGCTCCTGGCGGATCTCCTGGAGGTCCCTATCCCCCTCAGACAGGGTAATCATCTGGAGCACGCTGTCCAGGTAGTCCAGCTCCCGGCGGTTCTTCTCCAGCTGGATGGTGAGCATCTCCTCCGCCTTCTGGGCCTTTTTGTAGTCCTTATAGTATTTCGCCGCGTTCTGCTGGGGGGTGAGCAGGGGGTCCAGGGGGATGTCCACGTCCCCGGCCTCGGGGTCGTAGTAGTTCTGGGCCCGCAGGACGGTCTGCCCCCGGCTCATCTGGTAGAAGTTGGTGGTGATGATGTCGCCGTACTGCCGCAGCCGCTCCCGGCCGGCGGTTTTGGCCAGATCCCCCTCCTGGTTGACGATCTTTTTCGCCGTCCGGTTCCGGGCCTGGGTGACGGAGCGGATGAAATCCTGCCCCCGCTGCTTGACCCGCTCCTGGGCCTCCTTCTGCTCATAGAAATCGTCCAGCAGGGCGGAGAAGGCGGGGTACCGCCTCAGCTCCACTTTAGGGCCGTATTGGAGCACGGGCATGAAGGTGAAGTCTATGGGCCTGCCGTCCCTGAGCAAAACCGTGGGGGTGTAGTCCCCGGCCCGCACCCGGTCCATAAGCCCCTCCAGCCGGTCCGCCAGCCCCTCCCGGGTCCCCTCCCCCTGGAATGCCAGCTCCCGGGCGATGAGGGGGGACAGGCCGTTGAAGGAGTCCAGCAGCCACTTGTCCTGGCCGTCCCCCTGGGGGGCGTTGGCGAGGACGTGGGAGCGCAGCTCCTCCGGCGTCATGGCGGCGGGGTCCAGCCGCCCGGTGGGCTCCGGGGGCTGGTAGTACAGGCCCGGCATCACGGGCCGCTTCACGGACAAATCCCCGTCCGCCCGGCGCATACAGTCGGTGATCCGGCCCGCCCCGTCCAGCATGATGAGGTTGGACTTGCGGCCGATGCACTCCAGGACAAGCCGCCGCTCCACCCGGTCCCCCAGCTCGTCCAGAGTCTCGAAGCGGAAGTCCAGCAGCCGCTCCATGGAGGGCTGGGTCAGCTCCAGCAGCCTTGCCCCGGTGAAGTGCTTGCGCAGCAGCATGCAGAACATGGGGGGCGTTTCCGGGTTCTCCCTGGGAACCTTGGTCAGCTGGGCCCTGGGGTGGGCGGGGCTGGCGGACAGCAGCAGCCGCACGTTTTCCTTCCCCGCCCGCATGTGGAGCACCGCCTCGTCCCGGGCGGGCTGGTAGAGCTTGTCTACCTTGCCGCCGGTGAGGGTCTGGCGCAGCTCCCCGGCCAAAGCGGTCATGAATATCGCGTCAAAAGGCATGGCTTACGTTTCCTCCCAAGCAGATTTCGGGGCCCCCGCGAAAGCGTCCTCTGCTTTCGTGGGGAGAGGAGGCACAGCGGAACGGAGGAGCTTTCCCCGAAGGGGAAAGCGACTGAGTGCAGCTTGTGCCGACGAGTCAAATGGCATGATCCGCTTCCTCCATCATGGCCTCAAACAGCTCGTTGAGCCGTTCCGTTTTCCCCTGCAAATACAGCCAGCCGAACAGGCACTCCAGGGCCGTGGCGGCGTGGTACTCCCCCACGCTGGCCCCCTTTGGAACGGCGGCGGTGCGGCTGTTGCGCCCCCGGCGGTAGACGGCCTGCTCCTCCCCGGTGAGAAGGGGCAGGATGGCCCGGACCAGCCTGGCCTGAGCCGGGGCGGCCACGTATTTGACCGTGGCTCTGTGCAGCCCCGCGTTGGTGGCCTTGCCGTGGAGGCACAGCCAGGAGCGGACCATCAGCTCATAGACCCCGTCGCCCAGGTGGGCAAGCCCCAGGGCGCTGAGGCGCTCCATCGTGTCCTGCCCCGCGGACAGGTGAAAGTAATCCATGGGAATTCTCCAATCTTGGGAAGGGCTGATTCCACCGGCAAGCGCAGGCTGCGAAGAAATTTTGCGTCAGAACGCGGGGCGGTTTCGCAGGAATCATTGTGTTTATTTCAAGAAACCGCAGCAAAATTATGGCGCAAAATTTCCGCAGGACGCCGCAGACGCATTGAATCAGCGCATCCTTTGGGAAATGTCCCTGAAATTATATCACAAGACGCTGAAAATGCAAGGGAAAAGGAATCCGTTCCTTCTGAGACGCCCCGCCCGGAAAAAGATACCGCGGTTTGCGGTCTCTCCCCGTTGCTTTTTTTGCGGAATTGGGGTAAAATACGCAGAAGCGCGGAGAAGCGGCCAGCGAGGGCGCTTGGAGCGGAGCGATGGCAAACACCCAGCCGCCGCGGATCGCGACGGACAAGGAATTGATTAAGGGAGGCCGGACGGATGAGAGACGGCTTTGTTAAAGTGGCGGCGGGCACGCCCAAAATCCGGGTGGCGGACTGCGGCTACAACGCGGATCAGATCATATCGCTGATGAAGGAGGCGGCGGCACAGGGCGTCAAGGTGCTGGCCCTGCCGGAGCTGTGTATCACCGGGTATACCTGCGGGGACCTGTTCTTGCAGTCCACCCTGCTGGACGGGGCGGAGCGGGCGCTGGGGCGGATTCTGGACGAGACGATGGAGCTGGACATCGTCACCGCCCTGGGCCTGCCGGTAAAATACCAAAACAAATTGTATAATTGTGCCGCAGTAATACAGAAGGGCGCGGTTTTAGCGCTGACACCCAAAACCAATATCCCCAATTACGGGGAGTTCTACGAGGCCCGCTGGTTTTCCGTCTTAACGGAGACGTTCGATGGCCGTGAGTTCCAGCTGGCGGGGCTGCCGGTACGCATGGCCGCCCGTCCGCTGGTGGAATGCGGGACGGTGCCGGGGTTGGTCATCGGCGTAGAGATCTGCGAGGATCTGTGGGCCCCGGTGCCGCCCTCCGTCCGGCTTGCGGCGGAGGGGGCTACCCTTATTTTGAACCTGTCCGCCTCCGATGAGGTGGCGGGCAAGGCGGACTACCGCCGCTCGTTGGTGGCGGGGCAGTCCGCCCGGTGCCTGTGCGGCTACGTCTACGCCGACGCAGGGGAGGGGGAGTCCTCCACCGACCTGGTGTTCGCGGGGCACAACATGATCGCGGAAAACGGCGTCATGCTGGCGGAGCAGCGGTTCGGGACGGGATTGACTGTCAGCGAGATTGACGTGGGGCGGCTGTCCCATGAGCGCCGCCGGATGAACACGTTTACCGACGGATCAGATGAGGCCGTCACCATCAATTTTAATTTGAGCCTCGGCGACACCGCCCTCACCCGCCCCGTCTCCCCCACCCCCTTCATTCCGGCGGATGTGGAGCACCGGGGGGAGCGCTGCGAGGAGATTTTGACCATCGCCGCCCTGGGCCTCAAGAAGCGGCTGGAGCACACCAATTCCTCCTGCGCGGTGGTGGGGCTGTCCGGCGGGCTGGACTCCACCCTGGCCGTCCTCATCACCGTCAAAGCCTTCGATCTGCTGGGCCGGGACCGGAAGGGGATCTTGGCCGTCACCATGCCCTGCTTCGGCACCACAAAGCGCACCCGCTCCAACGCCGAGATTCTGGCCCGGGAGCTGGGGGCGGACTTCCGGGAGGTGAACATCGGCAAGGCGGTGGAACAGCACTTCGCCGACATCGGCCAGTCCATGGAGGACCAGTCCGTCACCTTTGAGAACGCCCAGGCCCGGGAGCGCACCCAGGTGCTGATGGACCTGGCCAACCAGCGGGGGGGCTTAGTGATCGGCACCGGGGACCTCAGTGAGCTGGCCCTTGGCTGGGCCACCTACAACGGGGACCACATGTCCATGTACGCCGTCAACGCCTCCATTCCCAAGACCCTGGTGCGCCATCTGGTGGCCTGGGAGGCGGACCGGCTGGGAGGCCGCATCGGGGAGGTGCTGCGGGACATCCTGGACACCCCCGTCTCCCCCGAGCTTCTCCCCCCCAAGGACGGGGAAATCGCTCAAAAGACCGAGGACTTGGTGGGGCCCTATGAGCTCCACGACTTCTACCTGTACTACGCCATCCGCTGGGGCTTCCCGCCCCGTAAAGTGCTGCGCCTTGCCCAGCGGGCCTTTGACGGGCGTTACGAGAGGGATACCCTGCTGAAATGGCTGAAAAACTTCTACCGCCGGTTCTTCTCCCAGCAGTTCAAACGCTCCTGCCTGCCCGACGGGCCCAAGGTGGGGTCGGTGGCGCTGTCCCCCCGGGGGGACTGGAGAATGCCGTCGGACGCGGTGGCGAAGCTGTGGCTGGATGAGTTGGAGGGGCTGTGATATGAACATTCTCATCGACCTATTCCTCACCTTTGCCCGCATCGGCGTGCGCACCCCAGCGCGCTGACCGCGCGCCGGGGCCCCCGGACCATTTATCCTCGGGCGAAATCAATTCGCCCTGCGGCAAGGTTTTGCTTTGCAAAACACTTGACGGCGCAGAGCGCCGGCCCGCTTCGCGGGAAGGCGCACACGCATCATTATTTTTGTGTGGTGATTTCATGAACATTCTCATCGACCTATTCCTCACCTTTGCCCGCATCGGCATGTGCACCTTCGGGGGCGGCTACGCCATGCTGCCCATCCTCCAGCGGGAGCTGGTGGAGAACAAGAAGTGGGCCACCGAGGACCAGCTGGCCGACTACTACGCCGTGGGCCAGTGTACTCCCGGCATCATCGCGGTGAACACCTCCACCTTCGTGGGCCGCAGCCAGGGGGGCGTCGCCGGGGGGATCGTCGCCACCTTGGGGCTGGTGTTCCCTTCCCTGGTCATCATCATGGTGATCGCCGCCTTTTTGCAAAACTTCATGCACCTGGACGTTGTGGTCCACGCCTTCAACGGCGTCCGGGCCGGAGTGGTGGCCCTCATCGCGTCCAGCGTGATCAAGCTGTTCAAGAACGCCGTCATCGACTGGCCCACTCGGATCATCTACGCCGTGGTGCTGGTCCTGGCCGGATACGGCACCTTCTTCTCCCTGCCCCAAGGCGCGCTGGGGCAGGCGCTGGGCTTCGTGATGTCCCCGGTGTTCCTGGTGGTCGCCGCGGGCGCGGCGGGGCTGTGCGTCCGGTGGGCGAAGGGAGGGCTGAAGGGATGACACTGATCCAACTGTTCCTGGAATTCTGCCGGGTGGGGCTGTTCTCCGTGGGCGGGGGCCTTGCCACCATCCCCTTCCTCACCGACCTGGGGGAGCGCACCGGCTGGTTCACCTCCGGCCAGCTGGCGGACATGATCGCCATCTCCGAGTCCACCCCCGGCCCCATGGGGGTGAACATGGCCACCTATGTGGGCTTCCGCACCGCCGGGATCCCCGGAGGGGTGGCGGCCACCCTGGGGCTGGTGTCCTCCTCCATCGTGATCATCCTCATCATCGCCGGGTTCCTGGACAAGTTCCGTCAGTCCAAGGCGGTGGATGCGGTGTTCTACGGACTGCGGGCCGCGTCGGTGGCCCTCATTACTGCGGCGCTCCTCCAGGTGGCAAAAATCGCGCTGATGTTCCATGAGGTTGCCGGGCCGGAGATGGCCCCCGGCTTGGTGGTGCCCAAGTATGAGCCGTTCTACTGGCCCGCCATTATCCTGGCCGTTGTCATCTTCGTGCTGGTGAAGTTCACCCCGCTGAAAAAACTGCACCCGGTCTGCTTTATCGGGCTGGCGGCCCTGGCGGGGGTTGTGCTTCAGATGTAGGCACGGGGCCGGTTTGAACGTCATCTGCCGAAGGGAGCGCAGGCCATGAATATCGCCATCTACACCCTGGGCTGCAAGGTAAACCAGGTGGAGACCCAGGCCATGGAGCGGGAACTGCTGCGCCGGGGCCACACCCTGACGGATTTCTTCGGTCCCGCGGATGCCTACATTATCAACACCTGCACCGTCACCGCTGTCAGCGACAAGAAGTGCCGCAACATCATCCGCCGGGCCCGAAAAAGCGCCCGGACGGCGGTGGTGGCGGTGTGCGGCTGCTACGCCCAAACCAGCCCGGACGCGGCGGCGGCGCTGGGCGCGGACCTGGTGTCCGGCTCGGCGGGGCGGCTGGCCTTTTTGGACAAGCTGGAGGAGCTGCTGCGCGCCAAGGGGAGGCAAGTGATCGACGTTGACAGCGCCCTGGCCCGGCGGGACTTCGAGCGCCTCCCCGCCGGAGGGGGGACGGGCCGCACCCGGGCCATGCTGAAGGTGGAGGACGGCTGCGCCAACTTCTGCTCCTACTGTGTCATTCCCTACGCCCGGGGGCCGGTGCACTCCCTGCCCCTGGCCGAGGCGGCGGAGCAGGCCGCCGGGCTGGCGGAGGAGGGCTACCGGGAGGTGGTGCTCACCGGCATTGAGATCTCCTCCTGGGGCCGGGATCTGAACACCGGCGAGACCCTTATCGGCCTCGTGGAGGCGGTGTGCGCCGCGGCCCCCGGCCTGCGGGTGCGGCTGGGCTCCCTGGAACCCAGGACCATCACGGCGGACTTCTGCCGCCGGACCGCCGCCCTGCCCAATCTCTGCCCTCACTTCCACCTGTCCCTTCAGTCCGGCTGTGACGCCACCCTGGCCCGGATGAACCGGAAATACGATACCGCCCGGTATTATGAAAGCGTTCGATTACTGAGAGAATATTTCCCGGACCCCGGGATCACCACCGACCTCATTGCCGGATTTCCCGGAGAAACAGGGGAGGAATTCGCCCGGACCCTGGACTTTGTAGAACAGTGCGCCTTCACCGCCATGCACGTGTTCCCCTATTCCCGCCGCCCCGGCACCCCCGCCGATACCATGCCCGGCCAGGTGTCCCGGGAGGAGAAGGAGGCCCGGGTACGCCGGGCCATCGCCCTGGGCCGCGATCTGGAGCGCCGCTGGCTGGAGGGCCAGGCAGGCCGCGTCCTTCCCGTGCTATTCGAGGAGGAAAAGGACGGCCTCTGGCAGGGCCACACCCCAAATTACGCCCTGGTCCGGGCCCGGGGGACGGACCTGCACAACCGGCTGGCGGAGGTGGAGATCACCGGCGCGGAGGACGGCGTCTTGACCGGCGTTCTCCGGGAGCCCTTGCATAAGACGCCGGATTGTGGTAAAATCAGTTGGTAATCCGCGAGAGGAGGGAAACCCATGCCGCTGCCGCGCCCGCTTTCCGCCGCCATTCCCGACATGGACGCCGAGAAAATCGCCGGGGATTTTCAAAAAACCATCTCCCAGATCACCACCAGCAAGATATTCATCGCGGTCATTGTGACGGCGGCCAGCCTGCTGGTCATGAAGCTGCTGCTCAGGCTGCTGGACCGGGCTCTGGGCCGCTCCAAAATGGACGCGCCGCTCCAGCGGCTGATCCGAAGCCTGCTCAAGGGCGTGCTGTGGTCGGTTACGGTCATCGTGGCGCTGGGCTGCCTGGGCATCGAGGTCACATCTTTGGTTGCGGTGCTGTCCGTGGTGGGCCTGGCCTTCTCCCTGGCGCTGCAAAACTTTCTGTCCAATCTGGCGGGCGGGATGCAGATTCTGGCCTCCCACCCCTTCAAGATGGGGGATTTCGTAGAGGCCGGGGGCTGCTCCGGCACGGTGACGGAGACCGGCATGTTCTACACCAAGCTCACCACCCCGGACAATAAGCTGGTCCAGCTGCCCAACAGCACCATCGTGTCCGCCAATATCACCAACTTCTCCGCCCAGCCCACCCGCCGGGTGGAGCTGAAGGTGACCGCGTCCTACGACGCCCCCACGGAGCAGGTGCTGGCCCTGCTGTCCAAAATGGCGGCGGACCACCCTCTCATTCTGGGCGATCCGGAGCCCGCCGTCCATGTGGACGGCTACGGCGACAGCGCCATCGGATATGTCATGCGGGTGTGGTGCGCCAACCCCGACTACTGGACGGTGTACTACGACCTGATGGACGGCTTCAAGCCCGCCTTTGACAGGGCGGGAATTGAGATGACCTATCCCCACATGAACGTGCATATGATAGAGGACAGGTGACAAAAAGGAGGTACATTGTTATGCGTTATCCCAACGCCGCCAAAGGACTCCGGCTGATGTTTCTGGGCCGGATCCTGACGATTGCGGCCATCCTGCTGATCTGGGTGCCCCTCCTGGGGCTCCTGCTCGCCGTCGCCGCCACAGCGCTGGAGATCGCGGGCATCTATACCGCCGGGACGGACGATGAGAATTACAAGGGCGCGCTGGTTTTCGCCGTCCTGTCGCTTGCGGCCAGCCTGGTCTCCGGCTTCCTCCAGCCGGGGCTCCTCACATCCCTGCTGGATGCGGCCGGCGTTATTTTCAGCCTGCTGGTGGTGTTCAGCGTGTGCAGCACCACCTCCAACCTGCTCCACGGTCTGGGGCAGGAGGCCCTGTCCCAGCGGGGCGCCCTGGTCGTCAAAATTTACGCCGTATGCACCGCCGTGGCCGTGGTGTGCGCGGTGCTGAGCTTCGTCCCCATCATCAACATCGCCGCCGCCCTGGGCTCCGCCATCGCCTCTCTGGCGGAAATCGCGGGCTATGTGATGTACCTGCTGTTCCTCAACAGCAGCAGCAAGGCGCTGGGCTGATGGAGCGGGGAAAGTTCATTGTTCTGGAGGGCATCGACGGCTCCGGCAAGAGCAGCCAGACCGGCCCCCTGGTCCGGCGGCTGGAGGAGCTTGGGGTCCCCTGCCGGGAGACCCGGGAGCCCACCGGCGGCCCTGTTGGCTCGCTGATCCGGCAGATTTTTACCGGCCGGGCCACCGCCGACAACCGGGTGATCGCGGCCCTGTACGCCGCCGACCGCCTCGACCATCTGGTCAACGAGGTGGACGGCCTGTGCGCCGCCATCGACCGGGGGATCACCGTGGTCAGCGACCGCTATTACTTCTCCTCCTACGCCTACCACAGCGTGGACATGGACATGGATTGGGTGATCGGGGCCAATTCCGTCAGCGCGGACCTGCTGCGCCCCACCGTCACCGTATTTCTGGACGTACCGGTGGAGACCGCCCTGGAGCGCATCCGCCAAAACCGGTATGTGGAGGAGATTTTCGACCGGGAGGACCGGCTGCGCCGGACCCGGGAGCTCTATTTTGAGGCCTTCGCCCGCCTGCGGGACGTGGAAAACGTGGCGGTGGTGGACGGCTCCGGCTCCCGGGAGCAGGTGGCCCGGCGCGTCTGGGCGGCGGTCGCCCCCTATTTCGCATAGCGCCGCTTCAGCATTGACGGTGTGTCCGGCGCGCCCTTCGGGTCCGCGCCGCTCATGAATAACAAATGACAGAAAGGAACGATTCGATATGGGACGTTTAAACGGTAAGGTCGTCATCGTCACCGGCGGCAACTCCGGCGTGGGCGCCGCCACCGCCATGCTCTTCGCCAAGGAGGGGGCCAAGGTGGTCATCAGCGCCCGCCGCCAGACCCAGCTGGAGGACGTGGCCGCCAAGATCCGCGAGGCGGGCGGCGAGGTTCTGCCCGTCGTCACCGACATCTCCAAGGCCGAGGACGCCAAAAACCTGGTGGCCAAAACCGTGGAGGCCTATGGCAAGGTGGACGTGCTGGTGAACAACGCCGGCGTGCTGGAGGAGGGCCTGAAGCCCATCGACCGGGTGACGGACGAGGACATGGACCGGATTCTGGGCATCAACACCAAGGGCACCATGTACTGCATGCGGGAGGCCCTGGCCGAGATGAAGAAGGCCAACTACGGCTCCATCGTCAACGTGGCCTCCGTGGCGGGCGTCATGGGCTGCGGCGGCGCGGCCTACGTGTCCTCCAAGGCGGCCATTGTGGGCGTCACCCGCCACACCGCCCTGCGCTTCGCCGGCACCGGCATCCGCTGCAACGCGGTGTGCCCCGGCTCCATCGTCACCCCCATGGTGGCCAACGCCAAGCCGGAAAATCTGGACCCGGATATGTTCGGCCAGATGGCCAAGCACGGCGACCTGCGGGTGCCCGTGTGCATGCCCGACGATGTGGCCAACATCCTGCTGTTCCTCGCCAGCGACGAGTCCCGGGCCATCACCGGCCAGGCCATCGTCTCCGACTTCGGCAGCACCCTGTAAAAACAGCCCGCAGGGGAGCGGCAGCCTTTGGCTGCCGCTCCTTTTTGACGAAAAGCAAAAATCGCTGTTATGTCAACCAATCTGGCGTATCTCCCCCATAAAAAGCCCAAGTTCCGCCAGTCCGCAAACCACGCAGGCTCCGCCGGAACCCTTGACGCCGCTGCTGTTGAAGCTGTTGAAAACCCTGTGGAAGTTGTGGATAACTCTTCGTATCAGAATTTACAGACCGAGTTATGGAAACCGTACGCGCGGCTGAACCCCCTGATATTCCGGCCCTTTCCCCCGCCGGAAACGGCTTCGCGCGGGAGAGACTATACAGCGCGTATAG
Organism: uncultured Oscillospiraceae bacterium; assembly: GCA_910577525.1. GTDB lineage: Bacteria > Bacillota > Clostridia > Oscillospirales > Oscillospiraceae > Enterenecus. The sequence goes on along the minus strand of CAJTLI010000034.1, from coordinate 1,899 downwards.
CCCTTGACGGCACTGGGGGAAACGTGGTAGACTATAGCTGCTGTATGACTGACGGAAGTGGAGAACCACATGGAGTACAGCGGCGCGGCCGCGCCTGATTGCCGACCGTCTGGGCGCACCAGTTGAACCGGTGCGCCCTTTTTGTTTTGGACGCACGCAACATCAAGGAGGAATCGCCATGAAGACCGACATTGAGATCGCACAGAGCGCGAACATGCTGCCCATCGACCAGGTGGCGGCCCGGGCGGGCATCGACGGGGACCTGCTGGAGCACTATGGCCGGGTGAAGGCCAAGATCGACACCGGGCCCCTGCGGGACCGCCCCCGAAAAGGCAGGCTGATCCTGGTGACAGCCATCAACCCCACCCCCGCCGGAGAGGGCAAGACCACCACCAGCGTGGGTCTGGCGGATGCCCTGAGCAAGCTGGGCAAAAACGTGCTCCTGTGCCTGCGGGAGCCCTCCCTGGGCCCGGTGTTCGGAGTCAAGGGCGGCGCGGCCGGGGGCGGCTACGCTCAGGTGGTGCCCATGGAGGACATCAACCTCCACTTCACCGGGGACTTCCACGCCATCGGCGCGGCCAACAACCTGCTGGCCGCCATGCTGGACAACCACATCCAGCAGGGGAACGAGCTGGGCATCGACGTGAAGAAGATCACCTGGCGGCGGTGCGTGGACATGAACGACCGGCAGCTCCGGAACATTGTGGACGGCCTGGGGGGCCGGATGCAGGGAGTGCCGAGGGAGGACGGCTTCGACATCACCGTGGCCTCCGAGATTATGGCGGTGCTGTGCCTGGCCTCCGGCCTGAAGGACCTGAAGGAGCGGCTGGGCCGGATCATCGTGGGCTATACCTATGACGGCAGGCCCGTCACCGCCGCCGATCTCAAGGCCCAGGGGGCCATGGCCGCCCTGCTGAAGGACGCCATCAAGCCCAACCTGGTCCAGACCCTGGAGAACACCCCCGCCCTGGTCCACGGCGGGCCCTTCGCCAACATCGCCCACGGCTGCAACTCCGTGTCGGCCACCGACACCGCCCTGAAGCTGGCGGACTACGTGGTCACTGAGGCGGGCTTCGGCGCCGACCTGGGAGCGGAGAAATTTTTGGACATCAAGTGCCGGGCGGCGGGGATGGACCCCAGCGCGGTGGTGGTCGTGGCCACGGTGAAGGCGCTGAAATACAACGGCGGCGTGCCCAAGGGGTCGCTGGGGGCGGAGAACCTGGATGCCCTGGAAAAGGGCCTGCCCAACCTGCTCAAGCACGTGGAGAACATCACCCAGGTGTACGGCCTGCCCTGCGTGGTGGCCATCAACCGCTTCGTCAACGACACGGACGCCGAGCTGGCCCTCATCGCGGACAAGTGCCGGGCGCTGGGCGTCAACGTGGCCCTGTCCGAGGTGTGGGGCCGGGGCGGCGAGGGCGGCGTCGCGCTGGCGGAGGAGGTGCTGCGGCTGTGCGGACAGCCCCATGACTTCCGCTTCGCCTACGAGCTGGACCGGCCCCTGCGGGACAAGATCGAGACCATCGTCAAGCGGGTGTACGGCGGCGCGGGGGTGAGCTATTCCAGCGCCGCCGCCACGGAGCTGGACCGGCTGGAGGCCATGGGCTTCGGCTCCCTGCCTGTGTGCATGGCCAAAACCCAGTACTCCCTGTCCGACGACCCGGCGAAGCTGGGCAGGCCGGAGGGCTTTACCGTGACCGTGTCGAAGGTAAAAGTGTCCGCCGGGGCGGGCTTCGTGGTGGTGCAGACCGGGGATATCATGACCATGCCCGGCCTGCCCAAGGTCCCGGCCGCGGAGAAAATCGACGTAGACGAAAACGGCGTCATCAGCGGGCTGTTCTGAGCCGGGCATGGTCATGCCCGCCGCGAGTGCGGCGTACAAGCGTTTTCGCCCAGCGA
>CAJTLI010000033.1 GCA_910577525.1 uncultured Oscillospiraceae bacterium | reverse complement strand
TGGCTCCGGGCCCTGGCGGGGCTGGCCCTGTCCCTGCCCGCCGGCGCGGCGGCAGGGCGGCTGTTTCGTCCCCTGCTGGCCGGACGGGTGCGCCGTCCCGCAGCCTGGCAGCGGGGGGCCGCCGCCCTCACCGCCCTGCTCCACGGCGTCCAGGACGGGCAGAAATTTCTGGCCCTGCTCCTGCTCACCGACGGGCTGGGTGGTGAGCAGTCCCTCTCCCGGCTGGGGCTGGCCCTGCTCACCGCCGTCGTGATGGCTCTGGGCACCGCCCTGGGCGGCAAGCCCATCGTGGAGAAGGTGGGCTCACAGCTGTCCTCCCTCTCCCCCGCCGGGGGGCTGGCGGCGGACCTGGGCGCAGGCGTGGTGCTGCTGGTTTGCTCCGCCCTGGGTCTGCCAGCCTCCACCACCCACGCCAAGGTGTCCGCCATCTGCGGCGCGGGCCGCGGAACGGACCGCCGGGTCATGGCGCAGATGGCGGGGGCGTGGATTCTCACCTTCCCCGCCTGCGGCGGAATGGCATTTTTGCTGACAAAAGTGATGATGGGATAGAGGACACCAGTCCGCATACCGCGCGGACCGGTGTCCTTTCATGTTCCCTCTTGCTAAAGTGTCATAATTATGCTATAATTTTGTACATAGAAAGGAGGGGTTTTATGCCGCAAATCAGGCCAATCACCGACCTGCGGAATACCACCGAGATTTCAGAGCTTTGCCACGCCAAAAATGAGCCGATTTTTATCACAAAAAACGGCTACGGCGACCTGGTCATCATGAGCATGGAAACCTATGAGGCTTTGACGGCGTCCCCCGTTCAAGCGCGTCCCGCAAATGGCCCGGAGGAGATGTGCCTTCTGACGGAGCAGAGCCCCATCTGGGCCGGAATGCTGGCCGACGTTCTCCAGCAGCACCATATCCTTTTTGCCAAGGAGAGCTCCCTTGGCGCCGGGCTGGCTCTCAAAGCAGGCTCGCTGTCCGAGGTTATCCGGTTCTTTGTCCCCTCATCCCAGCTCGCCCCCGCCAGGGAGCTTGTGGAGGAGCTGTTCGAGAAGGAGCAGAGCTGACAGGCCGGGGACATAAAAAGCGCTTAGAACCCAGGCGCCCCAGTCAAGGAGGCGAGACAACGTGTTTATGCAGCAGGACTGGCTCATGCGTCAAATCGAGGTGATGACCATCGCGATTGCCCGGATGCTCTTCGGCAAAGGCGGCAGGGACTATGATTTAAAAGAGGAGCTGGGGCAGACGCGCTCTGCCGGACTGCACCGGCGTTTGACCGGGCTTCTCAAAAAGGGGCAGCTGAACGAGGCGGAAAACCTGTTGTTTTTTGAGCTGGATGAGACAGACCGGACCATGCTGGCCGCAGCGATTGATTTTTACCGGCAGGCGAACGCCATGTCCGACGAAGAATTGGAGGCCCAGGGCTTTACCCGCTCGGAGCTCTGGGAGGGCTTGGGCGATGTCATGGAGCGATACGGCCTGTTCATTCCCGGATTTTGGGACAGCCCCCGCCCTCCGCCCTCCTCCCCGGCGGACGGCGGCGCCGTCACAGAGGGCGGTCCTCCAAAATGACCGCCTCCCAGGGCTGGAGCCGCCCGTCGAAGCCGTCCCGCCGGTAATTGGACCGCAGCAGCGTCCCCCGGCTGCCCACCCGGGCGGGCCGTCCGCTGAAATTCAGCGCCACAGTGACGCTCTCCGCTCCCAGACGGCGGCGGTAGACAAATACCCGGTGGGTGGCCTCCAGCCAGAGAAAATCTCCCCGGCGCAGCGCCTCCCGCTCCCGCCGGAGCTTGGCCAGGTCCTTGTACCAGCTCCAGATGGAGTCCGGGTCGCTCTCCTGATCCGCCAGATTGACAAAGTGATAGCTGCGGTTCACCCCCAGCCAGGCCCGGTCCGCCGTGGTGAACCCCGCGTTGGGCCCGTCATCCCACTGCATGGGGGTGCGGGCGTTGTCCCGGCTGGTGCGGGCGATGATCCTCCAGCGCAGCCCCTCCGGCACATGATAGGCGGACAGGATGCGGTTCACATTGCGGCTCTCCACGTCGTTGAGCTGGTCCACGCCGTCAAAGTCGAAGTCCACCATGCCGATCTCCTGGCCCTGATAGATAAACGGCGTCCCCCGCAGGGTGAGCAGCAGGGTGGCCAGCAGCTTGCCGCTCTCCCGCCACCAGCCGTCGCAGCCGAACCGGGGGATGGACCGGGGCTGGTCGTGGTTTTCCAGATAAATGGCGTTCCAGGGCAGCTCTTGCTGCCATTTGATGAGGGCCTCAAAAAAGGGCTTGGGCCGGAAGTCCCGCTTCAGCCACTTGATGAAATACTGGTCTGTCTCCATGTGCTCAAAGGAGAACAGCAGGTCCAGCTCCCTCCGCTCCGGGGCGCACAGGTCCCGGGCCATGTCCGGGGTGACGAACACCGTCTCCCCCACCGTGAACGCCCGGTAGCCGTCCAGCACCTCCCGCAGCTGGCGCAGAATGCCGTGGGTCCCCTCCAGGGTCAGGTAGTGCTCCAGCCCGGTGAGGGCCAAGCGCTTTTCGCCGTCGGCCAGACTGTCCTTCCACAGCAGGTTGATGACGTCGCACCGGAACCCCGCCACCCCCCGGTCCAGCCAGAAGCGCAGGATGTCCTTCACCTCGTCCAGCACCTGGGGACAGTGGTAGTTCAGGTCCGCCTGGGTCCGGGCAAAGAGGTGGAGGTAGTACTCCCCCCGCACGTCGTCCCACTGCCAGCAGTTCTCGCCGAAAAAGCCCGTCCAGTTGTTGGGCAGGCTCCCATCCGGCCTGGGCGGCGCCCAGTAGTAATAGTCCGTGTAGGGCACGATCCGGCGGCGGCTCTTCTCAAACCATTCGTGCTGTGTGGAGGTGTGGTTGATGACCAGATCCATGAGAATCCGGATGCCCCGGCGCTTGGCCTCCAGAATCAGCCGGTCCATATCCTCCAAGGCGCCGTACTCCGGGTTGATGTTCTTGTAGTCGCTGATGTCGTAGCCGTTGTCGTCATTGGGGGAGGGGTACACCGGGCTGAGCCAGATTGCCCCCACCCCCAGCTCCTGAAGGTGGTCCAGGCGGCTGATGATGCCTGGGATATCCCCGATGCCGTCCCCGTTGGAGTCCTGGAAGCTGCGGGGATAAATCTGGTAAATAATCGCGTCCTTCCACCATTCCATGCGTTTTTCCTCCTTTTTCGTCGAAGCAAAGGGGCGGGACCCACGGTCCCGCCCCTTTCGCGTTACTTGTTCCAGTTGAGCACGTCTTTGTTTTTCACAAAGTACTCCACGCCGGAGTACAGAGTGGTGGCCACGATGACAGCGATACACACCCAATCCAGATAAACCGAGTAATCCGGCGCGGAATAAAGCCCCTCCGGCCTCCGCTCCAGCAGGTGCATCAGGCTCAGGCAGATCATGGTGGAGAAGGTCTTGACCTTGCCGGACATGCCCGCGGCGATGACCCGGCCGTTGTCCACCGCCACCAGCCGCAGGCCGGACACGGCGAACTCCCGGGCCATGACGATGACCAGGGCCCAGTCCGGGAAGCGGCCCATGGCGCAGAAGCAGGTCATGGCGGTGAGCACCAGCATTTTGTCCGCCAGCGGGTCCATAAATTTGCCGAAATCCGTCACCAGATTGTGCTTCCGGGCGATATAGCCGTCCAGGAAATCGGTGAGGCTGGCAATGACGAACACCGCCAGGGCGGCGTAGTTATTGCCGGGAAATTCCAGATGCCACAGCACCAGGTACACGGGAATCAGGATGACCCGCATCAATGTCAGTTTGTTGGGTAGGTTCATAGTTGTCCTCCTTCATGTTCAGCGCCTTACGCGTATTCCGGCCCGGCGGCCTCCTCGCACGCCCGCGCCCAGCTCTCCGGATATTTTTCCCGCATATAGCGGGCAAAGGGGTCCTCTGGCTGGGACAGCAGCTCCTGCTCCCGGATGGTCAGTAGCTCCGCCTCCGCCACCCACGCCCGCCGCTGTGGGACGGCGTCCTCCCAGCGGACGATTTTCAGCGCCCCCCGGCGCTCCTGCTCCCTCAGCGCGTCGTACACGTCCGGAATCGAAATCTCACGCTCCACCGGGACCTCCGCCCTGGAGGTGTACTCGTTTGGAACCTCCGTGGTCTCCATATCCTCCCGGTAGGCGCACAGGTACAGGAACGCCCCCTTTCCCCGGTAGATCTCCTCCAGGGCGTTGGGGAAAAACTCCTCATAGTACAGCTCCTTCGCCTTGTTATAGCCGTAGGTGTACTCGAAGTGCCGCACCCCGTACATCAGCGCCATGGGCAGGCTGGCCGTCAGACAGACCTGCCTGGGCTTTCCGAAGCGGCTCTCATTGGGCCGGAGCACCCTCAGCCCCGGCGCGGGCGAGCAGTGGTAGAGCGTCACTACTCCACCTCCCCGGTCAGGTCTCCGTCGGACACGCCGGTAATGCGCACGTTAACGAACTCCCCCGCCGGGACAAGCCCCGCCGCCGTGAACTGCACCCGGCCGTCAATGTCCGCCGAGTCGGCGTAGGTCCGGCCCACATAGCAGCCGCCCCCGGCGTCAAAGCCCTCGCACAGCACCTCCATGCAGGTCCCCAGACGGTCCTCGTTGCAGCGGTCCATAATCCGGGATTGCAGGTCCACCACCAGCTCCACCCGGCGGGCGGCCACGTCCGGCTCCACCTGGCCCTCCATGGCGGCGGCCAGGGTGCCCTCCTCAGGGGAGAACTGGAACACCCCCGCCCGCTGGAGCTTCTGCTCCCGCAGGAAATCGCACAGCTCCTCAAATTCCGCCTCGCCCTCCCCCGGCAGGCCGCAGATCAGCGAGGTTCGGAGCACCACGTCGGGCATGGCCGCCCGGAGCTTGGCGAACAGCGCCTCGATCTCCGCCTTGGTGCTCCTCCGGCGCATGGCCTTCAAAATGCCGTCGTTGGCGTGCTGGATGGGGATGTCCAGATAGTGGATGATCTTCTTTTCCCGGGCGATGACCTCAATCAGCTCGTCCGTCACCGCCTCCGGGTACAGGTAGTGCAGCCGTATCCAGTGAAAATCCAGCCTGCACAGCTCCGTCAGCAGCTTGGCCAGCGTGGCGCCGTCCCCCAGGTCCTGCCCGTAGCGGGTGATGTCCTGGGCGATGACGATGAGCTCCTTCACCCCCCGGCGGGCCAGCCCCTCCGCCTCGCTGAGCAGGGCCTCCATGGAGCGGCTCCGATACCGGCCCCTCAGCTTGGGGATCACGCAGAAGGCGCAGCCGTTGGAGCAGCCCTCGGCAATTTTCAGGTAGGCCGTCCAGGGCGGGGTTGTCACCCAGCGCCCGCCGTCCTCATAGGTGCGGTGGATGTCGCCGAACCGCTCCGGCCGCGCCCCCGCCATCACCTCCTCCACGGCGGACACCACGTCGGTATAGCTCCCGGTGCCCAGCATTCCGTCCACCTCGGGCAGCTCCGCTTTGATCTCCTCCCGGTAGCGCTGGCTGAGGCAGCCCGCCACCAGCAGTTTGTTCAATTTTCCCGCCTGCTTCAGCGCCGCCAGCTCCAAAATGGCGTCGATGGCCTCGCTTTTGGCGGACTCAATGAACCCGCAGGTGTTCAGCACCGCCACGTCGGCCCCCTCCGGGTCGCCGGTGACGGTATAGCCCGCGTCCCGGCACAGGGCCATCATCTGCTCGGTGTTCACTAAGTTTTTGGCGCAGCCCAGGGATTGGAACGCCACTTTATACCCCATTTATTCCCATTCCTCCTCCCGGAGACGATCCAGCGCCCCGGAGATCTCGTCCCAGCCGTAGCCCCGGCGGGCCAGATAGTCGGACACCTTTTTCAAATTCTCCCGGGTCGGTTCCGCTCCCCGGAGCTTCTGCCGGGCCAGCTTCAGCACCTGGTCCCCGTCCGGCTCCCGCTCCCCCAGAGCGTCCTCCCAGTACTCCCGGGGCACCCCCCGGCGGTACAGCTCGTCCCGGAGCTTCCGGGGGCCGCAGCCCTTGGCGGCGTAGTGCCGCACCACGGTGCGGGCGTATTCCTCATCGTTCAGCAGGCCCAAGTCGGTGAGGCGGCGGGCCACGCCCTCCGCCCGTTCCCGGAGAGCCTCCTTTTGGGCTTCCAGCAGCAACCGGTCGGGGCCGCCGTCCAGCTTGTCATAGGGGTACTTTTCCCGCCTCTGCCGGGGCGGGGTACACAGCTTGTCCAGCAGCTCCTTCCGGGACATGGGCCGCTGGGCCAGCAGGTTCACCGCCCGCTCCATAAGCCGGGAGTGCTCCCCGGCGGCGGCGAGGGCTTCCGCCTCCCCGTCGGTCAGTTCCTTCCCGGCGTAGAGGCCCAGGGACACCACGTCCCCCTCCCCCACCCGCACCAGGGAGGCGTCGTCCAGCCACACCAGCCAGCGGCCCTGCTTGTGCTGGGAGGGCTCTAACTTCTCAATTTTCATCACAAATCTATCCACACCGCCTCGTCGTGGATGGAGGCGTTTTCCACCGCCCGGTAAAACCGGAGGGAGTCCGGGTTGTGGGCCATAATGGCGACGAGGGTGTCCGCGCCCCGGTTTTTCAGCTCCCGCCGCAGCTCCTTCAGCAGGAGCTGGGCCACCTGCCGGTGGCGCTCCTCCTTCAGCACGCAGATCCAGTCCAGGTAGGCGCAGGTACAGCTGGCGTCGCTCCGGGCGGCCAGAATCACGGCGTCAATCCGGCCCACCACCCGGCCCTCCCGGCAGGCCAGCAGGGACACCGCGTTGGAGAAGCGGCCGTCGTCAAAGCTCCGCTCCAGCAGGGCCCGGTAATGTTCCCCGGCGTCCATAAAGAAGGTGTCCGGCTCCTGGCGGCGCAGCTCCGCCTCGAAGGCCAGCACATCCCCGATCCGCTCCCGGGTCAGGGGCTCTATGGTGATCATCGGCTCAGCCCTCGAAGTCCTCGGCGTCCACGTCCACCGCGCGGCCCGCGGCCTTGGCCGCCACCTGGGACTGCTTGCTCATCAGCTTATAGGCGTTGGCCCGCACGTCGGCCTCCACCTGGGCGGCGGTCTCCGGGTTTTCACTGAAATACTTCTTCACCGCGTCCTTGCCCTGGCCGATACGGGTATCCCCCATGGAGAACCAGGAACCGGACTTCTGAACAATGTCCAGCTTCACCGCCAGGTCCACCAGCTCGCCCATTTTGGAGATGCCCTCGCCGTACATGATCTCGAATTCCGCCTCCCGGAAGGGGGGCGCCACTTTATTTTTCACGATCTTGGCCCGGGTGCGGTTGCCGATGATCTCGGTTCCGTTTTTGATGGCCTCGATGCGGCGCACCTCCATGCGCACGGAGGCGTAAAACTTCAGCGCCCGTCCGCCGGTTGTGACCTCCGGGTTGCCGTATACCACCCCCACCTTTTCCCGCAGCTGGTTGATGAAAATCACAATGCAGTTGGTCTTAGAGATGGACCCCGCCAGCTTGCGCAGGGCCTGGCTCATAAGACGGGCCAGCAGGCCCACATGGCTGTCGCCCATGTCGCCCTCGATCTCGGCCCGGGGGGTGAGGGCCGCCACCGAGTCCACCACCACCACGTCGATGGCCCCGGAGCGCACCAAAGCTTCGCAGATCTCCAGCCCCTGCTCGCCGGTGTCCGGCTGGGAGATGAGCATGGAGTCGATGTCCACCCCCAAAGCCCGGGCGTAGGTGGGGTCCAGGGCGTGCTCGGCGTCGATAAAGGCCACCTCTCCCCCCCGCTTCTGGGCCTCGGCCACGATGTGCAGGGCCAGGGTGGTCTTGCCGGAGGACTCGGGGCCGTAGATCTCGATGATGCGGCCCTTGGGTACGCCGCCAATGCCCAGGGCGATGTCCAGGGACAGCGACCCGGTGGGGATGGCCTCCACCACGATGTGGGCGTTCTCCCCCAGGCGCATGATGGAACCCTTGCCGTATTCCTTCTCGATCTGGGCGATGCAGGTGGACAGCGCCTTCTTTTTGTCTGCGGCGGGGGCGGCGGGCTCAACCTGCTTTTTCTTCTCAGCCATGTACGATCATCCTTTCCCGCCGGCGCGCTTGGGGGCCGCCGGCCTCGTTCTGTCCTGTATGATACTCTTTTATCTGTCCCATAAACCGGACTTAAAGAAACGGCCCGTCAAAAAACTTTCCCTTGAAAAAATTCTTGTCCCCCAGCTTTCTTGCGGTCAGCCGGAACATGACGCAGCCGTCCGGGCAAACAAACACCTTGCTGTTGGGGCTGTCGCCGCCGATATTCTCCAGATCGCCGCCGCTGCGCACTGCCTCCATCACCGGGAACACGACCATCATCAGCTTGGGGCAAATGCCGTGCCCGTCCTGGTTCACAGGACAGCCATAGGTACAGGTGTAGACGTCGCCGATCTCTTCCCCGTTCCGGCAGTACCGCTCCGTGTGGTCGCCATGGAGGAACCCGATCACCTCAACGGTGAACTCATACTCCTCGTCATACCATTTTTTCATTCCGATTTCTCCTCTACGTTTCCCTCGACGACCCTCCAATGCATCCCCGGGTCCATGGTGGTCTGGATATCCTGATAGCCGTTTTGGGCCATGATAGCTTTCACCGCCTGAGCCTGGTCATAGCCTACCTCAAAAATCAGCTTTCCCCCCGGCTTCAGGGCGCGTTTCCACTTTTTGGAGACAGCCCGGTAAAATTTCAGCCCGTCCTCCCCCCCGTCCAGCGCCATACGGGGCTCGTAATCCCGGACGGACACGTCCAGCCGCCCCACCTCCAGGGTGGGGATATAGGGTGGATTGCACACAATCAGGTCGAAATCCCGCAGCATCCGGGGGGGCGGCTCCAGCGCGTCCGTCTGGGCGGCGCTGACCTGCTGGGACAGCCCGCAGCGCAGAATATTCTGCCGGCACACCCGCAGAGCGTCCGCGCTCCACTCCGCCAGAATCACCATTGTATTGGGGCAGTTGTCCGCCAGGGCCAGGCCAACGCAGCCGCTGCCCGCGCACAGGTCCAGCACCCGCGCCCCGTCCGGCCGGTCCCGGAGAAACAGAATGCCCTGCTCCACCAGCGTCTCGGTATCCGGCCGGGGGATGAGCACGTCCCGGCAGATCTCCAGCGTCAGGCCGTAGAATTCCCACTCGCCGATGAGGTAGGCCACCGGCTCCCCCCTCATGCGGCGGTCCAGCAGATTCCGAAACCGCTTCTCCACCCCGTCGGAGGCGTACAGCGGCAGGTCCCGGAGGAACTCTCCCCGGTCCTTCCCGGAGGCAAAGCACAGCAGCTCCCGGGCCTCCAGCTGGGCCTGCTCCACCCCGGCGGCTTTCAGCGCCTTCCGGGCGTCCAGATATAGGTCGTTGTAGGTGGCTGGCATGGCCTCACCCCCAAATTGATTCAATCCCTCTGACCCAACACGGCGCCGTAGGCATACAGGCTGTCCTCCGAACCGTTTTCAAAACGCTTCATGGCCCGCTGCACCGGCCATACGACGCTGCCGTCCGGCAGGCGCACCGCGATATTGATCTCCCCCAGGGGATCGCTGTCGTCGGTCTCCCATGTCCCGCCCAGCTGGGCGATCATCACCTGTCCCATGTAACAGCCGATGGCGAACAGCTTGTTCCCTACCCTGCCGTCCAGCAGGCCCCCGGGCCGCTGCTGCTCTTCAAAAAAGCGGTCCAGCTCCCGAAAGCTGCCCATGGTTCCGTCCAGTTCGTACCCGGAGGAGGCCATCGCCTCCACCAGCCACTTTTCCGCCTTCGGAATGTCTCCTATCAGCGTGGGCGCGGCGGGCCGCTTTCCAAACAGTTTGCTGAAAAACCCCATCCCGCTCACCACGCGTCCGCGCCCTGCTTCTCCGGCAGCACCCGTTTCAGCGCCACAATCCCCACCTCGATCATGGAGTCGTCCGGCTCGAAGGTGGTGAAGTTCTGCATCCACATGCCGGGGGCCCGGAGGGCCCTGCACAGGAGACCGTCGTGGCCCCCAACATAGCGGTTGAATTCGTAGGTCACGCCCACGATAACCGGCAGCATCAGCAGATGCAGCGCCATGCGCAGGAAGGTGTTTTCAATCTCCAGCGGAGTGAAGATCACAATGGACAGGAAGATGGACACCGCGATGACCACAAATAGGAAGCTGGTGCCGCACCGCGGATGGTGCCGGGGCTGCCCGCGCACATTCTCCACCGTCAGCTCCAGGCCGTTCTCATAGCAGTAGATCGTCTTGTGCTCCGCGCCGTGATATTGGAACACCCGGTGGATCTCCTTCATCTTGGAGCACAGAAACAGGTAGATCATGAAAATCGCCACCTTCAGCACACCCTCTATCACCGAGCGCACCCACAGCGGCATGGTCTTCCACGCCATCCCGACCAGCCCCGTCAGGGCGGTGGGCAGCAGAATGAACAGCCCCACCGACATGGCGATGCCCAAAACCGCCGCCAGGGTGATGATGATGGCCGTGGCCTTCTCGTCCTCGAAATGGTCGCTGATCCACTTGTCCAGACCGGTGAGCTCCTCCTCTTCTTCGGTCCCGCTGTCGGACACCTCGGCGGAGTGCATCAGCGCCTTCATCCCGTGGACCATGGAGCCGCAGAAAATGAACAGCCCCCGGACAAAGGGCAGCTTAGCCAGCCCGCTCTTCGGCTTGACCTCCTCCTCGGTGATATCCAGCTCTCCGTCGGGTCTGCGCACCACAATGGCCCGCTTTCCCGGGCCCTGCATCATAATGCCCTCCAGCAGGGCCTGCCCGCCGCAGGTGGTTTTGAAGGGCGTGCAGGAATTCGCCTCTTGCTTTGCCATTGATCTATCTCCTTTTACCGGCTTTAAGAGCCTGTTTCGTATTTCAAAAGATCTCAGTTGACGAGGGTTTTATCCGCCAGACGAGGCGGAATTTCGCAGGAATCATTGTGTTTATTTCAAGAAATCACAATACAGCATGGCGGAAAACGGCCCCCAAACGGTGCTTTGAGCGCAGTTAAACAGGCTCTAAGGGGCAGTATATCAGAAACCGCCCCCAAATGCAATTATTTTTGAAACTTGCGTTCGAGCTATTCCAGTCTACACGCTCTCCGGTCCCAGCGGCAGCCGGATTGTAACCGCGCAGCCGCCGCCGGGGGCGTTTTCAATATCCAGCGTGCCGTTGTGGCTGTTGACGATCTCGTCGCACACGGCCAGGCCGATGCCGGACCCCCGGACCTTCGACGAGCCCTTATAGAACTTGTACTTGATAAAAGGCAGCTCCTCCTCCGGTACGCCCGGGCCGTAGTCCCGGATGCGGATGGCCACATTTCCGCCGTCGCGGCCCACCGTCACCTCAATCCGCCCGCCGGAGCCGCCATGCTTGTCCGCGTTGTCCAGCAGGTTGCAGAACACCTGGCGCAGGCGCTCCGGGTCGCCGCTGATGATGGGCAGTTCCTCCGCGCACTCGGTGTAGTCCAGCTCCAGCCCCTTGCGGCGGAAAAACTCCCGGTAGGTGTACACCGCGTCCTCCAGCTCCGCCAAAATATCGATGGGCTCCACCGACAGGTTGAACCGGCCTGTCTCCATCCGGGAGAACTCCAGCAGCTCCTCCACCATGCGGGTGAGGCGCTGGGCCTCGGACACAATGATGCCCATACCTTTTTTCACATCGGCGGCATCCCGGACCTCGCCGCTGTATAGGGTCTCCGCCCAGCCGTTGATGGCCGTCAGCGGCGTGCGCAGCTCGTGGGACACCGAGGAGATAAACTCAGACTGGGTCCGCTCCGCCTGATCGATCTTCATGGACATGTCGTTGATGCTGTCCACCAGCTCGCCCATCTCGTCGTCGGACTGCTTCTCCATCTGCACCCCGTAGCTGCCTGCGGCGATGCGCTTGGCGGTCTCCGTCACCCGGATCACCGGGTCCAGCACCGATTTGATGAAATAGGAGGCGATGAGCCCCATCACCAGCAGGATCGCCAGCCCCAGGGCGGAGGTGACGGCCACAATGCGCAGCATCTGCTCCTGCACCAGCTTCAGAGATGTCACCATCCGCACCACCCCCACCACCGTGTTGTTGTACACCACCGGGGCGGAGGCGGACACCACGTTGTCCCCGGTGTCCGGGTCGGCGCCCACAAAGGTGCGCACCCGCTTGTCGCTGATGGCGGCGGCCACGTCGGGGCTGTGGGTGGAGGCGCCGGATATATCCATCATGGAGGACATGAGCACCCGGCTTCCGGCGTTGAGAATCTGCACCTCGATGGTGGTCTTTTCCTCAAACTGGTTGATAAACTGCCGGGCGGTGGACAGGTAGGTAGTCTCGGTGTAGTTGCGGAACATCCCGGCAGCGGTCTGAGCCTTGCTCTCCAGGGTGGCCAAAATGGTGGAGCTGTAATAGCTGTACATGGCCAGGGAGAAGGCGCTCACCGCGATGGACACCACCACCAGGGTGACGGCCAGGGTGTTGATCAGCCAGCGGCGGCGCAGCCGGCCCCGGGGCCGTTTTTTCTCCCGGGACAGGGGCTCCGCGGCGCTTTCCTCCGCGGGAATCTCCTGTTTGGGCGCCATGGGCAGGAGCTTGCGGCGCTTTCTTCGGTTGTCCTGCTCCATTTCGCCCCTCCCCCTTTTTCTCCGCCAAGGCTCTCTCCTTCACAAAAGCCGCCGGCTATATTTCCCACTCGTACCCGTAGCCCCTCGTCGCTGCAAGCTCCATATCCCTCGCTTTCGCCTGCGGCAAAAGCTCGCTCACTACGCTGCAGCTCCTCTCCCCACAAAGCCAAAAGGCGGCTTTGCGGGGGCCCCAGGGCCGGGTTTGCAAGGAAGGCGGCACCGCCTATCCCTCCCACTCGTACCCATAACCCCACACCGTGCTGATGTGCGCCGGGTTCTGGGGGTCGTCCTCTAATTTGATGCGCAGGCGGCGGATATTCACATCCACGATTTTCAGCTCCCCCAGGTACTCCTTCCCCCATACCGCCTCCAGAATCTCCTCCCGGGCCAGAGCTTTTCCGGGGTTTTCCATAAACAGCTTCACAATGGAGTACTCCACCTGGGTGAGCTTGATGCGTTTGCCGTCCTTCTCCAGGGTGCGGTTGCGGGTGTTGAGCAGGAAAGGAGGCTGGCTGAGCTCGTCCACGTCGCGGATGGGCGCGCCCCCCGTCCTGCGGAACAGGGCGTCCACCCGGGCGGTGAGCTCCGCCGGGGAAAAGGGCTTGGTCACGTAGTCGTCCGCCCCCGTCATCAGGCCGCTCACCTTGTCCATCTCCTGGGTGCGGGCGGTGAGCATGATGATGCCGATCTGGGAATTGCCCGCCCGGATGCGGCGGCACACCTCAAAGCCGTCCATCTCCCCGGGGAGCATGATGTCCAGCAGGGCCACCTTCACGTCCGGGTTCTGCTGTATCAGGGCCAGCGCCTCTTCGCCGGTGCCCGCCTCGATGGTATCATAGCCCGCCCGCTTCAGGTTGATGACCACAAAGCTGCGGATGTTGGTCTCGTCCTCCAGTACCAATACCTTGCGCATTTTGACTTGTTCCCCACTTTCTCAAATCATCGTTCCCGCCGCCTGCCTTTGCACTTCGGCGTTGTCACGCTCGCGCTGGGCTGGCTTGCGGCCCGGCTTCCCTCCGACTCGGACTGGTCTCCGGCCCGCCCAGCGGGCCTGCGCTCGTCCTCGCTCCAGTCCATCCGGTCCGGCCAGCCTGCGCTCGCGCTTCTCTAACTGTCACGCTCGCGCTGGGCTGGCTTGCGGCCCGGCTTCCCTCCGACTCGGACTGGTCTCCGGCCCGCCCAGCGGGCCTGCGCTCGTCCTCGCTCCAGTCCATCCGGTCCGGCCAGCCTGCGCTCGCGCTTCTCTAACTGGACCAGGCCGCGGTAATCAGCCGGAACCGCTGGGCGAGCCCCTCCTCGTCCAGGCCGCAGTTCCACACCCTGGTGTCCAGGGAGGCGCAGTAGATGGCGGCGCTGTCGCTGGCCAGCACCGTCCTGCCCGGCTGCTTGGAGCGAGTGGTGCGGTTGCTGCCGGTGAGGCGGTAAACGGTGAGAAATTTTTTGGGCTCCTTCTCCCGGTCGGGCCAGTAGTAAAACACCACCGCCCGCTCTCCCCGGCCGCCCAGGCCGTCGTCCCGGGCCACGGTGATGTTGTTGATATCCCAGCCGTTGGGCAGGGTGAGATACCACCCGTCTGTAAAGGAGTGGTAAGTGATGCCGCTGGTGGCGCTCTTTCCCTGGGAATCGATCTGCTGCCAGTAGAGCAGATACTGGAAGGAGGAGCTGTTCTCCGGGTCCGGCGGGGTGAGCTGCTGGGGCCGCGGGATCTCCAGCACGCCGTCGCTGTTGATGTCGGTGGCGGAGGCCTCCGTATTGGACCAGCCGGTGGCCAGGCTCACGCCGCTCTCCGCGTCCCGGGTGACATTGACCAGCCCCGTCTGATCCAACGTGAGCACATCGGTGACGTAGCCGTTTTCCATCTCCAGCGTGACATACACCCCCGGCCTGCCGTCGGACAGCATACCGGACTCCGCCCGGACCACGTCCCTCAGCCCGTCGGACAGCGCCCCGGTGGAGGACAGCACCATCATCCCGTCCTGATAGACGTAGTACTCCGCCACGTTGTACCCCTCGCCGGTGGTGTCCTGCTGAAAGATGATGAGCTCCCGGCTGCCGTCCTGATTCAGGTCCACGGTGGTATAGGTCTCGTTATAGGTTGTGGTGATCAGCTCATTGGCCCCGTTCCGGTCAAAATTGTAGGCGGACAGGAGGTGCACCCCCGCCCCCAGCTGCCAGCTGACAATGAGCTCCCGGCTGCCGTCCCCGGTGAGGTCCTCGTAGGCCACGGAGTTGATGGAGGCCCCCTCTCCGGCGATCATCACGTACTGGCGGTAGGTCTCGTCGCTGTCCTGGCGGAACAGGCATACCCGCATGGGCTTCTCCTCCGCGGCGGTCACCCGGAGGAACACCGCCGCCGTCTCCTGCTCTCCATCCCCGTCCATGTCCAGCAGCTGGATGGTGGAGGTGTTGCTGCCGTAGTTGATGGTGGCGTACTCCGCCCCCAGCTCGCTCATGGTGGCTTCAATGGTGCTCTGGAGGTCCCGGTACTCCTGGGGCAGCACGGGCAGGGCGTACAAATTGTCCACCGGCTGAAAACTGCATCCGCTCAGGCACAGCCCCAGGCCCGCCCCAAGCGCCGCCAGCAAAAACCGCCGCTTCATCCCGCTCCCCTCCTTACAGCAATACAGTTAGAGGGTATTATATCACAGTTTTTTCTCCCTGCCTATGGATTTTTTGTGAATGAGAAAAAAATCCGCAAAAAGCCTGGGCGGCGCTTTTCAGCGCCGCCCAGACTTTGCTCAATATTGATATTTTTTCCGCATCCCCCACAAAAACGCCGCCGTCACCGCCACGGCCATCACCTCCGCCGCCGCGATGGACGCCCAGACGCCGTCCAGCTTCCAGACCAGCGGGAAGATCAGCACCGCCGACACCTGGAACACCAGGGTCCGCAGGAAGGAGATCGCCGCCGACACCAGGCCGTTGTTCAGGGCGGTAAAAAAAGAGGAGCCGAAGATGGAGAACCCGGAAAACAGAAAGGAACAGGAGAAAATAGAGAAGGCGTGGGCCGTCATCTCCAGCAGCCCCTGGTCGTAGCCCACGAACAGCAGCGACAGGGGACGCCCCAGCAGCTGGGCCGCCGCGAACATGGCGGCGGCAAACACCGCCGTGACGGCCAGGCTTTTCCGGCGCAGGCCCCGCAGCTCCCCGTGGTTCTGGGCCCCGTAGTGGTAGCTGACGGCCGGAGCGGTGCCCACCGAATAGCCGATGAACACCGCCTGAAACACCAGGCTGACGTACATCAGAACCCCGTAGGCCGCCACGCCGTCCTCCCCGGCGTAGCGCAGAAGCTGGGCATTGTACAGCATGCTCACCAGCGAGCCGGAAATGCTGCTCATCAGCTCCGACGCGCCGTTGGCGCAGGTCCTCCGCAGGGTTCTCCCGTCCAGCCTGGTCCTGCCCAGCCTCAGGAGGCTGGAGTTGGGACGGGCAAAATAGAGGAGCGGGACGACGCCGCCCACACACTGGCTCAGGGCGGTGGCCGCCGCGGCTCCCTCCAGGCCCCAGCGGAACACCGCCACAAACAGGGCGTCCAGCACCATATTCGTACATCCCGCCGCCACCGTCACATAAAGGCCCAAAGAGGGCTTTTCCGCCGTGGCAAACAGGCATTGAAATTCAAATTGCAGAATAAAGGCGGGGATCGCCGGCAGGATGACCCGGCCATACCGTACGCAGTTTTCCAGCAGCTCTCCCTCCGCCCCGAGCGCCGCCGCAGCGGGCCGGAGCAGCAGAAGGCCCAGCGCCCCCAGAACCGCGCCGGTGACAATGCCCGCGTAGACAATCAGGGAAAAGACGCGGTTGGCCTTCTCCCGCCCTCCCTCTCCCATGGTTTTGGCGATGAGGGCCCCGCCGCCGGTGCCGTACATGAAGCCCGCGCAGCCCAAAATCATCAGCACGGGATAGATGAGGTTCACGGCGGTGAATGGGGTCTTGCCCACCCAGTTGGACACAAAAAAGCCGTCCACCACGCCGTAGATGGAGGTAAACACCATCATCGCGATGGAGGGCAGGGTGTAGCGCAGCAGTTTAGAATAGGTGAAATGATCGGAAAGCTGAATTTTCATAAGGTCCTCACTTTGATAGCTCCATTTGTTCTGTTTTTTCCCGCAGAGCGGTGAGATACCGCTCCGCAAGCTCCAAATCCTTGAGTACGTCCTCCCGGCTCCAGGAGGAGTATATCTCGTCCTCGATCCGCATCAGCGGGACTACTGTGCGCTCCGCCAGCGCCCATCCCTCGTCCGTCAGGCGCACGTTTTTCTCCCGGCCCCGCCCCGGCTCCAGCCGGACAATTCCCTCTTTCTCCAGCCTGCGGATGGCGGAATTGATGGTCTGTTTGCTGGCCCCCGACTGCCGGATCACCGTCTGAAGGGGGCAGGGGCTCCCCTCGCCGCACAGGCTGTACAGAATTCTCATCGCGCTGTCCGACAGGCCCATCCGCACCGCCGCCTCATGGTATACCCTGTCCGTTTCTCCCAGCAGATAATTGTAGCGCCGCAGCTCTTTTGAGATAGGGATGTCCATGGCCCGCCTCCTCCAGTACGAAATCATACTTGATATTATAGTACGATTTCATACCAATGTCAAGAAGAAAAAACCCCGCCCGGGGGCGGAGGTTTTCCGGATTTTATTTGGGCTTTGGAACCCTGGGATAGGGCTCGGGCCGGTCGGTCAGCCCCGCCAGATAGTCCATGCTGGTCTCCAGCGCCAGCGCAATCCGCCTGCACTGCTCGAAGGACATATAGCGCTGGCCGCGTTCAATTTTGGAATACGCGCTCTGGTCGATTCCCGTAAGCATCTGCATTTTGATCTGCGTATAGCCGCGCCGCTTCCGAAGCTCCCTGATTCTCGACATGTAATCACCCAAAATAATTATGCCGAATTGTCCTATTGCATTTAGGACTAAATTGTCCTATAATCTCCCTGGGGTGATCACCATGGCAGACTATAGAGAAATGTACATCAAGCTGTTCCAGGAGACAACCAGGGCCATCCTTATTTTGCAGAAGGCCCAGCAGGACTGCGAGGAGCTGTACATCTCGTCCCCGGAGCCGGAGCTTATTCTCCTCCCGGAGGACCCGAAACAATAACATGGACGCACAGGGACCCGTTCCCTGCGCGTCCGTGTGTTTGGCCGGTCAGACCTCCCGTTTCTCCGCCCGCAGCACGATATTCTCCCGCTCCACGGCCAGGCACAGGGTGTCCCCCGCCCGCAGCCGCTCGGACAGCAGCAGGTCGGCGGCGGGCTCCTCCACCCGGCGGCGCACCGCCCGCCGGATGGGCCGGGCGCCCTGCTCCCGCTCGCCGTCCGTCTCGGACAGCAGGGACACCGCCTCCCACTTGGCGTCCAGATCCACCCCCAGCTCGTTCAGCCGGCCCCGCACGCCCCCCAGCAGGCGCAGGGTGATGCGCTCCAGATCCCGGCGCTCCAGCCGGTCGAACAGGATCACCTCGTCCAGCCGGTTGAGAAACTCCGGCTTGAACCGGCCCTTCAGCTCCGCCATCACCGCCTCCCGGCGCTTGTCGTCGGAGTTGCCCCCGGCGAAGCCCAGGGGCGGCGCTTTGCTCACCAGCTTCTGAGCCCCCACGTTGGAGGTCATCACCACCACCGTGTTGCGGAAATCCGCCTTCCGGCCCTGGCCGTCGGTGAGCTGGCCGTCCTCCATCACCTGGAGCAGAATATTTTGGAGGTCGTCGTGGGCCTTCTCAATCTCGTCGAAGAGCACCACCGACCAGGGGCGGCGGCGGACCTGTTCGGTGAGCTGGCCCCCCTCCTCGTGGCCCACGTAGCCCGGCGGGGACCCCACCAGCCGGGAGGCGGCGTGCCGTTCCATATATTCGGACATATCGAAGCGGACCAGCGCCTCCTCGCTGCCGAACAGCGCCGCCGCCAGGGCCCGGCACAGCTCCGTCTTGCCCACCCCGGTGGGGCCCAGGAACAGAAACACCCCAATGGGCCGGTTGGGCTCCTTTAAGCCCACCCGGCTGCGGCGGATGGCGGCGGCCACGGCGGACACCGCCCGGTCCTGGCCCACCACCCGGCGGTGGAGCTCCCCCTCCAGCTCCAGCAGGCGCTTGGCCTCCCCCTTAGTGATGGACTCCAGGGGGATGCCCGTCCACTGGGACAGCACCGCCGCGATCTCCTCCCGGCCCAGCTCGTGGGCGGTTCCGCCCTTCTGGCGGCTCTGCTTCCGGTCCAGCTCCCGGCGGAAATCCGCCTCCGCGTCCCGGAGGACCGCCGCCCGCTCAAAGTCCTGCATGGCGATGGCCTGGGCCTTCTCCCGGGCCGCCCGCTCCGCCCGGTCGGACAGCGCCCGAAGCGCCACCGGCACCTCCTCCTCCATCCGCATCCGGGCCGCCCCCTCGTCGATGAGGTCGATGGCCTTGTCGGGCAGATAGCGGTCGGGCAGGTAGCGCTGGCTCATCTCCACCGCCGCGTCGATGGCCTCGTCGGAGATGGTCAGGCCGTGGTGCTCCTCATACCGGCGGCGCAGGCCCCGCAGAATGGCCTTGGCCTGGTCCGGGGTGGGCTCCGCCACCTTGACGGGCTGGAACCGCCGCTCCAGGGCGGCGTCCTTTTCGATATATTTCCGGTATTCCTCCAGGGTGGTGGCCCCCACCACCTGGATCTCCCCCCGGCTCAGGGCGGGCTTGAGGATGTTTGCCGCGTCGATGGCCCCCTCGGCGGACCCCGCCCCCACGATGTTGTGGAGCTCGTCCAGAAACAAAATCACGTTCCCCGCCCGGCGCACCTCGGCCAGCACCTGGTTCACCCGCTCCTCGAACTCCCCCCGGTACTTGGTGCCTGCCACCATGGACACCAGGTCCAGGCTGAGCAGGCGCTTACCCCGCAGGGGCTCGGGCACCGCGCCGGAGGCCATGCGCAGGGCCAAACCCTCCGCCACGGCGGTCTTGCCCACCCCCGGCTCCCCCAGCAGGGCGGGGTTGTTCTTGGTCCGCCGGGCCAGAATCTGGATCACCCGGCCCACCTCCTGCTCCCGGCCCACCAGGGGGTCCAGCACCCCCATGGCCGCCATCCGGGTCAAATCCCGGGAGAAGCGGTCGGTGAGGCGGGTGTCCGCCCCCTCCCGGGCCCGGGGCCGCTCCTCCCGGTAGAGGGCCTGGGGGTCCCCCCCCGGACGTCCCGCGCTGTTTTGAGGGGGCTGCCGCCCCTTATCCCGATCCATCATGAAAAAACCCCGCAATCTTTGAAAGATACTCAGCCGTTCCACGTCATCACTCCCATCGCTCCGGCAATGATATCGTCACCTGGCAAGCATGGGAAATTTTAGCCGAAATTATACGCCCTGATCCGCGAAAATTTCTTGTTGCATTTTTTACGAAATGTGATACAATAGGAACCGGTTCAAAACACATCATTCTGTTGGAGGTGTATGTTACATGGCACGTAAAATCACTGACGCCTGCGTCTCCTGCGGCGCTTGCGAGTCCGCCTGCCCCGTGGGCGCGATCTCCATGGGTGACGATCATATGCAGATCGACGCCGGCGCTTGCATTGATTGCGGCGCCTGCGAGGGCACCTGCCCCACCGGCGCCATCGAGGCTGAGTAATCCGCCGTCCAAAAAGCCCCCTGCCCTCCCTCTGGAGGGCGGGGGCTTTGCTTTTTTCGGAAGTTTTTCCAAAGTCTGGATGTTCTTATTTTTCGCCAAAATATTCCCTTCGTCAAAGTGCTCCCATTTCTCCCGGGCATTCCCAAAATTGGTTGGTTAAAACGCTGATTTTGTGGAAACTTTAACATACAAATGAAAAATGTCATGGATTTAGATGGGAAGTTATGCTATACTGTGTAATTGGTGGGAGATGGCCTCCCACCGGCGCCATCCGCTCGCGCCCCCTCCTTCTCTTGGGGGCGGACGCTGAAGTGATACACTATATTTAGAGGAGGAACTATCTATGGAAACCTACGGTCTGGAAAAGTACGGCATCACTGGCATCAAGGAGATCGTCTACAACCCCACGTACGAGAAGCTCTTTGAGGACGAGATGGATCCCTCGCTGGAGGGCTATGAGAAGGGCCAGATGACCGAGCTGGGCGCGGTCAACGTGATGACCGGCATCTACACCGGCCGCTCCCCCAAGGACAAGTTCATCGTCATGGACGAGAACTCCAAGGACACCGTGTGGTGGACCTCCGACGAGTTCAAGAACGACAACAAGCCCGCCTCTCAGGAGGCGTGGGACGCCTGCAAGGCCCTGGCCGTCAAGGAGCTGTCCAACAAGAAGCTGTACGTCATGGACGTGTTCTGCGGCACCAACCCCGACTCCCGCATGGCCGTGCGCTTTATCATGGAGGTGGCCTGGCAGGCCCACTTCGTCAAGAACATGTTCATCGCCCCCACCGAGGAGGAACTGAAGAACTTCAAGCCCGACTTCATCTCCTACAACGCCGCCAAGGCCAAGGTGGAGAACTACAAGGAGTTGGGCCTCAACTCCGAGACCGCCGCCATCTTCAACATCACCTCCCGGGAGCAGGTCATCCTCAACACCTGGTACGGCGGCGAGATGAAGAAGGGCCTGTTCTCCATGATGAACTACTTCCTTCCCCTGAAGGGCATGGCCTCCATGCACTGCTCCGCCAACACCGATATGAAGGGTGAGAACACCGCCCTGTTCTTCGGCCTGTCCGGCACAGGCAAGACCACCCTGTCCACCGACCCCAAGCGCCTGCTGATCGGCGACGACGAGCACGGCTGGGACGACAACGGCGTGTTCAACTTCGAGGGCGGCTGCTACGCCAAGGTCATCAACCTGGATAAGGAGTCCGAGCCCGACATCTACAACGCCATCAAGCGCAACGCCCTGCTGGAGAATGTCACCGTGGACGAGAGCGGCAAGATCGACTTCGCCGACAAGTCCGTCACCGAGAACACCCGCGTCAGCTACCCCATCGAGCACATCGAGAAGATCGTGAAGAACGTCCACCCCGCCTCCTCCGGCCCCGACGCCAAGAACGTGATCTTCCTGTCCGCCGACGCCTTCGGCGTGCTGCCCCCGGTGTCCATCCTCACCCCGGAGCAGACCCAGTACTACTTCCTGTCCGGCTTCACCTCCAAGCTGGCCGGCACCGAGCGGGGCATCACCGAGCCCACCCCCACCTTCTCCGCCTGCTTCGGCCAGGCCTTCCTGGAGCTGCATCCCACCAAGTACGGCGAGGAGCTGGTGAAGAAGATGGAGAAGTCCGGCGCCAAGGCCTACCTGGTGAACACCGGCTGGAACGGCACCGGCAAGCGCATCTCCATCAAGGATACCCGCGGCATCATCGACGCCATTCTGGACGGCTCCATTCTCAAGGCCGAGACCAAGAAGATTCCCTACTTCAACCTGGAAGTTCCCACCGCCCTGCCCGGCGTGGACCCCGCCATTCTGGACCCCCGGGACACCTACGGCGATCCCGCCGAGTGGGATGCCAAGGCCAAGGATCTGGCCGGCCGCTTCGTGAAGAATTTTGTGAAGTACACCGGCAACGACGCGGGCAAGGCCCTGGTGGCCGCCGGCCCCAAGGTGTAACATTCCGCAAATTATGATCGGTCCGTTGTAGGGGCGGATATCATCCGCCCGCGTTGACCGGAAACCCGGCGGATAATCGCGGGCGGCTATTAGCCGCCCCTACACCCCCAATGCCCCCGCATCCCCCGGCACAGCCCGGCCGCCGCGCCGGCCGGGCTGTGCTTTGTATCTAAACACTTTTGGAGGTGCATCCAATTTGAAGAAAAAGGTCCAAATCACAGAGACTGTGCTGCGTGATGCCAACCAGTCCCTGATGGCCACCCGCCTGCCCTACTCCGACTACGACGGCATCCTGTCCACCATGGACAAGGCCGGGTACTATTCGGTGGAGTGCTGGGGCGGCGCCACCTTTGACTCCTGCCTGCGCTACCTGGGGGAGGACCCCTGGGAGCGGCTGCGCAATATCCGCAAGAACATGCCCAAGACCCGGCTGCAAATGCTCCTCCGGGGCCAGAACCTGCTGGGCTATAAGCACTACCACGACGACGTGGTGGAGAAGTTTGTGGAGCTGTCCATCAAAAACGGCATCGACGTGATCCGCATCTTCGACGCCCTCAATGACTTCCGCAACATCAAGACCGCCCTGGAGGCCACCAAGAAGTACGCCAATAAGCGCACCGTGGCCTCCGGCTGCATCTCCTACACCCAGAGCCCGGTCCACACCGTGGCCAAGTATGTGGAGATGTGCAAGGAGCTCAAGACCATGGGCTTTGACACCATCTGCCTGAAGGACATGGCGGGCACCATGAGCCCCAACGAGGCCGAGGGCCTCATCAAGGGCATCAAGGACGCCATCGGCGATATGCCCATCATCCTTCACACCCACTGCACCACCGGCATGGCCTACATGACCCTGATGAAGGCCGTGGACTCTGGCGTGGATGTCATCGACACCGCCACCTCCTGCTTCTCCAACGGCACCAGCCAGGCCGCCACCGAGACCATGTTCTACGCCCTCCAGCAGTACGGCATCAACACCGGGCTCAACGAGGAGGTCATCAACAAGGTCAACGACTACTTCAAGCCCATCAAGCAGAAGTATATCGACTCCGGCCTCATCAACCCCAAGAGCATGGCCACCGACTCCCAGGCCCTGGTGTACAAGGTCCCCGGCGGTATGCTGTCCAACATGATCGCCAACCTGAAGGACATGAACGCCATGGATAAGTTCGACGAGGCCCTGGTGGAGATCCCCAATGTTCGCAAGGACCTGGGCTATCCCCCGCTGGTCACGCCCCTGTCCCAGATGGTGGGCAACCAGGCCGTCACCAACGTGCTCATGGGCGAGCGCTACAAGCAGATCTCCAAGGAGATCAAGAACTACTTCAAGGGCGACTACGGCATCGCCCCCGGCGAGGTCAGCAAGGATTTGCAGGCCAAGATCCTGGGGGAGGGCGGTCAGCCCACCGACTGCCGGATTGAGGACTCCAAGCGCACCGGCGAGGAGTTCAAAAAGGCGAAGGAGGCCCTGGGCGAGCTGTGCCGGTCCGAGGAGGACATGATGAGCTATATCTGCTTCCCGGATCAGGCGGAGAAGTTCTTCAAGGAGCGCCTGGCGAAAGAGGAGAACGTGGCCACCTACACCATCACCGAGGCGTAAGGGGGGAGCGGCATGAATACTCTCGCGCTTACGGCCGCCAATATGGGCATAGCCGACTCGGGCATCACCGCCGTGCTGGGCTACGTCGTGGTGTTTTTCGGGCTCGTCCTGCTGATGGCCGTGGTGGTCCTCATGGGCAAGGCCATGGCGGGCACCAATAAAAAGGCGGAAGCACCTGCCGCCGCCCCTCCGGCACGCCCGCCTCCTCCAGCCTTTTTTCTCCAAACAGGCAGGCCTCTGAAAGTGTCACTGCTCCGCTTCCAGAATATCCTCGATATCCTGGAATCCCTCTGGCGCTTCCTCTTGTTCCTCTTCGTATTCCGTCCCTT
>CAJTLI010000032.1 GCA_910577525.1 uncultured Oscillospiraceae bacterium | reverse complement strand
GTATTCGTTCCATTAGGGTCAGCAACCCAACCATTTATGCCTTTAGACTTATAAAAATCGAATTGTTCTTCTTTGTTGCGGAAATATACATTTTTTTCAACAGAAATTTTTAGAGGAGAAAACAGATTGTCCTGTGCGAACTCTAAAACAGATTGTCCCGTAGTATTGATAAGTATGCCGGATAAAATATCAATCCCGATTACAGGCGCGTATCTAAAATCTCCAATTTTACCACTCCCTCCCAATAGGTCAAGAGAGGACGTTACCCAATCCGCACTCGAAAAAAATTTTGTATAGGGATTAGACTTATATTTATATGGAGCAGTCATTGTAAGCAAATTTTTAATTGTAATATGCTGAATTGTTTTTTCTCTTTTCTTGATTTTGTAATTCGGGAAGAAATCAATTACTTTTTCATCAAGGTTTTTGATATAGCCTTTATCTATGGCAATTCCAAACAACATAGATATAATGCTTTTTGTCACTGAAAAAACATGAATAGGCTCGTTTTCTGAACACTGATTAAAATAACTTTCGTAAACAACACTATCATTTTTAAGTACAAACATTTTGCAATTTCCAGCCCTAACCTTATGTAACTCGGCAAATGGTGGCAAAGCCTTGATTTTCAGGCGTTTCCGCCATTTGCCGTTTGGGAGAGTTATTCGCATATCTCGGCGTATCCCGGCGTGACTTTGCGCTGAAACGTAGTACGGAAGTAGTAAAAGCGGCCTGCCGCTTTCTTTTTACTACTTTACTACTCACTACGCAGCCAGCCGCTCCATCTCCGCCTTTACGGAACAGGCGTCAACATGGGTGTAATAGTCCAGCGTCATGGTGATGTTGGCATGGCCCATGATGTACTGTAACGCCTTGGGGTTCATACCGGCGTTTGCCATACGGGTACAGAACGTGTGCCCTTATGGCATAATAAGGACAAATCGGAAAACCCTTGCGTTGCAACGGGTTGGCTGGTTTGTCCTTATTCTTTTTCCACTAAAAACGGCCCTGAAATGGGGTCTGCGGGAGGGGGTGAAAAACTAGGGCTGCACTTAAAGGACAAATTTTTTTAGACCATAAAGGAGGGCAAAATGGGAGCCTGGGGCATCACTGTAAGGCAAAGTGACGATGGCTTAGACCTGCTGGACACTATCGTAATGGAACAACTGAGAAAAGTGAATTTTGCTGTTTTTAATGTGTCGGAGGCCATTACGCTTTTGAACCAAACCATTCAAGAGGAAATCGAACAGTACAAGCAGAAGCCGCCGTCAAAAACTACGGATTTCTATATTAGCAATTCACTTATGCACAACTTTACCAATGCGGCAATCCTGGTCGCAGAGTGCCTTTACGACTACTATCAGACCGGGGAATTGGTCGTTTATGATTATGTCGGTGAACTCTACGATCCAATTGAGTACCATATCAAAAACCTTGTTGTCACAGGAAATGATTTGTTGTCCCTTCTGGCAGAGCTGGAAAGCGTTCAGTCTCCAGAGCATTGGAAGTATCAGGGATGGGCCAGTGAGGAAATTCTTCGACAGTGGTTAAAGCATATCCAGTCCGTTCAGCAGACCTTAAAAGAACACGCTTAGAAATGGAGGCACCGGCATGGCTAATTTACAAGAGGCATTCGCCGAAGCCGTCAAGCTAAACCGCCAGATCACGCAATTCCTCAAATTTTCTACCTATACGAACTATGATGATCTGAGCGGCCTTGATGGTATTGACCGCACCGATGGGGAGCAGCTTCTTCTCTGGGAGGAGCTGCGGCTCATCACCGACAAGCTGGCGGATGCACAGGAGCGCATTGCCTATTTGACCCGGCCCATCGTGGAAACCTGCCGTTTGCGCAAGGGCACCTCTGGGAAGTATCGGACGGCACAGGGCGTTTTTTACAACTGCGGCAGCAGCATTGAGGCCCTGGTGACGGATGAATACCACGATGTTCCCTACTGGACCCGGACCGTTGTGGAGCACAACGGCGAGGATTATTACCTTATTGGATACAAGGGCCTTTCCATGAACGGCCTTACCGTCCGCATAAGGGCCCAATAAACTCACCCCACTATCAAAGCCCCCCTGCAACTGACTAAAAATCAGTTGCAGGGGGGCTTTTTTGCGTTCCTGGACAAATCAACAATGCGGCAGGAGCATCAGCGCCCCGGTGACTAACACAGTCGCCGGGGCGCTTTTTTTGTTTCGCCACAAAAAAGAAGGAGGCAATCACCATGCCGTCAAATCTGAACCTGGACTACTACTACGGCACCGAAGCCGAACAGTACAGCTTTTACCGCGTCCCCAAGACCCTGCTCACCGATTCCCGCTACAAGGGCGTTTCCATCGAGGCCAAGGTGCTCTACGGCCTCCTGCTGGACCGTATGAGCCTGTCCGTCCGCAACGGGTGGATGGACAAGGATCGCCGCGTCTATATCTACTTCACCCAGGAGGACGCCATGGCGCTGATGAACTGCGGCAAGGACAAGGCCACCCGGCTGTTCCGGGAACTGGACCAGGGCGGCATCGGCCTGATCGAGCGCAAAAAGCAGGGCCAGGGCCGTCCCACCCGGATCTACGTCAAGAACTTCACCCTGCCCCCGGAACCCGGCCAATCCCGGCAGTCAGACCAGACACCGCCCGAGGGTCCCCAGACTGCGGAAAGCCAGCAGTCCAGACCGCTGGACAGTGCCGCCGTCAAGACTGCGCCCTTTGAGCAGTCTGCACCGCTGGAAATAAGCGGTCAAGACAGCGGTTTTTCCGCCCCTAATAAGACTGATAAGAACAAAACTGATTCCAACGATACTGAATCATCCATCCCTCCCCCTGCCCCCTCTCGCACCTCACCGTCCGCTGGCGCTCATCGCCAGATGCGGATGGATGAGATGGATGGGTACAGGGAGCGGATCAGAGAAAACATCGGCTACGACCTCTTGCTCCTGGAACGTCCCTATGACGCGGAGGAGATCGACGGCTACGTGGAGCTGATGGCGGAAACCTGTGCCAGCAGACGGGAGTACATCCGGGTCAACGGCGAAGACGTGCCCATTGAGCTGGTTCGGAAGCGATTTTTGAAGCTGGACGGGGAGCACATCCGCTACGTCATGGACAGCCTGCGGCAGAACACAACCCAGGTAGTCAACATCCGGGCGTACACCCTGGCGGCGCTCTACAATGCCCCCGTCACCATCAGCCAGTATTACACCGCGCAGGTCAGCCACGACATGGCACAGGGCTTTGGGGGCGCGTAGCTGTCCCTTAGTCATAGAAATCAATCGAAACGGAGGAAAGTCAGCATGGATCAGAAAATCAATATCCTGATCGTAGAGCCGGGAAAGGAACCCCGTCCGGCCACTGTTGAGGACACGCTGGAGGCTTTTCAGCAGATCGTGGGCGGACCCATTGAGGCCGGGTGCTACCTGCCCCAGCGGGTCATGCTCGTCTGCAACGGCGAGGGGAAGCACATGGGCCTCATGCCCAACCGGGAGAACCCCATGGACAGCGGGGACTTTATCGCCGGAACCTTCCTGCTGTGCAGCTTCGAGGGGGAGCACTTCGCGTCCCTTACCCCGGCCCAGCAGACGCAGTTCCAGGCGTATTTCGCCCTGCCCGCTTCGGAAGGAGGCGGGGGCGAGTGAGAACCCGATATCTGCTCCACCATCTGATAGTGCCGCCTTAGAGCGAACAGGCCGCAACCCACATCTGCCCCGGAAGGACTTTTTCCTTCCGGGGCTTATTTTTTTGCGCAAAGGAGGAAATCACCGATAAAAGCAGGCGAAAACAGCAACAATTTCTGCTCTATCTCGGCGTCCGGCGGGAAAGATTCCACGGCTTTACTGCTTCTGATGCTGGAGAAGGATATGCCCATCGACTGCGTACTCTACGCCGACACGGGGATGGAGTTTCCTGAGATGGAAGCCCACATCGCCAAGCTGGACGATCTGCTCTACCGGGAGCGAGGCATCCACATCACTACCCTGCGCCATCCCCATGGCTTTGAGTGGCTGATGTTCGATGTCCCCCAGCAGCAGAAGCGGGCCATTGAGCGCCGTATCGCCATGGACCAGCCCTTGACCGGCTACGGCTGGCCGGGAATGAAGGTGCGCTGGTGTACTGGGCAGCTTAAAACCCACCTCATAACGAAAGAAGTCAACCGGCTCAAAAAGGGAAAAAATGCCCTGCACTACATTGGCATCGCCGCCGATGAGGCCCATCGGTGCAAGGCCGACCCGCAAAACCGTTATCCCCTGGTGGAATGGGGCGTCACCGAGGCCCAGGCCCTGCAAATCTGCTATAACCGGGGTTTTGACTGGGGCGGGCTGTATGAAATCTATCATCGTGCCTCCTGCTGGTGCTGCCCGCTCCAGAGAATTGACGAACTTCGCAAGCTGCGCCGCCACCACCCGGAGCTGTGGGCACGGCTGCGGGATATGGATGACCGGGCACGGGCCATGTTCGGCCCCGGCCCGCTGGGGCAGTTCAAGAAGGATTGGAGCGTGGCGCGGCTGGAGGAACGCTTCGCCAGAGAGGAGGCGAAGGGCGCATGAAGCTCATCCTTCGTCACCTGGTTGTGCCGCCTTAGTTCCCGTTGTGTTGTCAATATTCGAACGCGGAGGTGAAGAAAATCGAGTTTTTTGCGGAACAAGAGGCAAAGCAGCAGCTTTTGAATGCGTTGGATCAGAACCTTTTGGCCCAGGCCAAAGAGCTGTGCGCGGAAAGCAGCATCAATATTATTGGGGTGTACTGTGTGCAGGGTCTGGCCGAAGTGCATTGTTATCTGAAAACGGTGCATCAGTTTGAGCCTGCCGAGGTGGAGGCGCTTCTGCAATTTGCCGACCCGCTGCAAGCGGCCTATCTCTGCTGGGAGGAAAACAGCCATAAGTACAGCTTCCCCATCTGTGATCTGCTGGAGGAAACACAAGCGAAGGACCGCCTGCCGCTGGCGGAGGTGAAACTGCCGAAAAGACGTTCTCTAAGGCAGCAGCTTAACGCCGCTATGAAGGATGCGCGGCAGCATCCGCCCAAGGAGGAAAAGACACATGGCGGCGATGCCCGCTGAACGAAAAATTTGAAGGAGGAACCAACATGAAAAAACGGATCGCCATGTTGCTGTGTGCGTTGTCCGCTCTGTTGAGCGTGACCACACTCCCGGCGCTGGCGGCGGAGCAGCATTACCCCGTGTCGGTGGAGGAGTACACCTACGGCCCGCTGGATGAGCTGCGGATCAACAAAATCTATCAGCTCTCCCTCTCGGACGACCCCAGCGGCATCCCCACCGAGAACTTTGACCGCAATGGACGCCACTACTACCTGCTGGACATGGTGCGCAAGGATGAGGTGGGGGTGGACACCCAGCCCCACACCGAGACAATCACCATGGACAGCGACACCGGCGATTTGGCCGAGGTGCTGAAGCGGCTGGACGCTCAGATGGAGGTCACGACTGAGGACGGGCACACCGGCACCCTGGTCCTGGACCACACCTCCGTGAAGGTGGAGGT
Organism: uncultured Oscillospiraceae bacterium; assembly: GCA_910577525.1. Taxonomy (GTDB): domain Bacteria; phylum Bacillota; class Clostridia; order Oscillospirales; family Oscillospiraceae; genus Enterenecus. Next base: position 19,509 of record CAJTLI010000032.1, on the reverse strand, counting down.
CAAGGGCTATAAGACCAGCTCCCGGAGCCTGTCCGCCACCCGGACCTATCCCAGCCTGTCCGACGCCGATCTGGCCCTCATTCCCACCACCATCACGGATGGGGGCAAAACCCTCACCCTGGCCGATGTTCAGTGGTCCAGCGACGGCACTTACTACACCGCCACCGCTAAATATACCGGCTCGTCCAGCAGCCGACACGCCACCGGCTACACGGTGAGCGCCAGCTATACCGGCGAGGTCGCCAAGACCAATTGCGAGCTCGTGACCTACACCGCTATCTTTGGGAGCACAGCCATTGAGGAACAGCCGTCCGAAACTCCCGAGCCCGAAGCGGAGGCCCCGGCCAGCCTGAACCTGGGCACCAACTATCTCCCCGTGCTGGGCGTGGTTGGCGGCGTGATCGCCCTGCTGGTTGCGGCCTGCTGGGGGTATCAAAAAATGAAGGAAAGGAAGATGCACACTTGAAGAAATTCTGGAAACCCCTGATTCTGGCGGCGCTCACCGCCCTGTGCGTGGCCCCCGCCCATGCGCTGGAGTACGTCGCCCCAAGCTCCGTATCCCTCGCTTCCGCCTACGGCGAAAGCTCGCTCACTACGCTGGGGCTCCTTTCCCCACAAAGCCTGGGAGGCGGCTTTGCGGGGGCCCCTCAGTACAATATTGACGGCGCGGAGGACTACCTGTTTGGCCGTCCCACCAGCGATAACACCATCTACGAGTGGGAGAATCCCAACGTGGACAGGAGCAAGAACACCGCTCTCATCCCGCCCGGTTTTGGGACGCCCACCAGCTACCTGCCGGGGAGCGGAGAATATCTCACTCCCAACCTCGTCCCCGGTGCACTCAGCGGCGGTCTGGTGAACCAGGTGGGCAGCGTGGGCAACCCCAACGGCGGCACATCCACCAACACCATGGGCAGCGGCTACCCCACCGCCGACACCAGCGTGGACAGCTCCGGCTTCCCCACGGTGGACACCGGCGTGTCCGGCACAGGCGGTCAGGCCACCGCGTTCACCGAAGTGACCAGCTCTATGTATTACAGCAACGGGAGCTTGGGCACCCTTAAAATTCCCTCTATCGGCCTGACGGTGGGGGTGTATGAGGGCACCGGCAGCGCCCCCCTGCTGAAAGGGGCGGGCCACTTCGAGGGCACCAGCATTTGGAATGGCAACATCGCAATCGCGGGCCACAATCGTGGCGTCCGCAATGACTTCGGCAAGATTCACACGCTGAAATCCGGCGACACCATCACCCTCACCACCGCCCTGGGAACCCGGACCTACGCCGTCACCAGCGTGTCCAAGGTGTCCGTCAACGACACCTCCGGCCTGTCCGCCTCCATCGACAACCAGATCACCCTTTATACGTGCGTGGAGAACCAGCCCGCCTATCGGTGGTGTGTCCGGGCGCAGGAAACCTGACGCGGAACTAAAAAAATGTGAAAGAAACCTGTCGAAAGCTGTTGACAAAACTGGAAATATATGGTAATATAAGATTGCGAAGAAATACGCAAATGATGAAGGAGGTCGTTACCATGAAGCGTTTTCAGTTTTTGACAGGTTTTCTCTGCGGCGCACTTCTGTTCTGTGCATTTCCGACTGTGGCGTCTGCGGCATCTAACATCATGGCGGCAATATCCAATCAGCCCGTCTATGTGGATGGACAGCGGGTGTACATGACGGCCTATCAGATCGGCGGCAACAACTATGTGAAGCTCCGGGATATTGGCGAGGCGGTGGGCTTTAACGTGTACTGGGACGGCGCTTCGGTGCAGGTGGAAAGCGATAAGCCCTACACAGGTGCGGCCCCAGTAGACCAGCCCGCCCAGCAGGTCCCCGCCGCCCTTACCGAGCTGACGGAAGAAAATGTTTATTCCACAATTATGGCGCTCCGGGATATTTACCCCATCAACACCGCTTACCCTGCGCCGTATGTTCCGAACAATCCCTTTGACCGCCCCTACAGCAACTGCGACAAATGTGCTGGCTGGGCTATGCTCTGCTCCGATGCCGCTTTTGGCGACCTGCCCTGGCGGAGAGTGAACCGTCCCAGTTGGGAAGAAATTCGGGCAGGCGATTTGGTTCAGTATGACGGCCATGTAGTTGTCGTTTTAAGCAAAACAGATGAATACATCAGTGTCACCGAGAGCGGAAGCAACAATAAAGTCCGCTGGGGCGGGCAGTATTTCAAGTGGTGGCTGGAGGAACAGTCCGGTTACGCTCTCCGCACCCGGTATCCGCAATAAAACAACTAAATCACTCAACACTGGCAGGGCCAGACTGTAAACGCAGTCTGGCCCTGTTTTATTTTGAAGGAGGTCAACTTTGAAGCATAACTTTTTGAAACGCGCGGTCAGCCTGCTCCTGGCGCTGGTCTGCGTCATGGGGGTCCTGCCCCTGTCCGCCTTCGCCGCCGAGGGGCTGTCCAGCGCCCCCGGCTCCATCACCCAGCGTTCCTCCGATTATATGAAGATCGGTGGGCGGTCCGTCCGCTACAAAGCGGCCAGCAGCGTCATCAACAATGTGGGCCTGCCCTATGTCTTTGACGAACAAGTGGACGTGCCTGATTTTGGCCCCACCCGCGCCCTGTGCGCCTATCAGAAGGGCACCCTGGGGCCGGGGGCCAATGGACAAAAATGGAACTTCAAAGAGGAAGTGAACAACGCTTCCCTGCGGGTTCTGCTCACCTACGTCTACTCCCACACCTACGGCAACTTCACCGACGCGGGCAACGCCCGTGGGCTGGAGCACTGGAATAACTATTGGTCCGATATATGGTACATGGTTGCCCAGGCCATGTCCTGGTACTATGAGCACGGTATCATCAAGGATGTAAACTCGGACCGGGAGGGGTTCAAAGAGCAGTGCGCCGAGGAGTTCATCGCGGCCATGCGTTTGTACCACGATACCTACGGTCAGTCCTCTTTCATCACAGATTGGAGTAAAATCGGGACCCACAGCATCATCGACAGCGCGGACGGCGGCAAGACCGGCAACTCCGCCTATGACTACATCTCCGCTGGTGTTAATCTGGTGCTGGACCACCCCGAGTATTACCACAACTACCACCTGTGGATCTACGAGTGGGACAAGAGCCAGCCCTGGAAGCTGGCGGGCCAGTCCGGGGTGCCCATGCAGCGGCTTCTCATCGCCGTGCCGGATGAGGAGCAGGAGGAAACCACGGTCAGGCTGACGGTGAAGAAGTTGGAGGCAGGCACCAACAAGCCCATCCCCGGTGTGACCTTCAAAGTGGAAAGCGCCGATCAGAACAGCAACTTTTCCGTTACCCGCGAAACAGGCGCGGACGGCACCTTTACCCTGACTGCCGAGGCGGACGGGCTGGCGGCGGGCCAGTATAAGATTACCGAGGAGACCGCGCCGGAGGGCTATGTGGCCCAGACCGTTTCCCAGATCGTGACCGTGATGCCCAACGGTTCCGCCAACAGCGTATTTACTTTCTACAATGAACCGACCACGACGACAACCACTCCCGGCACCGGCTCCATCAGGAAGATTGACGCAGACAACCCCACCGTGGGCATCCCCGGCGCTGTCATTCGCATTACCAGCGTCAAGCTGGATGACGGCGGCAGCTTTGTCAGCGAATACACCACCGGCGATGGCGGCTACATCCCCAAAGAGGACCTGGACTTTTCTAAGCTCCCCACCGGCAGCTACGTCGCGGAGGAGATCACGCCCCCAGAGGGCTTCATCCTCAGCTCCGACGTGTCCAAGGTGAAGCAGCCCTTCGTGTGGGATGGGGAGCATGATATCTCTCTGATTTTTGAAAATTCCAGCAAGGTCAAAGTCATGCTGAAAAAGGTGGATGAGAGCGGCAGCCCCCTGGCTGGCGCTATTTTTATCGTCTTGCGGGACGGCCAGATCATCTCCACCGAGGAAACCGGCCCGGATGGTACGATTACCGTCAGCAACGTCACCGAGGGCCATTATGAATTTGTGGAGGTGTCCGCCCCTGCTGGTTTCGACTGTGACCGTTCCCCGGTGGGCGTCCACGTCAACGCCGAGGATTTGCAGGGGGAGCAGACCATTGTGGTGGAAAAAATGAACCATCACAAGCGCAGCCTGACGATTACCAAACGGAACACTGAGACCGGCGAACCCGTCCCCAACACCAGCTTCCACATTCGTGGAGTCAACCTGGGCTATGAGAACGACGTAGTGACGGGCGCGGACGGCAAGGCCACCCTGTCCGATATGCCCAGCGGGTGCTATGAAATTGAGGAAACGGACGTACCCGCTCCCTACCTGCTGGACACCAACAATCGAAAAACCGTCTGGATCGACGCTACCAAGGACCAGGATATGGTGGTGGACTTCGTGAACAGCACCCGCCCCGGTCTGCGCCTGCTGAAAATCGACCAGCAGACCGGCGAGCCTCTCTCTGGCGTTCTGTTCCGCATTGCCGAGGTCAACGGCGGCTATGACGAGCAGCACTTCACCAACGCCGAGGGCCTGATCGTGCTGGAGGGGTTGAACCCCGGCGCGTATACCGTCCAGGAGGTCAAACCCAAGAATGGCTGGGTGGCCGACGATACCGTCCACACCATCTATTTAGAGGAAAATAAGACCACCACCCTGGAATTGAGCAACCTGCGAAAGCCCGATCTGTTCATTAAAAAGGTGGATTCCATCACCGGCAGTCCCATCGAGGGCGTGAAATTCCAAGTCTGGCGCGGGTCTGACGATACCAAGACCGGCGAATACAACGACCTGGGCACCTTCTACACCGACGCCCAGGGGGAAATTCACCTGGAGCGGCAGGAAACGGGCTGGTACAAGGTAAAAGAGCTGGAACCCGCCCCCGGCTACACCATCAAGCAGCCCGATACCCAGGAGATCTATCTGGCGGCAGGCAAGGATCACACCGTCACCTTTGAGAATACCCCGAAAAACGCGATAATTGTTGAGAAATATGATTCCGTCACCCATGAGGCCCTGCCCGGATGCACCTTCCAGCTCCGCTATCTGGCGGGCACCAGCGGCACGGGCGGCACTGTGATCGGCCAGAAGGTGACGGGCAAGAACGGCGTCGCCATGTGGACCGGCCTGGAGCCAGGATCGTATGTCGTGGAGGAAGTGGACCCCGCCGATGGGTACTCCATCATCAACTCCTCCGAAACGGTATTTCTGGCGGACAACGGAGAGCAGAGCGTTATCACCGTTCGCTTCGACAATATGCCGGACGGCCTTCTTCTTGTGAGGAAGGTTTGCGCCACAAATCCCAGTATTACCTTGCAAAACGCGGAGTTTAAGATCACTTACGCAGATGGTACAGTGATTGGTGATTCCAACGGTATCTTCAGAACCGACGAAAACGGAGAAATCCGCATTGAGGGCTTGCAGCCCGGTAAAAGCGTGATCGTCACCGAGGTCAAGGCCCCTCCCGGATTCATCATCGATACCCAAAGCCAGACCATCCAGATCAAAGAGGGCCGGACCAGCGTTCTGACCTTCAAGAATCAGCCTCGGGGTAAGCTCATCATCCAGAAGCGGGACAGCCAGACCAATGAGGTTCTGCCCGGTGCCGAGTTCCGCGTGACCACGGCGGCGGGCTGTGAGGTGGGGCTGGACGGCGTGATCGGCACCAGCAGCTTGACACAGAACGGCATTTTCACCACCGACGCCCAGGGCGAGATCCGCATCTCCAACCTCGCCCCCGGCGCTTATGTCATTTCTGAGATCAAGGCCCCGGACGGCGGGTATGTCATTGACACGCCCTCCACCAACGTGGTCATTGGTCAGGGCGGTGATACCCAAACTGTGGTAATCAAAAACACCCGCAAGGGGGGCCTTATCGTTGAGAAGTACGATAAAGTGACCAAGCAGCCCCTGGCTGGCGCTCAGTTCAAGATCATGACCGCCAACGGTGAGCTGACGCCTGATAATGAGGGCATGACCAGCTCCAACGGCCTCTACACCACCGATCAAAACGGCCAGATCGTGCTGTCCAAGCTGCTCCCCGGCACTTATGTGGTTTCCGAGGAACGCGCCCCGGACAACTACCGCAAGGACCCCACCCCGCAGACGGTGGTGGTGAACGCCGGGGACACACAGACCATTCGTTTTTATGACGATCCCCTGTGCACCCTCACCATTTTGAAGCGGGACGCCGTGACCAAGAAGCCGTTGAAGGGCGCTGAGTTCCTGGTCCGGGACAGCTCCGGCCATGTGATTGGCCCCAATAACGGCCTTTACACCACCGGCACCGACGGCACTGTGACCGTCACCGGGCTGGCCCCCAATTCCACCATCGTGGTGTCTGAAAAGAAAGCCCCCGTGGGGTACATCCTGGATGAGACCCCGAAGGACATCGTGGTTCGCTCCGGCGTCGCCAACGGTCTGATCTTTGACAACGAGCCTGGGACCACCCTGATTATCCGAAAATTCATTGAGGGCACCGAGAACGAGCCGCTCTCTGGCGTCTGCTTCAAGGTGGTGGACGGTTCCGGCGCGGCTGTCGGCCCGGATGATGGGGTGTACTACACCGACAAGGCGGGAGAGATCGTGCTGGAGGGCATCGAACCCGGCACCACCGTGAAAGTCCGCGAAATCAAGACCGTGGAGGGCTATGTGCTCGATGGAACCCCGCAGGACATCAAGATCGTGGGCGGTCAGGTGCAGCAGTTGACATTCTGGAACAAAAAAGCGGGCACCCTCGTCATTCAAAAGAAGGACAAGGTTTCCGGCGAGATGATCTCCGGCGCTCAGTTCCAGTTGACCTATGCCAACGGCGGCTACGTGGACAATGACAACGGCCACCTGTCCAGCAACGGCCTCTACATCACCGATGATAAGGGGGAAATCCGCATTTCCGGCATCACCGGCATCGTGGTAGCAAAGGAGGTCAAAGCGGCCCCCGGCTATATCATCGACGCAGCCACCCAGACCCAGACCGTCACCGTCAACCCCCTGGACACGCAGACGCTCACCTTCCTCAACGAGCCTCTTTGCTCTCTTACCATCACCAAGCTGGATTCTGTGACGGGTAAACCCGTGCCCAATACCTCTTTTGCGGTAAAGGACGGCAATGGGAATGTGCTGGCGACCTGCACCACCGGGAAAGACGGCACCGCCACCGTCACCGGCCTCGTGCCCAATAGCACCGTTGTTGTGGTGGAAACCCGTGTGCCCTCCGGCTACGTCCTTAACAGCACACCCCAGACCATCATCGTGCGCAACGGCAGCAATACCGTCACCAACAGCGGCACCGGCAGTTCCGGCAATGTGCCCACCAATCCGGGCGGCAGCACTACGACTAACCCGGGCGGCAATACCGGCAATGGCAACGACCTCACCTTTGAAAATGAGCCGAGGCAGACCCTGACCATTCACAAGTACATCGAGGGCACCGCCAATGAGCCGTTGGCCGGTGTGACCTTCAAGCTGGTGGACGGCTCTGGTGCCCCTGTCGGCCCCAGCGACGGCACCTTCGTCACCGACAGCAAGGGGGAGATCGTGGTGGAGGGCCTGGAGCCCGGCACCACCATCACCGCGCAGGAGGTCAAGACCGTTGATGGATTTGTCCTCGACGGCACCCCCAAGAGCGTGAAGATTAAAGCGGGCCAGGGTGCGCCTTCTTTGACCTTCTGGAACGCCAGGGCGGGTGAACTCGTCATCCGCAAACTGGACAAGGCCACCAATAAGCCTTTGGCCGGCGTCGAGTTTGAGCTGACCTACGCGGGCGGCGGCTACGTGGACAATGCCGACGGGCACCTGTCCTCCAATGGCCTGTATACCACCGACGCCCATGGGGAAATCCACATTTCCGGCGTCACCGGCACCATCGTGGTGAAGGAAACCCGGACCATCGACGGCTACACCATCGACCCGGCCACCCAGACCCAGACGGTGAAGGTCAACCCCCAGGACACGCAGACTCTTACGTTTTACAACGCGCCCAAGCAGACTTTGACCATTCAGAAGTATGTGGACGGCACCACCGACCCCATCCAGGGCGTGACCTTCCTTGTCACCGACAGCTCCGGGCAGGTGGTGGGGCCGAACAACGGCGAGTATGTCACGGACCGCAATGGCCGCATTGTACTCACCGATCTGGTCCCCGGCACCACCATCACCGCAAAGGAAACCAAGACTGTGGCCGGGTACGTGCTGGACACTACGCCGCAGTCCATCCTCATCAAGAGCGGCACCGCGCAGACGCTGACCTTCTTCAACAAGAGTGAGGGCGGGCTGGAGCTGATCAAGGTGTCCGAGAGCGACCCCACCCAGCGCATCCCCGGCACCACCTTTGAGATCAGAAAAATGGACGGCGCTTTGGTGGAGACTGTCACCACCGGCGAGAATGGCCGCGTCCACGTCAACCTGGACGCAGGCAGCTACTATGCCGTTGAGACTGAGGCGGCACAGGGCTTCAAGCTGGACGCCACCCATTACGATTTCACGGTGCAGGATGGCAAAACCACCACTCTGACGGTGAAAAACAAGCCTTTCAGCGGGATTTTGATTCATAAAACCGACAGCGTGACCGGCAAGGGCATCTACGGCGTCACCTTCCTGCTCTACGACAGCACCAACACCCCCATCGGGCAGTACACCAGCGACAATTCCGGCTATGTCTACATCGAGGGCCTGACGGATGGTGGGCGCTACTACCTACGGGAGCTGGAAAACAAGGGTTACATCCCCGATACCCAGATGAAAACGGTGTACGTCAAGGCGGGCGAGACTACCCTGATTGAGTGGAAGAACACCCCCATCACCGCCCAAATCCAGATCACCAAGAAATCTGCCGACTACAACCCCACCAACGGCCTGCCCGCTGGCACGCTGCTGGAGGGCGCTGTGTTTGAAATTCGGGACAAGGCTGGCAATCTGGTGGACACTATTCGCTCCGACAGCCGGGGCGTAGCCACCTCCAAACCCCTGCCGCTTTCGCGCTATACCATCAAAGAGGTAAAGGCCCCGGCCAACTACGGCGTCAGCGACCAGGAGCTGACGGCCTACCTGGAACACGCGGGCGAGATCGTCCGCTTTGAAGTGACCAACAAGGCCCTGTCCACTGGCGTTTCCATCACCAAGACCGGTCCCAAGCAGATCATGGCGGGCCAGCCCGTGCGCTATGTGTTCTCCGACATTGGCAACAGCTCCAATGTCATGCTCACGTCCTTCTACTGGCGCGACACCCTGCCCGCCGAGGTGCGGCTGGACACCGTGGTGACAGGCACCTACAACTTCCCCGGCACCTATAAGATCACCTACCGCGTCAACGGCGGCGAACCCCGGACGCTGGCGGATAATCTGTCTACCAGCAAGAACTACACCCTGGCGGCGTCCGCCACGGCGCTGGGGCTGGCCTCCAACGAGCGCGTGACCGAGATCATGTTTGTGTTCGGTCAGGCCCCGGCTGGCTTCGCCCAGGTGGAGAAGCCCATGCTGTACTGTACCGCCGTCAAAAGCATCGCGTCCACTTCCTTTGTGAACGTTGCCGATGTGGGCGGCGTGTACGGCGGCATTTGGGTCCAGGCCGTGTCCCGGTGGGTGACGAACGTGTACGGCAAGCCCGTCGTGCCCTCTCTGCCTAAGACCGGCTATTAACATCAATCTTTGCGCCGCGCCGCCCGCACTCTGGGCGGCGCGGCCCGTGAAAAGGAGGGCTGCACAAAAATGTACCCGTCCCATAGCAGCTATTGGGATATCCGGCAGAACAGGTCTGTGCGCATCGCGTCCCCTGTTGGTCAGGCGCAGTTCATGCTCACCGACTACACCCGCATGATCGAACCGCGTCCAAACGAGTGGCTGCTCCTTTGCCGGTTCGCGGACACCATCGGGGCCGGGGATGGCGAGAGGGAACTCAGGGAGCTGAGACATCTTGCGGAACATCTGAAAAGCCGCTGTTTTGAGGGTTTGTATGGCTATGTTGATCCCATAGTTGCCATTGAAACGGAGAAGGAGATCGTCCTGCGCACAGCTCCCGGCTACTCTGAGGGGCTGGGACATGACATCACCCCCGCCGTCAGGCTTCTGAAAGACTATGAGCAGAACGGCCCTGTTTTTACCCAGGCGGAGCGGAATTTGATCTTGACTCACGCATATTTCATGGGCGGCGTCCGGGACACTGAGCAGATCGCCGGTAGGATGGCCGCTCATGATTTCTCCAGCCGGGATATTGCCGCTGCCTGTGCCGGTATTGAGGCGGTAAACCTGGAGTGGAGTGGTTTGGAACGGATGGAAGGGATTGAAGTGGGAACCGAAAAATGTCCCACGTTCCAATTCAGCTTTGCCAACTGCGAGGACCCCATGAAGGGCTATCCGCGCTTTACTTTCTACCCCACCCTGTTCCCCCACGGCGGCGAAATTCTCCAAAGCGGGGTGGTGATACGGCCCTGTCCCGATGCTCCGGGCCGCTGGCAGTCCGACCTATGGAAGATCGACCAGACCTATACAGCGCCGCGCTACTACATGGAAGCTGGCAGCGGCCACTTTGAACTGGCGGAGTACGTGGATATTGACAATCCACACGATTTGGAGATGTCTGTGTGCAAAGGATGTATCATCCCGCGACAGCCGGAGGGTATGTCAATCGTGCCCCAAAAATCCATTCGGAAAAAACTGCGGGACGCGGCGCGGGAGGTCGGCCAGTGTCCACCCCCGGAGGGGAAAGCCAAAGGCGGCGAGGCCCGGTGACCCCTCCCAGCTCAATTTAGAAAGGAGAGGATCACTTTGCAAGACGAAGTGCGGGATAAATCCGTGGCATTCGTCATTAACATAGGCAAAACGGGCGGCAGGCTCACCGCCGACCTGCTGAGAGCGGCCATGCGCCGCTATCTGGAGCAGTCCCGGCACCCCCAGGCCCATCACGGGAAGCAGACGGTGAAACAGCTCGTGGAGCAGGGCGCGGGGGTGCAGAACATTGAAATCACCGATAAAAACATCAAGTCCTTTGAGCGGGTGGCCCGAAAATACGGCGTTGATTTCGCGCTGAAAAAGGACCCTGCCGAGGGAAAATATCTGGTATTTTTCAAAAGCCGGGACGCGGACGCCCTCAACGCCGCCTTTGCCGAGTACACCGCCAAGACCATGCACCGAAGTACCCCTAAGAAGCCCTCCCTGCTGGCCCGCCTCAGCCACTTCAAGGAGGTAGCAAAGCAGATGGACCAGGACCGGGCGAAGAACCGGGAGAAGGGGGAGATGGAGCGGTGAAGCAACTGGATATCAAAAGACTGCTGCTCCAGAACTTCCCTTATGTGTTCCTATTCTGGTTTTTTGACCGGGTGGGCGAGGGCTGGCGGTTGGCGGCGGGGGCGGACGTGGTGGAGAAAGCCATGGGCATGGTGTCCGGCCTGGGCCAGCTCATCACCCGAAATCCTCTGCCCAGCCTTCACCCCCAGGACCTGTTCGTTGGCCTGATCGGGGCTGTGGCCGTCCGAGTGGCGGTGTACTTCAAGGCACAGGACGCCAAGAAGTACCGCCGAGGTGTGGAATACGGCAGCGCCCGCTGGGGCGGAGCCAAAGACATAGCCCCGTTCATTGACCCCAAGTTTGACCAGAACATTCTGCTCACTCAGACCGAGCGCATCATGGTGGGCAGAAACAAGAATCCCAAGTACAATATCAATAAAAATGTGCTCATTATTGGCGGTTCCGGCTCTGGTAAGACACGATTTCACATCAAACCGAATTTGATGCAGATGAATGCCAGCTATATTGTCACGGACCCGAAAGGCACAGTTTTGGAAGAATGTGGCAGAATGCTACAGCGCGGCGGGTATGAAATCAAGATTCTCAACACCATCGACTTCAAGCAGTCCATGCGGTATAACCCCTTCAAGTATATCTACTGCGAAAACGACATTTTGAAGCTGGTCAACACCATTATGGAAAACACCAAGGGCGAGGACAGCAAGGGCGGTGAGGACTTTTGGCAGAAGGCCGAGGCCCTGTACTATCAGGCCCTCATCGCCTACATCTGGTACGAGGCCCCGGAGGAGGAGATGAACATGACCACCCTGCTGGATATGCTCAACGCCTCCGAGGTGCGGGAGGAGGATGAGAATTTTAAGAACGCCGTGGACCTCATGTTTGACCAGCTTGAACAGCGGGACCCGGACCACTTTGCCGTCCGTCAGTACCGAAAATATAAGATGGCGGCGGGAAAAACCGCAAAATCTATCCTTATAAGTTGTGGCGCACGGATGGCCCCCTTCGACATCAAGGAGGTGCGGGAGCTGATGGAGGGGGACGAATTGGAGCTGGACAAGATCGGGGACCGCAAGACAGCCCTGTTCTGCGTAGTGTCCGACACGGACATGACGTTCAACTTCATCTCGGCCATGGTGTATACCCAGATGTTCAACGTCCTGTGCGACAAGGCGTTGGAGAACGGCGGGGCGCTGAAAACCCACGTCACCTGCCTGCTGGATGAGTTCGCCAACCAGAAAATCCCCAACTTTCAGCACCTCATCAGCGTGATCCGCTCCCGCGAGATTTCCGCCCATATCGTGGTGCAAACCCAGAGCCAGTTGAAGGCGGTCTATAAAGATCATGCTGAAACCATCATCGGCAACTGCTCCTGCGTCCTGTTCCTGGGAGGCAAAGAGAAAAGCACCCTCAAAGAGCTGTCCGAAACCCTGGGCCGCGAGACTATCGACACCTTCAACACCGGCGAGAGCCGGGGCCGGGAGACCTCCCACTCGCTGAACTATCAGAAGCTGGGTAAGGCACTCATGGATGTGGACGAGCTGGCCGTCATGGACGGCGGCAAGTGCATTTTGCAAGTGCAGGGCGTCCGGCCATTTTTCAGTGAGAAGTTCGATATTACGAAGCACCCGCAGTACAAATATCTTTCCGACTACGATCAGAAAAACAGGTTCGATGTAAAGAAATTCCTCAGCCGGAGGCTCACCGTCAGGCCCCAGGATACCTTTGAGCCTTACGAGTTTGACGCCTCATCCTCTCCCGAGGGAGAGTCTGGCTGATTTGCCAGCTTTGCGGCCCGTTCCGCCTTGAGCTGTGCGGTCCGCTTCAAATCTACAAAATGGGTGGCATACCGCCGCTCGATCTCAGGGTCACCGCTCTTGCTGAACCGCAGGGGGATCACCGGCTTGCGGCCCTGGCCGTTCTTCTTTTTAGTCCCCCACCGCTTGTAATAGCAGAAGGACGGCTTCAACCCCGCTTTTGCGGCATAAGACCGCATTTCCCGCATGACCAGGGATAGCTTGGAGAGGTTGGCTTTGCAGACGCGCTCCAGATAGTCTACGCGCCCATACCGCCAATTCTCACAGTCCTGTTTGGACAGATACCCAATCTCCATCAGCACATCCACCGGGGCTGCGAAGCCCCGGTTCCGGCATTGGAGGTACACGGCGGAGCGTACCTTTGCTCCCAATTCTCTGTTGTTCATGCGCTATCCCTCTCATAGTCAATTTGGCCCATTATACGGCAAAAGCCGCAGGGCCGCAACTGTTCTCGCCCCGGACTGTCCGGGCTATAAATCTGGCCGTCTGGCGGACCCTGTTTTGGATCGCTGTGAACTCCGAAACGCCGTTCGCCCGGTAATGCCGCCGTCTGATTTGCTCAGATGGCGGTTTTTATATATTCCACAACAAAAACGAACACTTATGGAGGTATTCAATGGAATTTTTCACTTCTGCAATCGGCACCGCAAAGGTCATCGTGTGCGCGCTGGGCGCTGGTCTGGGCGTTTGGGGCCTCATCAATCTGCTGGAGGGCTACGGCAACGACAACCCCGGCGCGAAGTCGCAGGGCATGAAGCAGCTCATGGCCGGGGGCGGTGTGGTGCTGGTGGGTATGCAACTGGTGCCCCTGCTGGCTAATCTGTTCAGCACCGGGGGATAACCGATGCTGAACATCCTCGACACAATCCAGGAGTGGATCATGGGCATCCTCAAAGATTGTATCATGGGCAATCTAAACGGGATGTTCGACCAGATCAACACCGAGGTCGGGGAGGTGGCGGCAAATGTGGGGACGACCCCGGCGGCATGGAACGCCGGGGTTTTCTCCATGATCCGCAATCTGAGCGATAACGTGGTGGTGCCCATTGCGGGCATGGTGCTCACCTTCGTGATGTGCTATGAGCTGATCAGCATGATTATCGACAGGAACAACCTTCACGATTTTGAGACCTTCGCCATTTACAAATGGATCGTAAAGACCTTTGTGGCTGTCTATCTGGTGTCCCACACCTTTGACATCACCATGGCTATTTTCGAGATGGCCCAGACGGTGGTCCAGCGCAGCGCGGGTATCATCACCGGCAGCACCAGCGTAGACTTTGCCGCCGCGCTGGGGGACGTGTCCGCCCAGCTCGACGCCATGGGCATCGGGGAGCTGTTCGGCCTGCTGGTGGAAACCATGCTGCTGAAAATCACCATGCCCATCCTGTCCCTATGCGTCATGCTGGTGCTGATAGGCCGTATGATCGAAATTTACATCTACTGCTCCGTGGGAGCCATCCCCTTCGCCACCATGACCAACCGGGAGTGGGGGCAAATGGGTCAAAACTATCTGCGCGGCCTTGTGGCACTGGGACTGCAAGGCTTTTTCATTATGATCTGTGTGGCAATCTACGCTGTACTCATCGGCCAGATCGGGAGTGGGGCCAACCTCCATGCCGCCATCTGGCAATGTGCCGGGTACACGGTTCTGCTGTGCTTCTCCCTGTTTAAGACCGGCGCGGTAAGTAAAGCAATTCTGAATGCCCATTAAACTTACGATTGGAGGAAGAAAATGAACGAATCTATGACCCAGAACACCCAGGAGCAGGTTCCCCTTCTGCCCAACATGAGTGCCAGGGTCTACCCTGTGAATGACCCCAAACAGGAAAAGGGCTGCATCCTGGCAAATGCCAGCGTTGATCTCGGCGGCTGTTTTGCCGTCACCGGCATCAAGATTGTGGAAGGCAAGGACGGTCCGTTCGTCGCCATGCCCCAGCGGATGGGCAGGGACAAGAAATACCGCGATGTCTGCTTTCCCACCACGGCGGCAATGCGTGAGGCAATCAATACCGTCGTCATGGACGCCTACCGGGGTGAGCTGGAACAGCAGGCTGTCCGCGCGGCCCAGGCGGTGGAGCGGCTTTCCGGACGGAATGCGGAAAAGCCCTCTGTGCGTCAGGCTTTGCAGGACGCGGCTAGGGAAGCGGCGGCGCGGTCCTCCCCGGCTGCGGACAGGACCATGGATCAGAGGGCGCGATGATACGGCTGGTGCCCACAACATTGCGGGAGGCCAACGCTTTTGTCAAAGCCCATCACCGCCACCATAAGCCTGTCACCGGCCATAAGTTTTCCATCGGCTGCGAAGTGGAGGGGCGGCTGGTGGGCGTGGTGATCGCTGGCCGACCTGTGAGCCGATACTTGGACGATGGCCTAACGCTGGAGGTGAACCGGCTGTGCACCACCGGGGAGAAAAACGCTTGCAGTATGCTGTGCGCTGCTACGGCGCGGGCGGCAAAGGCCATGGGTTATCAGAAAATCATCACCTATACCTTGGATACCGAGCCGGGAACCAGCCTGCGGGCGGCGGGCTGGACGTGTATGGGGCGGGCAGGGGGGAAACGCTGGACCGGCAAACGCTGTCCCGCTGTGGACCTCTGCCCGCCACAGATGAAGCTGCGGTATGAAAAATTACTATGAGGAAGGGGAATGTAATGGACGCTGAAAAGCTGAATCAGGAGTTGTACGACAAAATGGCGACGGAGCAGGAGCGGTTCAAGCATGAACTGCTGGGGATGTCCGCCGAGAAAGTTTTGGACCATGCCTATGAATACACTATCCGCGAGGACATTCTGATGGCGCTGGAGTTTAACGACCTCCCCGCGTCCCAGGCGGCGGCGCTGCTGGCGTCGCCCTCCCCGCTGGCCGATATTTTCAAAGATTTTCGGGATATGGAAACCGGCCATATGGATCACATCCGGGAGTGTATTGAGGGGCGGGCTGACCGTCTGCTGGAGACCCAGCGGGAGGCCACCCGCTCCATCCCGCTCTACCGGGAGAATGTCAGATACGCACGTGAAAACGGTGAGCTTGCCGCCTTTGAGGCTTCCTATCAGGCGAACATCGCCTGCCGGGACGCCATTGAAGCGGCGATCCTGGAAAGCCAGGATGGGGAACAGCTCTCTATTGCGGCAAAGGGGGTGCTGGCGGAGTTCGGCCCGGATCGCGTGTCCCATGTTCTGGCTGTGACCCTGCTGGAGCGGCGGGACGATGAGCGGCTGTCCCGTGACGCTGTGGCCTGGGCCGCGTCCGTCCCCAAGCTAAACACCAGGGCGCGGTGCTCTGACTATATGATCAACAGTCATTCATTCCATTTAGATGATTTTACCGCGCTGGCCCGGAGGGCGATGGCGGCAGGACGTGAGCTCCAGGAACCAGCCGCAAAGAAACCCTCCATCAAAGAACAGTTGACGGCGAAGCCCGTCCCCGGCGAAACGCCCGCCAAGCCCAGGGATAAGGAGGCGCGGTGATGGCCCCCAGAAAACGCAAATTTCCGCCCATCTACGAGCACTCGCTGCAAGATGCCGCAGGGCGCGGTGAGCTGGATCAGTTTTACGCTTCCCAGGAATTAAATATTGAGTGCGCCAAAGCGATTACCGCCGCGCTGTCGGAGCATTACAACTGCTCTACCTACTGCTTGGACACAGCCGCCGCGTCTAAAGAGGTTGTGGACAAATTCGGCCTTGACCGAACCATGCGTGTGCTGGCCAACACCGTCCGGCACTTCGACTATGATGGGCGGCTTTCCCGTGCCAGTAAAGAGTGGGCGCACACCATTCCCGCCTTTCCAGAAGAAAGTATGGGCAGATACTGTCTTGTCAACAGCAATCCCGGTTTGACCAACCTCTTTGTTGGGCAAGTGCGGCATGACCATCTGCTGACCCAGCCCCTCAAAGCGGCGGACATTAGGGCGGAGGCCGAACGGATTTTGAGGCAGTTCCAGGCCGCGCCGGAGCCGAACAACGCGGACGGGACAAAGTTCATGGCGGAGCTGTCCCCAGACTACATCGCCAGGGCTAAGTCAAAGGATCATGTTCGTCTGATGGCCCTGCTTCCTTTCCCGTCCCTGACCCTTTCTTTCACAGAACACCGAAAAGGCTTTTTCGCGCTGATTTCCAGGGATGAGGACAGAAGCCAACCCCTGCGCCTGCGCAAGCCCTCCATCAGAGCGCAGTTGGCGACGGAGTCCGTCCCCGGTGAGAAACCCGCCAGGCCCAAAGATCGGGAGGCGCGTTGATGGATCTTGAAAAAAGCTATCAGCAGCTTTTGAACCGCGTAACGGAGAACTACGCCGATTACCGGGCGAAGCTGCTGCTGAAAGACCGCCAGGAGCTGATCGACAGTGCTGATCGAATCGCCAAAACTGCGGAGGTCTTTCAGTATTTTACCACGAAACCACTGACGGAGGTGGAAGTGGCCTATTTTTTGAACTTCCAAAATCCATTGGAGGTCGCCGCCGACCATTGGGCGAACTGCGAGTTTGAGCTGGACGCCCTGGGCGCGGTGATGGCTGATGCCGCAGATAAGGCGGACGATCTCACGCTCTATCCGCTAGCGGCAGACGCTTCGGAGCGCGGCGACACGCGGGCTGCATCAGAGGAAGCCCATGGTGTTCCCTTTGAACAGGGGCAGCCGTCCAAGCCCTCCATTAAGGAGCAGTTGGCGGTGAAGCCCGCCCCCGGCGACCATTCCGCCGCGAAAACGAAAAATCGGGAGGTGAGATAATTGCCCTTTGTCCCTGTTCCCAAAGACCTGACCCGTGTGAAGTCCAAGGTGGCCTTCAACCTGACCAAGCGCCAGCTCGTCTGCTTCGGCGGCGGCGCTCTGGCCGGAGTGCCCACCTATGTCCTCACCCGGGGTATCATCGGCAACGACACGGCGGTACTGCTGATGATCGGCCTCATGCTGCCCTTCTTCCTGTTCGGCATCTACGAGAAGGACGGCCAGCCCCTGGAGAAGGTGCTGGGCCACTTTATCCGGGCGCGGTTCCTGGCACCCCGGACCCGCCCCTACCGCACTGAAAACCTGTACGCCGCCCTGGAGCGGCAGAACCGAAATGAAATGGAGGCGAAAGCGGTTGCAAACAAAGCAGCAAAAAACACAGGCAAA
The DNA here is from genome assembly GCA_910577525.1 of uncultured Oscillospiraceae bacterium. Lineage (GTDB taxonomy): Bacteria > Bacillota > Clostridia > Oscillospirales > Oscillospiraceae > Enterenecus. Next base: position 1,408 of record CAJTLI010000032.1, on the reverse strand, counting down.
AAATCTTCGCACGGCAAAAAAGCGGCACGAAACAGATAAGGCCGACCTGCGGGACGCCATCCGGCTCACCCCGGAGGCCAAGCTGTCCGGCCCTGACAAGCGGCGGCTGGTGTCCGCCGTGAAAAAGGCCAAGCTGGAGGGCAGGCTCCCCCAGACCGCCCAGCAGACCATCCCCTACCGGGAGATGTGCCGGGACGGGATCTGTGTGGTGACGGACCGCTACTACACCAAGCAGATTCGTTTTTACGATATCAACTATCAGTTGGCCCAAAACGAGGACAAGAATCGGATTTTTGAGGATTATTGCGACTTCCTCAACTACTTCGACAGCTCCATCCATGTCCAGTTCTCCTTCCTCAACCAGCGCACCGACATGGAGGAATACCAGCGGGCCATTTGCATCCCGGAGCAGATCGACGCCTACAACGGCATCCGGGAGGAATACTCGGATATGCTCAAGGACCAGCTTGCCAAGGGCAACAACGGCCTGACCAAGACCAAGTACATCACCTTCGGCGTGGAGGCGGAGAGCCTGAAAGCGGCCAAGCCCCGGCTGGAGCGGGTGGAGGCGGATATCCTGGCTAATTTCAAGGTGCTGGGTGTCCGGGCGCACTCGCTGAGCGGCTATGAGCGGCTGGCCGTCCTCCACCAGATGTTCCACCCCTCGGGCGCTCAGAAGTTCCGCTTCGCCTGGGACGCCATCTGGAAAACCGGGCTGTCCAGCAAGGACTTCATCGCCCCGGACAGCTTCACCTTCCAGGATGGCCGGGTATTCCAGATCGGCAGGACCTACGGCGCGGCGTCCTTTCTGCAAATCCTGGCCCCGGAGCTGACGGACAAAATGCTGAAGGACTTCCTGGACTTAGAGAACAGCCAGGTGGTGACGCTCCACATCCAGTCCATCGACCAGAACGCCGCCATCAAAAATATCAAGCGGAAGCTCACCGATCTGGACCGCATGAAGATCGAGGAGCAGAAGAAGGCCGTCCGCGCCGGATACGACATGGACATCAGTGCGACCTGAATCACAACCCAAAACTCGCGTAGTTGCGTGACACAGTTGTGAACCATATGGAAACGCCAGAAAGGAGGCGAAAACGGCGTATTCTGTTGGTAATTGATACGACTGGCAGCGGCATGAGAGCCAAATATCTCATGTATCCGATTGCGGCTAATACTCCTGCCGGCTGTCTGGTAACAGGCAGTCGCGAAGCATAGGTGAAGGCGGGGACACTGCCGGTGACGGTACACCCCGGGCTCTGCTATATATGGATAGAAATTCTTTTATTTGTACGCTTCGTAACCATGAATGCCCACCCTTTCTGAAAAGAAAGAGGGTGTCAACGCCAATCTGAAATTGTAAGAAAACGCCGAAAAACTACAAAATCAAGCGTTTCCTTGGTCAAAT
>CAJTLI010000031.1 GCA_910577525.1 uncultured Oscillospiraceae bacterium | reverse complement strand
TGCTTGAACAATTTTACCGCCTTATTTTTGTCTAACTTTTTGGGCGCACTTCAGACGCTCCCGGCGGCTTTTTATGCCCGTACCAGGTTAACCGTATCCTCCAGCAGGCACGGCTCGCCCAGGATGGTGCGCAGGCCGTCAAACCGCACAGGCACCCCCGGCCCTTCGATGCCGTCCCGCATGACGTGAAAGTGGAGATGAGGCGTCCAGCTGGAGCCGCTGCTTCCCACCCGCCCAATGGGCTGGCCTGCCTGGACGGTCTCACCGGCGGACACAGACACGCTCCCCTTTTGCAGGTGGGCGTACAGGGAAAGTTCGCCGCCCGGGTGGCGGATCAGCACGTGGTTGCCGTCAATGCGGGCGTGTTCGCCGTACTGGGCCTCGATGGCGGCCAGATCTGTGGCGTCATCCGTGTCCTCCAGCCCGTCGAATACCTCCTCCACCACCCCATCGCAGGCGGCAAACACAGGGCTCCCGCCGATGGTGGACCGGGCCAGCGTCTCGTCAAAGGTGCCCGCGTCAAAGGCAAACTCGCTGTTGCGGCACCAGCGGTGGGAGTTGACGGAAGGATAGGTATCCGTCACCACCGCTGTCCCCGCGAGCGGAAAACGCCAGCGGTTTGGGCTCTCATAGGGGATGACGGGCACTGAGATCCCATCGGTTTTTTGGCCCCAGCGGCCTTCGATGCGCAGCTCGTCCACAGCCCGGGACGCAAAAAATGAGAAATGCTCATGGAGGAATGCCTCCGCGGGGCGGTAGTCCAGCCCGAGAATGCGCCTCAGGCTGCTGTCCCGGTAGCGGGGCAGCTCCTCCCGGCTGTAGGCCAGCCGGGCCATGATTTCCTCAGGGCCGTAGCGAACCCGCACCAGCTCCCGCCCCGCCGACAGGCAGGTGAAGGTCAAAGCGGAGGGCGGAGCCCCGGCGCCAAACTCCAGGCGCCGCAGAAAAAAGTCATTGTGGATCATGTGCTCCTCCCGGATCACGGAATAGAGCACAGAATCGCATTTGAACGGCATAATAATCACCTCTTTGTGTAAAACAGGGGCCGCCAAGCCCTTCAGCCCGCGACCCCTGTTTCAATTATGTTTTACCGGCGCTGTACTCACGCCTCGCCTGTTCGCGACGCGCTGCTCACGACGGCTCGGACGCTGTTAGGCGAACTTACCGGTGTTCAGCTTCACGCCGGGGCCCATGGTGGCGGCGGCGACGCAGCTCTTCACATACTGGCCCTTGGCGGCGGCGGGCTTGGCCTTGACGATGGCGGCCATCAGGGCGTTCAGGTTATCGCCCAGCTTCTCGGGACCAAAGGACACCTTGCCGATGGGGCAGTGGATGATGTTGGTCTTGTCCAGGCGGTACTCCACCTTACCGGCTTTGATCTCGTTGACGGCCTGGGTCACGTTGGGGGTGACGGTGCCGGCCTTGGGGGAGGGCATCAGGCCCTTGGGGCCCAGGATCTTGCCCAGACGGCCCACAACGCCCATCATGTCGGGGGTGGCCACGACCACGTCGAAGTCGAACCAGTTCTCCTTCTGGATCTTCTCCACCATGTCCATGTCGCCCACGAAATCGGCGCCGGCGGTCCGGGCCTCCTCGGCCTTGTCGCCCTTGGCGAAGACCAGCACACGGGCGGTTTTGCCGGTGCCGTGGGGGAGGACGATGGCGCCGCGGACCTGCTGGTCGGCGTGGCGGGAGTCCACACCCAGCTTCACGTGCAGCTCCACGGTCTCGTCAAACTTGGCGGTGGCGGTCTTGATGACCAGCTCCATCGCCTCGGTCACATCATACTGGGCGGCGCGGTCGATGAGCTTGGCGCTGTCCACATACTTTTTGCCTTTCTTAGCCATTGTGCTTCCTCCTTTCCCTTACTCTTCCACCAGCACGCCCATGGAGCGGGCGGTGCCGGCGATCATGCTCATGGCGGCCTCCAGGCTGGCGGCGTTCAGATCGGGCATCTTGGTCTCGGCGATCTTCTGGCAGTCGGCCTTGGACAGGGTGGCCACCTTGGTCTTGTTGGGCACGCCGGAGCCGGACTCAATATTGCAGGCCTTTTTGATGAGCACGGCGGCGGGAGGGGTCTTGGTGATGAAGGAGAAGGAGCGGTCGGCGTACACCGTGATGACCACGGGGATGATGAGGCCCATGTCCTTCTTGGTGCGCTCGTTGAACTCCTTGGTAAAGGCGGCGATATTCACGCCGTGCTGGCCCAGGGCGGGGCCCACAGGGGGGGCCGGGGTTGCCTGGCCGGCGGGGATTTGCAGTTTTACGTATCCGGTAATTTTCTGTGCCATTTGAAACAGCACCTCCTACTTGAAATGTGGTGGTGACGGAGCGGGCTGAATCTGCTCCTCCCACGTGACAGGACGGCCGTCCTGTCTGATGTTGTCACGCCTTGCCTCTCTGCGGCGCGCGGCTTTGCGGGGGCTCCAGCTCGATGTGCCGGAGTCCATCCGCGCCGCTCACGAGGGAGCGGGCGCTCAGATGGTTTCGACCTGGTCCAGATCCAGCTCAACCGGGGTCTCCCGGCCGAACATGGACACCACGACCTTTACCTTGCCCCGGTCGGTGTCCAGCTCCTCCACCGTGCCGATGAAGGAGGCCAGAGCGCCGTCGGTGATCTTCACGCTGTCGCCCAGGTTATAGCCTACCACGACCTCGCGCTTTTCCACGCCCAAGGCGGCGATCTCCTCCTCGGTGAGGGGAATGGCCTTATTGGCCGCGCCCACAAAGCCCGTGACGCCCCGGATGTTGCGCACCAGGTGCCAGGTCTCGTCGGTCATGACCATCTTCACCAGCACATAGCCGGGGAAGACCTTGCGCTCCACGGTTTTGGGGCCGTTGTCGGTGATCTCGGTGACGGTCTCCAGGGGGATGGACACCTCGGCGATGAGATCGTGCATATTGCGGTTTTCCACAGCCTGCTCAATGGACATGGCCACGGTGTTCTCGTAGCCGGAGTAGGTGTGGGCCACATACCATTTCAGTTCCTCCGCCATGGGGCTTACCCAAAGAGGTTGAGCAGGGCCTCGATCACCGCGCGGGCCAGGAAGTCGAACACCCAGATAAAAATGCCCACGATGAGGACGCACAGGATGACGATGCCCACGTTTTTCAAAGTGTCCTTCAGAGAGGGCCAGGTGACTTTCTTCAGCTCACCCCGGAGGTCCTTGAACCAGCGCAGGACGGGGTTGGGCTTTTTCTCCTTTTTCTTAGGAGCCTTGGCCTTTTTCTCGGAGCCTGCGGACTCCTTGGAAGCGGCGGTATTGTCCCGCTTTTCCTGTTCAGACATTTACTTTAACCCTTCTTTCCTTTGAGCGGCGCCCATTACTTGGTTTCGGTGTGCTTCGTGTGCTTTCTGCAGAAGGGGCAGTACTTGTTGAGCTCCAGGCGCTCGGTGGTATTGCGCTTGTTCTTCTTGGTGTTGTAGTTGCGCTGTTTGCACTCGGAGCAGCGCAGCGTGATCTTCACACGGTTCCCGGCTTTCGCCATTCTCGGCACCTCCTTTTGAATTTAGCCGTCCGGCAGCAAAAAAGCGCCGGTCCGGCCTATGCCGGTCCAGCGCCTGCAAATGGGCGCGGAGCGCCCAAAAAAGGCTACGGGGGACCGGCGCATTGCCTCCCTGCGGCCCTCGGGGAGGGGACAGGGTTTTTGGGCGTACCCCGTAAAAATACGCACAAAAAGAAAGCCCTGCTCACAGGTGGAGATAGTATATCACGTCCGCGGGGGCTTGTCAAGCGCTGTTTTGCAAAGGGAGCGCCCCAAGCGCAGAGTTTTTCCCTGTGCCCCCCGCCGAAGGCGGGAGAGGCACAGGGATACATCTTTTTGCAGGAGCGAACAAGGCATTGCGGTGAAACAGCATGGACTCGCCGCCCATTACCGGGCCGCGGCCTCCGCCCGCAGGGCCTCCAGCGCCTCCTTGTCAAAGCGGTACGCTTTGCCGCAGAATTGGCAGGTGAGCTCCGCGCCCCCCTGTTCCCGGATGAGGGAGGTCAGCTCCTCCTGTCCCAGGCTGATGAGGGCCCGGCTTACCCGCTCCTGAGTGCAGGCGCAGCGGTACTCCACGGGAGCGGTCTCCAGGACCTCCAGCTCGAACTCCGACAGCGCCTCCCGCAGCAGGTCCAGGGGGTCCATTCCCCCGTCCAGCCGGGCGCTGACCGCCCCCAGCCGGGCCACGCCCCGCTCCACCGCGGAGATGACGGCCTCGTCCGCCCCGGGCAGAAGCTGAATCAGGTAGCCCCCCGCCGCCTGGACGGTCTGGTCCGGGGCGATGAGCACCCCCAGGGCGCAGGCGGTGGGAACCTGCTCGCTCTCCGCGAAATAGGCGGCGATATCCTCGGCGATCTCGCCCCCCACAAGCTGGACGGACCCGATATAGGGCTCTTTCATGCCCAGGTCCCGGATCACGGTCAAATCCCCGCCGGCCCCCACGGCGGCCCCCACGTCCAGCTTGCCCTTGGCCTTCCGGGGCACGTCCACCGCCGGGTTCTGCACGTACCCCCGCACGTTGCCCCGGCTGTCGGACACGGCGGTGAGGGACCCCAGGGGCCCGCCGCCCTTGATCCGCAGGGTGACGGAGCCGTCCTCCGCCTTGAGGACAGCTCCCATCATGGAGGCGGCCATGAGCAGGCGGCCCAGGGCCGCCGCGGCCACCGGCCAGCAGTCGTGGATGGCCCGGGCGCGCTCCACCGTATCCCGGGCGGAGATGGCCATGGCCTTGACGGGGGAGTCCTTTGCGATGACGCGAACGATCTGATCCATGCTAAAAATCCTTTCTCGCGGCGAGAAAGATGCGCGCCGCGCCCTCCCTGGGGGCGGACATGGTCTTGTCGCCGTATACCTTGATATGAGTGAAGCCGGCCTCCCGGAGAAAGTCCTCCAGCTCCCGAGGCGTGTAGGCGTATTCCTCGTGGTACTCTCCGCCCCGGCTCCAGCTGCCGTCCGCCTCCCGGAGAAACAGGTCCAGCCCATAGCCGCAGATCCGCCGCCTTGGGCTGTACTCCCCCCGCCAGACGCAGAACAAACCGTCGTCCTCGTCCAGATAGGTCTGGCCGTCCGCCCCCTCCAGGGCGGCGGGGGTCTTCACGTCAAAGAGGAACAGCCCGCCGGGGGCCAGGCTTTGATATACGTGCTGAAAGGTCCGCCTCAGAGCGGCGGGCCGGGTGACATAGTTTACACTGTCCAGGCAGGAGATCACGGCGTCGGCGCGGTCCAGCAGGGCCAGCCGGGACATATCCTGGCATAAAAACAGCGCGCCCAGCCCTTCGCACTTCTGATCGGCCAGGGCCAGCATGTCCGGGGAGAGGTCCACGGCGGTCATCCGATACCCCCGCCGGGCCAGCAGCGCGGTGAGGCTGCCGGTGCCGCAGCCCAGCTCCACAACAGACCGGACGGGCCGTTTGGACCTGCGGAAGTGGCGCTCCACATAGTCCGCCCACGTTTCATAGTCCACGTCGGCGGTGAGCCGGTCATAGCACCGGGCCAGCACGGTGTAGGCGTCCGTCATTTCTTCAGCCGGGGCAGCACGGCCTTGTAGCCGTCCGCGCCGTATTGGAGCGCCCGGTTCACCCGGCTGATGGTGGCGCTGGAGGCCCCGGTGCGCTGGAGGATGTCGTTATAGATGAGTCCCTGGTCCAAGAGCTGGGCCACCTCCAGCCGCTGGGCCATGGCCTTCAGCTCAGCCACGGTGCACAGGTCCTGGAAAAAAGCGCGGCACTCCTCCGCGTCCCGCAGGGACGCAATGGCCTCAAACAGCGCGGTATCCTGCTGCGTCATCTCTTTTTGCATGGCGCACCCTCCTTCATGGGGTTATTTTAGCACGCCGCTTTATGGAAGTAAAGACAAAAACGGAAAAAGCGCGAAAAGGGCTTGATTCAGGGCGGGGCCTCCTTTATAATAGAGCTGTCGGGCCGCGCCGCGGCCCCGCGCGCGCCGAAAAAGGCGGACCGGCGCTGCCGGCCGCGAATCCCGGCCGCGGAGGTATTTGACATGGTAAAAGCAATCGTAGGAGCCAACTGGGGCGACGAGGGGAAGGGCAAGATCACCGACATGCTGGCCGAGACCTCCGACGTGGTGGTGCGCTTCCAGGGCGGGGCCAACGCGGGCCACACCATCATCAACGACTATGGCCGCTTCGCCCTGCACATCCTGCCCTCGGGCAGCTTCTATCCCCACATCACAAACATCATCGGCAACGGGGTGGCGCTGGACGCGGCCAAGCTGGTGGACGAGCTGAACAGCGTCACCGGCCAGGGGGTGCCCGCCCCCAACCTCATCGTGTCCGAGCGGGCCCAGCTGCTCATGCCCTACCACGTCCTCCAGGACGGGTATGAGGAGGAGCGGCTGGGAGGCAGGGCCTTCGGCTCCACCAAGAGCGGCATCGCCCCCTTCTACTCGGACAAGTACGCCAAGACGGGGATTCAGGTCTGCGACCTCTTCGACGAGGACCGGCTGTGGGACCGGCTGAGCCGGGCGGTGGAGGTGAAGAACATCCTGTTTGAGCACCTCTACCACAAGCCCGCGCTGGATGTGAAGGCGCTGTACGACCAGCTGCTGAGCTGCCGGGAGCTGCTGCGGCCCTATGTGGGGGACGCGGTGGGCTTTCTGCACCAGGCCGTCAAGGAGGGCAAAACCATTCTTTTGGAGGGGCAGCTGGGCTCCATGAAGGACCCGGATCTGGGCATCTTCCCCATGACCACCTCCTCTCACACCCTGGCGGGCTACGGCTGCGTGGGGGCCCCGGTGCCCCCCACCGCCATTGAGGACGTGATCTGCGTCACCAAGGCCTACTCCTCCAGCGTAGGGTCCAATACCGAGCCCTTTGCCAGCGAGCTGCTGGGCCCCGAGGGGGACGAGCTGCGCCGCCGGGGGGGCGACAAGGGCGAATTTGGAGCCACCACCGGCCGCCCCCGCCGGGTGGGCTGGTTTGACGCCGTGGCCACCAAATACGGCTGCATGGTCCAGGGGGCCACGCAGGTGGCCCTGACCTGCCTGGACGTGATGGGCTACCTGGACGAGATCAAGGTCTGCGTGGGCTATGAGATCGACGGAGAGGTGACGGACCGGTTCCCCACCACCCCCCGGCTCATGAGGGCCAAGCCGGTGTATGAGACCCTGCCCGGCTGGAAGAGCGACGTTCGGGGCGTGACGGACTACGGCGCCCTCCCCGACAACGCCAGGAATTACGTGGAATTTCTGGAAAAACACATCGGCGCGCCCATCACCATCGTGTCCACCGGGCCCAAGCGCCACGAGATCGCCCTGCGCGGGCAATGAGAGGGCCGGACCGGCTGAATTGAGCGGAAAAAAGAAAGGACTCCCCCTCCGGATACGTCCGGAGGGGGAGTCCTTTGCTCTGTCAGCCCAGGATCTTGTCCAGGGTCTGCATCAAAACGTCAATGTCAATGGGCTTTGCCACATGGCCGTTCATCCCGCTGCGCAGAGCGGCCCGCTTATCCTCCTCAAAGGCGTTGGCGGTCATGGCCAGAATGGGGATGGAGGCCAGGGCCTTGTTTTCCAGCCCCCGGATCTCCTGGGCCGCTTCGTGTCCGCCCATCACCGGCATCTGAATGTCCATCAGGACGATCTGATAATATCCCGGTTCGGAGGCCTTCAGCATTTCCACGGCGGTCCGCCCGTCTCCGGCGACATCCACCGAGAAGCCCGCCTCCTCCAGAATGACCGTGGCGATCTCCTGGTTCAGCTCGTTGTCCTCGGCCAGCAGGATACGGCCCGTGCGGCGGACCTGGCGCTGGCTGGGGCCGGTTTCCCGGTCCTGCTCCGGGCAGACGGCGGAGCAGACGCACCGGCGCAGCTCCGAGAAGAACAGCGGCTTGCCGCAGAACGCGGCGACGCCGGCCTCCCGGGCCTGGGCCTCAATGTCGCTCCAGCCGGAGGAGGAGAGAACGAGGATCGGGGCGTCCGGACCCGCCTCCTGCCGGATTCTCCGGGCCACCTCCACGCCGTTCATATCGGGCAGGAACCGGTCGATGATATAGAGCAGCCGGCTTCTCTTCTCATTGGCCGCCTGGCAGGCGTACAGGATGGCCTCCCGTCCGGACATGGTCCACTCGCTCTCCACACCCATCTGCCGGAGCATAGCCGTCACGCTGGTGCAGGTATTGAGGTCGGCACCCGCCACCAGGGCCCGGACATCCTTCAGCTCGGGACCGGCCTGCGGGCCGCTCTCCCCGCTGCTGAGGCTGAGGGTCAGGGAGACCGTGCACTCTGTGCCAAAGCCCTGCCGGCTCTTCACCGTGATGGCGCCGCCCATCATGTCCACCAGGTTCTTGGTGATGGCCATGCCCAGGCCGGTGCCCTGGATTCCGCTGATGGTGGAGTTGCGCTCCCGCTCAAAGGGCTCGAAAATGTTGGCAACAAAGGCCTCGCTCATGCCGATGCCCGTGTCCTTGACGTGGAATTCGTAGTTGGCGAAGCCTGCCGGGGCGCCCTCCTTTTCCACAATGCTCAGGGAGACCAGCCCCCCCGCCGGCGTGTACTTGACCGCGTTGCTCAGCAGGTTCAGGAGGATCTGGTTCAGCCGGAGCCGGTCGCCGCAGATCTCCTCGTGGCGGATGTCCCCGGCGCTGACCCTCAGATCCAGATTTTTGGCGTTGGCGTCCCCCTGAATGATGCTGCGCAGTTCGTACAGGATGTCCGGCAGGCTGCACGGCTTTTCCTCCAGGTGGATTTTTCCGCTCTCGATCCGGCTCATGTCCAGAATGTCGTTGATCAGGCCCAGGAGGTGATTGCCCGAAGTCATGATTTTCTGGAGGTACTCCCTGACCTGCTCCTGATGATCGATATGTATGATGGCCAGATTGGTAAAGCCGATGATGGCGTTCATGGGGGTGCGGATGTCGTGGGACATGTTGGACAGGAAGGTGCTCTTGGCCTTGTTGGCCCGGTTCGCCTGGGCCAGAGCATCCTCCAGAATGGCGTTTTTCTCCCGGTCGCTGCGGGTTTCCTCGTCTATGCTGCGCACGCCCAGCACGATGTTATGCTGCCGGCTCCAATCCCCCGCCCGGGCGGCTTTGATCTGGAAATACCGGATCTCGCCGCAGCAGGCGGTTCGGTAGTTGACGGAACAGATAGGCTTTTCCGCCAGCACCTGCCTCAGCCGCTGCCTTGTGACGGTGTGTCTTAACAGCTCTTTATCCTCGTCGAGGGCGCATGTGCTGATATAGCCCCCCATACACTCCTCAAAATCCACCTCGCCGGGGAAAATATGATCCAAAATACCCTTGGGGCACTCGCTCATTCGGAGGACCCAGCCCGCCCCGGTGTCCAAATCAAAGAAACAGACCAGGGTGTATTCGATGCCGAGAGCGGAGACCAGCTCCATCTGGCGTTTTTCCGCCTCCTCCCGCTCCTTCTCCTCCTGGAGCTTCTGGGCGGTGCAGTCCAGAAGATACCGCTGGTAGAACAGCTCGCCGTCCTCCTCCATGAGCTTGATATTGCCCATCACATGGAGAAGCTTCCCGTCCTGATGCTGGACGCGGTATTCGACGCTGGTGTTGTCCCCCGGGTTTTTGAGGGAGGCGATCTTTTCCCGCAGCTTGGGTTTGTCCTCATGGAGAACCGACTGGGCGATCATGTTAAACCCGTCCTGTTCCAGGGCATCCTGAGAGTCGTAGCCCAGAATCTCCAGGGCGGCCCGGTTGACGCTGATAATCCGGGAGCCGTCCACAGAGTGGCACATAATGCCGCAGTCCATGGAGGTGAACAGCGTCTCCAGCGCCTGGTTCTTGCGGATCAGCTCCTGGGCGTAGGCCCGCTCCTGGGTCACGTCTATGGCGACGCCCACGGTGCCCATGACCCCGCCGTCCAGGTCGTACAGGGGGGACTTGTAGGTGGTGAGAATCCGCTCCCCCTCGCCGGTCTGAATGATCTCCTCGGAGACGCAGGTTTCCCGGCGTTCCATGACGACCCGCTCCGACTCAATGCAGGCGGGGTCATCCTGCTCCACATCCCAGATATAGGCGTGGCCCTGCCCCTCCACCTGGCGCTTGGACTTGTTGACCGCCCGGCAGAAGCTGTCGTTCACCTTCTCGTGAATGCCGTCTTTGTCCTTGTACCAGATCAGATTGGGTGAGCTGTTGATGGCAGACTCCAGATATTGGCTCGCCTGCCAGTGGTCTTCGCGGGCCTTGAGGCGCTGCTGCCAGCGCAGGAAGCGGAAGCGCAGCTCGGTCTCGGACATGGGCAGGGTCCAGAGGTCCGCCAGCTCGGGCAGCAGGCCGGGCAGCCCCTCCGTCAGCCCCGGGCCGGCCAGCGCGATGAGCTCGGCCTCTGGCCGCTTCCAGCGGGTCAGGTCCCGGACCGCCTTCGCGGCGTCCAGGGAGCGCAGGTCCGCCAGAATCAAATCCGCTCCGGCGGCCGGCTTCTCCTCCGGCTCCCGGCTCTCCCGGAACGAGTGGGTGAAGTATTCCAGGGGCGGCATGGCCCGAAGGGGCGCGAACAGCGCCTCCTCCCCTCCGATGAAGTACAGTTGTGTGTGACAGTGATACATAATCAATATCCTCCCGGCAGCCGGCGATTTCAGCTGTGAATACAAGTTCTTATTCGCGGGGGTTTACAGGGCGTTCATTTCAGGTGTTTGCCCAATATGCTCAAAAAGAGCTCCACATCAAGGGGCTTGGGAATGTGGGCGTTCATGCCGCTTTTCAGAGCGGTCTCCTTGTCCTCCTCCATGGCGTTGGCCGTCATGGCGATGATGGGCATGGTCTTAACGTCCTCCCGGGGCAGGGCGCGGATGGTGCGGGTGGCTTCGTAGCCGTCCATGATGGGCATCTGTACATCCATCAGCACGGCGTCATAATAGAATTCCCCGGCCCGGCGTACCATCTCCACCGCGTCGGTCCCGTCCGGCGCGGTCTCCACGGCGAAGCCGGTCTCCTCCAGAATGGTCTGGGCGATCTCCCGGTTCAGCTCGTTGTCCTCCACCACCAGCACGCGCCTGCCGCTGAAATCCGCCGTCTGGGTCCAGGGGGCCTCCTGCCGGTTCTCCGTCAGATGGTTGGCGGCCAGCAGGGCGGCGCGCAGGTCGGACAGAAACAGGGGCTTGGCGCAGAAGGCCGTGGCGCCCGCCTGCCGGGCATCCGCCTCGATATCCGTCCAGTCATAGGCGGTGAGGATGAGGATGGGGGCCTCCCCGCCCACGGCGCTTCGGATGCGGCGGACGGTCTCCAGGCCGCTGAGCTCGGGCATCTGCCAGTCGATGATGTAGGTGCGGTAGGCGTTCCCCTCGCTGTAGGCGCTTTTGGCCCAACGGACCGCCTCCTGGCCGGAGGTAGTCCACTCTCCGCGCATGCCCACCTGCTGGAGCAGCTTCACCGCGCTCTCACAGCTGTCGCGGTCGTCGTCCACCACGAGGGCGCGCTGCCCCTCCAGCTCCTGAATCCGGACCGTCTTTTTCTCCGCGTCCTGGAGGCGTAAGCTCAACTCCACACAAAATTCGCTGCCCGTTCCCTTCTCGCTTTGGACGGTAATGGTCCCGCCCATCATGTCCACAATGTTTTTTGTGATGGCCATACCCAGGCCGGTGCCCTGGATACCTGTTTTTGTGGCGCTGGACTCCCGCTCAAAGGGCTCGAAAATGTGCTCCACAAAGTCCGGCGCCATGCCGATGCCGGTGTCCTTGACGGAAAAGACGTAATACCCGTACCCGTGGCGGAAGCTGGCCTGCTGGCGGATGCGGAAATAGATCGTGCCCCCTGCCGGCGTGTATTTCACGGCGTTGCCCAGCAGGTTCACAAAAATCTGGCTCAGCTTCAGCGCGTCGGCGATCACGTCCTCGTTGACCACGTCGAAGGTGTCGATGAACAGCTCCAGCTGCTTTGCCTTCACCTGGGGCTGAATGATGTTGAGCAGGTTGTGGGTCAGCTCGGAGATATTGCACTCCTGCTCCTTGATCTGCACCTTGCCGCTCTCGATACGGCTCATATCCAGAATGTCGTTGATGAGGCTGAGCAGATGATTGCTGGAGGAGAGCACCTTTTGCAGGCAGTCCTGCACCTGGGCCTTGCTGTCGATATGGTTGACGGCGATGGTGGTAAAGCCGATGATGGCGTTCATGGGGGTGCGGATGTCGTGGGACATATTGGACAGGAAGGTGGTTTTGGCGCTGTTGGCGTGCTGGGCCTGCATCAGGGCCTCCTGTAGGGCGCGGGTCTGCTCCCGCTGTTTCTGGACCTGGGCGGTGATGTCCTTGGACACCACCATCACCATGATATCGCCGGTTCTGTCATCCTGGGTCATGATGAAGGACTGGCGTATGCACATCTGCCGGTCCTCCGGGGCCTGGGCCCAGAAGTCCACCGTGATCTCGGACTCTCCCCGCTCAAAGCGCTCCCGCAGCCGCTTCGGGCAGGCCGCGGCGCAGTAGTCCTCCAAGGATTCCTTCATGACAAAGGACTTCCACTGCTCGAAGCAAACCGAGGCGGGACAGGGGGCTGTCAGCCCGGTCTTCTCCAGCAGGGAGATCTGCCGGTCATCCGCCGTGCGGGTGATATCGTGCTCAATGAGGTCCTGGGTCAGATTGAACTCGAAGGTGCAGAAGGCGGTGGAGGTGATGGCGATGCGGTACTGGCGCTCCTTGCGGTTGGCCAGGGCGATTTCCGCCTGGGCCAGCCGCTCCTTTTCCCTCAGCCCGGTGATGTGCTCCTGGCTCTCCCGCTCCAGGCTGATCCGCCGCCGGTGGGCCTGGAGCAGCAGGATCAGGATGTACGCGGAGAACAGGCTGATGAGGATGACCTGCAAAATCATTCCGGTCTGGTTGGCATTTTGCACCATGGCCTGGGTCACGCTCTGGGGGAAGGCCTGCACCAATATATATGGGCTTTGGGGAAAGCAGATCACGCACAGGTTGTCTGTTTTGCTGCCGGGGGCGCAGAGAAAACCGGCCTCCCCGGAGCCGTTCCGGAGGACCTCCCAGGCATTTCGGGCGGTTTCCGCGTCAATGCGGCCCGCATCCCGCAGGGCGTCCAGAAGGGGCTGGTCAAAGCCGGCGCCGCCGGAGGAGGCGATCACCATCCCGTCCCGGGAGCACAAAAAGGTGTCCGCCGGGGCCCCGAAGTAGCTGGTGGACAGCATGTCGCGGAGATAGTCCTCGGCGAAGTACAGCCCCAGAAGCACGCCCACCGGCTCGCCGTTGTATTCAATAGGGGCGTAGGATACCGTCATCATCTGATCCGTCAGCCTGGAGCGGAGAATCTCCACGCCGCTCTCGCCCTGCATTCCCCGGATATAGTAGTTCCGGTCAAGGCTGTTGGAGGTCTGCCCGCTGGAGGTCAGGTTGACGCCCTCCGCGTTGGTGAACCGGATGGCGTCGAAGGAGGAGTGCAGCTCCATTCCCTTGAGGCGCTCGGCGGTAATCTCCGGCGCCCCCTGATCGGAGCTGAGCAGATAGGCGTAGTTGCGCACCCGCAGGAGGGCGTTGTCAAACTCACTGTTGATCCGAGCGGCGGTCTGCCGGGAGGAGTCCAGGGCATAATTCAGGTTTTGATGTTCAATCCGCTGCCTGTTCGCGGTGGAGTACCACTGAAACAACAGGCAGACCGCGGCCATTAAAACAACAATATATAAAATATTTTGCCAAGTCTTTCTCGTGGCGTGCATGGGACATCCTCCTCGTGTTCGGATGAAGGAAGCGCCGGTTTCCGCCGGAGTGTCCGGGCGGAAATCATACTTTTACACCTATCATTTTACTCGCTCCGGGGGAAAAGTCAATATCATTTGCGGCGAGCCTGCGGTTATGGTATAATGTGTAAAAAGGGGGCGCGTATTATGGCAGAACGCTGTACAGTTGACTTTGACGGCCGGGAACGGGAGAACACGCCGCGGCAGGGGGCAAACGTCCGGGTGATGGCCATAGATTACGGCGAAGCCCGCACGGGGGTGGCGGTGTCCGACGCCTCGGGGCTGCTGGCGGGATACACCGCCGTTATCCAGGCCCGCCGGCCGGAGCGGGCGGCGGAGGAGATTGCCAGGATCGCCCGGGAGCGGCAGGCGGGGGAGCTGGTGATGGGCTTTCCCCGGAACATGGACGGCACGGAGGGCCCCCGGGGGGCTTTGTACCGGGCCTTCGCCGCCCTGGTGGAGGAGCGGACCGGTCTGCCGGTGCGTCTGTGGGACGAGCGCCGCACCACCATCGAGGCCCACCAGATTCTCCACGCCTCGGGGAAGCGGATGAAGGCCCACAAGAAGAACGTGGACGCGGTGGCGGCGGCGCTGATTCTGGAGGGGTATCTGACGTGGCGGCGGAACAACTGAGCCGGTTTCATATAAATACCCGGCTTTGTCAATAATTCCGCACATAATCCTCGACAGCCCGGCGAAAAACAGGTATAATCAAGACAGGCTGGCCGTTACGGCAGGGCCACATTTTTGACAGGAGGAGTCATTATGGCAAAGATTATGATTTATCCCAGCAAGTACGTTCAGGGCCCCGGCGAGATGGGTAAGCTGGGTTCCTACGCCGAGGGCTACGGCTCCAAGGCGCTGGTTCTCATCTCCAGCTCCGGTTACAAGCGCATTCAAAGCACCCTGGACGGCGGATTTGACGGCTCCGGGTGCGCTCCTGTCTACGACTTCTTCAACGGAGAGTGCAGCAAAAGCGAGATCAGCCGCCTCCAGGGCGTGATGGACCAGCAGGGCTGCGATCTGGTCATCGGCATCGGCGGCGGCAAGACTCTGGACACCGCCAAGGCGGTGGCCTACTACAAGAAGGTTCCCGTGCTGATCTGCCCCACCATCGCCTCCACCGACGCCCCCTGTTCCGCCCTGTCCGTGATTTACACCGGCGCGGGCGTGTTTGAGGAGTACCTGTTCCTCCCCGCCAACCCCAACATGGTGCTGATGGATACCGATATTATCACCAAGTCCCCGGTGCGTCTCACCGTGTCCGGCATGGGCGACGCCCTGGCCACCTATTTCGAGGCCCGGGCCTGCCAGATCAGCGGCGCGTCCAACTGCGCCGGCGGCCAGGTCACGGGGGCGGCCATGGCCCTGGCCAAGCTGTGTCTGGACACCCTGTTGGACGAGGGCCTGAAGGCCAAGCTGGCTCTGGAGGCCGGGGCCTGCACCCCCGCGGTGGAGAAGGTCATCGAGGCCAACACCCTGCTCAGCGGCCTGGGCTTTGAGAGCGGCGGCCTGGCCGGGGCCCACGCCATCCACAACGGCCTGACGGTGCTGGAGGAGTGCCACCACATGTACCACGGCGAGAAGGTGGCCTTCGGCACCCTGACTCAGCTGGTGCTGGAGAACGTGGCCCTGGAGGAGCTGGAGGAGATCTATCAGTTCTGCATCAGTCTGGGCCTGCCCGTCACCCTGGGCGAGCTGGGCATCAAGGAGGTCACCCCCGAGAAGGTGATGGCCGTGGCCGAGGCGGCCTGCGCCCCCAGCGACACCCTGCACAATATGCCCTTCCCCGTCACCCCCCAGTCCGTGGCCGCCGCCATTCTGGCCGCCGACCGCTACGGGCGCTTCTACCTGGGCGAGTAAGAAAAGGACCGGCTCCGCCGGGCGGAAGGGCCCGCGGAGATTGCAGTTTGAGCGCAAGGCATCGAAACGAGCGGGACAAGCAGTCCCGCTCGTTTTTTGATCTGCCCGGCCCCGCCGTTTGGTCCCCCGGAGGCGGATAAATGCCTTGCGTTTTTTCCCATGCTCTGCTATAATACTCTCGAATCGTTCCATTTTTGACAAGAATTTTGAGATTTCCTCTGAGAGATGTTAAACAGGCTCTGACAGAGGGAATCGGAGAGCGGAAAGGATGTCTGTACATGAAACTAGCAAAACGACTGATCTCCGGCGTTCTCAGCCTGACCATGGCGTGCTCCCTGCTGCTGGCGGGGCTGCCTCAGGGCCGGGCTGCCGCCCCGGCGGCCGGGGCGGAGCAGAGCGCGGGCGTCACCGGCTCCATCGGCCTGTCCGTCCGGTTCGACCTTCCCCAGACGGCGGCCAACGCCGCGGGCCGGGGCATCCGGCTCCAGGTGAGCCGGGGCGGCCAGCGGACGGTGGTAGCCCTGCCGGGCGGGGCCGTGCCGGAAAACGGCCTGGGGGCGGAGGTCTCCGTGTCGGTGAAAAACGTGGACGGCGCGCCCCTGACCACGGAGGAGCAGGTGGGCTCCTACCAGGTAGAGCTGTCCGGCCTGTCCGCCGGCGGGGCGCGGTATGAGGTGGACCTGACGGGGACGGGGTACGCGCCCTTCCGCCAGACGGTCACGCTGAACGGCTACTCCCAGCACATCCTGGCGGGCACCGCCGACGCCTTTCTCCTGGGAGATGTCAACGGCGACGGGGCGGTGAACGACAGCGACCTGTCCGCCGTCACCGCCCAGCTGGACAAGGCGTCGCCCGCTCATGACCTCAACGGCGACGGGCAGGTGGACGTGACCGACCTGGCCTATGTCAATTATACCCGGGGAGCGGCGGTCAAAGCCCAGGTGCTGGACACCGCCGCCATCACCGCCGCCCAGCTGGATGCCGGTTCCCTGGTGCTCAGCGGCGGCGGCGCCGGCGACCTGTTCGCCGGGGAGCGGGCCATCACCGTCGCCCCGGCGGCGGGGGGCGCACTGTCGCTGCCCATCACGGTGGGCGGGGACAGCGGGGTGGAGATGAGCGCCATCCGGATCACCTGCCCCGACGGTATGGGCGCGGTTCAGGCCGGGACGGCTCAGGTGGAGCTGGCGGGGGGCGCTGTGGAGACGGTGCCCTTTGGGGCGGTTCTCCCCGAGGGCGTCCACGCCGTGGGCCAGGAGGCGGGCCGGAGGGTGCTCACCATCGACCTGGGACGGAGGGTGGCGGTAAAGAAAGTCACCATCCAGGTCACGGCCACCGCCGGGTCCACGGATTACGCCACCGTGACTAAAATCGAATTTTTGAAGGATATCGTGCCGGACAACGCCCGGACGGACGCCGACCAGGTGAAGGGCGTCACCGCCACCGCCGGAGACGGCAGGGTGTCCCTGGGCTGGAACGCGGTGAACAACGTCACGGGCTATGCCGTGGCCTACGGGCTCAGCGCCGGCGCCCTGACCAAGACGGCCTCCGTCAACACAAACCGTGCGGAGATCACCGGGCTGGACAACCTGAAAACCTACTATTTCCAGGTGACTGCCGTGAACGGAAGCTGGCGGGGCACCCCGTCCAAGGTGGCGTCCGCCGTGCCGCAGCCCGGCGGGGTTCCCGGCGCGCCCTCCAATCTGTCGGTGACTGCCTCTGACCAGTCCCTGCGGGTGGGCTGGGGCGGCGTCAAGGACGCGTCCTACTATCAGCTGTTTTACCGTGAGGCGGGCAAGGCCGAATTTGCCCAGTTCGGCGGCAATCTCAGCGCCGCCGGGGCCACCATCACCGGGCTGGTCAACGGCACGCGCTACGAGGTGGCGGTGAAGGCGGGCAACGCCAGGGGGACAGGTCCTTATTCCGCCACTGCCTCCGGCACGCCCCAGCGGGAGGAGCTGGCCATGCCGGACCTGCCCAGGGAGGACCGCATCGACAACAGCATGGTCCAGTCGGTGGTGATGGAGAATCCCGCGAATGTGAACCGCTCCCTGTGTCCCAACTTCCAGACCTCCCATGTCATTGACAACGACGCCGCCACTTACTGGGTGGCCAACCAATGGTGGGTGAGCAGCCGGTTCACCTACACCTTCAAGGAGCCCCAGGACATGAACTACGCCATCCTGGTGCCCTATCTGGGCGGAAATCACAAATATGCCTTGAATACCTACACGATCACCGCCAAAAACAGCGCGGGGGAGGTAATTTTACCCCAGACCCTGTACTCCGCCAAGCCCATGGACCCCAACAAGAACTATCTGGCCCTCACCTTCCCCCTGCTGAAGGGGGTAAAGGAGCTGTCCATCACCCTGAACGAGCGGGAGGGCAACGGCTGCCGGGTCAGCGTGTCCGAGATGGCCTTCTACCGCAGCGACAGCCTGGCGGAGGAGATTGCCGCCCTGTTCACCGACGGGAGCTTCACCGCGGTGAAGCCCGGCGTGACGGCGGCGTCCGTGGCCGCCCTCTCCCAGCGGCTGGAGGCCAGGGCGGACTTCTATCTGGATCTGACCCGCCTGAAGGACGAGCTGGCCCTGGCCGGCGCTTTGCTGAATCAGGACAGCTCCGCCCTGGGCCTGGTGAAGAGCGACTTCCAGAGCCGGGGCTCCGGGCGGGACAGCGCCTACGGCCAGGGCGCCAGCGACCTCCAGCCCCTGGGCGTGTCCGCCCGGGCGGGGGCCACGGTGGCGGTATACGCCTGTCTGCCGGGGGATGAGCCGGTATACGTGGTGCCCACCCAGTTCTACGGGGAGTCGGGCGTGTGGCGGGGAGGGGCCGTCCGCCTGGTCAACGGGCGCAATTACATCACCGTGCCCAAGATCGGTGCCCTCACCGACGAGCGGGGCGGGCCGCTGTACCTGACCTACGCCGGAAGCCGGCCCGAGGCCGTGAAGATTCAGGTCCGGGGGGATGGGAACACCTTCACGGTGCCTGTACTGGAGCTGTCCGGCTGGTATGACATGGGCGAATCCGCCCGCCGGGAGGCAATCAGCCGCTATGTGTCCCAGCTCCAGACCTATGCGGCGGCGCTGGGCACAGGGTCCGGCCTGGGGGCCGACGTGCGCAACGTCACCGAGATCTCCACCCCCAGCATCCTGCTGTCCATCCCGGCCAGCCAGGCGCTGAGCGGACTGAAGGGGATCGGCGGCTCGGCGGAGGCCATGGCGGAGACCATGTATCAGGACGTGCTGGCCTGGGAGGATGAGCTCTATGTGGCCAATCAGGTCCAGGGCATCGTCCCTGCCGGAGGGGCCAGGCCGGACAGCTACCGCTATCCCATGACCACCCGCCAGAATATCCGCTATATGCGGATGTTCGCCGGGGCCTTCATGTACGCCGCCGGGAACCACATCGGCGTGGGCTACGGGTCAACAGCCGGGCTCATGTCGGGCAAGCCTGTGTCCTACACCGGCCAGGGGGAGCCCAACGGCCTGTTCGGCTGGGGCATCGCCCATGAGATCGGCCACAATATGGACAAGCTGGGCAAGGCGGAGATCACCAACAACATCTACGCCCTGGCCGTGCAGGCCTGGGACGGCGGTTCCATGCTCCAGAACACCCGGCTGACCAACAGCAATATCTGGCAGTCCATCCGCGCCAAGACCGCCGAGGGGCGGCCCGGGTCCGCCGGGAACGTGTTTGTCCAGCTGGGGATGTATTGGCAGCTCCACCTGGCCTATGACGGAGCCGGCCAGCCGCTGGACTTCTACAACCGCTTCTTCACCCAGTGGAAATCGGGCGCGTACGCGGGCCGGTCCTATGACGAGCGGGTGGCCCTCATCGCCTCCGATGTGGCGGGGCGGGACCTCTCCCAGTTCTTCACCCGCTGGGGCCTGACCCTCAGCCAGGAGGTGCGGAACGCGCTGGCCGCCCATCCCCAGGAGCCCCGGGCGGTCTGGTATCTGGACGACGGGTCCTACGCCTACCGGCTGGCCGGGGGCAGGGCCTTCGGGGGAACGGTTTCCCTGTCCGTCTCGGTTCAGGAGAACAAGGCCGTCCTCACCGTCCAGGGGGGCGACAGCTCCATTCTGGGCTATGAGGTCCGCCGGAACGGGACGGCCATCGGCTTTACCGCCGGGAACAGCTACACCGACGACCTGGGCGCGGCCAACAACCTGACCTATACCTATTCCGTGGTCCCCGTGGATAAGCTGGGCAATGTGGGCCGGGAGGCCTTTGCCGGCGAGGTGCGCGTGGCCTACGACAAGACCATCTCCCCCAGCCTCTACAGGGTGGACCGTTCGGGCGGCGAGACCGCCGTTACCATGACGGGCGGGGCCGTCCAGGTCACAGGGCTGAAGGTGACGGGCGGGGAGCTGAGCGGCTGCACCGTCCGGATCAAGGGGCCGGACGCGGCGGAGTGGCGGCAGGCGGCGCTGGGACCGGTGAGCGGCGGCCTGGCCTACTTCACCAAGCCGGGGGCGGCTCCCGGCGACACCCGCATCTGGACCTATGACGCGGCGGAGATCAGCATCACCGGCCTGCCCGCCGGGGCGCAGGTGGAGCTGCTGGACTACCCCGGCGACCGGATTGATTTCAACGGCGGGGCCCATGTGGGCAGGCTGGAGCGGCCCTATTACTACGCGGGCGGCATGATTCCGGCGGGGGCTCTGGTAATCGTGGGAACCTACCGGGGAGACCCGGTGTACAACACGGTGGAGATCCAGGCCCGTTATAATACCACCGCCGAGGCCCAGGAGGAGAACGGCGTGACCCAGGTTGAGCGGAACATGAACGGCTACGCCCTGCTCTTCGCGGAGATTCCCGCCGACGGGGCGGTGAGCGACATCAGCGACGGCTTCTGGATTTTTGTGCCCGATTTGGAGGCGGAAAAGGCGCTTAACGCCCAGGCGGGCGTCACCGGCGAGGGGCCCATGGAGCTTCGGGCGGTGCTCCGCCGCACCGACGACCCCAACAGCAGCGCCAGCGCCCGCGTGACCAGCCAGACGCTGTGGACCAGCTTCCCGGAGCTGGAAACCCTGCCCCAGATCGCCCTGACGGGCGAAGGCGTGCAGCAGTGAGGAGGATGGGATGATGAAACGGATCATTTCTGTGGTTTTGGCTCTGGCCCTGGCCGCGGCGCTGCTGCCGCCCGCGGCAGCGGCGGAGGCGGAGGGCGTTTCCCCCTGGGTTCAGGTGAGCGGCGGGATGGCCGCCAGCCAAACGGTCAGTATCCGGGGGGTGTCCGGAAGCCGGAACGCCGTCCAGATCACCCTGATTCTGGACCAGGCCCCGGCGGGCTTCCAGTTTGACGGCGCCCTGTCCGGACAGGGCGTCTACGCCACCTACAGCACAGCGGGAAACAGCGTTACCCTCTATGTCACGTCAAAGCAAAACCTGAACCAGGGGGACGCCATCCCGCTGGGTACCCTGACGGCGGGCCGGGGGTTCACTGTGACATCCGCCGCCGGCCTGAAGCTGCTGGACCTGGACCCGGGCGGCACCACGGAGGCCAGCTTCGGCGCCGTGGCCGTGGTGGAGGGGAGCAGTACCTCCGCTGTCCCCGCCGAACCCATGTCCTTCACCGACGTAAAGAAGGGCAACTGGTTTTACGACGCGGTGGCCTACGTCTATGAGCACGGCATGATGAACGGCACGGGGGACGGCAAATTCAGCCCCTCCCTCACCACAAACCGGGGGATGATTGTCACCATCCTCCACCGTTACGAGGGCAGCCCGGCGGCGGGGGCCTCCAGCTTCCCCGACGTGGCGGCGGGAAAATATTACTCCGAGGGGGTGGCCTGGGCGGCGTCCTGCGGCGTGGTCAACGGCTACAGCGACGGCCGGTTTGCCCCGGACGACACCATCACCCGGGAGCAGATGGCGGCCATCCTCTACCGCTACGCTCAGTACAAGGGCTTTGACGTGAGCGGACGGGCGGACCTGTCCGCCTACCGGGACGGAAGCCGGATCAGCCCCTACGCCCGGGACGCCATGGCCTGGGCCGTCAAGGCGGGGCTTATCAGCGGCGTGGGAAACAACACGCTCATCCCCGGGGGCTCCGCCACCCGGGCGGAGGTGGCCACCATTCTGATGCGGTTTTGCCGGAACGTGGCGGGGGACCCGTAAAGCGCCGGGCGGAACGGGGGAGGGAAGCATGGACCAGCAGAAGCGGAAAATCCTCTATCACTACACCGATTTTCAGGCGGTGGACGGTATTTTGCGCTGTGCCCAGCTCCGGGTCAACAACGTGCTGAACATGAACGACTCGGCTGAGATGCGCCATTTCATGAACCGGCTGGGGGCCGCCGTCACGGACCGGCTGGCCCAGGAGGGCAGGGAGGACCAGGCCCGGCAGGTCGGGGCCCTGTTCCGGGAGGAGGTCAAAAAGGAGTACTCCGCCTTCGCCGCCTGTTTTTCCTTCCACCGGGACGACGCCGCCCAGTGGGAGCGGTACGGCAACCGGGGCCGGGGGGCCTGCATCGCCCTGCGGCGGAGCTATTTGCAGCAGCTGGCCAGAGGGGCCCTCTCTCTCCAGGCGGTGTTTTACCGGGACGACATGAGCGGCCACCCCATGGTGGAGGTGTTCTGCGCTCTGGCCAGAAGCGGGGCGGCGCTGTCGGCGGACAGCCCGGCGGTGAGAAAAGTCATGCGGGACGCCTGGGCCTGTTCGGTGTCCTTCAAGCACCCCTCCTTCTCCTCGGAGTATGAGATGCGCCTGGTGGTGTCCCCCTTTGAGAAGTCGGAGTTTGACGTGCGGCCCTGCTATCACGTCACCAAGGAGCGGATCAAAAAGTATTATCCCCTGGACTTGAAGGCCATGTGCGGGGAGATCGGCATCGGTCTGGAGGATCTGATTGAGGAAATTATCATCGGGCCGGATTCCACGCAGTCTCCCGCTATTTTTCTGGACTACCTGCGGGATAACGGGCTGGACGGGCTGACGGACCGGGTATCTCTGTCCGACTGCCCGCTGCGCAGCCTGATTAACTGAAAAATCGCGGCGGTATGAGGGCTTGTTTGAAAGGGGAGAGAGGATGGATCAGTTTGAGGGGATCGATTTGGCGGACTGCCCCTGCTGCGGCAGCGTAGGCTGTATCGAGGAGGAGGGCGGCTGGTGCCTGTATGTCCAATGCGTGTACTGCGGGGCCCATACGGCGGAGCTTTCTTATAAAAACGAGGCCGAGCGTCAGGACGCCGCCCGGAGGGCGGCGGTCAACTGGAACCTCAGGAAGGTCATATACCCTGGACCTGGGGAGTAACGTAAGAGCCGAAGAGAGGGCCGGGGCAACAGCCCCGGCCCTCTCTTCGGCTGGACATGCGGTCACAGCACCTTTTCCACGTTGAACATGGACTCCAGCACGATAAAATTTGTACGGAACAGGTTGTTCAGATTCCAAAAGCTCACGCCGCCAAGGCCGTATTCATTTACCAGTGCGTATTTGGCCCGGAGACTGCGGGCATCCTCAAACCAGACCTCGTGCTGCCTGCCGTCTCCGCCGTAGTAGCGGAAGAAGGGGGACTGCGCCGTTTGATCGTACTGGATGGCGGCTCCCACCTGTCCGGCCAGAGCGGCGGCCTCAACGTTGGACAGGGAGCGTGCCGCCGTGCCCTGGGCGAAGGGCAGCGTCCAGTCATAGCCGTAGTTGGGGACGCCCATGAGAATGCGTCCCGCCGGCATGACCTGCGCAGCGTAGTCCAGCACCTGACGCACCTTGTCGAGGGGCGCCACCGCCATGGCCGGTCCGTATGTATAGCCCCATTCATAGGTCATGAGAACAACATAGTCCACAGTCTGTCCGTGGAAGGCATAGTCGTGGGCCTCATACAGAAGTCCCTGCTGGCTGTCTGAGAGTTTGGGCGCCAGCGCGGTCACCACAATGCAGCCCAGCTGGTGCATCCGCTCTGTGAGACGGCGCAGGAATTGATTGTAGCTCTCCCGGTCGAACTGGTAGATATACTCAAAGTCCACATTCACGCCGTACCAGCCGCCCTGCCCCAGCAAAGCCTCCGCGTTTTCCAAAAACTTGTCCTGTACGGCCGGATCGGTCAGAATGGCGTGGGCAATCTGGCTGGAGAACCCACCGGCTTCCTGAAGGTTTGTAAGGGTGAGAAGATTTGCCGTGCGCTGTCCGGCGGAGAGCGTGATGTTCAGGCTGAAGGTGGGCGTCAGGTTTCCGAACAGATCGGAACGGTAGGAAAAAGGCGAGAGGAACGTCAGGTAGGGAAGGGTGGCGTTCAGCGTGCTGTCTGCGGCGTCGGTCACGTAGCCGTTGACGATGATCTCCCGCATTTGCCGTCCATCGGCCGGAATGACGATTTTCTGTCCGGGGTAAATGCGGTTGGGATTGGCAATCTCGGGATTCGCCGCCAAGAGACGCTGGAGGCTTACGCCATGCCTGCGCGCAATGGAATACAGGGTATCGCCGCGGCTCACTGTGGAGCGGGTCTGAGTGTTCGGGATGATAAGCGCTTGACCCACTGACAGGACATTGGGGTTTTGCAGCTGGTTGGCAAAGATGATGTCATCCGCTGGTGTGGAAAACCGGCGAGCAATCCGATGAATGGTGTCGCCGCTTTTTACAACATACAGTTCCAAGGTAGTTACCCTCCTGTTGTGCTTGCCCGGATATCCCATTCTATTCCCGGCGGCGGCAAAAGGAGGCCTGTCCCGCGGCCCCTCTGGCAATATACGCAAAAAGCCCGCACAAGGCCGACACTCCGTAAAGAAGTGTCGGCCTTTCGGCTAACCTGTAAAGAAATTCTATCTATTGGGACGGTGTAGCTATGGCTACGCCGTCTTTTTACGCTGGCCTGAAAGATGTTTCTGGAACAGCTTCTCCATTTCTTCCGGGGATGGGGCACACCACAGGCCGATGGTGTTGTAATAGATGTCCACCCTCTGATGGCGCTTGCCGTTCAGCTTGTCGGGCTTGGATACCACGATTTTCTCAATGAACTCGTTAACGATTTCAGGCGTCAGCTCCGTCAGCCGTGTCACCTGTCTGGCCCGATCAATGAACCGCTGCAAGTCAGCGGCCCTATCCGTGGTGGCCTCCAAGCTGATTTCCATTTCAGGAATCGCCGCTTTCAACTGCTTCTGTTCGGCTTCCAGCGACATGGATAGCGTGGCAAAGCGTTCCTCGGATAACAAGCCCTTGCTCATGTCCTCATAGCTTTTCTGAATAAGCTGGTCAATCTCCACCACCCGCTGTTTGGCCTTGTCCAACTCCCGGCCCCTGGCGGTCAACTCCTTTTTCTCTCGCAGTCCAAACCGTTCCATCTGCTCCTGAGCAAACCGCTTTTCATAGACCTGGATGTACCACAACAGCCTTTGCAGGCCCTCTAACACCAACTGCTCCACGGTACGTTCCCGAATATAGTGAGCAGAACATACACTGGAATTTTTACGATAGCTGGAACAGAAGAAGAAAGCTCCCTCTCGCTTATAGTTATTGGTACTGCTGTAATACAGCTTCTCACCACAGTCGGCACAGTAGAGCAAGCCAGAAAACATACTCACGATGCCGGTACGATCTGGCCTGCGGCGGTGTTGCCGGAGGTCTTGGACGAGGGCGAAAGTCTCCCGGTCAATGATGGCGGGGTGGGTATCGGGAAACCTTGTGTAGATAACCGAGATGCAGTCCAAAAATAGCAAAATAAAATCGCGTAATACCGCCGGAAATGCTGAGATACGGAAATTTAAGAAGAAAAAAGTTCGGTTTTTCAAAACAGCCTCCCGTTTCAAAAAAATTACGCACCGAAGATGCAAGATCCGCCTTTTGCAGACGGAGTAAACTCGCTATCCCCATAAGATCCAAGACGCAGAAAATCGCCGCTCTCGCCTGCCGGAAGCTATCCGGTGGACCGAGAGCGGTGATTTTATTTCAATAGCAAGGAGGAGGGATCAACATGGCGTATCGGAAAGTATATTTTCGCATCCGTACCAACTGCTACAACTCAGGCTGGTCAAGCGATGTCGGCAGAGCCGCATTCAAAGAGGAAAGCCGCCGTCTGTTTCAAGAGCTGGGGTGGGCGGTTACCTTGGGAGGCAATGGAAGCTGTGATACAGCCGTCAAAGACCGGCAGGATCTCTACCTGCACCCCAGCAGCTTCAGCGGAGTGATAGATGAAGCCAGTATCCAGCCCCTGCAAGAGCAGCTATCGA
The DNA here is from genome assembly GCA_910577525.1 of uncultured Oscillospiraceae bacterium. GTDB lineage: Bacteria > Bacillota > Clostridia > Oscillospirales > Oscillospiraceae > Enterenecus. The sequence goes on along the minus strand of CAJTLI010000031.1, from coordinate 83 downwards.
AAGCGCGAACCTTCCGCTGCTATTACTTCCGAATTAGAACATAGGAAATCTGGCTATGTTGAAAGAAAGCGGAGACCTTATCA
>CAJTLI010000030.1 GCA_910577525.1 uncultured Oscillospiraceae bacterium | reverse complement strand
AGGATGTTGGCAACGCACTGGTTGACTTTGGTGCCCGGTTCGTCGGGTAGGGCCGGATTGATGATTCTCTGGTCCAGGCCCAGCTTCCTGCCGTCGCTGGTTATGCGCAGCATGTTGTCCTGATGGGCGTCAACGCTGCCGGAATGGACCTTCTCGGCCCGCTTGGAGAGCTCTTTTACCAGGGCCTTCTGGTGCTCCGTGGGCTTGCAGACAACAGTGTGGTATTCCACTTCCGGGGTCGGCAGGTCCAGCTGGTCGGAAGTCTTGATGTCGGCCACCTCCTTGAAGATCGACATGAGCTCGGGCAGGTTGAAGAACCTGGCGAAGCGGGTCCTGGCCCGGTAGCCGGTGCCCTCGGGGGCAAGCTCCAGGGCCGTGACCGTCTCTCCGAAGCGGGAGGCCCAGCTGTCCAACGTGCCCATGCCCATCTCCATCAGGCGGTCGTACTGGAGATACAGCTGGATGGTATAGCACTCTACCATGCTGTTGCTGATGGGCGTGCCAGTGGCGAATACAATACCCCGCCCGCCCGTGATTTCGTCCAGGTAGCGGCATTTCGTGAACATATCGGTGGACTTCTGGGCCTCAGCGGTGGACAATCCGGCCACGTTGCGCATCTTGGTGTACGTGAAGAGGTTCTTGTAGTTGTCGCTTTCGTCCACCAGCATCATGTCGATGCCCAGCTGCTCGAAGGTGATGACGCCGTCCTTCTTCCAGTCGGCTTTTAATTTTTCCAGCTTGGTCTCCAGGTCCTTCTTCATGCGCTCCATTTGCTTGACGGTAAACCTTTCGCCCTTGCTGGCCTTGACCTCGGCTATGGCGAGAGTGATGTCGTCGATCTGGCCGTCGATGATCTTCTTCTGGCGTTCATAGCTGACGGGAATCTTCTCGAACTGGCTGTGCCCGATGATCACCGCGTCCCAATCGCCGGTGGCGATGCGGGCGCAGAACTTCTTCCGCCGGGCGGTCTCGAAGTCCCTCTTGGTGGTGACCAGGATGTTGGCGGCGGGGTACAGCCGGAGGAACTCGGCGGCGGTCTGCTGGGTCAGGTGGTTGGGCACGACCATGATGGCCTTGGAGCACAGGCCCAGGTATTTGCTCTCCATGATCGACGCGATCATCTCGAAGGTCTTCCCGGCCCCGACCTCGTGGGCCAGGAGCGTGTTGCCGCCGTAGAGCACGTGGGCGATGGCCCCCAGCTGGTGGGGCTTGAGCTGGATGGACGGGTTGATGCCATGGAACACGATATGGCTGCCGGTGTACTCCCGGGGTTTTACGGAGTTCATGATGTCATTATAGACCCGGACCAGCTCCCGGCGGCGGTCCGGGTCCTGCCAGAGCCAGTCCCTGAAGGCGTCTTTTATCATCTGCTGCTTCTGGGCCGCCAGGGTAGTCGCCTTGGCATTGAGCACGCGGCGTTCCTTCCCGTCCGGGTCGGTAACGGTATCGTAGACCCGCACGTCCCGCAGGTTCAGGGACTCCTCCAAAATCTCATAGGCGCTACGCCGGTCGGTGCCGTATGTGGTATGCGCGGTAACGTCCTCGTTGGAGATCCATGCCTTATTGGTGATGAACCATGCCGACGTGGCCTTGACATACACGACCCGAATGTGCTCCTGATGGTATTTCGTCATATGGAACGTCTCGACCATGAACTGCTGGATGTACTTCGGGGCGATCCAGGTGGCGCCCAGGCGGACCTCGATCTCGCTGGCCTCCAAGTCCTTGGGGATGGCGGCAGCAAGGGCGTCCACGTTGGGCCGGTAGGCCGGGTCGTCCTCCACCGCCCGTTGGGCTTCCCGGAGCTTGCGGCGGACGTTGCCGGACAGGTACTCGTCGGCGGTCTGCCATTCGTCCTTTAGGGTGTCCTTGAAAATCAAGCCCTGCAAATCGGAGATAAGCGTACTTTCGTCTTTGCCGGTGAGCTGGGCCATGTAGGGCAGGTCCACCCGGGCCCGCTCCCCGATGGAGACGGCCAGGGCCTCCTGGGCGGTGTCCACGTGGGTGACAGGCTGGCGGTTCTGGATTGTCCGCTTGGTGAAGATGTCCGCCTTGCGCTTCAGGTTGCCGTCGTCGTCCAGCACCTCCAGGGAGCACAGCAGGTAGTAGGAGTTGTCCCGGCTGAAGGTCAGGCGGTTGCCCCGGCTGTTGATGAGGCCGTACCTGCCAGTGAAGCCGTCGTAAAGGGCGTTCAGCCGCCGTTGGTGGCCGTCCAGGGGGGCGTCCGGCTCCATCTGCGCCGCGATCAGCTCCTGGAGGCAGTCCCGGAGCCCGACCATGCCCTTGACGCGGGCCCTTGCCGTGGCGTTGAGCTTGGGGCGGACCATGACGGAGTTCTCGCGGAACCAGACCTCGCCGTCCACGACGGCGTAGGAAAAGTTCTTCACGGAGGGGTCGGCGGGGATGGAACCGGCGGACTCGTCGCCAGGCTCCGTAGGAGCGGCCTCGCGGTACGTCCCATAGATGCGGGCGACGGCCCTTTGCAGCTGTTCGGCCAAGTCTGCGCCGGGGGCGGGATGCACGGTGTAGTCGTGGCCGTACCGGGTACTCTCGGAGCCGGGACAGCCCAGCACCATCTCCGGGTAGTCGTTGAAATAGACGTTGACCGGGTAGCCGTCCTGGTTCTCCATGACGCTTATCCAGTCAGGCAGGGCGGGGTTGGGTTCCTCCCGCTTCTGAAGAAAGATGATGTCCGCCACGACGTCCGTCCCGGCGTTGGCCTTGAAGGCGTTGTTGGGGAGCCTGATGGCTCCCAGCAGGTCGGCGCGCTCCGCCAGGTACTTCCGCACGGTGGAATCCTTCGCGTCCATGGTGTAGCGGCTGGTGACGAAGGCCATGACGCCGCCGGGGCGGAGCTGGTCCAGGGCCTTGGCGAGGAAATAGTTGTGGATCGTGAAGCCCAGCTTGTTGTATCCGGGGTCGTTGACCTTGTAATCGCCGAAGGGTACGTTGCCGACGGCGGCGTCAAAGAAGTCCTTGGGGTACGCGCTGTGCTCATAGCCCCTCACCACGATGTTGGCCTTGGGGTAGAGCTGTTGGGCGATGCGGCCGGAGATGGCGTCCAGCTCCACGCCGTACAGCCTGGACGCGGACATGGACTCCGGCAGGCAGCCGAAGAAGCTGCCCACGCCGCAGGAGGGCTCCAGGATGTTGCCGGACTGGAAGCCCATGCGGCCCAGGGCCTCGTAGATGGCCCGGATGATGATAGGCGGCGTGAAGTGGGCGTTCAGGGTGCTGGCCCGCGCCGAAGCGTACTCGTCCCCGGTCAGCAGGGCCTTCAGCTCGACGTACTCGTTGGCCCACTCGGCTTTATCAGGCGCGAAGGCGTCCGGGACGCCGCCCCAGCCCACATAGCGGGAGAGGACCTCCTGCTCGTCGGGGGACGCGGCGCGCCCCTCGGCCTCGACGGCCTTCAAAACGCGGATGGCGGCGGTGTTGGCGGCGTACTTGGCCTTGGGGCCTCCAATGCCAAGATCGTCGTCCGTGATGCGGAAGTTAACGGCCGCAGGGGCTGGCCTGGCGGGGGCCTCCTGCCGGGCCTGTACGGGCCCAGGAGCGGGCGTTGCGGGCTCGGAGTATCCCGGCATGGCAAGCTGTCCCGGGGCCTCCTGGGGCGGCTCAGAGGCGGCGGGGGGCGCTTCCGGCTTGGGACGGGAAACAGAAGCGGCGGCGGGCTTTCCATTGCCCGCCGCCGTGGTATCCTCCAAGGGTTTCCGTTCCTCCGTCTGGTGCGCCGGGGCCGGAGGGGTGGTGCTCCTGCCGGCCATGCGCGCCTTGACGGCGCGCTCCACCTGCCGCAGGATGACGTTGGCGCTCTCGTTGACGGCATTGCCCAGGGTCAGGATGGTGACACGGGTGTCGAACTCGCTGATACACTCGAAGTCCTCCGGGGTGAAATAGCTGTCCAGGTCAAAGCCGCAGCGGGCCAGCAGCAGGAACGACAGGCTGACGGTGACGGCGCTGCGGAAGCGCAGGGCGACGTTGTCCTCGTCCAGACCGTCCAAGGAGCTGCCATGGACGGCCAGCATGATTTTATCCTTGAAATCGTTCCAGTGTTCGTCCGCGAACTGCACAGCCAGGGTGATAAGCTGCTTGGCGAGGCCGTTGCTGCCGGGGACGCCGAAGGCTTCCTCCAGCCGGGCCGTGACCGTGTTCTCGTACTCGTCCCGGTACTGCCAGAGCATGGGGTCCCGGCCGTTCTCCCGGCGCTCCGTGTCGGCCACGTCGAACACGTAGCGGAGGAATACCCTGCCGTCGCGGTAACGCAGCAGGGCGATTCCTTTAGAGCCGCGCCGGATGCGGCGGCCCATGCGATGGTTCCAGAGGTCGAACTCCGCGCAGGCGGTGGCGTCAGGGCGCTGGGTGTAAATCATGACCTGGTCCAGGAAGCTGTATTTGTAGAATTGCCCCGCCATCATCAGGAACTTGGACCAGTCCTTGATTTGGGCAGTCAGATTCCCCGTGGCGTGGTCCGCCATCTGGCGGTAGGTTTCGACTTTCGCTGCCATCTGCGGCACTCCTTTCCATTCAAACTCTACAAATACCCTTGGAGCCGCGCCAAAGCGGCTCACCGCTCCTTCACGCGTTGTTGAAGAAATTCGTTCCAATCCTTCCCGGACGGCGGGAACTGCTTCTCCACCCCATAGCCGAGGCCCCGGTACTTTTCTCTGAGCTTCCCGGCGGCCTCGCGCCCCGGCCCGTCGGCATCCAGGTAGAGAAGAATCCGCCTGATATGCGGATAATCTGCCAGGTACGTCTCCAGAGGGCCGTCATACAGGCCGCAGAGGGCCACGGCGCCGCATTGTCCATGGAGCGTGAACCAGCTCATGAGGTCGATGGGAGCCTCGAATGCCGCCACCCGATCCAGCGCGGGGTTACAGGGTACGCGGAAGGCAATCCGCTTGTCGCTGCCGGCCACGTCGCCCCGGAACGGTACGCTGTCGCAGGTGCCCCGCTTGGCGGCGAACACGGGCTTCCCGGCCCCGTCACGCCCTACGAACACGCAGTTGTGGTGTTTGGCGTCCTCGTAGAGCAGGCCCATGTTGATAAAATCGTCGATGACGCCGGGGGCGATACCGCGTCCCCGCAAATAGGCGCGCACTCGTTCGTTGTCGCCGTTGGGCGGGGGAAGGACGAAAGCAGGCCGCCCCCGTTGGGGAGGCGGCCTGCTTCTCTGCCTGGGAATGGGAGCAGGGGAATCCACGGAATAGCCGTTGAACGCCAGCAGATAGCGGACGGCCTCGGGGAACGACATTCCGTGGAAATGCTGTACGAATGCGACGGCGTCGCCGCCGGTGTTTTCCGAGTTGCGGAACCAGATGCGCCGGTCTTTGATCCGCAGGCTGTCCATCTCCCTGGTGGAGTAGTAGCTGCCGACGCGCCTGACCTGGTAGCCCAGGGAGGCCAGCAGGTCAGGCAGGTCCGTGTCGTTGGCGGCGTCGATCTCCGAGGCCGTGAAGTGCCGGTAAGGGGGGCCAGTCGTGTATGCGACCATCTATCCTTCCGCCAACTCGCCCAGGCTGGTGATAATGTTTTCCAGGCCGTCCACCGCTTCACTGAGGGTGTCGCAGGCTTCTTCGGCCTTCTCGTACCGCTCGGAGCCCTGAAGGTTTTCGGGGATGTTGTCCCGGTATTCCTCTTCCTCGCCCTGAAGGTCCTCCAAGGTGGATTTCAGATCCTCCAGCTGATTGACAACATCCTGAATGTTCTTTCTACGTGCTTTATTCATGGCGCTTCCTCCTTTCCTCCGGCACGAAGCCGACGATGAACTCCATTCCCTCGTGCGTGAACTCGAAGCCGGTCTGGTACTCGGTCGAGTTGCGGTATGTCTGAAGCTCGCCGCCAAAATCGTACAGCACGACGGCCAGGAGGGCGGTCTGGCCGGGCCGTCCGCAGAGCCGGGCTTCGATGTACCTCCCGTCCCACAGATCCGCCCTGCCCAAGATCGTGTCGGTATCGGAGCTCACGACATCCGGCTCCGCTAGCGCCCGGCGGATGAGCTGGATATGGTCCCGCGAAATAACAATGCGGCAAATATGCTGGAAAATATACGGCATAGGTGTTCTCCTTTCGGCTTTCAGCCAAGGTTCACGCCGCCAGCTTGACCGGCGCGTGGATGGTCTTGACGCCGCCGCGCGTCCAGGCCGAGCCGCACATCCCATAGACGGAGCCGACGGAATGGCCGTCGCCGCCGTCGGGCAGCGCCGACCGGATGTACTTGATTGGCAGCTTCACGTCCTTCTCCAGCTGGATCTCGAAGACGCTCCCGCCGCCGTTCCACGGGTCGTACAGCCCGGTTTCGGTGGATTTGTCGATGATGATGTACCCGCAGTACGGGTTCTCCCGGGCGTCGTAGTGGACGCCGTTCCGGTCTTGGAGACGGATTAGCCGGTTCAGCTCTATCAGCTGCTCCAGGGTCAGCTCCACCAGGAACGTGACCGTGCTCATGGCCGAGGACAGGTTGGCGAGCTCCACCCGCATGGACTGCAAAAAGCCCTTGGGCTCGGCCATATCGCCCTCCTGTAGGGCGCGTTTCAGCCTGCCCCTGGTGTAGCCTTGGGTCTTGGCAAGCCACGCGATGCCCGCCTTGGGGTCGATGGGCTCGCCGTACTTGCCGTACCAGCAGGGATAGGCGCTGTTGAGGGTGTAATCAACATTGCCGTCGCCGGTGTCCACCATGATGTTGACATGGAACGACTGCTTCATGAAGTGCTCATCGGGCAGCTTGAAATAAACCAGGTTGTGCAGCGTGTCGAGCATCCTGTCGTCGTCCTCGTCGGAAAAGCCCTCCGGGTACGGGCCGTCAGTGGCGGTCAGCTTGGCGCGGACCTCCTTTTCCAGCTCGTCCCCCAATTCCCATTGGTAGTCCTGATACCACTCGTCCAGATGCTCCCAGAAGGTCTGCATGGGGTACTCGGAGCGCGATATCTTGATGGCCGTCTTGTCGCCCATCTCGTCCCGGTAGTCGGCGTAGATCTCGCAGGAAAACGTGCCGTTCTCCTGGCGCTCAACGCTCAGAAGTGTGTCCAGGACGTCGGAGACGGCTTGTTTCAGCTTGTCCAATAGAATCCCTCCTTCTGCCCTCGTGTCCTCCGGGGCGGGGTCAGGTCTACGCGGAGAGCTGCCAGGAAAGCGACAGGATCGCCGCGTCCGTCAGCCGGTACACATATTTGCGGGAACGCTTCTTGCGGAAGAACAGGGCCTCCCCGTTGGTTTCGACTCGGCCCTCCATGCCTTTGTATACGCAGTTCCGGCCGGCGATCCCGAGACCGGCCAGCGCCGCGTCGCGCTTGATCTTGGCGTCATCCATGATGGCCGTGTACTGTACGGCGATATGCAGGTTCTCGTCGTCGGAGAACAGCTCCAGGATGCGCATGGCGCGGTCATAGATTTTCCGTCGCTGTTCCGGGGCTTGCTCGCTGTTGAAGGCCAGCGTGAAGTAGCCGTAATCCCTCCCAGACAGGAGGCCCTGCATGGTGGAGCTGAAATCATTGCACCAGAAGAACAGGTCCCAATCGGAGTTGTACGGGACAGTTTCCTCCTTATCGTACTGGTATATTTTGAAATTCTGTGCCAGGAGGTTGACGATGCGCTCCATGTGCTCGCTGCGCCGTCGGGCGCTGGCGGCGGCATGGACGCTCCATGCGTCGCTTTTTGTGCCGACTGCCTCGGCATAGGCCCGGTTCTCCGCCTTCTGTGCCTCGGTGTAGACGAAGCTGAAGCGCAGGGAGTAGAAGCTCTCGCAGGCGTAGCCACGGGAGATGAACTCTCGCTCCGCCTGGCTGACATAGCTGTGGTCGTGGAAAATTTCCATAAGTCACCTCGCACCGTATGTGTGGTCGATGGGATTGCACTCGGCGTAGCAGCAATATTGAATAATGCGGGGATGGTCTCCGGGCTTGATATAGACGCAGGGCTCCATGTTGTCGTACTTGACGCGGTTCTCCGCGTACTCCAGGATGTGGCGCAGCTCGTCCAGCGTGATTTGCAGGCCGTGCCCGGTGTATTCCATATCAGTCCCTCCCGCAGATTTCCGTCACGGCTTTCTCGATGCCGCGCTTGAGCCGGGGATTTCCGAGCACTTCCTCCACCGTATAGCCGAGTGCGTCAAGCGTATCCTCCGTGTCCATGGTGTAGCCGTACTCATGGACGTTCAGTTCGTACAGGAACATTTCGTAGATGAAGCCGTCCCCGGTCTGGTCGCCGGCGATGGCCTCCTGCAATTCCCGGTCGAACCGGTCCATCATCTCCTTGAGCCGTGGGCCGTCCTCCCGCCGGTAGATGCCGCCGCCGGGGGTCTTGTAGACCTTGTCCGTGTCCGTGGGCTCCAGGCCCAGGGCAGCCATGGCCTCGGCGAACTGCTGGTTGGAGAACGCGAACTGCATGGGGAAGGCGCTGAACTCCTGCTGCTGGCGCTGCTTCAAGTCTGCGTATCGGTTCATTGTGATACCTCCTTCTGGTGTTGGGGGCAGGCCGGGTTCCGGCAGATCACGCGGCACGTGTCGTCGCCGGCATCCGTCATGGTGTCGTGGTCGGCATCCGGACAGTACCAGCAGGCATCGTAACCGCCGAAGGGCAGGACGTGGAGTCCGGACGTGATAGCGGCATCGATCTTCTGCCGGTTGGCCTGATAAAGCTCCTGCTGCTTCGTTTGCAGCTCGTATCGGCGGTCGGTTTCCTCCTGCTTGCTGCGGTAGTATTCCGGTACGCAGTCCGGCATGGGTTCATGGAACATGATGATTCCCCCTTGTTGAAATTGGTACAGGTCTAATATGACGACAGCCCCCGCCTTTAAGGCGGGGGCCTTGGGTCACGGACTATTCTTGACCGGCTTGCCCTGCTCGTCGTAGTTGGCGGGGTCGGCGCCGGGGCACGCCCAGCCGAACATGGAGCCAGCCAGCATGGCGGCGGCCTGGGCCCTGGTGACGCCGATTGTCTTGTTGAGCGCGTCGGCCCCTTCCTGCCCGCTTACGCCCTCCGGGCGCTGCCCCGTGGGCGTGTAGCCATTGACGCCCCGGTGGATGACGACGGTCTCCCCGGTGGACTCCAGGGTGGCGAAGCACTTCTTCGGCAGGCTGGAGCGCAGGGGGATGACCGTGTTCCCGGCCCGCTCCATCTCTTCGGCGAAGTCGTGGATGTGGTACAGGCGGTCGTCCCAGCCGCACGTCATGTGGGTCTCGCTGATATAGCGGCAGGTCCGGTCCTTGTATTTGCCGTCCGGGGATATAATGCGGATGCCGTCGCCGTCCGCCAGCCGGAACAGGTCTCGATACCCAGGGGTAACGAAGCGGATGCCCCGCTTGGACTCGGCCATGTGGTTATCCAGCTTCTCCCGGACGTAGCAGTAGAGATAAAAGTTGTAGTCGCCCCAGTCGGGATTGAGCCGCAGCGCGTAGGCGTAGTTGTCCGTGTCCAGGCGGAAGCCGTACTCCAGGCTGATGGTACCCATTCCGCTCTCCGGGTGGGCGCGGCAGTAGGCGGCCAGCTTGCTCCGGTCTGCCAGAGCACCGCCATAGGCCGCATCGAACCGCAGGGCGGTGACCACGATATCCAGCTCGTCCTTGAACGCCTGGGTCTTGAGGTCCTCCTGGTGGTCGAACCAGGTGGTGTAGAAGCTATTGCCCTCGCGCCCCATGTCGCCGCGCAGGTGACCGATGCAGCCGGCCGCGGCCATGAGGTGGGAGCTCCAGCTGTAGTAGTAGTTGTGCTCGGCCGGGGTCATGGGTCTGATTGTGAGATTCATATGAAATATGTCCTTTCTCCCCGTATGCCCGATAGGACAGGCAGTTCTTCACCAAGTGTCCCGGTGAGGCACGAAGGTAAATTCCGCATGGACGGGAATGTCCGGCTCGCCGTTGAAAGCGTTGCGGTACTTGGTGCAGATGCGCGGCTGACGGTCGGCGCAGGGGTCGGTATCAACATACAAATTGCCGTCGCTGCCCTCGTACACGGGGCGGGACCAGCTGTCCCGGCCCAGAAGTGTGAGCGTCAGTTTCTCGTGCTTTTCCATTTAACTCGCCTCCATTTGGTATGGGATATAGTACAGATCGTCCGCCGTGACCGTATCGCCGAGGGTGATGCCGTCGGCGCCGGGCACGGGGGCGTCCAGGCTCACCGCCCGGATTCGCCGCCCCTGCTTCCGGCGCTCGTTGCTGACCGCGCTGGACATGGCCCGCCATGCTATCGTGCTGAACGCGTACCGATGCAGCTCCGGGCGGTCCAGCCAGTTCTGGACCGTGAGCAGGTAGCGGAAAATCACGACGTCGTACCAATCGTCAGAGAGACGGTGATGAGCCAGGAACCCCGCGACGGTTCGGATGTTCTGCCGGGCCAGCTCCTGGGCCTCCGCAGAGAGGGGTCGGAGCTTGGCCGGGGTGTGGCGCGTTGCCATGTTGTACAGCCTCCAATCTCAGGTGTGGATTCCATAGTACGCCTTGCTCATACCAACAACCACTCGCCGCCGTTATTCGATCCATACCCGATCCGGCAGATTATACAGCAGAGCGTCAAATCTCCTGACCGCCTCACTGGAGCGATTCCATCGCCTCTCTATGGCAATCGCTTCATAGGCGGCATCAATCTCTTTAATGGTCTGCAGCAGGGATGTGTTCTCGTCCCGGAGGATATCAAACGTGGCCTTTAGGTAGTCGTACTGCTGCCGCAGGTCAAAAAATGCCAGCAGGATTCCCAGACACTGTCCGATGGTGGCGATCATGTCCGCTTTGGTCCTCCGCATGAGCCGCTTCCCGGCCTCCGTTTGGGCCACCCCTTCTTCGTAAGCGGTCAGCGCAAAGTAATCTTCTTCCTCACTGTCAAAGCCGATGGTCCGATAGCGGTTGCCGATCAGCGCCACGGTGCAGTCGTTGAAGGTCCGCTCCATGTCGCCGTCCCATCCGTAGAGCTCTCCGATGACCTCCTCCAGACTGTCCGCCTTGGCCTCCAAGTCGGAAAAGGCCATTTTGAACTCCCAGACCTCATCCTCATTCCCGTCCAAGGCGTTGAGCAATGTGTCGTCATCCTGGTCGGTAAACCAATGGATATCCGCACAGGCTTCCCGGATGTCCCATAATTCTAAGCGTATCGCATGATATCCCAGCGATGCCAGCGCGGGCCGCTTATACCGCAGATTGCGGGTACGGCGGGCTTTTGAACCGTCCATGAACATTCCCCCTATTACAAGTGGAGCTTGGCCGGGGCGTGGCGCGTGCCATGTTGTACAGCCTCCAAGCTCAGGTGTGGATTCCATAGTACGCCTTACTCATATCCTCCTGCCCGTGGAGAATCAGCCCGCCGCACAGGCAGGATTTCTCTCCCCGGAACTCCCGGAAGAAGAAGGAGTACGGGGTGAAGTCGTTGTACAGATGAATTTCATCGGCGTCGGGCCAGTCGAAGTTGGTCATGAGGGCCTTGCCCAGCTTGTGCCGGACCTGCGCGTTGCCGATGGCGGCGCGGAGATTGGCCTGGTTGCCGTCGAACACCAGCCTGGGGCGGCGGGATACGTCCAGGGAGATGGCCTTGAAGTCCTTGAGGCCGTCCGGCTGGCGGCAGGTTTCCAGGAACGCCCGGAACGCGGACCAGCGCAGGTGAATGGTCTGCTCCACGCCCTCCACGCGGTCGAAGCCGCGCCCGGTGAGCCAGGTGAACTCGAACGTGATCCGGTCGCGGCGCTTGTCCAGCCAGAGCCGCGCGAAGGAGTGGATATCATTGGTGATGATGCAGCCGTCGCGCTGGAGGCGGTCAAGCTCGTCATAAGTGACATAGAACCGCTGAGGCGACTTCATGTGTGCGCTGACGGTGCGGAACTGGATGGTGTTCTCGTCGGCGTGGGCGCGGAGCATGATTCTGTTGGTCATGTCTGTCAGCTTCCTTTCCTTTGATTGCTGGCGTCCGGTTTCCGGCGCTTTCGTGCCAGCGCCTCCAGGCCGTCCAGGCCGGTGTCGTTGCCGGAGCTGTCCCTGGCGCGGCGCTTCAGGCATTGCTCCATGGCCTTGTCGTAGTCGTAGCCGATGGCGGCGGCGTACTTCCCGGCGATTTTCCGGCAGCGGGCGGCGTGGAGCTCGTAGACGGCGGCATGATAGCCCGTCAGGCCCCATTCCGGGATTACGCTCTCCAACATATTGGCATAGTCCCGCAGGGCGTTGACAACGGCGTACAGATCGCCGTAGCAGGTACGCAGTTCCCTGTCCCCGCTGGGGCGGCCGGACCGGCCTGCGTCGGTGAAGCGCAGGATGGCGCCCTGCTCCATGCCGTCGATCTCGGTCAGCTCCACCGTGGCGGTGGCCGCCGGCTCGAACTTGGCGGCGGGGAGGGGAGCGTCCTGGGGATTCCTACTCACTCGTCCTCCACCTCCTTGAAGCATCCGTCGCTGCTGTGGTCCCATTCGATGGTCCCGTCCACGTACTGGATGACGCCCTTGGCTGTGAACGTCCAGCCGCTCTTGACGTTCTGGAACAAGGCGGTGGTACTGCTGGAGCAGCCCGCCGCGTTGAAGTACTGGGTCCCATGGTCCGTCACCAGGGCGCGGCAGAGGTATCTCCCACCGCCCCGGTTGACGTAGACCTGCCCGACGGTGGGCGTGAGGGGCCGGCCCTTGTCGATATTCCAGATTTTGTCGTTGGTGCCGTCCGGGTTGAATACGGCCTTCCGGGTCCCTCCGCCCCTGACATGCGCCATGACGGTGACGGGTTTGCCGGTTTCCGCGGCAAGGCGCGCGGCGGCGATGACGGCCTGGTGCAATACGGCAGAGCTGCCGGCGAACCTGCCGTCCTGCTTGAGCGTGAAATGCGTAAAATCCATAGCCGGAATCCTCCTTTGCGTTGATTTTGGGCGTGAAAAAAGCGGGAGGCTTATTTCATCCTCCCGCTTGGGTACGCCTGTATGTGATTAGAACGGCAGATCGCCGCTGCCTTCCAGGTCATCCGCGTCGTAGCCGCTGCCAGCCGGTACGCCGGCGGGGGCCGGGGCGGCCTGGTTCTGGGGCTTGCTGTCCCCGAAGTGGACGCTGTTTGCCAGTATTTCGGCGCTGCGGCGCTTGTTGCCGTCCCGGTCGGTCCAGTCCCGGAGCTGGAGCCGCCCGTCAATGACGGCCATGCGGCCCTTGGTAAAATATCTGGACACGAAATCGGCGGTGTTGCGCCAGGCCACGACGTCGATAAAATCCGTGGCCTTGTCGCCGTTGGCGTCCTTGTAGTCCCGGTCGCAGGCGACGGTGAAGCTGCACACAGGGATGCCGGACTGGGTGTGGCGGAGCTCCGGGTCGCGCACGAGGCGGCCCATGGTGACGATGTGGTTCAACATGGCTATTCCCTCCGTTTAGTCGTAATTCAAGATTCTTCGAGATTTTCCATCTGATACTGGGCATTGAGCTGGCTCAATGCCTCAATGGTGTTGGCTAGCAGCGCGAGCGCGTTCATTTCACTTTTCTGCGGGGCTTCTCCCGGTTCGTCCGGGTAACGCCACAGCTCGCTGATGAACGTCATGGTGTCGAGTATACGCTTGTACTCCGCGTCCGGCACGTGGTCGTACGCCCCGCTTTTTACGGCATCGGCGAAGGGTATGACGGGGTTGCGTATCTTCAGCAGGGAAAGGGCCTGCTTCATCGAGGCCACGTCCTCGGTGCCGTCCAGACCCTCGAAGCGGACGTTTGCGAGCCCCTGGCGCTGGTCAAAATCAAAAATCAGCTCCATATGTCGTCCTCCCCTCAGAACTCGAAGCTGCGCCGCCGGCAGTCGTCGAAGATGGCGTCGTCCACCAGCTGCCGGATCTGGTTCTCCATGCCCCGGATGCCCAGCCCGGTCCGGCAGGCCAGCTCGGCCAGCTCCTGCCGCTTCTGGGGCGTGAGCCGTATCTCCGCCTTATAGTGCTCCCCGATACGGGCCAGGAAGCTGTAGGAGTTGTCCAGCATAGAGCGGTAGTCATCCATGGTCATGGGCTCCAGGTGGACAAGCCGCTGGATACGGCCAAGGAACTCCGGCATGACGCCGAAGTCGATGAGGTCCTGTTCTCCCAGAGGGCGGGCATAGGGCTGTACGGCCTTGGGGGCCGCGCCGAAGCCGATGCGGCTGCCAGAATCCTTTTCTGCTGCGTCGTGGGCCTTGCTGGAGAACGCGCCGCACAGCACGAAGCTGATCTTGGACGTGTCTATGGAGTGGATGACGGAATTGATTTTCACATCCACGCGGGCGCCCTCCAGCATCGTCAGGCCCTCCGACTGGATGCTGTCGCTGACGTTCCCGCCAGAGCCGATTTTGGGCATGAGCATCTTGTCCGCCTCATCCAGGACGAGGATGTTGTGATGCCCGTTGCGAAAGATAGCGGATTGAAACAGGTTCGCCCACTTCTTATCCCCTTTCCAGCCGTCATTGGTGAGGTTGGAAACGTCCTCGATCACGATGCGGCCCGGGAAAATCTTTTGAAGGCAGCGCCAGATGTGGGTCTTGCCGCAGCCGCTGGGGCCGATGAACAGGGCGTTGGACTTGACGCCCCGCTGGAAGGCGTTGTAGGCGATGACGGCGGCGGCTTTCTTCGCGGCGTCCTGCTTCCAGACCAGCCGGTCCAGGTAGCCGTAGATCGCTCTGGGGGTGTCGTACTGCTCCGGCTCGTCCTCTTCCGCCCAGGGGTTGACGTGCTCCTTCCGGACGGCCTCCACCCGGTCGTCGTACCAGGGGTAGGGCTGGGCCGGACCGGGGCGCTGGTCCTCCATTGCACATTCCTCCTGTTTGAGATATTGTTCGGAAAGCCCCGCCAGGTAGTCCCTGTTTTCCGGGCTGTCATTGACCTTCAGGATCTCCGCGTACATCGCGTCGGGGTCGTAGTACGATACAAGGCATTTCACCCGCTTTTCCACGCGGGGGCTGCCGGGGCACAGGCGGATGTCCTCGGGGACTTTCGCGTCCGGGAAGCGTGCCAGCGCGTCCCGCTTGGAGACGATGCTCCAGCCGGTGATCCCCTGTTCCTCCAGGAAATGCCGGAGGGAACGCTCCACGAGGCCGGGGAAAAAGGTAACGGCCAGCTGGTCGCCGCAGGGGACGGATCGGAAGTCGAATGTCATAGCGGTATTCCTCCTTATTCTTTGTGGCGGCGGCCGCGTCTGCCCGGTTTTGGGCATAAAAAACCAACATACCAAGGTCAAATGGGCAGACTGGCAGCCTTAGCCACATTCAAAAATCCTTGATATGTTGATCGTAATTTTTATGAGATTGTTCCGGGCGTACCGGGGACAGGGCTTCATGGTAGCACATCCCAACCCGCCTGTCAACCCCCGTTTCTTCCCCCACTGCGAGCCGCGCCAGCGGCTTACAAAAGGGACATGCCGGATTGGAACTGCCCCGCCTGCCGCCTCTCGTCGGCGTCCGGGGGCTCGTACTCGTACTTGTACGCCGGACGGTCCGGGAAGCGCCGGACCATGTCCTCGACGAGGATACGCACGTGGGCGCGCATATAGTCTTCGCCGTCCGGCTGGTGCATCGCGATACGCGCCAGCATGACGAGGGCGCTGCGGTCCACGTCAATTGGCCTGCCCAGCTCCTGCGACAGGCGCTCGGTTTCATCCAGCCCGACGCCGACCAACGCCATGAGCTTTTCTTTGTCCATCCTGTTGCCTCCTATGACTTACGAAATGGGATCGGCGTAATAGATGATGTTCATTACGCCGCCTCCGATATACAGATACTCAAGGTTGACCCGCGCACTGTCGTACCCCGTGCCGGCGGGTGTGCCGGAGCACCCCACTGGGAAGAGGGTGTACCGGTCGGAGCTGCTGAACCAGATGGTGATGGACCCGTCGGAGTTCTGAACGACGGAGGTGGGCGTCTGTCCATCGGTCTCTCCTCCGATTACCACCCCGTCGGCGTTCAGCGTAATGGAGCGGCCGCCGCTGTAATCGTCATAGGTGGGATAGGGCGTGTAGTTGCCCGCGTAGGCGGCCAGAAGGGACGACGGTTCCTCCGGCTGCTGGGATTCGGCGGGGCCGGGGTCCACCGGGTCGGACTGGGCGGGCTGGGATTCCTCCGGGCCCGGCTCCGGGGGCTCGGGCCGCTCCGGCACGTCTTCCGGCTTGATAACGATGCTTGTCCCGTCCGGGCTGTAAGCGAGTACGGCCCTCGTGGTATATCTGTCCTGCGCGGCCTGGTATTCCTCGCGGGTGGCCGTGTCATAGCCCGAGCTGCCATTGGTGAGCCCGCGCTCGTCGTGGGGCTGTATGAAGTAGGCGGCATGGCCCTCGGACCAGTCGCGGCGCAGAGCGTCTACGGCGTCCCAGTCGTACTCGCCCGGGTTGGGGGCGTCGTCGCAGAACCGGCCAACGCCGTCCTTCTGGGCGGCGGAACCGTAGTATGCCCTGTTATCCATGTACCCGACCACCCCCTGGGATTCCTCACGGATGCACCCGTACCTCTCCAGATACAGCCGCCCGTCGGACTCCACCAGTGAAAAGCCGCCCCCGGCGCCCAGGGTGATGTAATAGTTCATCAGGCAGCACATCCCATGGGATTCGTACCGGTAAATGGACATGAGGAATGAACCGGGCGTCTCTTTCGCAAAGTCGTCTATGGAAAGTATCAGCAGCTCCGGGTTTCCGTCCGCCTCAAAATCAAGGACCTCCGAATACAGCAGCCCCTGGGAAGTGCCGTCCGATACCGGCATCCGGTCAACCTTATTTTCGTAAAACTTCATGGAAGCCGGGGTGTCCGGCCCGGAAGCATCTGAAACGGCCTCCGCCGGAGCGTCGCTCCCCTGGCCTCCGTCCTGCGCGGGGGCTTTGCCGCAGGCGGCAAGGGAGAACAGGAGCGACAGGGCCAGCAGCAGGGCGGTACGGCGCATGGACGATCTGTATGTATTTTTCATGATGTCTCTCTCCATCTGTTTCTTTGTCCGATATTGTAACGTAACCCGGGCGGAATTTCAAGACGTGAATTGGCAAAAAGCCCTCATTTATGGGTGCATTTTAGGAAAAACCCGCATTGTATCCGTGAGCCACTGCCCCCCAAAAAGACGGGACGGGCCGGAGGAACGTTCCTCCAGCCCGTTTCGCCATGCCGGCAAAGGCAATATTTAATTCCAAACGGCGCGAAATTACACCTGGCAGGGGCAGAGCTCCCGCGCCAGCAGCGCCAGCGCCCAATACATATAGTCGGCGCACTGGCCGCGCGGGTACAGATACCCGGCGGCGCACAGCGTATCCCAGGGCAGGCCGGAGATTCCGTGGGCGGCAAGCATATCCTTGTACTCCGGCGACAGCCTGCCGTGGCACGCCTGCCGCATGACATGGAAAGCGTCGTCCCCGCCGACCCCATGCCGCACGCACAGGTCGTACACGTCCTCCCGCGTCCCAATCAGGCGCTGGAAGCGGTCGGGTTGGCCCATGAGGCGCTCCGCCTGGAACCAGACCTCCGGGGCAAGGCACAGCCCCATGATTTTCACCATGTCGGAAAAAGTTTCCGGCTCCAGCTGGCGGGCAAGGTCCTGGAAGCCCTCCAGGTCGCCCAGCACGGGGATACCAGCCACATCGTCCCGATAGGCCCTGGCAATCAGGTTCCCGTCGGAGAGCAGGTCCCCGACAGTTAGGGCGCTCCCGGCCCGCCGCGCCTCCCATATACGGTCCATCAGGGCGTGCGGGCACAGCCTGATGGCGGGGTGCTCGCCGCTGGGGTCGTACCCTGGGAGAAGCTCGCCCAGGTACGCCGCCATGCCCTCCAGCAGCCCGCCCGCAACGTTCAGGATAAATTGCGGTGTACGCGTCCCATCCAGGCCCAGGCAGCCCTCCCAGCGGAGCCCCAGCTCCATGGGATCGACGGCGGCGAGGCCCAGAAGGTGCGACAGGTACAGGTTGCCGGTGAGCCCCCGGAACCCAACGGGGCAGCCCCGGCTTTCGGAGAACTCGGCCAGCTTGGCGGCGACGGCCAGGAGCGTGCCATGGCCGTTGCTGAAGATATGTTGCTTCTCCGTAGTGATGCGCTCTTGGACATCTGCGGGGACCGCCCCGCCGTGCCGCTCGTTCGCGGCCGCGTCGATTTTGCTGTGCAGCTCCTGTTCCATCTGGCTGTTGTGGTACAGATATGTTGACATTGGTTTTTGTCCTCCTGTTCCAAATTTTGCCTATTTTCATTACTTATATCATACAGTGTTTGTCCTAAGATCGCAAGGATCAAAGCTGGCAAATCATCCCATTCCCTTTGCTGGATTTACACAACGATTGAAAGCCGTACAGCGGCTTGCGAAAGGGCCGCTCCTGGTAAATCCGGAGCGGCCCTTGCAAAATATCATTTTCCTTTTATGACGCCAAACCAAACAAGCGCCTCGCGGATGGCGGCCTCCTTCTCCGGCTTCACCTTCTGGATGTAGCGTCTCTCGGTATCGCCGGAATCTGCGATAAGCCCGTACTTCCTCTTGGTCTGCGAGATGCTGGCGCTGTTGACGTTGAAGCCGTATTTTTTCTTTATCCAAGCGCGAATCTCTTGGTAGGTAGGCACTTTTGTTTCAGGATAGAATTCGCCCTCGTAGTCGTCTGTGTTGACTACGAGGGCGAACCAGGTTCCGTACACCGCCAAACTGGCTTTGGTAATGGTGTTCGTATACCTAACGTCTGGTGGACGATACAGGACTCGAACCTGTGACCTCCCGCACGTCAAGCGGATGCTCATACCAGCTGAGCTAATCGTCCATTTTTCTAACTTTACCGCATGCGCGGAACAAGATGTATTATAACCGCACACACAGCGCTTGTCAAGCTTTTTTTCCCGTGATATACTAGGGCTTGTTTGAAAATTGTCAACATACCCCAACGGCGGATCTCTTACCGCCATGCTTTTTCGGTTTTCCTTGAAATACACCAAGCATTTCTGCGTCAAACCGGCTTCGCCTGACGAAAAAATCCCTCGCCGCCGGGCATCCTGCCAATCTTCAAACGACGCCTACTTGCTGCCGCAACAAATACAGGAGGGTATGCCATGAAATACGCGCTGATTACGGGCGGGTCCCGTGGGATCGGAGCCGCCGCCGCCCGGCTGTTTGCCCGCCGGGGCTGGGGCGTAGCGGTCAATTACTGCCGGAGTGAGATTCGGGCCCAGGCGCTGGTCCGGGAGCTTCGGGAGCTGGGCGCTCCCGCCCTATCCCTTCGGGCCGACGTGGCTGACGCCGGGCAGGTGAATCAAATGGTTGACAATGTGTTAGAAAAATTTTGTCAACTTGACATTTTGGTTTGCTCCGCCGGGATATCTCACGCGGGCCTGATCAGTCAAATTGACGAGGAACAATGGCGGCGTTTATTTGCCGTCAATGTGGATGGAGTTCATCACTGCTGCCGGGCTGTGCTTCCCCATATGCTGGAGCGCAAGTCAGGCGCTATCGTCACGGTGTCCTCCATGTGGGGGCAGGTGGGGGCCTCCTGCGAGGCCGCCTATTCCGCCACGAAAGGGGCGGTCATCGCCTACACCAAGGCCCTGGCCAAGGAGCTTGGCCCCTCCAATATCCGGGTAAACTGTGTCGCCCCCGGCGTGATTGATACGGAAATGAACGGCCGGCTCTCTTCCGGCGACCTGGCAGCGCTGGCGGACGAGACCCCCCTGGGCCGCATCGGAACCCCGGAGGAGGCCGCCTCCGTCATCGCCTTTCTGGCCTCTGACGAGGCCTCCTTCCTCACCGGACAGGTGGTGGCCCCCAACGGCGGACTGGTGATCTGAGTACAAATCTCCGTCACAATATCATATAACAGCTTTTCTCCTTCCGTGCTCCTTGTCGGTTTTTACAGTTGACAGCCAGGAATCTCAAGTATATAATTGTCAACAATCTGGGGGGCGCAATAGTGCCCCCTTCGATGTTTGGAGACCGCGTATATCAATATAGGAGGAACGCAGAATGAAAAAGAAGAGTCTTGCGGCTATGCTCATGGCGGGCGCCATGTGCCTCAGCCTGTTGGCCAGCTGCGCCAGCGACCCCGGCAGCACCGGCAGCCCCGCTCCCTCTCAGGCGCCCAGCCAGGGCACCCAGGAGTCCCAGCCCGCCGGGGAGCCCAGCCAGGGCAGCGAGCCCTCTGCCACCGGCGCCAGCGGCACCTTTAAGCTGGGCGGCATCGGCCCCCTGACCGGGGAGAACGCCATCTACGGCAAGGCCGCCATGAACGGCGCCCAGATCGCCGTGGACGAGATCAACGCCATGGGCGGCGATGTCAAGCTTGAGTTTGATCCCCAGGACGACGTGGGCGATCCCGAGACCGCCCTGAACGCCTACAACAACCTGCTGGACGACGGGATGCAGGTGCTGGTGGGCACCGTCACCACCGGACCGGCCATCACCGTGTCCGCCCAGGCCAGGCAGGACCGGGTGTTCGCCATGACCCCCTCCGCCTCCTCCACCGACGTGACCGCCGGCAAGGACAATATGTTCCAGGTCTGCTTCACCGACCCCAACCAGGGCATCACCTCCGCCGATTACATCGCCGAGAATCTGCCCGATGCCAAGGTGGCCATCATCTACCGCAATGACGACGCCTACTCTCAGGGCATCCGGGACACCTTCGTGGCCGAGTACACCGGCAAGGGCAAGGAAGTGGTGAACGAGGGCACCTTTACCAAGGACACCCAGACCGACTTCTCCGTCCAGCTCACCGCCGCCAAGAACGCCGGCGCCGACCTGATCTTCCTGCCTATCTACTATCAGCCCGCCTCCGTCATTCTGGCCCAGGCCAAGGCTATGAACTATGCCCCCACCTTCTTCGGCGTGGACGGCATGGACGGCATCCTGACCATGGAGGGTTTTGACACCTCCCTGGCCGAGGGCGTTATGCTCATGACCCCCTTCAACGCCTGGGGTACCGATGAGCTGACCAAGAGCTTTGTGACCAAGTACGAGGACACCTATGGCGAGACCCCCAACCAGTTCGCCGCCGACGGCTATGACGCGGTGTACGCCATCTACACGGCCCTCAACGCCGCGGGCTGCACCGGCGACATGAGCGCCGCCGAGATCTGCGAGGCCCTGGTGGCGGTCATGCCCACCATCGGCGTGGACGGCCTCACCGGCACCGGCATGACCTGGAGCTCCAACGGCGAGGTCGCCAAGGCCCCCGTGGTCGTGACCATTCAGGGCGGCATCTACGTGACACAGTAAGGCCCAAAAAACGGCGCAAAGGGGCGGGCTGCCGGGAGGCTCTCCCGCCTGTTCTATGGTGGAAACGGAGGTACGGCTTCCCGCGCCCCCGTTTTTGCCATAGTGAGAAATGAGACAAGAAAGAGAGGAGCGTCTATGGAATTTCTTTCCTATCTGATCAGCGGCATCAGCCTGGGGAGCGTATACGCCATCATCGCCCTGGGCTACACCATGGTGTACGGCATCGCCAAAATGCTGAACTTCGCCCATGGCGATGTCATCATGGTGGGCGGCTATATCTCCTTCTGCGCTACATCCTATCTGGAGCTGCCCGCCTGGCTGTCCTTGCTGCTGGCCATGGCGGTGTGCACCGCACTGGGCGTCGTCATCGAGGGGCTGGCCTATAAACCCCTGCGGCAGGCCACCTCCCTGGCCGTGCTCATCACTGCCATCGGCGTGAGCTACTTCCTTCAAAACGCCGCCCTGCTCATCTGGGGGGCGTCCCCCAAGGGGTTTGCTCCCATCATCCCCGCCACCAACGCGCAGGAGGAGCCCAACGCCCTTCAGCTCTTCGGCGGGCAGGTGTCCATCTCCTATATCTCCCTGCTCACCATGGGGGCCTGCATCGTCATCATGCTGGCGCTCACCTTCTTCACCGGCCAGACCAAGCTGGGCAAGGCCATGCGGGCCTGCTCGGAGGACAAGGGCGCGGCCCAGCTCATGGGCATCAACGTGAACCGCACCATCTCCGTCACCTTTGCCATCGGCTCCGCCCTGGCGGCCATGGCGGGGGTGCTGCTGTGCTCCTTCACCACCTCCCTCATGCCCACCACCGGCTCCATGCCCGGCATCAAGGCCTTCACCGCCGCCGTGTTTGGCGGCATCGGCTCCATCCCCGGGGCTTTTCTGGGGGGTATCCTGCTGGGCATCATCGAGTCCCTGGCCAAGGCGTATATCTCCACCCAGCTGGCCAACGCCATCCTGTTCGCCGTGCTCATCATCGTGCTGCTGGTGCGGCCCTCGGGCCTGCTGGGCAAGTACGTGCCCGAGAAAGTCTGAGGTGGCCGGGATGAAAAAACTAATTGGCAGAATCAAGGGGCTGAAAAAGACCACCAAGGTGGATTTTGCCACCTATCTGGGGGTCATCCTGGCCTTTGTCCTGTTTACCGTCCTCCGGGATCGGGGGCTGCTCAACCGCTCCATCACCGGAATGCTGGTGCCCATCTGCGCCTACATTGTCATGGCGGTGTCCCTGAACCTGACGGTGGGCATCCTGGGCGAGCTGTCCCTGGGCCACGCGGGCTTTATGAGCGTGGGCGCCTTCTCCGGCGTCATCGCCGCCCAGAGCCTCCAGGCCGCCGTCCCCTCCGCCCCGGCCCGGCTGGCCATCGCCATCCTGGTGGGCGCGGTGTTCGCCGCCGTGGCCGGGACCATCGTGGGCGTGCCGGTGCTCCGCCTCCGGGGGGACTACCTGGCCATCGTCACCCTGGCCTTCGGCGAGATCATCAAGGAGCTCATCACCTGCCTGCTGGTGGCCTGGGACAGCCGCGGGCTGCACATGGCCTTCAACCTCAACGGCAGCCTGACCATCAACGACATCGGCATGGAGCCCGGCGGCATGGCCATCATCAAGGGCGCCCAGGGCGCCACGGGCACCGAAACCATCGCCTCCTTCACGGCGGGCTTTATCCTCATCATGATTACCCTGGTCATCGTCCTCAATCTGGTGCGCAGCCGGGCGGGGCGGGCCATTATGGCCCTGCGGGACAACCGCATCGCCGCCGAGAGCGTGGGCATCAACGTGACCAAGTACAAGATGATGGCCTTCGTCACCTCCGCCGCCCTGGCGGGGGCCGCCGGGGCGCTGTACGGCCTCAATTACTCCAACCTGACCGCCAGCAAGTTCAGCTTCGACACCTCCATTCTGGTGCTGGTGTATGTGGTGCTGGGCGGGCTGGGCAATATGTGGGGCTCCATCATCGCCGCCGCCGTGCTCTACTTCCTGCCGGAGGCCCTGCGGGAGTTCAAGGACTACCGGATGCTGGTGTACGCCGTGGTGCTGATCCTGGTGATGCTGGCCACCAACGACAGCCGGATCAAGGCCCTGGCGGGCCGCATCCTCCCCAAGCGAAAGGGGGCCAAGGACAATGGCTGAGAAAAAGCAGTTCCAAAAGGGCAAAATGGTGCCCGTGCCCAGCGTGTCCATCATCCCGGAACGGGACCTGGGCAAGACCCCCATTCTGGAGTGCAGCCACCTGGGCATCAACTTCGGCGGCCTCACCGCCGTCAACGAGTTCAACATCACCGTGGGCCGCACGGAGATCGCCGGGCTCATCGGCCCCAACGGGGCGGGCAAGACTACGGTATTCAACCTGCTGACCAAGGTGTACCAGCCCACCCGGGGCACCATCCTGCTGGACGGCCTGGACACCCACGGCAAAACTCCCGCCCAGATCAACCGCATGGGCATCGCCCGCACCTTTCAGAATATCCGGCTGTTCAACAGCCTGTCGGTGGAGGACAACGTGAAAATCGGCCTTCACAACCAGGAGAAATACTCCATGTTCTCCGGCATCCTCCGCCTGCCCAAGTACTGGCGGCAGGAGAAGGCCGCCCATGAGCGGGCGCTGGAGCTGCTGTCCATCTTCGACATGCAGGACCTGGCGGACCACCAGGCGGGAAGCCTGCCCTACGGGGCCCAGCGGCGGCTGGAGATCGTCCGGGCCCTGGCCACCAACCCGTCCCTGCTGCTGCTGGACGAGCCGGCGGCGGGCATGAACCCCTCCGAGACCGCCGAGCTGATGGAGAGCATCGTCAAGATCCGTGACACCTTCCAGATCGCCATCATGCTCATCGAGCACGACATGAGCCTGGTGATGGGCATCTGCGAGGGCATCTGTGTGCTCAACTTCGGCCAGATCATCGCCAAGGGAACGGCGGAGGAGATCCAGTCCAACCCCACGGTCATCGAGGCCTACCTGGGCAAGCAGCAGTGAGGAGGGCGCGAAAATGCTGAAAGTCAACGATATCAACGTGTATTACGGCGCCATCCACGCCATCAAGGGCGTCTCATTCCAGGTCAATGACGGAGAGGTGGTCACACTCATCGGGGCCAACGGCGCGGGCAAATCCACTATCCTCAACACCGTGTGCGGCCTGCTCCGCTCCCGCACCGGGTCCATTGAGTTTCTGGACAGGAACCTGGCCTCCGTCCCCGCCCACCAGGTGGTGGAGCTGGGCATGGCCCACGTCCCCGAGGGGCGGCGGATCTTCCAGCAGATGACGGTGGAGGAAAACCTGGAGATGGGGGCCTATACCCAGCCCCGGTCCAGCGTGGACCCCAATCTGGAGCGGGTATACGAGCAGTTCCCCCGGCTGAAGGAGCGGCGGCGTCAGATCGCGGGCACCCTGTCCGGCGGCGAGCAGCAGATGCTGGCCATGGGCCGGGGCCTCATGTCCAACCCCAAGCTGCTGATGCTGGACGAGCCCTCCATGGGCCTGGCCCCCATTCTGGTGGAGCAGATCTTCGACATCATCCGGCGGCTCCACAAGGCGGGCACCACCATCCTGCTGGTGGAGCAGAACGCCCGGATGGCCCTCAGCGTGGCCGACCGGGGCTACGTGCTGGAGACGGGCAAGATCGTGGCCACCGGCTCCGGGGAGGAGCTGCTCCGGGACGAGGCGGTCAAAAAGGCCTACCTGGGCGGGTGAGTTCCTTTTTCTTGAAAGAAAAAGGAACCGAAACAGAACTTCAGTTCGCTGACCGGGCAAAATGGAATCTGTAGGCACCCAGCGGCAGGCCAAACACAGGCTGGCTGCCTCCGGCGCACTGACGTGGCAATCCGGAGCATGAACGAGTTTCCGTCCGGCCGCGAGACAAGTCCAATAAAGCCGCCGGGGACGAGTTCTCCGGCGGCTTTCATTTTTTCCTTGACAGCCCCTCTTTTTCATGGTACTATATTTTTAACAATAGTCAAAAATGCAATAGGAGGAAGGCCCATCATGAAAAAGGATTACATGACCCGGCTGGAGCGCTGGGCCCGTTGGATGCTCCCCCGGCAGGAGGCGGAGGACGTGCTGGCCGACTACCGGGACATTGTGGCCGACCCGGAGCTGGCTCAGGATCTGGGCAAGCCCCGGGCGGTGATCTGGGCGCTGGCCGACAGGAAATCCTACTACACCTGGCTGGGGGTATTCGCCGCTCTGGCCGTTCTTCACTTGGCGGCGGCGCTGGGCTACAGCCCGCTGACCCCCTTCTGGCACGTCTCTCGCTGGTATGAGTGGGGGGGCGGCTGGCTGCCGGGCGACCCGGAGTACACCATTTTGTCCGCCCTGCCCATTCTCCATCTGACGGTGGGGACGGCCCTGTGCCTGGTGTGGTTCCGGCTCCGGGGGGAGAAGGGAAACCGTCCCCTCTCCAAGGGACTCCCCCTGTGCGCGGTGCTGATGCTGGCGTACATCGCCCTGGCCTGGTGGGCCGTCTGGCGCTGCTGCTCCTACCCGGAGCTGTTTATGACCATTTGGACGGAGAGCACCGCCTTTATCGGTGAGTGCGACGGCCCCGCTTACCATGGAACAACCTCCAACGCCATGTGGGCCGTGATGGTCTGGCTGGACGGGACCGGCCTGGTGACGGCTCTGGTTGGGATGGCCGCCCTGGTAAAGGCCTGGACCCGGGACCGCCGGTGGGCGGCGGTCTATCTCCTGGCCCTGACAGCGGCGGTGCTGACCCTGGCCGTCCTGGCGATGCTGGAAAACTTCTCCAGCATCAACCCGCTGCACGATGCCCTTCTCGCCAACTGGTTTCAGCCCTATCTGTGGCGGTTTGGCATTGTGACCGCCGCGGGCCTTGTGGGCGCGGGGGCGGCCTTATGCTGAGCGGGAACCTGGAGAGGAGGAACATCCCCATGAAAAGCAATTACATGACCCGGCTGGAGCGCTGGGCCCGTTGGATGCTCCCCCGGCAGGAGGCGGAGGACGTGCTGGCCGACTACCGGGACATCGTGGCCGACCCGGAGCTGGCCCGGGACCTGGGCAAGCCCCGGACGGTAATCCGGGCGCTGGCCGACAGAAAATCCTACTACACCTGGCTGGCGGCCTTCGCGGTAATGGCCCTGTGCATCCTGATCCCCGGCGTCAGCCCCCTGCCCGGCGGACCGTATCCCGTGTGGTTCAGCATGTTTTCCTCCAGTATCCCCGGCCTCCATTTCTGCCGCCTCTTTCTCATCGCCGGGACCGCCATGGCCCTGGTCTGGTTCCGGCCCGGCCGGGAGGAGGCCAGGACGCCCCTTCCCCGGGCCATCCTCCTGTGGCTGGCAGTTCTGCTGGCGGTGATGGGGGTCATGTGGTGGATATCCTGGCAGCTCATCTTGTTTCCCGAGGGCGTGCTGGCCGATCCGGCCTGGTATCCTCCCGCCGATTTTGTGTGGCCCGCGGCCGGTGGTTACGAGGGAGGCCATCTCCTGGCGCTCCTGCTGGAGTGGGGGGCCGTTCCGCTGGTCATCCTGGGGATCACGGCGCTGGTGAAGGCCCGCACCCGGGACCGCCGCTGGCGGGCGGTATACGTCCTCAGCCTGTCGGCGATGATGCTGGCTTTCTGCGTCCTGGCCACGTTCTCCTCCATGGACCCCACCCTGACTCTGGCCTCTCTGTTCTTTCCCCTGCCCTACAGCGTGGAGATCACCCTCATCGGCCTTGCCGGCACGGGGGTGGCCCTATGCTGAAAAAGGACCTCATCGAGCTGTGCCTGCTCCACCTGCTGTCCCAGGGGGACCAGTACGGCTACGAGCTGCTCCGGCGGTTCCACGACACCTTCCCCGACACCCAGGAGAGCGCTATTTACGCCCTGCTCCGGGGGCTGTGCCGGGAGGGCTGCTCCCAGCAGTATCTGGGCCAGACCTCCGGCGGCCCCGCCCGGAAATACTACCACATCACAGACCAGGGATTGGCCCGGTACGGCGCGCTGCTCAAGCAGTGGCGAACCCTGCTGGAGGCCCTGTCTGCCCTGGGCGTCAAATAGGTCCCGGAAAGGGGAGAGGCAGCGGAAAACCGCCGCCTCTCCTCTTCTGTTCCCGCCCGGCCGGGCCGTTGCGGGGCGGCGGATCAAAGCCGGACAGGGGCAAAGCAGACTTCGTTTGTTAAAAAATAAACTATCAAGAAAAAGGCTTGGCAATCCGCCGCGCATATGGTAAACTGACAAATGGTAAACTGTATGCCCAAAAAAATTCAGATAGGAGGAACCCAAGATGAACATACTCGTCTGTGTCAAGCAGGTGCCTGACACAACAGAAATCAAGATCGACCCGGTGAAGA
>CAJTLI010000029.1:27542-27766 GCA_910577525.1 uncultured Oscillospiraceae bacterium | reverse complement strand
AGTATAGTTTCATAAGACTATATAATTATAATATACTAAAATCGCCCCTGTCAAGCTACACTATAACTATAGAAGGAGTGGCAGTATGGCAGAGGAGATCAAAATCAAAAAGAAGTCCGCCCGCAGGGGGGACGATGGGCACAAGGTCGTGTCCGTCCGCATGAGGGATGAGCTGATCGAGCGGTTGGACATTATCGCCGAGAACTCCAACCGTTCCCGCAATG
>CAJTLI010000029.1:9299-27532 GCA_910577525.1 uncultured Oscillospiraceae bacterium | reverse complement strand
TTCTGCTGGAAGCGGCAGTGGATATCGTGAAAATTGAGGGGTAGCCCCTGTTTTCACTGGCATTGATATAAAAGATGAGGGCAGGCTGCGCCTGCCCTCATCTTCTTTGTCATTCCTCTGTTTGAGCCAACCCCAACCGCTCGGCGATCTCCTCCGGCTTCAGCCCGGACTTGCTGGCGGACTGGATCAGCTCCTGAATCTTCTGTTTTTTCGTCTTGCGGGGCTTGCGCGGGGGCTTCGGGGCGAGGATATCTTTCTTCTGCTGCTCCAAAGCATCAATGCGTTCCTTCACCGTTGCTACCTTCGCGTCAAACTCCTGCATCGCGGAGGCACGTTTGGCCTCGACCCCCTCCAGGTCCTCGTTCAGCTTCTGAATCTTGGCGTCGATGTCAGCGGCCTTCTGCTCGGCGGTGCGGCGGGGGCGTCTTACTCTTTGCTCATCCATGTTGGTAAAGCTCCTCTCCGTGAAATAGTTAAGTAGAGCATTCAAAACTGTCATATCCAGTTATGACTATCTTTATAATAGCTTTTGTATTATATCATAAACTATTTTGATGTTCCACTACTTTTTTTCGATTTGACATCCGCTCCGCTTGAATGTGGGCACAGAGAAATTCATTGTAGTCCTTCCCGAACTCCTTCGGCGGCGGGTTGTGGTAGATCAGCTTCACCCGCTGGGCCAGCTCCGGGACCTCCCGTATCGCTGCTTCCAGCCGCTCCATGCCCTCCATCCCAGCCTTATCGTTGTCCAGGCACAGGCTCAGTTGGGTGACATGGGGATGGTCATGAAGAAACTGGAGCATGGCGCGGGGCGCGGTGCCGCCCAGCGACAGGTAATGGCTGTCCCGCCACTCGCCCCCGAACCGCTTCACCAGCGTGGCAAGAGAGAGGGCGTCGATGGGGCTTTCCGCCACCGCCAGCCGGGGACAAGACGGGTCAGCGGCCAGCAGAGAAAAATGATACCGCTTGTCGCTGCCCTCTACGTCGATCTTGAAGCTGTCCCGCGTCCCCCGCAGACAGGCAAACCGGGCGCGGCCCGTGGGGTCCCTGCCCACAAATACACAGTTCTGATATTTCCGGCTTTCATAGAGCGTACCAGCCTGGATACACGCTTGCAGCAGCTCCGGGTGGATGCCCCGGCCCTGCAAATAGGACAGCATGGCGGTAGGGAACCGGCTGGCCTCCGGGAGCGCAAAGGGCTTCGGCGGTTTTGGCTTGGGCCGCTCCTGGGGCGGCGGGGCGCGGGAGCCGCACAGGGTCTCCACCGCCTCCGTAAAGTCCAGGCCCCGGACTTTGATCAGATAGTCCAGCGCCGTCCGCCCTCCGATCCCCCGGCTGTTCCAGCACCACAACCCACAAGAGATTTTCAAGCTGTCATGGGTCCGGGTGCAGTATTCGTTGGGACCGCTCCGCTTCAGCTCATGGGGGTCAAAGGTTTGAAGGTAGGAAAGAAGGTCCCACTTCTTTGCTTTTTCAATCTGCTCTTTGGTCACACTTGATATGTCAGCTCACCTCTTTCATGATGCCCGAGGGCATTTATTTTTTGCCATCGTCATCGAACATATGGACAATTACTTTGACGGCGTGTATAATAGGAATAACCTGTGGGACGATGGTAGGGGGGTGCCGGATATGAAAGAGCGCATTTATTTTGCCATTGATCTTCGCAGCTTTTACGCTTCCGTGGAGTGCATTGAGCGCAGCCTGGACCCGCTGACCACCAATCTGGTGGTGGCGGACAAGAGCCGGACTGATAAAACCATCTGTCTGGCGGTCACGCCCTCCCTCAAAGCGTATGGCATTTCCGGGCGGGCACGGTTGTTTGAAGTGGTGCAGCGGGTGGCGGAGGTGAACGCCCAGCGGCGGCAGAAAGCCCCTGGACGGCAGCTCACCGACTCCTCCTGGCATGACCCGGATGTGAAGGCCCACCCGGAGCTGGCCCTGGATTACCTGGTGGCTCCGCCCCGGATGGCCCATTATATCGAATGGAGCACGAAAATTTACAACGTCTATTTGAAGTACGTGGCACCCGAAGATTTGTTCGCTTATTCAATCGACGAGGTGCTGATGGACGTGACCAACTACCTTCCCACTTACAAGCTCACCCCCAGAGAGCTGGCCCGGAAGATCGTGCTGGATGTGCTGGACACCACCGGCATTACCGCCACGGCGGGCATTGGAACCAACCTGTACTTGGCGAAGGTGGCCATGGATATCTGGGCCAAGCACACCGAGCCGGATAAGAGCGGCGTTCGTATCGCCGCCATGGACGAGATGAGCTACCGCCGCCTGCTGTGGGATCACCGCCCCCTCACAGACTTCTGGCGGGTGGGACCGGGCTATGCCAAAAAGCTGGAGGCCCAGGGGCTCTACACCATGGGGGACATTGCCCGGTGCTCCATCGGCAAATCCACCGACTACTACAACGAGGAACTGCTCTATAAATTGTTCGGCGTGAACGCGGAACTCTTGATCGACCATAGCTGGGGATATGAGCCGGTAACCATGGCCGATATCAAGGCGTACAAGCCGGAGGCGAAAAGCGTGGGCTCCGGCCAGGTGCTCACCTGTCCCTACACCTTTGATAAAGCCCGGATGGTGGTCTGGGAGATGGCGGACCAGCTCGCCCTGGATTTGGTGGGCCAGCGGTTAGCCACCAACCAGCTCACCCTCACCGTGGGCTATGACATCGACAACCTGCGGGATTCCCAGCGCCGGAAGCAGTACCACGGCGAGGTCAAGACGGACCGCTACGGGCGGCAGATCCCCAAACACGCCCACGGCACCGCCAATCTGGAGGGGTATACCGCGTCCTCCAAGCGTATCACGGCGGTGGTGCTGGAGTTATATGACCGCATCGTAAACAAGAACCTGCTGATCCGCCGGATGTACCTCGCCGCCAACCGGGTGACGGAGGAAACCGCCGTATCGGACGAGCCTGTCATGGAGCAAATGGACCTGTTCACCGATTATGCCGCCGCGCAGGCCCAGAAGGAGGCCGAGGCGGCGGAGCTGGCCCGAGAAAGAAGGCTCCAGGAGGCTATGCTGGGCATCAAAAGCAAATTTGGCAAGAACGCCATTTTGAAGGGGACAAATCTGATGGACGGCGCTACCGCCGCCGACCGCAATGGACTTATCGGAGGGCATAAATCGTAGAAATGGGAGCTTACGACGATATCATTGATCTGCCTCATCCCACATCCGCCAGACACCCCCGTATGCCCATGACGGACCGGGCGGCGCAGTTCCAGCCCTTTCAAGCCCTGTCCGGCTACGGTTCGGCCATCCGGGAGACCGCCCGCGTCACCGGAAAGCGGGCGGAGCTCACCGAGGAGGAAAAGACCATCCTGGATGAAAAGCTGCGGTATCTGTTCGAAGCGGGCAGGGAGGCCGTATTCACCTGGTTCCAGCCTGATGAAAAGAAAGACGGCGGGGCCTATGTCACCAACCTGGGGACGATCAAAAAGATTGACCCCTTACAGGGCATTGTGGTCCTCATGGATGGCACATTCATCCCCATTGAGGACATTCTGGAAATTGAGGACGGGGCCGTCCAGGACAATGCGTTTTGACAAGAGGCGAAGAGACAATGAACCAAACACAGAGAAAAGAGATTATGCGCCGCGTGTACGCGGCCCTGATGGAGCGGGGGTATCGCCCCGACGATCAAATCATTGGTTACATTCTGACGGGCGATCCCACGTACATCACTAACCACAAGGGCGCTCGGCATATCATTACAGAGATAGACCGGAATGAACTTCTGCGGGATATGCTGCTGGGTTATTTTTCCTGATTTTTTGCACAACTCTATTCCTGTTGTAGAAAAGGGTTGCTTTTTAGGGGGATTCTGGTGTATAATCCGCAAATGTATCTCAACAAAAAGGAGCGGCATCATGAACAAAAGTGAATTGATCTCCGTTATGGCTGAAAAAAGCAGCCTGACCAAAAAAGACTGCGAGGCCGCGCTGGACGCTTTTACCGCCGCCGTGGGGGACGCCCTCAAGGGCGGCGATAAAATCCAGTTGGTGGGGTTCGGGACCTTCGAGGTCAGGGAACGGGCGGCACGGACAGGGCTCAATCCCCAGACCAAGGAGACCATGGAGATCCCCGCTACCAAAGCGCCCGCGTTCAAGCCCGGAAAGGCGCTGAAGGACGCCATTCAGTGAGATATCGTCCATGCTGCCCGGTTGGGCAGCATGGACGATTTTCATTGCAAGCAGCCTCTTTTGTTACAATTTTTCAAATTTTTTCAGAAGCTTATTGATCCCCTCCCACACCTGTGCATAGCCCCGCCGCAGGTCCTCCACGTCCTGAGCGTAGAGGTTATGGGTCTCGTTGCAGCGGCGGGCGATCTGGTTCACATTATTGGAAATGGAGCGCAGCAGCTTCACCAGCTCCACCACGCTGGACATATCCAGGCGGACCACATACCCATCCACCGCCATCTTCCGCAGATAGGCCCGCAGGTTGGCGGTGCCGAGCTGGGCCATCTTCTGGTCGATCACCTCCTTTTCTCTTGGGGACACCATCGTATACAGGCCCACTGTCCGCCCCTCGTTACGCCTCACCGCGCCGCCTCCCTCCGATGGCCCTGCTCCATGCCGGAGTGTACCGGGGCGGGCGTGTTAAAGTCCCGCAGGGCCTGCCGGATGGACGGTTTACCGCCGTCCACCACAGTCAGGGCTTGAGGCTCCCGCACGGGTGCCTCGCCGACCTCTGCACCCGGCCTGTCATCGCCGTTCTGATGCTGTCCAGCGCCTTTATTGCTGGGCTTTTCCAGCTCCCGGTTAAGCTGGGTCAGACGGGCCGATTTGGTCCGCAGCTCCTCCTCCTTGGGGAAGGGCCGTGCGGCCTCCTCCTGGGCATTTTTCAGCTCACTTTCCAGCCGGGTCAGGCGGGTTTTGTTCCGCTCCAGATTTTCGGCCATGGCCTCCAAAGCGTTGTTGATCCGGGTCACATTGCCCACCGGGTCGTCGGACAGCTCCGCCGTATAGGTCAGGTGCTGTTTCATCGTCACCTTAAACTTGGAGCCGTCGCAATGGAGCTGCATGGGGAAACCCCGGTACTCGCCCAGGTCAAAGGGTTTCTCCGGGTCACTCATGAGCATGCACGCCTTGATGATGGCCTCGCCCGCCGCCTTGCGTTCGGTGAACACCTGCCCCATGACGGTCATGGTGAAAGCGTCCTCTTTGACAGGATGGGCCTGCACGATGGGCAGATCCTTCCCCAGCGCCTCAATGACCAGCCGTGTCTCGGCCATTTTTTGAGGATAGTATTTCAGCGCCTTGTCCTGCATCTCATACTGCATGGCGGTGTGGTTGGCCTTCAGCATTTTCAGCTTCGCCACCTGCACGTCCAGGTCCATCTTTTCCCGAATCCTGTCGTCCCCGGTGGCAAGAGCCTTGACCTCGGCGTAGGACAGGGCGGTGGCGTCCACATCCTCGGCGGACCGGGCGGGGGATTTGCTGGTCATGACTTGGCCGATGAATTTCTGCTTGTTCTCCATCAGCCCCCAGTTGTAGGCGTCAAAGGTGCCCTTGGTGACATACTTGTACATCCGCACCTTTTGATTCATGTTGCCCTGGCGCAGCGAGCGACCGGCGCGCTGCTCCAAATCAGCGGGCTGCCATGGGCAGTCGAGGTCATGGGAGGCCACGATGCGGTCCTGGACGTTGGTGCCAGCTCCCATTTTCTGGGTGCTTCCGATGAGCACCCGCACCTGCCCCCGGCGCACCTTGGCAAACAGCTCCGCCTTTTGCGCCTCCGTGTTGGCGTCGTGGATGAACGCGATCTCCTCCTGGGGAATCCCCTGGGCGATGAGCTTTGTTTTGATATCATCGTAGACGTTGAATTTGCCGTCCCCTTTGGGTGTGCTCAAATCGTAAAAGACCAACTGGGTCCCCCGGATATCCGCGCTGTCCCGCCACTCCTTGATGATGTTCTTCACACAGGCGTTGACCTTGCTGTTGGGGTCGTCGGGCAGGAGAGGGTTCTGCAAACGCTGATCCAGCGCCAGCTTGCGCCCGTCAGACGTAATCCGCAGCATATTGTCAACAGACGGGTCCACCAGCCTGTTCCGCACAGACTCCGCCCGCTCCCCCAGCTCCGCCACCATCTCCTGTTGGAAAGCGCTGGGCTCGGTGGTGACGGTGATGTACTCCGCCTCCGGCACGGGCAGGTTCAGCATATCCGCCGTCTGAATATCAGCGGCCTCCTTCCAGATGCTGATGAGCTCCGGCAGGTTGTAGAACTTGGCGAACCGGGTCTTGGAACGGAACCCCGTCCCCTCCGGCTTCAGCTCCATGGCCGTCACCTTCTCCCCGAAGTCCGCCGCCCAGTTGTCGAAATGGCGGTGGCCGTTCTTCACCAGCGTGTCGAACTGGAGATAGCGCATCATGGTGTAGAGCTCTACCATACTATTGGAAATGGGCGTACCTGTGGCGAAAGTGACGCCCCGCCCGCCGGTGAGCTCGTCCATATAGCGGCACTTGCCAAACATATCGCTGGATTTCTGGGCGTCCGTCTGGGCAATGCCCGCCACACGGCTCATTTTGGTGTGGAGGAACAAATTCTTAAAACTGTGGGCCTCGTCCACAAATAGACGGTCCACCCCCAGCTCCTCAAAGGTCACCACATTGTCCTTTTTCTTACTCTCCGTCAGCCGCTTCAGCTTGGCCTCCAGATTTTTCTTGGTCTTTTCCAACTGCTTGACGGTGAAGCGGTCCCCATCCTCTTCCTTGGCCTCCCGAATGGCCTCTATGATTTCGTCGATCTGGTCCTCGATGACGGCCTTTTGGCGCTCCGGGGAAAGGGGAATCTTCTCAAACTGGCTGTGTCCGATGATAACCGCGTCATAGTCGCCGGTGGCGATACGGGCGCAGAACTTGCGGCGGCGCTTGGGTTCAAAGTCCTTTTTTGTGGCAACCAGCACCTTCGCGCCAGGATAAAGGCGCAAAAAATCGCCGCCCCATTGTTCCGTCAAGTGGTTAGGGACGACGAATAGAGATTTTTGACACAGCCCCAGGCGCTTGCTCTCCATGGCTGCGGCCACCATCTCATAGGTCTTGCCCGCGCCGACGCAGTGGGCCAGCAGGGTGTTTTTGCCATAGAGGATATGGGCCACGGCGTTACGCTGGTGAGGCCGCAGGCTGATCTCCGGGTTCATGCCCACAAAATTGATGTGGGAGCCATCGTACTCCCGTGGCCGGATGTTGTTGAATTTGTCATTGTACTTCCGGCACAGGGCCTCCCGGCGTTCTGGGTCCTTGAAGATCCAGTCCTTGAACGCCTCGCCGATGGCCTCCTGCTTCTGCTGGGCGATGGCGGTCTCCTTCTCGTTGAGGACGCGAACCTCCTGCCCATCCAACCATTTCTTATCAAAAACGCGCACATCCCGCTGGTTCAGCAGCGCCTCGAAAAGCTCATAGGCGTTGACCCGCTTGGTGCCGTAGGTGGTATGGACACGGACGTTATCTTTGCTGTCGGCGCTCTTGTTCAGCACCCGCCACTCGCCGGAGGAATCGGAATACATCAGCTTGATTTTGTCGTCCCGCAGCCGTTCCGGGGTCTGGCACAGCTCATACATGAACTGCTGATAGTATTCGGGGGCGATCCAGGACGCGCCGACGCGGACGCTGATCTCCGAGGCTGTCAGATCCTTGGGCTGCACCTGCTCCAGCTTTTCCACATTGACGGCGAACTCTGGATGGTCCTCCGCCGCGAGGCGGGCCTGGGCCAGTTTCACACGCACATCGCCGGACAGGTATTCGTCTGCCGCCTGCCAGCCACGGGACCAGCTCTCGCCGCCCTCCGCAAAGTCGAAGGGGCCGGTGGCGGGGTCTTTGAAAATGATGCCCTCTAAGTCGGCCACGATCTGCGGGATTTTGTCAGGCCCGCCCATGAGACCGGCCATGTACTCCAGGTCCACCTTGGCCTTCTCCCCGATGGACACCGCCAGGGCCTCCACCGCCGTGTCCACGCCGGTGACAGGGCGGCGGTTCTGGATGGTGCGCTTGGTGAACATATCCGCCTTGCGCTCCAGCTTGCCCTCATCGTCGATAACCTCCAGCGAACACAGCAGGGGATAGGCGGAATCCTGCTCAAAGGCCAGCTCATTGCCCAGACTGTTCAGCAGCCCGTATTTCTTGGTGAATTGGTCGTAAAAGTGGTTGAGTTTGGCCTGTTCCGCCTTGACTTCATCGTCCCCGGCGTTTTGCAGTTGGAGGTCGATGAGCTTCCGGGCGCTGTCCCGAATGGCGATCATGCCCTTGACGCGCTCCATGGGCGTCTTGCCCAGTGTCACCGGCGTCATGCGGGAATTCTCGCGGAAATAGAGCTTGCCGTCATAAAGGGTGTAACTGAAATTGCGCACGGACGGGTCGGCGGGAATGGATTCCAGCGCCTCGCCGGTCTGTTCATCCGCTGCGTCCAGCTCCAGCAGCTCCCGGTCGGGCGGGGCGAGGTTCTGAATGGCCCCGGCAAGCTGGTCGGCGAGGTTCGCCCCCTCGATGGGGGCCACGGTGTAGTCCTGTCTGCCATACTGGGTGCTGTCCGAGGTGGGGGTGCCCAGCACCATGTCCGGGTGCTCTAAAAAATAATTGTTGATCTTAAATCCATCGTCATTCTCGCCCACCCCAACCCAACTGGGAAGCTCCACGGCGGGCCGGTCTCTCTTTTGCAAAAAGATGATGTCGGACACCACTTCCGTCCCGGCGTTGGCCTTGAAGGCGTTCTCCGGCAGGCGGATGGCCCCCAGCAGGTCGGCCCGCTCCGCCAGATACTTGCGCACGGTGGAATCCTTGGCGTCCATGGTGTAACGGCTGGTGACAAAGGCCACGATGCCGCCGGGACGCACCTGGTCCAGCGCTTTGGCGAAAAAGTAGTTGTGGATGTTGAAGCCCAGCTTGTTATAGGCCGGGTCGTTGACGTGGTACTGCCCGAAGGGGACATTGCCCACAGCCAGATCGTAAAAGTCCCGCTGATTGGTTGTTTCAAAGCCGTCCACGGTGATGTCTGCTTTCTGGTAGAGCTGTCTGGCAATGCGCCCGGTGAGGCTGTCCAGCTCCACGCCATACAGCTTGGCCCCGGCCAGGGACTCCGGCAGGAGGCCGAAGAAATTGCCGACGCCCATGGAGGGCTCCAGCACGGTCCCCGGCTGAAACTTCATATTCTCCACCGCCTGATACATGGCCTTAATGACGGTGGGGCTGGTGTAGTGGGCGTTGAGCACCGTACTGCGGGCGGAATTGTACTCCTCGGGGGTCAGCAGCTCTTTCAGCTCGGCGTACTCCTTGGCCCACTTGGGGTCGTCCGGGTCGAACGCCTTGGAAATACCGCCCCAGCCCACGTAGCGGGACAAAACCTCCTGCTCCTCGGGTGTGGCAAGACGGCCCTCCCCCTCGATCTGCTTCAAGGTGCGGATGGCCGTCACATTGTACTGATATTTGGTTTTCTCGCCGCCCGCACCCAGGTTATCGTCAGTGATATGGAAATTGTGCCGCTCCTGGGTGGACCAGGGCGCTGGCGGTTTGGGCTGTGCGATCTGCCCGCCATCGATCTCCACCTGTTCCGGCTCGGGCTCGGGAAGCTGTGCAGGGCCGTCATGGGCTTGGGTGCTGGCGGCAGCGGCCTCCGCCGCTTCCTCCTGTCTGAGCTGGTGGGCCATCTCAGCGGTGATGTACTCCTCGCTGGTAAGCGCGTCCTCCACAGATTCCCGCACATAGGGTACGGGCGCTGAGCGGAAAACAGGGAACCAGCCCCGTATATCCAGGTCCAGCAGCTTGACCTCGTTGTTGGCATAATCCACGCTGTCGATCTTCATGCGCCGCCCGTCCATCATCAGCTCCATGCCGACGGGGATATAGTCGGCAGCGCTGCTTTCCTGGATAACCTCATAGGGCGCGTCCGGGCCGTGCTCGGGGTCGGGGCGGGCCAGCACCACGCTGTGCTCATGTTCCAGCAGCTTTTTAAGAACCGCCTGCCATGCGTCCCGGCTCCCGGTGGCGGGGGTCTGGCCCAGGCCGGGAATATCCAGCACCGGCGCTTTGGTCCCCAGCGCGGCGGAAGCCTCCTCCGCGTCCTTGCCGTAGAACATCATAAACTCCCCCACCTGGACGCCGACGAGCTTATCCGGGTGCTGGGCTTTCAAATCCCAATATTGATCGGCATTGGGCGCGAAGTCAGGTTCAACGGGGATGGCAGCATCCTTTTCCGGCTGTTCCGGCGCACCCGCCCCGGCAGGGTTAGGCACTGCCTCCGGAGCTGGGGGTACTGGGGTATTGGCCCCATCCCGCTCCGGCTCTGAATGTTCCACAGCAGGGATGGAAAGAGCCTCTTTCAACCACTCCGGGGCGTCCTGGTCATTGGCATGGCGCACCGGGGCCTCCAAACCGTCTGGTACATCCTGGTAGTTGCGTTCCAGAACATCCTCCACCAGCCATTCCCGGAACATAGGCAGAAGTTGGTACGCGGCCCTGATTTCGGGGTAGAAGCTCATGGCCCCTTTCATAAGCTGGGGTATTTCAGCGTTCAGCGTATCCCATGCGCCGCTGTAATCAAGACCCCGCTCCCGCAGATGAGCATAAAGGCTGCTGCTTTTCACGGCCCGGTCCAGCATAAGCAGGGCTTGTTTATAAATTGCAATCGGATTGCCTACCCATGCGGCGGAAGGTTCCGGGAGCATAATCTGTCCGTGGATCTCTTGAATATTTTTCAGATAGTTCTCAGCGTTGCTTTGCTCTACAAATTGGAGCGTATAGCTGTTTTCATATTCGCAAAACGCTTCTGCCTTGTTGTCCCAAATGCCAAAGGGAGCGCTGCCACCCCAAAGGCGGGCGATTTCAAAACGCTCCGGGGGATCTGCGGGAGCGAGGACTTTCGCGCCGGGGTCCTGCTGGGTAGCTGGCACATCTGGGGCAGGGGACAGCGCATTGCCGTCCTGGTTAAACGTCAGCCGCACGTCCTCGCCGTCCCGCGATATAAGAGCTTCCTTTTTAAGATAGCCCTGTTCACTGATATTTTTGAACCATTGCTGGGCAAAGGCGTTCAGATCGCCTCGCAGCTTGGGGACCCATCTGCCGGGTTCGGGATAGACCTCCTGATAGAGTTGAATGGAGCCGTCCTGCAGGAAGGTGAGCGGTTCCAGCGTTCCCTTATCCCGGTCCACCCGGAAGGTCATCTCCGGGTCACGCATCACTGTCAGCGCCGATGCGATTTTGTAGTTTTTCGCCGAACAGGATATGTCGAAAAATGGCGGGTAATGGTGTACAGCCTTTGCATAATTATACTTGCCGTTTTCGTCCGTCAAGCCTGAAACAAGCTGATAAATCAGGGCTTGACGGACTTCAAACCGGCAAGTCGGATAGTGGTTAAGGCTGTATAACACCTGTATGCTGTCCTGTTAAAAACGACACTCCATTCCGGCGAAAATCGACATTTTCAAATGGCGCTGACAATCACATTGCCATTGTGAATATAGGTGTGACTGATTGAAATTTCATCCGCGCCCGTCCACACCAGATGCAGGGGCATCATGCTCTCCCCGGCTTCCAGGCGCAGATAGCGGTACTCGCCGCTGACCACCTCGGGAAACAGCTTCGCCAAAGCGCGGTAATTCAGCTCCGGCCTGGACCGTCCGGGCTTTTTCTGGGTGGACGCGGCATATGTGGCCGAAACCGCTTTGGTCAGTTCTGCTCTCAATTTTTCGATCAAGTTTTCAACCGCGTCCCGGTCAGCAGCCGAAAAGCTGAATGTGACTTCGCCGTTCTCATGGTCGAGCCGGGCGGCGCTGATCCCGGCGTCCGCCATGAGCCGTTCCAGCAGCGGCGCTTCCTCCGCAGTCACCGTTGCTTTGTAGTTGGGGACGGTGATTTTGACATCATCGGCCCCATCAGGGAGGGAGCGCATGGTGTGGGGCTGTCTGTCAATGGGAACAACCGTCACGTCATGGCTGACCCGCAGTTTTTCCACATACTCATCCAGCGCATGGGCGGGGAAGCCGCACATATCCACCCGTCCCACGCCGCCGATAGGCCGGGTGGTGAGGGTCAGCCCCAGCAGGGCGGCGGCGGTCTTGGCGTCCTCGCCGTACAGCTCAAAGAAATCTCCCACCTGGTTCAAGAGGATGCTGTCCGGGTGGGCCTGCCTGACCTCGTTCAGTTCATCCCACCATGGAGCGCGGGAACTCTCCTCCTCCGCCTGGGGCGCGGCGGGCTCAGCCGCTGGCGCGGCAGGTTCGGTGGCGGGTGGCTCCTCCTGTACCGGGACTGGCATAGAGAACAGGTCAAAGGACATCTGCCCATCGTCATTCTCCGTTGCCTGGGGCTGCATCTTCTTCCCCAGGGCGCGGGCCACAGCCGCCAGTTTGCCCTCCGGCTCCTTCGGAACCTCCTTCTGGGCCTGGAGTATGCGTTGTGCCTGTTCAGTCTTCTGGGCCTCCTGTTCGGCCTTCCGGGCCTCTCTCGCCGCCTGTTTCGCTTGACGCTCGGCCTCCAAGACCGACTCCGGCAGCGGCGTGAACAGGGAGTATTCGCCCCGTCTGAACGCCTCCACATCCCGTAGGACGGGGACCATGCGATGGTAGGCTTCACTGTCCGGGGACACAGCGGCCAGGATATTGCTCATCTCCTGGGACAGCCCAGATATTTTTTCGGAACCGTCTGCGTCCAGCACATCCATAATCGTCTTAACCGCCTCGTCTATGTCGGGGTTAAGAGGTGTTGCCCGGTTGGGATCAGCCCGATAGAACCAATAGATCCTCCGGGCAAGCTGACCGTTTTCATAATGGGATAGGCGGGACTTTTCCAGAAAACTGAGATATTTCCCGCTGTCGATCAGAGCCCGGACGCGCTTCTGCGCCTGGTTCCAGTTCAGTTGAATGGTGGCATAGCCCTTAAAGCCGGATTCATCATCCTCACGGGTGAATTTGATCCCTTTACTGCCGTGCGATTCATTGTATCCGATGCACGCAAACCCGCCCTCGCCATACGCCTCCCGTAAGAACTTGGCGCACTCCTGGGCGTTGTGGCCCTGCACAAAGTAAGAATAAATGCCGAATTTACTATCCTCATAGCTGCCGCCCCGCAGAAGCAGTTGATCGATCTCATCCTCGGTAATGAAGCTGGCCCTGGCCGGGGCAAAGCCCTCTACCGTGCGAAACTTCTCGCGGGGTGTGAACAGATTTACCACATCGGCCAGCAATTTTTGGGGATTGTGGATACGCCTGTAACGTAACAGCGTTGGGTCATCATCATACGCTCCCACAAATTCGGCTAACTCCCGCGCGATCTGCTGACGGCTGTCCGGGGCTTTCAGCAGCTCAGCGAACTGCTGGGATTCATCAGGAAAGCCCTTCGTCCAGTAGATTTTTGATAGTGTGGGCAGCAGGTTCCGTTCCCTGGCACTCTCGCTGGAATCCTGGCATAGATACCACAGCTTTTCCGCCAGCTCCCGGTACTCGTTGTCCTCGGCCCCGTTGATCTTCTCCTGGGCGGCAAACATCCCGCCCCGCAAGAGCTTGGACACCATGACGGCGGCGTTCACCCATGAGACCAGCGTACTGCCGGGGCCAAACGCGGAACGGCCCTGGGCAATACGGAACCCCTCTTTGCTGAACCACAGGGCGTACTCCTTCCCGCCGATGGTTACGCCCTTGCCACTCTCGCCAAACTCCTTCTCCAAGAAGGACGCGGCGGCGGACCCGGTGGGGTTCTTCTGGAAAAACGCCACGATGCGCTCTATACTGTGCCGGTCGTTGCCGCCGCAGGTGAGGGCGCGGCCAACCACCGTCTCCGGCACCGGCTCAGCGGGGATAACGGTCTGCTGTTGAAGCGCCTGCCGTTCCTCTGCCTGGGCCTGGGCGATGCGCTCCACCTGCTCCTCCACCGGGGGGAACAGATGGAATTGGGAGAGGGCGGAGCCTTTCGTCTGCGCTTTCACATCGTCCGCAGACGCGGAAACGGCGGGCTGTCCGCCCGCCGTCTGTGCCTCATCTTGATTTACTTGTAAACGATCTCTGTCAGCACGATCTCCTCCGCCTGCTGTGTGAAGTTGTTCACCGCCTGCACCCAGCCCATCTGATTCCGCGCCTTCATCGCCTCGTCCACGCCGTTGGCTTTCTTCAAGTCGGCCACCATCCGATCCACCTGCTCCCGCGCCTGACTGTCGATCTCCCGCAGGTGGGGCTCCAGCCGCCCGGTCAGCAGCATGGATGTGTACGTCCCCGGATGATGGTCCATCAGGAAGGTCTGCCGCAGCATCCCATACTTGCCCAGGGGCATCTCCTCCAGCTCGTCCGCTCCGTCCATCATCAGGTCCGGGATCAGGTAATCCCCCGCCTGCTTGTAAGCCAGCTCCTTCATCTTGACCGCTCCTTTCATCGCTTTCGTGCTTTACGGTGTTAAATTCCCTTGCGTCCTCAGTATACCCGGTTTCCTGATAAATTGCAAGGGGATTTTCCAAATTTTTCTTATTTTCTTTTGCCTGCTCCCGGTCCCAGGTCTTGACCACCCTGCCGATTTCGCCCAGCAGTTCCCTGGACACCGCGCTGGCGGCGCTGCCCAGGTGGTGGAGGAGGTTGGGAGTGGAGAATTCGGTGATTCCCGCCAGATCGCCGTCCTCCATGAACTCGCCGGGGTCCAGGCCGCAGCGGGTGAGGACGGCGTACTGGACGCTGGCGGTGAGCACGTCCCGGAAGCGCACCTCCAGATTGAGGTCGTCCAACTCCTCCAGCAGACTGTTTTGCACATCGTAGGACAGATCGGTGAGGCTGTCCCGGTAGACCTCGTTTACCGCCCGCGCCGCCAGCTCCATGAGCTGTTCTCCAATGTCCCCGTCCCCTACGGGGCCGTACCGCCGCTCCAGCGCCTCCAGCACGGCGGCGTGGTGGTTCTCGCCCATCTCCCACAGGTAGGGCGTCTTGGCCCCACGGACGGGCCGGGTG
This sequence comes from uncultured Oscillospiraceae bacterium, assembly GCA_910577525.1. Taxonomy (GTDB): domain Bacteria; phylum Bacillota; class Clostridia; order Oscillospirales; family Oscillospiraceae; genus Enterenecus. The sequence continues at coordinate 12,591 of CAJTLI010000029.1, read as the reverse complement.
TCCGACACGTCAAAGACGTATTCCAGGGAGGGCCTACCCCGCCTGTCCTTGCGGATGAGGGCGATGCCCTTGGAGCGGGGCTTCACCCACCGCCGCATGGCGTTGTTCCACAGCTCCATGCTGGCGCAGGCGGTGGCGTCCGGGCGCTGGGCGTAGATCAGGAGCTGTTCGTCAAAGGGATATTTGAATAGACGGCTGCTGACGGACAAATACCGTTTCCATTCGGCTGTGCTGCGCGTCACGTCATGGGCAGTCTGGTCTGCCAGTTCAGATACATATTGAAGTTTATTTGCCATGAAATCCTCCTTTGTTATAGAATAAAAGGACCCGGAGGGTCAGTCCTCTCCGGGTCTTGCCTATGGGTAAAGTCCATCGGATGAAGCGTGCGTATATCTGCTGGGGTGAATTTGTTAGGTATCTTCAAAACGTGTAGGATATTATTGACATACACCAAGCTCATGGGTATAATATGAATTGGGAATTAGTTTCCCTCAAAATAGTGTTCGCTTCCTGATATGCGGCTTATAAATGGTCAGGAGTGCAAATAGTGTTCGCTCCCCGATAGGCGGCTTACAAATGTTCGGGATTAAAATGTTTGTAACGCCCTGTCGAAAGGCAGGGCGTTGCTTTTTTCGCATAATAACAGAACCCGGCATTGATCCTCTGTGGATGATGCCGGGTTCTGTTGTAAACTTAGCCGATTAATTTCAGCGCCGCTTCTGGTTCATCCTGTCCAGCACCGCCCTCTGCGCTGGGGAGAGTACACGGGGCGGGGACACCTTCAGCCACTTTTTAGGCAGCTCGAAGGACAGCCCGCCCCAGCGGTTGGCGTCGGTCTGGCGCACCTGCTCCGGATGGGTCCGGTACAGTTCCGACAGTTGGCGCTTCAACGCCTCGTTGTGGGTGTAGATGCTGGCGGTGCCGTCGGCCTCGTTGAAATTGATGATGGTCTCCTGCTCGATTTTACTCAGCTTCATACCGTTACCGCTCCTGTCCGTGGCGGGGTCCGCTGGCGGTGCCGCCATGGGCACGGTCTGCCGCCTTCTGCTGGCACCGCTTCAAATCATCCCGCAAGGAGGGCTTGGGTGCTTTGATGGCGGCAGCGCGTTCCTCCATCTCCCGCATGGCGGCGTCCTGTAAGGTCTCCAGCAGGTCTATGGACACAGGCCCCAGAGGAGCGCCGCCCAGATCCGTCATGCACTCCAAAATATTCCGCGCAGCCAGCCAATGGACCTGCCAGGGATCGTCCCGAATATCCGAAACTACCTCCATCCGTCCGCCGTCCAACTGCCGCATGGTTTCTCTGTCATAGAGGGTGTAGTCATCACTTCCTCGTCAAAGCGGTAGACTGCCGCCGCGTCGCCCTCGCGGGAAAGGAATTCCGCTTCCCGCTTCTGTGCCGCATCCCAATCCATCACTGACTCTCCCCATACAAAGCAAGGGCTTCCTCCGCAATGTGGGAGAACTGCTCTGCAAGAGGCAGCACCTCGCCATATGCGGCGCAGGCAGCTCCAATGACGGCGTGGACGGCGTCGTCCACCGCCGCCAGCACCCCCTCTTGCCCAGAACCGGCCAGCTCCCGCAGGGCTTCCACCGTATCCGGGGACAGGCCCAGCTTCTCGGACACTTCCTCCGCGCCGGGGAAATCATCGTCCCCATCCAGGAACCATCCATAGGGCATCCCGAAGTAGTTGGCGATGGCCCGGAACTGATACACGTCCGGGGCGCTGGCCCCGTTGAGCCAGCGGTTCACCACCGGCACGGACACACCCGCCGCGCGGGCCAGCTCATCCCGGCCCATTCCGCTGACGGTGAGCAGGTTTTTCAGGCATTGATCAAATTTTTTGGTTTTTTCCATCTTCATTTCGCTCCCTTCCTCTTGTCAAATTCCAGCTCAAAGCGCACATATTTCCCGCCGTCGTCCGCCATCACCACCGTGGCGTCATAGAAAACGCCCTTGCGCTCGGAGAACAGGTTGGTCACATGGGCCCGACCGTCTCGCAGGAGGGCGGCGGCGATCTTTCGGGTCAGCTCCTTGCGCTTGCTGGCGAAAAAGCGGTTGTTTTTCCACAGGGCAAAGCCGCAGGGCGGCGTGTCGTAGTAGCCTTCGCAGAAAAAGCTCTTTTTTCCCTCCACCACATCCTTGCCGCACCGGGGGCACTTGCCCACCACGGTCCGCCCGGAACGGGACAGAGCGGACGAGGCCACGGACACGTTGGCGTAGCCCCGTACCAGCCCCCGCAGCATCTCTACGATCCCGGCCATGAACTCCTCCGGGGCCAGTTCACCCCGCTCCACAGCCCCCAGCCGTTCCTCCCACTCCGCCGTCAGCTTGGCGGATTTGAGCTGGTCGGGCATGGCCCAGGCCAGGGCCAGCCCCTTCTCCGTGGGGACCAGATACCTGCCCTCCCGCGCCGCGTAGCCAGAACGCACCAGCTTTTCAATGATGGCGGCGCGGGTGGCGGGAGTTCCCAGCCCTTTGCGTTCCACGTCCTCCAGCTTGGCAAAGTCCTCCGCGCTGGCCCGCTCCATGGCCAAGAGCAGAGTGTCCTCGCTGAAACGTGCCGGGGGAGAGGTGGTGCCGGACTTCAGCACCGCGTCGCCGCCCTCCAGCGTCTGGCCCTCGGCCAACTCCGGCAGGGCGGCGGGCGGCGCACCTTTCGGGGCCTTTTTCAGCGAAGCGAGACAGGCCCGCTCCGCTTCCTTCCAGCCCATTGCAGCCTCCGTCCGCCCCTTGGCCGTAAAAGAACCGCCGCCACATTCCAGCGTGACAGCGGTTTCAGCGTAGATATGGGGTTCGCCCACGGCGCACAGCAGGCGGGCGGCGAGCATGGTGAGGACGTTCCGTTCCCCGGTGGGCAGGGAGACCAGATCAGCCCCGGCAATCTCCGCCGTGGGGATGACAGCGTGGTGGTCGGTCACTTTGGAGCTGTCCGTCACCTGGTCGGCGTTCACCGGCAGGGGCAGGCCCTCCAGGAAGGGCAGCGCCTCCGCCACGGTCCGGCACAATGCGGGCAGGCCCGCCGCCATGTCCTCCGTCAGATACCGGCTGTCCGTCCGGGGGTAGGTAGCCAGCCGTTTTTCATACAGGGACTGGAGGTAATCAAGGGATTCCTGGGCGGTGTAGCCGAACAGCCGGTTGGCCTCCCGCTGGAGGGTGGTCAGGTCATAGAGGGCAGGGGGCTGCTCCGTCCGCTCCTTCCGTTCCAGCAGCCTCACCGTGGCGGACGTGCCCAGGCAGGCTTTGCGCAGCTTTTCCGCCTCTGTCTTGGACTTGACGCGCCCGCTGACC
>CAJTLI010000029.1:0-9289 GCA_910577525.1 uncultured Oscillospiraceae bacterium | reverse complement strand
CCCTCCAGCTTCAGCTCCACGGTGTAGAACTTCTCCTTCTTGAAGCTATTGATTGCCGCCTCCCGCTCCATCAGCAGGGCCAGCGTGGGGGTGAGCACCCGGCCCACGTTCAGCGTCTGCCCCTTGTAAAGCGTGGAAAACAGCCGGGTGCCGTTAATGCCCACCAGCCAATCCGCCTTGGCGCGGCACAGGGCGGCGGCGTAGAGGTTGTCGTAGTTGGCGCTGTCCAGCAGGTTTTCAAACCCCTTGCGGATAGCGGGCTCCTCCATGGAGGAGATCCACAGCCGCTTCACCGGCTTGGTACAGCCGCACAGGTCATAGACCAGCCGGAAGATCAGCTCCCCCTCCCGGCCCGCATCGGTGGCGCACACCACAGTGTCCACATCGTCCCGACCCATGAGCTGGCGCAGTAGGTCAAACTGCTTCCTGGTGTCCGGCAGCACCCGGTACTGCCATTTATCAGGGACAATGGGCAGGTCGGCGTAGGTCCACTTGGAATATTTGGGGTCATAGGCGTCGGCGGGGGCCAGCTCCACCAGATGGCCGAGGCACCAGCCCACCAGCCAGCCGGTTCCTTCCATGCAGCCGTCCCGTTTTTTCGAGGCGCCCAGCACCTGGGCGATAGCTCGGGCCACGGACGGCTTTTCAGCGATTACTAATTGTATAAGTATCACGTCCTTCCTTAACTTGCCGCAATACGATCAGCGGCGATCTTGCAGTATGCGGGGTTGATTTCAACTCCGGTGAAGCTGCGCCCGAGGCGTTTGGCGACAGCGCCGGTGGTGCCGCTCCCCGCAAAGGGGTCCAGCACCATCCCGCCCTCTGGACACCCGGCCAGTATGCACGGCTCAACCAGCTTTTCCGGGAATACGGCACAGTGAGCGCCTTTGAAATACGCCGGACACAGGCTCCACACGCTCCGTTTGTTCCGGGTTTTCCCGTCCCCGCCCGGTTTCAGCGGTCCGTTTGTTTTCCCCGGCTGACGAAACGACCCCTTTTGATGGGCGATATCCTGCTTCATGCGGGCTATGGTGCTTTCCGCCACCGGCTCCCGGATCGCTGGCCCATTGAAATAATAGCGGTCAGACTTGGACAGCAGGAAAATGTATTCATGGCTCTTTGTGCAGCGGTCCCGAACGCTTTCCGGGATGCACCGGGTTTTGTTCCAGATGATATCCTGCCGCAGATACCAGCCGTCCGCCCGCAGCGCAAAGGCCAGCATCCAGGGAATCCCGATCAGGTTTTTGCCCCAGTAGCTGTCCCCGATGTTGACCCACAGCGTCCCATCCGGGCGGAGAACGCGCTTCACTTCCCGAAACACGTCCACCAATTTAGCGATATACTCCTCCGGCAAGGACTCCGCGCCGATCTGCCCCGCAATCCCATAATCCCGCAGACCGTAATAGGGCGGCGAAGTCACACAAGTATGGACGCTCTCTGCCACCAGGGTGCATAACTGTTCCCGCGCGTCGCCGCAAAGGATCATCTCAGCCATTTGCCACCCCGCTTTCCGGCTGCTCCGACGTAGTTTACCCTCGGACTGAGCCAGAGCATTTCCACCTGGTTCTCCTTGAACAGCCGAAACCGCTCCCGGCTGTCAAAAATACCTTGAAAATTGATGAGCATGGCAAAGGGCTTCCCGATGGTATAAAACCGGGCCAACACCTGGTTTTTCAAGCTGTAGGGCGGGGTAAAATACTCATCGTTTTTATTGAATTGGTACTGAAGCGGTGCCATCAGCGCTTTCTCACCAGCTTCCGAAGGCATACCCCGATACATGGCGCGCCCTTATCATAGGGGCACCCCGCGCAGGGGTGGCCGGGAGGCCGGGAGGGGGGCGGCGCGCCCCTTCTCCCGGTGGGCACCTGGGTCATGAACACCTCATAGGGGCTGTCGGTGAAGCGTGTCATACGTCGCCGTCACCGCCATAGTCCTCGGGGGCGTCCGGCTCATAGGGCTCGTCTTCATAAGAACGGGGCGCGGGTTCCTCATAGGCGAGGGGAGCGGGCAGATCATCCTCATTGACGGTGGGCTCCTCCTCGCCCCCCGTCAGCTCATCCAGGTCCTCCGCGTCGGCCAGATCGTGCTTGGGCTTGTAGATCTTGATGTACCAGCCAGCGGCCCCCACTGCCAGCGCCGCCAGAAGCACGATGATGACTGTCCCGGTCCCGCCGCTGTCCTGGGGCTTCTCCGGCTCCGGGTCTGTCTGACTGGGGGCCTCCGCTGTGGCGGCACAGCCCTGCCAGGACAGGACGCAGACAGGACAGGCGGCGTTCACCGCACCGGGGACGCATTTCTGGGTACAGGCGCACACCGGGGCGGGGTCGGGCACGGCGGACTGGGACGGCCCCTCCGGGTCCTTCTCCGCCAGCGCCATCAGGTCGGACTCCGTAACGGCGTTGAGAAAGTACACGTTCTCGCTGTTCCGCTGGCGGTCGATAACCAGATAAAACACGTTCTCATCCGGGGTGGCGATGGTGAAGAACTCCCGTCCGCTCTCGGTGGCGGTGCCGGAAACATTGTCGATCACCGTGCCCTGGCCTCCAGGCGGGGTGGTGAGCCCCGCCGAAGGCTGGGGCGCTGGGTTGGGAGAAGCTGTGGCATCGGTTCCGCCGGGTGTGGAAGGTGCTGGGGCACGATGGTCGTTGGACGTGTCAAAGCACCGAACATACTGGGATTTCTCGTAGATCGTCCCATCCCTGCCCGTCACCCGGACGTAGACGGTGCAGTTCTCCGTGATCTCCACCACCGTGTACCAGCGGTTCTCCGTCTGTTCCAGCTCCCCGGTGATGTCCCGCCAAGCCCCGCCGCCCGTCTGGACCTGGGCACGCTGAAAGCCGGTCCCGGCGTTGTCGGTGAGCCGGACCTCCACCTCCGCCCGCTGTTCGGCCCAGCCGCTGGGCGGGGTGATGCGGATGGCAATGGCCTGTTCGCCCTCGCTGCCGTCATAAGCCAGGGCGGTGCCCGTCAGGGATAGTGCCATCACCAGACACAGCAGGGAGCAAAAAATACGCTGAAATTTACACTTCAAATTGTTTCAGACCTCCTTTGGGTCAGTCAAATTTTTCTGTGGCGGTTCCTGCGCCGCCCGGATCAGGTCCAGCAGGCCCCGCAGCTCCTCCGGGGAGGACGCCACATCGTGGACCATCCTCAAAATCTCCGTGTTCTCCAGCTCAGTGAGCTGCCGCTCAAAATCGCGGGCGCGGGCCTGCCACTGGCTGGCTTTCTCCCGGGCGTTGGCAAGATCGGCCCTGATCCGCTCCCGTTTGACCTCAAATACGTCACGCATGGGCCGCGCCTCCCCGCTTGTTGGGCACATAGTCCGCAAAGCTGGGCACCACCCGGAATATCCGCTTGTTGTTCACCCACCGCTGGAGCTGGAGAGTGACGAGGGGGGCGCTGGGCCGGTCATAGACCATCACATAGGGGTCGAAGCCCATGGTGCGCAGGGTGTCCACCCGGTACAGGTCCTGTTCGTGGGTGCTGTTGTAGTTGACCAGCACATACACCCGCAGCCGCCGGAAGTCGTGGATATTGGTAAGCTCCAGGAAGCGGTGGAAATAGGGGGTCAGGTCCGTGTTGGGGTCGTCCCAGGCGAAATGAATTATCTTGGCCCGTACCCGGTTCAGCAGAGCAGCGTTGTCCGGCGTGATGAGCCGGATATCCAGCCCTTGGGTGAAGTCCACCCACGCACGGCTGTCCGCCAACTGCAAAATCAGCTTTTCATGGTCCGGGCAGGCCAGGAGGTTGGGATCCAGCAGCTTGATCTCCCGCTGGCCGTCCCAGAACTCGGACAGGTCGGCCACCTGACGGCTCCGCCGCCCTTCCTTGCCGGAAACAATACAAAATCCGCAGTTTCTGGGGCAGCCACGGGTCAGAAAGCCGTAGGCGGTGCCTTGAAACTGCGGATATAAGCTGTAGTCCGGACGGGCGTGCTCCACCGCGTCCGGCAGGTCGGGGCCGGGGCCGTAGCCCGTGCCGCCGCAAATGACATGGGCGGCATTGACGATCACCTGGGTGTCCTTGGAATAGCTGTCGGTGAACACCCGGCTCTTGTAGACCAGATCGTAATTGCCCTCGGGGGACCACATCTCCACATCGTCCCCCTGGGCTTTGTAGTGGGCGGACAGCTTCATCAGGCACAGGTTGGGCCAGTTGTGACCGTCCACATCGTATAAACCAATTTTCATGACATTCCTCCAATCATGTCAGGGCGCGAGTAAACGCCCAAAAGAATAAAAATGAGACTGCCAATAGGGTGTGTTGATGCTGGCATAGGAAATGGGGTCGCCACAGTGGATCATCCGCCCGCCGCCCACATAGATGCCCACATGGGTGGGCCGGTTGGGATAGGGCGCGTCGTAGGTGCCGATGAAGAAGATCAAGTCACCGGGCTGGGCGTCAGCGGCGGACACCGGGGTGCAGATATCCTCCAGGCCCATCACCCCAAGCCGTCCGTAGCTCCAGCCGCTGTGGTTGATGACCCAGGACACATAGCCGGAGCAGTCGAAGGAGGTGGCGGGGGTGGCGCCGCCCCAGACATAGGGGAAACCGAGATACTGCTCTGCCACGGCCAGCATGGCCTGGAAGCGGTCGCTCCCCATTGCCGCGCCGGGATTGTCCGGGATTTCCGGCCCGCCCGGTGTGCCGGGGAGGGCGCTGGTATAACCGCCCGTGTCCACAAAATAATAGGGATTCAGGTATTCGCCGTTCAGCATGACCTCCAGATGGAGGTGGGGGCCGGTGCTGTCCCCGGTGCTGCCCACCGTGGCGATCACGTCCCCCCGCTTCACTTCCTGCCCCGCGTTGACGGAGAGGCTGGCACAGTGGGCGTACCGGGACTGATAGCCTTTTTCGTCCTCGATCACCACGCACAGGCCGCAGCCGCCAGCGTTCCCCGCCGACACCACCCGCCCGTCCTGGACGGCATGGATGTCGGTGCCCTGGGCGGCGGCGATATCCACGCCCCGGTGCAGGTTCTTTTCCCCGCTGATGGGGTGGACCCGCCAGCCGTAGGGACTGGACACATGGCCCAGCCAGGAAAAGTCAAAGGGATTGGCGAATGCCTGACGGCCTCCCAGGGTCTGCATATAGGATTCATAGCGGTCTGTCTGCTCCCCTGGGGCGAGGATTTCCGCCATCAGGTCCGACCACCGGCGCACGGTGAGGGTGGTTTTCAGCACTGTCCATTCATAGGGGCAGTCGTTCTCATCGTACTTGGTTTCGGTGATGGGTGTCCGGGTGAGCTGGTATTTTTGAGAAAACAGCCGGTCCAGCTCCGGCTTCACCTGCTCAAAGGTGAAGGGGTCGTACAGGGTGGCGAGGTAGGCCATCAGCTCATAGGGATTGTGGCTGATCTCGCCCACGCTGTAGCGGTATTCGTCATAGCCGGGGAAGCTGGCGGCGGTGCCATTGATGTTGATCTGAAGGTCGGTTTCCAGCTCGGTGAAATACAGCTCGGCGCTGCAAATATCCTGTTCATTCGCCAAATAGGCGGCGGACAGGAAGGAGGCTTGTCCCCCGGACAGCATGGCGGTGCAGGAGGCCAGCCCCGACGAGAAAAAGGAGATCACCAGCGCCAGCATGGCAACGATCAGCAGGGCGCTCTTGTGCGCCGCCGCGTACTGCTGCACCGCCCGGGCGATTTTCCCTACGGCGGTTGCCGCCTGCTGGGTGTGCTGGGCGGTATGCTGGGCCTCCCGCGCGGCCTGGGCGTATTTGCGTTTGAGTTTCCGCTTCTGCATCCACCGGGAAAGGGCGCTTTTCCGCCGCAGCTCGGGGTGGTCCCGGAGGGCGGTCTGCCACGCCAGCTCCGCCCGGTCCTGGGCCAGACGGCGTTCCGCCCGACGCGCCGCCCGGTAGGGCTTGGAGCGCAGACGGCGCTTGTTCCAGCGCAAAAAACGGCCCGTGGCCCGTTCAGCGGCAAACTCGCCCTTGTGCGCCGCCTCCACCGCCACATTCTGGTGCTCCACCTCCCGGAATTTTCCGTGGAGCTTCATCACCGCCGCCGCTTTCAATGTGCGGCCCGCCAGGGCGGGCGGGGATGGGGATACCTGCTCGGGCTGTACCTCCTCCTCGAACCGCAGACGGCGGCGAACCTTCCCCGTATTAGCGTCATACTCCTGCTCCAGACGGGCGCGGCGCTTTATGGGCAACTGGGCCTGGGCCCGCTCCAGCCGCCGCCCGGACTGTTCCACCCGCCGCTCCGCCCGATCATACTGCCGCTGCTGGCGGCGGGAAGGAGAATGGGCGGCGGGTTTGCCATCCACATCCGGGGTGCTGGCCTCATCGTCCTCAAAGCGTAAGCGGGGCCGCTTCTGCCTGGTATCATGCTCCTGGGCGGCGGGTGTGGCCTCGCCCTCAAAACGAAGCCGCCCACCATCCTGGGTATCGGTCTGAACAGGCGGGGTTGCGTCCTGTCGGAACCACTCTGCCTGTTTCCGCTGCCGCCGTTTCTGATCGAGGCCAGCGGGCGGGGGCGGCGATAAGCCATTCTCCGCTGTCCCTGCATCCTGGGCGGGGTCATCCTCAAAATGAAGATGGGCCCCATCCGGCTCCGGGATCAGGTCAGGGGCAGCGTCAGCCTCAAAGCTCAGCTTCCCATCCTCCGGCTGATCCCGGACAGGGGAAGCGGCCATATTCTGCCGGAGCTTTTGCCCCTGCCGCCGCTGCCGCTGTTTCCGAGACTGGCCGCTGTCCTCCACCGGGGGCGGGGCCTGCGCCGGAACATCGTCCGCCCCCCGCAGGCCGGTGGACGGCTCAACCTCGCCACCGGGACGGTCTACCGGGGACGGTGGAGGCTGGCGGCGCTTCTTCCCCTTGGCCGGGGCGGGCCGTGCCACCCCCTGGTCCGGGGTGCGGTCCGGCCCAAAGGAGATATCCGCCGTGCGCTGGCTGACCCAGCGCTCCTCGCCGGTGGCCTTGTCCTGTTCCACCAGCCCGTCCCGGCCCAGCTTCTGGACCCGCTTGGACTTGGCCCGATAGCGGTTCCGGCTCATCGCGCCGCCTCCGGGGGCTTACGTTCCCGATCCGGCACGGCGGCGCGGGCGGCAGCTTCCAGCTTTTTGGCCTCCAGGTCTTGGCGAATGGAGGGCCTTTTCGTCAGACGCTTCCCCGGCTTTTCCGCCGTCCGCTCCGCTTTGGCGGCGCGAACCTCCGCCGCCCGCTGCTCCAGGTGCTCCGTACTGCCGATGGCTGCGAGGGTGGCGTTGTTCATGCCGGATAACAGCCGTTGGGCGGCGCGCATGGGGGCCAGCACCACAGACTGGAACCGCCCCTCCTGCCCGCCGTTCACAACCTGGGCCTCCTTACCCAGCAAAGCCCTCCCGACATTTTTCAGATGGCCCCCCGCGCTACGCAGATCGTGCCCCATATCCTCAACCTTTTCAATGCTTTTCCGGGTGTCCGCCACCAGACCGCTGATACCGTCCTGGACGGCCTCCAGCGCCTTTTTCACACCCAGCGCCGACACCGCCCCGTCCAATGCGGACACGCCCATCTCCTTGAAATTGCGCACGGCGTCGGCGGCGCATTGGGTGATCTTCTCCCACAGGCCGGTCAGCTTGTCCCGAACGGCCAGTGCCTTCTCCTCAAGCACAGACGCCGCGTTTTCCATGTGTTCCCGGATAGACGGCCTTTTTTCCTGGGCAAGCTGCTCCCTGACCTCTTGCAACTCCGCCAAAACCGCCTCAAATTGCCGGTTCATGCCGTCCATGTACCACATGAGCTGTGACAGGTCCATTGCCTGCCCACGCCGCCCATTCTCCACCAGCAGCTTCATGAACTGCTGGACTGCCTCCTGTCCCTGTAAGGGGTCCATCATTTATCACACCTCTTTCGTCAGATCTTCCGGGCGGGTGGTGAGCAGTTGATACAGCTCGGTATCCTTGGGGAAGTGGTCCACGAAGGGGATAATCACGTTCCCGAAAAACAAAAGCCCCTCACCCGGCCCACTGTTGGTCACATAGCTGAGCTGGCGGGGGGAGATATTGAGCTGCTTGGCCAGAATTTGGCGGTCCCCGGCGGCTTGATTGAGCATATAGATGAAGTCCGAGTTCTCGAAAATATTCTCGATTTCGGCAGAGGACAGCAAATCCTTGACGTTTTGCGTAATTCCTGTGGGAATACCGCCCCATTTGCGGAACCGCTTCCAAATCTCCACTGTGTACGCCGCCGTCTGCTCATCCCGCAATAAAAGGTGCATTTCATCAATATAGAGCCGGGTGGACTTGTGGGCGTCCCGGTTTTCGCTGACCCGGCCCCAAACCTGATCCTGGACCACCTGCATCCCGATCTTTTTGAGCTGCTTGCCCAGGTTTTTGATGATGTAGCACACGATCCGGCTGTTGATCTTCACATTGGTGCGGTGGTTGAACACGTTGAGGGAGCCGGTGACGTAGATCTCCAGCGCCGTAGCCAGCCGCTGGGCCTCCGGCTCGGGCTGCTGGCACAAAAGCTGATGAAGGTCCCCCAGCACGGGCATCTTCTCGGGCCGGGGGTCCTGCAAATAGTCCCGGTAGACCATATGGACGCAGCGGTCGATCACCGTTTTCTCAATGGGTTCCAGCCCCGCCTTTCCCCCAACGATCAGCTCCATGAGGGAGAGGATGAAGTCGCTTTTCAGCGACAGGGGGTTGTCGTCCTCGGAGTAGTTCAAATTCAGGTCCATGGGGTTGACGTACTGATTGGACGTGGGGGAGATGTCGATGACCTGCCCACCCAGCCGCCGCACCAGGGGTGAATACTCATCCTCCGGGTCGATGATGGCGATATCGTCCTGGGTGACGAGAAAGATATTTGCGATTTCCCGCTTGGCGGAGAAGGATTTGCCGCCGCCAGGGGTGCCCAGGATCAGACCGTTAGGCTTTTTGTCAAGAGGAACTTTTCAAGGGATGGGAAAAATCAGGCGGGAAAAGCCCCGTGGACGGTTAAAAGCCGTTTTCGGGGGTAGGTAGTATAAAACCCTTACCCCGCCCCGCACCGGGGCTTGGAGCGCCCCAGGAAGCCCGTATTCATGGGGGTTGGGGGCTGTGCCGCAAGCCTAAATGTCCATGCCCGCCGGTTACGCATTTGCCTTTAGAAAGCGGTGATTGTTTTCGCTGGGGAGATGTGCTATACTTAAAGTCCAAAGCCCTTGTACTGGCGGGAGCTTATGTCTTGCTGTATGTGTGATATGGGCAGGCAAACGAAAAATTCCGAGGACAGGATTATGAAAAGAGCAACGGATGATTTTTCAAATTGGCGACTGCAACAAGAGAATATGTCAAAGCCGTTTCCGTATGTTTTCCCG
>CAJTLI010000028.1 GCA_910577525.1 uncultured Oscillospiraceae bacterium | reverse complement strand
TGTCTATTTTACCACTTTCTGCATCTTTTTTCTAGATTGTTTTTCAGAAGTAATATCGTACAGAATCTCCTCCGGGTATCCCCCAAAGTACCGAAACGCGTCCTGATGGCACCGAATGAGAGTGTTTGTACTCATGTCCGTTACAAATTCGATGTACCGCATCCGCGAATATCCCAGAATCATGAGAAAACAGTACAGTTTTTTCCACTTCCCATCCTCGTACACCAGGTGATCCTCGAAGAATCCCCAGTCCATCTGCCCCTGCTTTCCTGGCATCGTCTCAAACCGCACTGTTGCTTTCTCATTCAAGTCCATCTTCCGGCTGCTCACATACGCCTTGACGATGCTGTAGCCCCCGTCAAATCCCATCTCCCGCAGCTTCTCCAGGATCCGCAGCGCCGAATACGGCGCTTCCTCCAGCCACTCGTCCACTATCTGCTTGTACGGGTCCATCTTTGTTAGCTTGGGTTCGCTCAATGTGTACTCCGGCTTCTGCGGCGATTCCGCGTACCGCTTTGCTGTCCGTGGGTCCATGTGGTACTTCCGTCCCAGCTCCACATAGCTCAGCCCTTTTTGTCTGTCGCTTCGGATATCCATCCACTGTGCTCCTTTCATTTCCTGACTCCCTTTCCGGGCTCTTTTTCGCCCTATTGGGAGTCTATCTTTTTTTCGCCTCCTCCGCCACTAATCTACATTTTTTCCTCGGCGTTTTCTTACATTTTATCACTGGCGCTGACACCAAAGTTTTTGAATGGTCCTCCGCTCTTCATAAGTGCGGGAAGTATAGCAAACCATACCCTTTTCACCTCCTGCGGGCACAAAAAAATAAGTTTGCCTGGACCTTAGTGGTCCCTGCAAACTTATAGTAGTGGCTGCCATTTTCAAACGGCGCCTAGATTTCAATTTCCAAGATATCCTCGATGGGGATGGCCGTCCGGTCTGTGAGGATGACCCACCCCTCCAGCTGGTCGAACCTTTTGACCGTCCCCACAGCGGTGACATAGGCCCCGCCGTCCTTCCGCCCATCGGGCAGGAAGTAAGTGATCGCGCCCTCCCTGCCCGTCTCCAGCAGCAGGCGGAGCTTATCGTCCAGAAGGGCCTTTTCCTCCTCCGTCAACTCTACTCTTCGGTTCGTGAGCCGGGCGGTCTCCTCGATCGCGGCCCCGTGGCCGACCAGGGCGGCGAAGGGGCTGAATTGAGCCGCCCTGTCCGCCATGGACATGCGGGGATGTCTGGCGGAGGTGGGGTGAGGCAGGTTGATGATGTTGTCGTACGCTCCCATGGATACGCCCTCCTGTTGATGCGCCGGTCAACCGTTCCGGCGGATCTGGATCAGCCGCAGAACATCGCGGTACAGCTCGCCATCGTCCTCCAGGTCGATCATCAGCCACCGCTGGCCGTTCACTTCCCGTGTCCGGTCATATAGAAGCCGCAAGTCTGCCGTGCATTCCGGGAGAATCTCCTCAACGCGCGGTTTTTCCTTCCGGCCCACCACCACCATGGCGGTAAAATAGTCCTCCCGGAGATATATCGTGCACAGCGATTTCCCCGCCTTTTTGAATTTGACGTTCCAGCCCTTTTCCATGCTGCATGAGCTGTACTCAATTATTTCGGTGCAGTGATATTTTTCCTTGATTTCCAAGCAAAACCGGGCAAACAAGGGATTTTTAACGTATTCGGCGATTTCTTCGATCCCAGGTTGGATATTTTTGTCCAGCAGATCAATCATGATACTGTCCTCCTCCGTTTTCTCAGGCCCGGTGCCCGCCGATTTTAGAATTCCGTTCGGCGGCAGTAGCGCCGTCCACCAGATTTGTCCCCTTCAAAATGGCGTTCTTGCCGTACTTGCTTTTGATGCCCAGCATGGCCTCCTGGAGCTTTCGCTCACGGGCCAATTCCGCCGCCTCCGCTTCCTTTTGGGCCTGGGCGGCGGCGTAGTCAGTGAACAGATCAAGCTGCTCCATGACGGGTTCGGCGGGGATATCGGCCTCGTTCATCACCCGGTTGGCGGCGAGGTACATCCGCCGGATCAGCAGGTTCCTGTCCACGATGCGGTCATACAGCTCCAGGATCGCCGCCGTGATGCGCTTGGAGGAGGCGGTGTACTCCTCCAGGTTGGCGGTGCCATGGGCGTGCTTGGGGATCTGCCGCCCGTAGCGGTCTGTCTTGACCTCGCCGTGGTACTGCTTCCGGCGCTGGGAATCCCGCAGGTTTTCAATGTCATAGCCCACGGTGAGGGTGAGCTGGTTGGTTGCCAACCGCTGGCTCACCAGATCCAGGGCGAGCTGGTCGGCCATCTCCCAGACCACCATCCGGGCTTTGCCGAAGGTGTAGGGGCTGGTGAGCACTTGGCCGGAACCCACGCTTTTTGCCTCGGGCTTATACGCCTTGATGTCGGCCATCGTCACCGGCTCATATCCCCAGCTATGGTCGATCAGGAGTTCCGCGTTCACGCCGAACATCCTGTAAAGAAGTTCCTCGTTGTAGTAGTCGGCGGGACTGCCAACGGAGCACCGGGCGATGTCCCCCATGGTATAGAGTCCCTGAGCCTCCAGCTTCTTGGCGTAGCCCGGTCCCACCCGCCAAAAGTCGGTGAGGGGGCGGTGATCCCACAGCAGGCGGCGGTAGCTCATCTCATCCATGGCCGCGATACGTACGCCGCTCCTGTCCGGCTTGGTGTGCTTGGCCCAGATATCCATGGCCACCTTCGCCAAGTACAGGTTGGTGCCAATGCCCGCCGTGGCGGTGATGCCGGTGGTGTCCAGCACGTCCAACACGATTTTTCGGGCCAGCTCCCGGGGAGTAAGCTTATAGGTGGGCAGATAGTTGGTCACGTCCATCAGCACCTCGTCGATTGAATATGCGAACAAATCTTCGGGCGCCACATACTTCAAATATACGTTGTAAATCCTCGTGCTCCATTCGATATAGTGGGCCATTCGGGGCGGGGCCACCAGGTAGTCCAGGGCCAGCTCCGAGTGGGCTTTCACATCCGGGTCATGCCAGGAGGAGCCGGTGAGCTGCCGTCCGGGGGCTTTCTGCCGCCGCAGGGCGTTCACCTCCGCCACCTTCTGCACCACCTCAAACAGCCGCGCCCTGCCGGAGATGCCGTAGGCTTTCAAAGAGGGCGTGACCGCCAGACAGATGGTTTTGTCAGTTCGGCTCTTGTCGGCCACCACGAGATTGGTGGTCAGGGGGTCCAGATTGCGCTCAATGCACTCCACGGAAGCGTAAAAGCTGCGAAGGTCGATGGCAAAATAAACGCGCTCTTTCATATCCGGCACCCCCTTTCCAGCGTCCCACCAGCTGGCGTTATTATACACCAAGAAAAATGAATTGTCCATATGTTCGATTGAAATTAGAAAAACCGCCGGGGGAGCGGGGGCAGGTGGCCTGGGGGTTTTTCGAGGCCCACCCGGCGCGGGCAAGGCCCCTCTGGCCTCCGCTTTGGGCCTTGTGGCGGCCCGGCACCGTTTCTCATCTACTGCGGCTTCTGGAAATGAAGACGCACCGTGAAAACCGTCCCCGACCCCTGCCGGCTGGAGACAGATATTTCACCCCGGTGAAGATCCACGATCCGCTTTGCCAGCGACAGCCCCAGACCGGCTCCCTGGGAGGCCCGGGACGGGTCGCCCTGGTAGAACTTCTCGAACACCCGCTGCCGGACATCCTCGCTCATCCCGGGGCCGGAATCCGCCACGCTTACCAGCACCCCGCCGTCCTCCCGCCGCAGCCGGATGCGGATCTGCCCACCCTCCGGGGTGAACTTGACGGCGTTGCCCAGCAGATTCTGCCACACATGGGCCAGCAGGTCCCGGTTCCCCCAGTAGTCGGCGCTGTCCAGGTCCACGTCCAGTTCCAGCCCTTTCCCGGACCAGCTCTCCTCCTGGGAGAGGATGACCTCCCGGAGCTGCTCGTCCAGACAGAAGGTCTCCCTGGGGATGTCCAGCTCCTGATTCTCCAGACGGGACAGCAGGAGGATGCTGCTGGTCAGCGTGGACAGGCGCTTGGTGTTATACAGGATCTTCGCGGTGTATTCCGACCGCTTCTCCCCGGACAGCCCTGGCTTCTGAAGCAGGGTGGCATAGCCCTCAATGGCGGACAGGGGCGTTTTGAACTCGTGGGATACGTTCTCCACAAAGTCGCTTCGCAGCAGCTCCGTCCCCGCCAGCTCCCGCGTCATGCGGTTGAAGCTGTGGGCCATGTCCCGCAGCTCCTCCACGGGGATATTTTCATCCAGGGTGATATCGAAATTCCCCTTTGCCACCTCCCCGGCGGCCTGGTTCATGCCGGTCAGCACCGTGAGCAGCCTGCGGCTGAACAGCCGGGGGATCAGCAGCGCCGCGGACGTGCAGGCGGCGGCGACGGACAGGATCATGACGATGCCCCGGACGCCCGCGGACAAAAGCGCCGACATCATCGAGATCGACAGCAGCGCCGTCACGTGCATGGACAGAAAGATCATGCCGGAGAGCACAGTGGACAGTTTGAGCGTCTTACCGCGCATAGCCATCGCCCTCCACCACCTTATAGCCCAGCCCCCGGACGGTGACGATCCGAAAGTCCGGGCTGTCCTTAAACCGTTCCCGCAGGCGGCTGATATGCACGTCCAGGGTGTGGGGGTCCGCCTCGCTGTCCGGCCCCCAGACGTCGTCCATGATCTGGCGGCGGGTAAAGATGCGGTTGGGGGAGGCCGCCAGCTTGTAGAGCAGATAGAACTCCTTCTGAGTCAGCTCCGCCGACCCGGCCTGGGTGCGGACGGTCAGGGTGTCGCAGTCCAGCTCCGCGCCGCCCAGCTTTGTTCTGCGCCGGCTCGCCATCTGACTGCGGCGCAGCAGCGCCTCCACCCGCCACACCATCTCGTTCACGTCGATGGGCTTGACCATGTAGTCGTCCGTTCCGGCCCGGAAGCCCTCCCGCTTGTCGGCGGCGCTCTCCCGGGCGGTGATGAGCAGCACGGGCATGGTGTAGCCCGCCTCCCGCAGGGCGCGGGTCATCTCAAACCCGTCCATCCGGGGCATCATCACGTCGGAAATGATGAGGTCCACATCGGCACCCTCCAGCACATCGAAGGCGGAAATTCCGTCCTCCGCCGGGAGCGGTGTGTAGCCGTGATCCGACAGCACCGCGCAGAACAGCTCCCGCAGATCCCGGTCGTCTTCCACCACTAATATATGAAACATCCGCCCACCTCCCAGTATGATGGCCCATATTATACCGCAAACCTCAACTGAACCTCAACACCGGGAGAAAATTTTTCGATTTGAGGCTGGGTTGAAGTTTGCTTGAGGTTGATTTGAGATTTGGCTTCCATAATGGCCCCATCCATTAGGAAAGGAAGTCGTCTCATGCTTCAGCTCAAAGAAATATCGAAACGATACCAGACCGGCGAACTGGTCCAGCAGGCGCTGGACGGCGTCAGCCTGTCCTTCCGGGACAGCGAATTTGTCTCTGTCCTGGGCCCCAGCGGCTCCGGCAAGACCACCCTTCTGAACATCATCGGCGGGCTGGACCGCTATGACGGCGGCGACCTGCTCATCAACGACGTGTCCACCAAGCGGTACAAGGACCGGGACTGGGACGGCTACCGGAACCACACCATCGGCTTTGTGTTCCAGAGCTATAACCTCATCCCTCACCAGTCCGTCCTGGCCAATGTGGAGCTTGCCCTCACCATCGGCGGCGTGTCCGGGAAGGAGCGCCGGGCCAGGGCGCGAAAGGCGCTGGAGGAGGTCGGGCTGGGGGATCAGGGCCACAAAAAGCCGAACCAGCTCTCCGGCGGCCAGATGCAGCGGGTGGCCATCGCCCGGGCGCTGGTAAACGACCCGGATATTCTGCTGGCCGACGAGCCAACCGGGGCGCTGGACAGCGAGACCTCCGTACAGGTAATGGAGCTGCTGAAGAGGGTGGCGGAAAAGCGGCTGGTGGTCATGGTCACCCACAACGGTGAGCTGGCCGAGCGGTACTCCACCCGCATCGTCAGGCTGCGGGATGGCAGAATTGTGGATGACAGCAGCCCCCTCGCCCCGGAGAAGCAGCCCCGGACGATCCTGGCCCAGGCCCCCGGCAGGGCGAAAATGTCCTTTTCCACCGCCCTCGCCCTGAGCTTCAACAACCTTTGGACCAAGAAGGGCCGCACCCTCCTCACCGCCTTCGCCGGGTCCATTGGCATCATCGGCATCGCCCTGATTCTGGCGCTGTCCAGCGGGGTGAACGGCTATATCGCCGATATCCAGAAGAGCACCATGGCCTCCTATCCCATCACGATTGACGCCCAAACTGTGGATATATCCGGCATGATGGGCCTCCAGGCCGGCATGGCCGGCGGGCAGCCGGAGCGCACCGAGGACCGCCTGCGGGTCTACGCCGGGTATGAAGCGCTGGAGGCCAGCGAGGCGGTGGCCTCCAACATCAAGGAGAACAACCTCACCGCCTTCAAGCGGTATCTGGACGATCCGGACAGCGAAATCCACCAGTATCTGGGCGAAAACGGCGTGGTCTACGGCTACAACGTGGGCTTTTCCGTCTACTCCCGCGACGGGGACGGGGTTCTGGTGCCCTCCGACGCCGATGTGGACGCGGCCGGCTCCTCCGCCGTGCCCAGCTGGGCCGGCGGCGCGGCCATGGGCGGTTCCATGTCCGGCATGCAGCAGATGGCCAGCCTGCTGGGCGGCTCCGGCGGCGGGGCGGAGAACTTCTGCCAGCTCATGCCTGCCCCCGACGGCGGGCC
The DNA here is from genome assembly GCA_910577525.1 of uncultured Oscillospiraceae bacterium. Taxonomy (GTDB): domain Bacteria; phylum Bacillota; class Clostridia; order Oscillospirales; family Oscillospiraceae; genus Enterenecus. The sequence continues at coordinate 24,791 of CAJTLI010000028.1, read as the reverse complement.
GGTGAACCCCATTCTCCAGGAAAACTATGAGCTGCTTTACGGCGCTTGGCCGGAGAAATACGATGAAGTGGTGCTGGTGCTGGATGAAAACAACTCAATTCCCGCAGAAAAGCTGTACCAGCTGGGACTCATGACCGGGGAGGAGTACAGGAAAATTACGGAGGCAATCAAAGACGGCGAGGCGGCGGAGGAACACGCCTGGGATTATCAAGATATCTGCGGCCACGCCTTCTATCTGCTTCCCACCTGCGACCTGTACCGTGATAACGGAGACGGCACGTTTACCCTGACCGACAGCGCCATGGAGGCGGAGAGCCTGCTGGACGGCGCGGTGGAGCTGAGCATCACCGGCGTAATCCGTCCCGCCGAGGGCGCGGACAACGCCAGCCTTACCGGCCCGGTAGCCTACACACAGCTGCTGACCGACTATGTGATCGCCCGCACCGACGGGAGCCCCGTGGTGCTCGCCCAGGAGGCGGACCCGAAGCTCAATGTGCTCAACGGCATGGCCTTTGAGGCGGCGGCCATGGACCGCTGGCTGGCCGGGACGCCGGACCAGGACATCCTGCTCATGGTCTATGACGAGTACATCGCGGGCGGCAGCTACGCCGATAATATGGCCGCCTTCGGCAAGGTCAGCCTGGACGCCCCCGCCTCCATCAGCATCTACACCGACAGCTTTGACGCCAAGGAGGCGGTGTCCACCTGCATTGAGCGCTACAACGCGGGCGCGGCGGAGGCGGAGCGCATCGCCTACACCGACTATGCGGCTCTGCTCACCGGCTCGGTGAGCTCCATGATTAACGCCATCTCCTATGTGCTCATCGCCTTTGTGGCGGTGTCGCTGGTGGTGTCCTCCATCATGATCGGCATTATCACCCATATCTCCGTCATGGAGCGCACCAAGGAGATCGGCATCCTCCGGGCCATCGGCGCGTCCAAGCGGAACATCTCCCAGGTGTTCAACGCCGAGACCATCATTGTGGGCCTGCTGGCGGGGGCGCTGGGCGTGGGGGTATCCATGCTGCTCACCCTCCCGGCCAACTCCATGATCCAGAACCTGCTGGGGGCGGACGGGCTGCGGGCGTCCCTGCCTTGGACGGCGGCGGCGGTGCTGGTGGCGCTGAGCGTGGCCATCACAGCGGCCGCGGGCATCCTTCCCGCCCGGAGCGCCGCCGGGAAGGACCCGGTGGCCGCCCTGCGCGCGGAGTAAGCGGAAAGGTTATGCCGGAAGAGGGCAAAGCTGCGCGGCGGCCGTTTCCAAGCGGCTGAGTCTTGTGTATGCTGGACGCGGCGGGATAGAGGCGGAGACGGCCGTGCGCCGCGCGGCAGAGAGGACCGCCGGAGCGCGTTTAAACAGGCCCCAGTATCGGGGGCATGAAAGGGAAAATCATTATGAAGCTTACAAAGAGATCGTTTCGGGCAATCGCTCTCGCTGTTATAGGAGCCGTTCTTATTCAGACCGCCGCAGTACCTGCCTTCGCGGAGGGCGCCCAGGATTCCCGGCCTATTCGGACAGGAGATGTTCTCTGCTTTGGAACGCCGGATGAGAACTCCGGTTTTGATGGGAAGTGGCTTGTGCTTGACAGTGAACATACCAACATGGGGACGGAGGGCATGTTCCTGGTGTCTCTGAACCTGATTGGAGACGATCAGGGTGGAACGCTGCTGTTTCGGGACATCGGGGATGTGTCGGTATCCTTTTCCAACCGGGGCGAGGATTACGCTCAGGCACACCCCGGCGTAACCGATTATCGCGCCAGCGATATCCGGCTTTGGTGCGGTGAATTTTATGAGAAGCGCTTTACCGAGGCGGAGAAGCTCGCGATCCTGCCGACCAACAGATCGGATGACGGCATTGTGATCCCCGGCTTTACGATCCCTCTGCCCGGCGCTGCGAACGGGACGGTGGATTTCGACCCGGCGGAAAAGGTGCTGGAAGGGGACAGAATCTTTCTGCCGTCTGTTGAGGAGATCACCAACGAAGCGTACGGCTTTACGGACAACGCCTCTAAGGTGGCGCAGTTCAAAGGCGTAAACAGCGGATATTGGCTGCGTTCCCCGCACATACCCACCTTTCCGCTGGATGTGGGCTTTGTGTTCTCCTTCGGGGCCGTGATGGACTATCCGGTCAACGCAAACAGTATGTTTGAAATGGATACATACGCCCGCGCGGCATGTAATCTTGACAGCAGCAGGATTGAGGCGTTGGATGAGCTTCTTGCCACAGGGGGCAGAACAGTGTGGCGCGTTACCATGAAAGGCGACGAGCATAACGGGCGCAGCTATGATCCGTCTTTTCCGGTCGTCGGAGAAGTGCTGGACCTGGCAAAAACGGTTAAAATAGTTGCCGCCGCTGCGATCTGTATCATCGTTTTGCTGATCGCGCTGATCGTATGGCTGGTTATCAGACACAGAAAGAAAAAGAAGGCCGGCAAAGGGTGATGGAACTGCCGGGAGCGGGTTCTGCCCCTGGCGGGTGAAGGTTATGCCGCGAAACGGCAAGGCTGCGCGGCGGTTGTTGCCAAACGGGCCCTTCCGCGTACAATTTGCGATGGGAACCCCTATCAGATTGACTGCGGAGGAGAGATGGAAATGAGAAGAACTCTTTTGAAGCGCGGCGTGGCGCTGGCGCTGTGCGCCGTCCTGGGGCTGTCGCTGCTGGCTGGCTGCAACCAGGAGGGCGCGGACGCCCCCGGCTCGGGAAGCCCGGCCCCGGCGGAGGTTGCTGTCCCGGACAACGGGACGCCCGACCGGTCCGGCCTGATATACCTGGACGCCATCGGCGCATACAAAAAGGCCGATTGGACCGCCCACTGGATCTGGACCGAGGGCTGCTCGGAAGACAGCTACGTGGCCTTCCGCAAGACCTTCACCCTGGACCAGGCCGTCCCCTCCGCCACCGCCTATATCTCCGCCGTGGACAAGTACGTGCTGTGGGTCAACGGCCAGCTGACGGTGCTGGACGGTTCGCTGAAGCGGGGCCCCACCCCCTATGACAGCTACTATGATACGGTGGAGCTCACCAACCTGAAGCAGGGGGGGAACACCATCGCCCTGCTGGCGGCCTTCAACGGGCGCTCGGGGGACGGCTCCATCGTCCCAGTGCTCGTCAACGAGGAGGGGGACGAGAATACCCAGGCGGGGCTCATCTTCCAGATGGAGGCGGGCGGCGTGTCCGTCCGCTCGGACAGCAGTTGGAAGGCGGCGCGGCACACCGGCTATCTCAACCGGGTCACCGCCGGGGCGGATTACCCCGGCTACAAGCAGTCCTCCATGCTGGCGGAGCGCAACGTCTATTTCGACGCCCGGGAGGACCTGGGGGAGTTTATGGCCCCGGACTATGACGACAGCGGCTGGGAAAACGCCGTTCCCGTGGCCAAGGCCGGGGACCTGCCCTTTGGGGACCTCTACTCCGCCATGATAAAGCCCGTCAAATTCGGCGGGCTCACCGACTTCGGCAACGCCGGGGATTATACCGGAAAAGCGCTGGCCCAGGACGCCACCCTGGTGCTGGAGCTGCCGGGCAACATCCAGTTCACCCCCTATTTTGAGCTGGAGGCCCCGGCGGGCAAAACGCTCACCTTCTATACCGATACCTATACCGACAAGCAGGGGCTGGCCAACTTCAAGGACACCTACGTCACCGCGGAGGGGGCGCAGCGCTATGAAAACTGGCCCTGGCGCAGCGGGTCCAAGCTCATCATCGAGGCGGAGGCCGGGGTGACGTTCACCCGGCTGGGCTACCGCGCCAGCGGCTTCAACGGGGAGTGGGCCGGCTCCTTCTCCTCCTCCGACGCCGCCCTGGACCAGCTCTGGCAGGAGTCCTTGAATACCATCGCCATCTGTATGCGGGACACCTTCATGGACTGCCCCGAGCGGGAGCGGGGCCCCTACATGGGCGACGCCTCCAACCAGATCGACGCGGCGCTGTACAGCTATGACCAGGGCGGGCTGGACCTGACCAAGAAGGCCATCCTGGCCTGCACGGCCTGGACCCGGGCGGACGGGGCCATCCCCAGCCGCGCCCCCAGCGTCAAGCCCCAGGAGATCCCCAACCAGAGTCTTATCTTCATGTCCAGCGTCTACCACTACTATCTCCACTCGGGGGACCGGGACACGGCGGCGGCCTATTGCCGCGCCTTCCTCAACTATCTCCAGCTGGTGGAGATGGAGGACGGCCTGCCCGTATACCGGGACGGCTCCTGGACCTGGAACGACTGGGGGGAGCGCATCGACACCAGGCTGCTCCAGGCGGGCATCTACTACTACGCCCTTAATATCACCAGGACACTGGCCGGAGAGCTGGGCATCACCGAGGGGACGGAGTTCCTGGGGGAGCGCATCGCTTCCATGGAGGAGAACTGGCGGGACGCCTGGTACACCGAGGAGGGCTTCAAGAGCCCGGACAGCAGCTATATCGACGACCGGGCCAACGCCATGCTGGCCTTGTCCGGGCTGGCGGGGCCGGACGATTACCCGCTCATCACCGAGGTCATCATGTCCACCTACCAGGCCAGCCCCTTTATGGAAAAATACGTCCTGGAGGCCCTGTGCGCCATGGGCCGGACGGACCTGGCCCTCCAGCGGATGAGGGAGCGCTATGAGCCCATGCTCCGGGACGAATACGACACCCTGTGGGAGACCTTCGACGGGGACACCGGCACCATCAACCACGGCTGGACCGCCGCGCCGCTGTACATCCTGTCCAAATACGCGGCCGGCATCCGCCCCACAAGGGCGGGGTTCGAGGAGTACGAGATCGCGCCCTCTGCCGCCCTGGACAGCTTTGACTGCAACGTCTGGACGCCGAAAGGGATGTTAGGCGCCAAGCTGGAGGGCGGCGTGCTCACGGTGTCCTCCATCGACGCCCGGGGCGTCATCGTGATGCCGGAGGCCCTGGGCACGGAGATCACGGTGTCCGGCGGGGCGTATGAGCTGGACGGGAACCGGGTGACGGTCTCCCAGGCGGGGACCTATGTAATCACGGTCCGATAAGGAAAAAACGGCCGGGGCCGCCCTTGGGGCGCCCCGGCCGTTTAGTTTGCTATCCCGCCAAATCCGGCTTCTTCTGCTGGAGAGGAAACTGAATGGTGAGGAAAAACATATTGTCTATGCACTTGATGTCCATCACGCCGCCATACTGTCCGGCGATATACTGGATGCTTTTGGTGCCAAATCCGTGGCGGGATTGGTCCGCCTTGTCCGTAACGGGCAGCCCCCCCTCCAGCGACAGCGTGCCGGCGAAATAGTTGGACTCCTCAATGACCAGGCCGTCCCCGTCCTCCCGGCAGGTCAGGGAAATCACCCGCTGCCCTTCGGGCAGCGGCGACACCGCCTCCACGGCGTTGTCGATGATGTTTCCAAACAGAGTGTAGGTCTGCACTGGGGTGAGAAAGTCCAACCTGCCTCCGTCGGCCATGCAGGAAAAGGAGATGCCGTTGCGCTGGCAGGTCATGGCCTTTTCGCACAGCACCACGTCCAAAACCTCGTTGCCGGTCTTGATGTTGGCGTCGTAAAACTGGATGGCCTCCCGCAGAGAAACCGCCTCCTCCTCGGTGAGCCGCCCCTCGATCTGATCCAAGATGTGCTTCAGATCGTGGCATTTCATGTTGATCACGTCCATGTTGGACTTAACGGACTCGAACTGCGCCCGGTCCTGCCGCCAAAGCTGGCGGAGGATGCTGATCTGCTGCTCCTGCTCGCTTTGGGAGAAGATGCCCGCGCAGATGGTGAGGATGGTGAGGCTGAAGCCCACGTACAGTATCTTGGTCACTACGTTGAGCATGGCGCTCTCCCCCTCGTACACCCGGGAGATGCAGATGAGGATGTTCACCAGCGTGACGGTGGCGATGGACAGCACGATGACGTTGCGGGTGGTGCGGCGGTTGTGGACCAGCTTGTTTTTGGGGGTGAAAACCAGGGACAGCAGAATGTACGCGGCCAGATGGAAGAGGAAAAACCCCACCCAGTCCCAGTTGGTGGGGACTCCGCCGGCATGAAACAGCACCAGAGTCTCCCGGTCGTTGATCCCCAAAAAGTTCTGAATCAAGGGGTAGAGCTTGTTGGTGAACTGATAGGCGGCCATGCCGGAGCAGAAGGCCAGCAGCATCTCCTGGATGTCGCCCTGCCAGCAGAATATCAGCGCGGTAAAGTTCAGTACGGTAATGGCGCTGTAGCACAGCACCCGGACCAGAAGGGAGGCCGCCTCGGTGTACCAGACGGCCAGCAGGAAGCACACCGCCACCCCCTCCAGCAGGGTGACGGCCACCCGGACGGGAAAGAATTCCCGGCGGGGGAACCTGCGGGCAAACAGGGCGACGCTGATGTAGCACAGATAGTAGGTGAGGATGAGGCTGGTGCCCTGGAGCGCAAACCGCCCCATCAGGGACATGGCGGCGTCAATCATAACCGGTGTGCCTCCATAAATTGGGCGAACGCCTCGAAAAAGGCCTTGCGCCGGGGATGGCTGATCTGGAGGACCTCGCTTCCAATATGGACATTCATTCCCTCCACCCGGTCCACATGGGCCAGGTTGACCAGAAGGAAGTTATTGCAGCGGGCAAAGCCGTGCTCGTTTAACGCGGCCTCCGCGGCTTTCATGGTCTGGTACTGGCGGTACTCCCCATTTCCGGTATGGTAGACGCAGTGGTGGCCCCGGACCTCCACATAGCGGATGTCCCTGGGGAGCAGGCGCACAAAGCTGGACTCTGTGCGGATGAATACGGTGGGGACGGAGCTCTGGTCCAGCCGGCTCAGCACCTTTGTGAATTTCAGCGCAAATTCCGGATAGGACACCGGCTTGACCACGAAGTCCGCGGCGGACACCTCATAGCCCTGGATGGCGTACTGGCGCATGGTGGTGACGAAAATGAGCACCACCTTCTGATCCTTTTCCCGCAGGGCCTTGGCGGCGTCCATGCCGTTGAGCATGGGCATCATGATGTCCATATATACGATGTGGAACGGGGTGTACTTGTCTAAAAAGGTGACGGCGTCATAAAACACGGAGACAGAGACGGTGATCTTATACTCGGCCGCGTAAGCCCTGATATACGATTCCAGCGTGGCGGCCTGCTCCTTGTTATCCTCCACAACGGCAATCTGGATCATACCGGCCCGCCTCCCTTCTACCTAAATCCACCTAAACAATATAGCAATTTAGATAAGAAAAGTCAAGACAAGGCGGCTTTGATTTGTAAGGTTGTGCGGTCAGAGCCAAAGGTTATGCGGCCCGCATTGATTAAACCGGTGATAACGACTAAATTTGTGGCACACGGGGCGTCCCCGAAAACAGAAGGAGGAAATTACAATGAAAAAGCACAGCAAGCTTGCAGCGTTTGCCCTGGCCGCGGCGATGGCCCTGACCCTGGCCGCCTGCGGCGGCGGGAAGGCCTCCGCCGGCAAGGTAACAGGCGTATACCTCAGCCCCGCCAGCCTGAGCTACGCCAATATGCGGCCCCAGTATAACTACTATCTGACCACCTTTGCCCAGCAGGAGATCACCCTGATGGATGACAACACCTACTGCCTGGTGGTGTCGTCCTCCACCTTCTCCGCCCTGGAGCTGGCCGAGAGCACCAACGACGCCAAGGGCAACGAGCGGGAGAACTACGTCACCAAGTTCTACGGCGCCTATACCTCCCAGGCCAACGACCTGGACGAGGACCTGCTGGACGTGAAGCTGTCCGCCCCCACCCGGGTGGTGCGCAGCTTCGACCAGCTCTACTGGGCCGACACCGACAACTGGAACGACGCCATGGGGAAAGCCGTGGTCCCGGCCGACGTGGACCCCTCCACCGGAGCTCCCGTGGCCAACCCCGACGCCCAGCCCTGGACCGCCCAGCAGTATCTGGAGAGCCTGACCTTCCCCGAAACCACCGTGCAGCTCAACACCAAGACCAGCTCCTTCGACTTTACCGCCGATTTTATGGGCTGAGCCCCGCGCCCCTGTAAACCGGAACGGGATCGGGAGGAACACACATGAAAAAAGTCTACCTGTGGCGGGGGCTGTGCACCCTTCTGGTGCTGATATTCTCCCTGACCATGTTCGGCCAAAGCCTGGCCTTCACCCGGGAGGGGGATGTGAACCTGTTCCTGGGCACCCTGCCCCCGGCGGTCCAGGTGACGGACGACACCAACTATTATCCGTCTGATTACAGCTCCATGGAGGAGATGCGGGCCGCCCTGAAGGAGCACATCATCCGCACCCAGGAGGAGGGCAGCGTGCTGCTGCGCAACGAAAACGACGCCCTGCCTTTGAGCCCCAGCGCCAGCGTGACCCTGTTCGGCTTTGCCGCCGCCACGCCGGTGTACCACGGCGGCTCCGGCGGCCCGCCCAACGACGGCATCAACCTCTATGACGCCATGAAGGAGGAGGGCTTCCAGGTCAACGAGGCCGTGTATAACGCCATCTTGGCCGCGGGCGGCGCCCGCACCAAGACCGGCCTCATCGGCGAGATCCCCGCCTCCGCCTACGCGGGCGCCGAGAGCTCCTACGCCTCCGCTTACAACGACGCGGCCATCTACGTGATGAGCCGCTTCGGCGGCGAGGAGGGCGACCTCAACCACGGCCTCCAGGGCGACTGGCAGGAGGGCCCCGCCGGGGTGCCCGAGCTCTCCCTCCACCAGGAGGAGATCGACACCCTGAACCTCATCAAAAACTCCGGCAAATTCGGCAAGATCATCGTGGTGCTCAACTCCGGCTACGCCATGGACCTGGGCTGGCTGGAGGAGTACGGCGTGGATGCCTGCCTGTGGATCGGCTACCCCGGAAACTACGGCATGACCGGCGTGGCCCGGGTGCTGGGCGGCAAGGCCGACCCCTCTGGGCGCAGCGTCATCACCTATGCCGCCGACTCCCTCAGCTCCGCCGCCATGCAGAACGCCGGCGACTTCACCTTCAGCAACCTGACCGGCCTGTACAAAAACAAATACCTGGTCTACGCCGAGGGCATCTACGTGGGCTACAAGTACTACGAGACCCGGTATCAGGACCAGGTGCTGGAGGTCAATAACGCCAACGGCCCCAAGGGCGTGTATGCCAGCAGGGACGGCGCGTGGAACTACGCCGACGAGATGGTGTTCCCCTTCGGCGCGGGGATGAGCTACGCCGGCTTCACCCAGGAGCTTTTGAGCGTGGACTGGGACCGCTCCGCCCACACCGTCGCCGCCCAGGTAAAAGTGACCAACAACGGCGGCGGGAGCTACTCGGGCGCGAGCCGGGACGTGGTGCAGCTCTACGTCCAGCTGCCCTGGGAGCCGGGGCAGGCGGAAAAGAGCGCCATCCAGCTGGCCGCCTTCGCCAAGACCTCCCCGCTGGCGGCTGGGGAGAGCGAGACGGTGACGCTGGAGTTCTCCGACTACATCATCGCAGCCTATGACAGCAATGCCGTCAACGGCGCGGACAGCTCCAAAACGGGCTGCTACGTGTTCGACCCCGGCGACTACTACTTCGCCATCGGGGACGACGCCCACGACGCGCTGAACAACGTGCTGGCCGCCCGGGGCGTCACCGGGATGTTCGACGCCGGGGGCAACCCCGTGGAGGGCGACCCGTCCAAGGCCCACAGGGAGGCGCTGGACGCCCTGGACAATACGGCCTGGGCCGTGTCCCCCTACACCGGCCAGGTGGTGTCCAACCATTTCGAGGACCGGGACATCAACTACTTCATCCCAGACGCCGTTACTTACCTCACCCGGGCCGACTGGAACACCTTCCCCGACACGGTGGAGACCCTGACGGCCACGGCGGAGATCCAGGACCTGATGGAGAACTTCCAGTATGAAAAGCCCGCGGACGCGCCGGACATCTCCGCCTACCAGTACAAGCAGGACAACGGCATCGCCTTTGTGGAGATGAGGGACGTGGCCTTCGACGACCCCAAGTGGGACTCCTTCATCGACCAGCTCAGCCCCAGCGAGCTGGCCCAGATCACCGGCGACAAGATGGGCCTGGACGCCATTGAGAGCATCGGCCTCCCGGCCTATGCCGGCGGCGACGGCCCGGACGGCCATCAGGGCGGCGTGCTGTTCAACGCAGAGATGATCGCCGCCTCCACCTTCAGCAAGGAGCTGCTGGCCCAGCGCGGGGAGTTCTTCGCCGAGGAGAGCTATTGGATCGGGTTCCGCCAGATCTACGCCCCGGGCGGCAACATCCACCGCACCCCCTACTCCGGCCGCAGCTTTGAGTACTACAGCGAGGACGCCAACATGAGCTACCTCTGCGGCGAGGTCCAGACCAAGGCCATGGCGGACCGGGGCTGCGTGGGCACCTTCAAGCACTTCTGCGGCAACGACCAGGAGACCAACCGCCACGGCGTGGCCACCTTCATGACCGAACAGACCTACCGGGAGGTCCCGCTGCGCGGCTTTGAGGGCGGGCTCCAGGCCGGGCACGGCATGGCCACCATGACCGCCTACAACCGCATCGGCTGCGTGCCCACCGCCAGCGACTACGAGACCATGACCACCGTGCTGCGGGGGGAGTGGGGCTTCACCGGCATCAACATGACGGACAGCTCCAAGGACTCCGCCAGCTACATGGGCACCGCCGACGCCCTCCAGGCGGGGACCTGCCAGTTCAACAACGACCCCGGCCGGGTCCCCGAGGCGTCCAATCTGCTCACAAAGGACCGGGACGGCTTCATCTGGGGCAAGCTCCGGGAGGCGGCCCACTACTACCTCTACACCATGAGCCGCTCCAACCTGGTCAACGGCCTGAGCAAAACGGAGACCGTGGCAAACTACACGCCCTGGTGGAAGCCGGCGCTCATCGGGCTGAACGCCGCCATCGGGATTCTCACGACCGGAACGGCGGTGCTGTACGTACTCTCGGAGATCAAATCCAGAAGGGGGGGGCAGGTAGGATGAAGCGCTTGCTGCAAGACGGAAAGCCGGGCCTCTACCTGAGCCTGGCCGCCGCCCTGATTGCCTTAGTAGGCGCCGCGGCCTACGTCGCCATCTACATGGCCACCGCCGCGCCCGATGTGGACCGGGTGTTCTCCTGGCTCACCTTCGGCCTGATGGCGGGCGGCGCGGTCCTCACCCTGGCGGGGGAATGGCTGAGGCTCCCCTTCACCCCCATCCTGGGCGGGGCCTGCTTCGCCGTGGCCCTGGCCAACCACCTGGCGGAGACCGCCTACCCCTTGGCCGACGTGCTCACCGGCGTGCCCTTCTTCGGGGGAAACCCCGTCCTGGCGGTGGCTTTCTGCGTGGTGTTCGGCACCGCCGCCATCCTGAACGTGGCCGGGGCGTTTACGGCCCACCGCGCCTGATCCGTATCCCCGTTGTTCCCCCGGGTCCTGCCCGGAGACAAAAAATAACACGAAATTGGAGGAAACAAGAATGAAAATGAAGAAACTCCTGGCAGCGGTTCTGTCCGCGCTGATGCTGGCCTCCCTGCTGGCGGCCTGCGGCGGCCAGCCTGCCGCAAACTCCCAGCAGCCCTCCGAGGCCCCCTCCCAGCCCGCCGAAGGCGCAAAAACCTACCAGTTCTGGGGCACCTATGAGGAGAGCGGCGAGAATGCCTCCATGCTGAACGCGGCTTTCCTGCTGAACCTGAACGAGGATGGCACCGCCGTAACCGACAAGAATATGTTTGCCAACTTCGACGCCTCGGATGCCGCCACCAACCCCACCTTTACGGCCAGCTACATGTCCGGCACCTGGAAGGAAGTGGAGAAGGACGGCGTGGCCTGCCTCCAGATCAAGATCGCCTATGTGGACGAGGCGGGCGCCGAGTCCAACGCCCAGACCGCCTACGCCTATGACGTGGCCGGGGTGTACTCCTTCGACCTGACCTTCCCCGTGGTGCCCGGCATGTCCTACACCCGCGTGGCCTCCATGGAGGGCAAGGAGGGCAAGAACTTTGCCGACGCCAACGCCTTTATCCAGGCCTATAAGCAGGAGTTCACCGCCCCCGAGCACGTGGGAACCTTCGCCGACGCGGAGAAGAACGCCACCGCCTACCTCCAGGCCGACGGCGCCCTGCTGCTGTACGCCGGATACGACAAGTTTGCCGACGGCACCTGGAACCTGGCCGACGGCGCCATCTCCATCACCCTGGGCGGCGAGGCCGTGGACGTGACCATGGACGGCAATAAGGCCACCTTCTCCACCGAGCGCGATCTGGGCGACGGCAACACGGCAGCCTACACCTTTGTGTGCGAGGACATCTCCGCCCTGCCCGCCCCCGAGGGCGGTCAGGCCCCCGCTGAGGGCGGCGAGCCCGCCGGAGAGGAGGGTATCGCCTCCTACCAGGCCGGCGGTCTAGTGCTGGTGCTGCTGGACGACACCAACATGAAGGTCAAGTACCCCGAGTATGGCATGGAGCGGGACGGCTTCACCTACGTGCTGGAGGGCAGCACCCTCACCGTCACCGCCCCCGGCGAGGACGTGCTGGGCGCCTTCGGCCAGATCTGGGCCGCCATGGGCGCCGAGAAGTGGACCATCGACGGCGGCACCGCCACCAAGGCCGAATAACCCAGGCCCCCATTCCAGAAACGACAACAGGCCCCAGGCCGGCGCGACCGCCTGGGGCCTGTTTCAGAAAAGGAGCGTTTTGTATGAAGAAAAAAGGCAGCCTGCTGTGGGCCGTTCTCACAGCAGTGACCGCCCTGCTGCTGGTGGTGTGCATTGTGGCCATCCCCGTCACCAGCGCTTTTGCCACCGCCATCAACGTGGCCCTGGGGGCCAAGACCCAGGAGGTCATTCCCGACCCGGACGCCAAAATATACTTCTGGAGCGATTACGAGAACGAGGAAGACCTGGTGGCGTTCGAGAAGCAGCTGTGCCGCGACATCGAGGCCGAGGGCGCGGCCCTGCTGGTCAACCGGGACAACACCCTGCCCCTGGCCCAGGGCACCAAGTTCACCCCCTTCTCCCAGTCCAGCTTCAACCTGCTGTACGGCGGCACCGGCTCCGGCCAGGTGTCCGCGGACGACGCCATCTCCCTCAAGGCCGCCATGGACGGGGTGTTCGGCGAGAACTCCGTCAACCCCGAGCAGTGGAAGTTTTACGCCGGGGCGGGCTATAAGCGGGTGAACGCCGACACCACCGGCGGCAGCCAGGCCCAGTACCGCATCAACGAGATTCCCTGGGAGAAATATGACGCCACAGCCTCTACCTGGCCCGCTTACGGAGACGTGGCCCTGGTGGTGCTGGCCCGGTCCGGCGGCGAGGGGGCGGACCTGCCCTCCGGCCTGCCCGAGCTGGAGGAGTACATGACCGACGGCGACTACCTGCGCCTGTGCAAGGAAGAGGTCGAGATGTTTGAGAATCTGGAGAAGCTGAAAGCCGACGGCACCTTCAAGAAAATCGTGGTGCTGCTCAACTCCTCCAACGCTCTCCAGCTGGACTTTGTGGACGACTACGGCATCGACGCGGTGCTGTGGATCGGCGACGTGGGCATGACGGGCATCACCGCCGTGGCGGACATCCTGGCGGGCAACGTCAACCCCTCCGGCCGCATTGTGGACACCTTCCTCAAGGACAACCACTCCGCCCCCGCCATGCAGAACTTCGGCGCGTATCCCTACACCAACGGCGCGGACTACGACGTGGCCTCCGCCCAGAACAACACCGACCCCGGCATCGGCAAGTGCAACCGGGACTACGTGGTGTACCAGGAGGGCATCTACGTGGGCTACCGCTACTATGAGACCCGGTATGAGGACTACGTGCTGGGCCAGGGCAACGCCGGGAACTACGATTACAGCGCCGACGTGGCCTTCCCCTTCGGCTTCGGGCTGAGCTATACCGAGTTTGAGTACTCCAATTTCTCCGTCCGGGAGCAGGGCGACACCTTCCAGGTGGAGGTGGACGTGAAGAACACCGGCGCGGTGGACGGCAAGCACACGGTGCAGATCTACTTCCAGTCCCCCTACACCCAGTACGACATCGACAACCAGGTGGAAAAGGCGGCGGTGGAGCTGTGCGGCTTTGACAAGAAGGAGATCAAGGCCGGGGCCACCGAACACTTCACCATCACCGTGGAGAAGGAGGACCTGACCTCCTACGACCACATGAACGCCAAGACCTACATCCTGGAGGACGGGGATTATTACTTCACTGTGGGCAAGGACGCCCATGACGCGGTGAACAACATCCTGGCCGCCAAGGGCGCGGACGCCTCCCGCATGACCGGGACCGGGAACGCCGCCCTGGCCTCCAAGTGGAACAACCCCGCCTTTGACAAGACCACCTACGCGGTGTCCTCCGCCACCGGCAAGCCCATCACCAACCTCTTCGAGGACGCCGACCTAAACAAGTACCCCGGCGCGGAGGGGCAGACCATTACCTACCTCACCCGGAACGACTGGACGGGCACCTTCCCCACCACCGTCTCCCTGAAAATCACCCAGCAGATGTGGAAGGACGGCCTGTCCCATGACGAGGGGGACCGGAAGGCCATGGTGGAGACGGCCAAGGGCCGCTACTGGGCGGACGCCTCCATGCCCCAGGTGGGCGTGGCCGGCACGCTGAACGCCGGTATGTTCGCCGAGACCGGGGCTGACGACCCTTCCTGGGAGCAGTTGGTCAGCCAGATTCCCTACAGCGAGATGACCAACCTCATCTACAACGGCTTCCATCTCACCCAGCCCGTGCCCTCCATCAACCTGCCCGGCACCAACGACGAGAACGGTCCTCAGGGCTTCACCAAGAGCCTGATGGGCGGCTCCTCCGCCATGGCTTACACCTCCGAGGATGTGATGGCCGCTACCTTTAACCTGGAGCTCATTGAACATATGGGCAAGTGCATCGGCGAGGATTTCCTCCACGCCACCGACGATTCCGGCACCGTGTTCTCCGGCATCTACGGCCCCGGGGCCAACATCCACCGCACTCCTTACTCCGGGCGCAACTTCGAGTACTACTCCGAGGACGGCTGGCTGTCCGGCCGGGTGGCCGCCGTGGAGGTGGCCGCCATCCAGGACCGGGGCGTATATGTGTTCACCAAGCATTTCGCCCTCAACGACCAGGAGGAGGGCCGCTACGGCATCTCCACCTGGTCCAACGAGCAGGCCATCCGGGAGCTGTACCTGGAGGGCTTCGAGGGCAGCGTGGCCCGGGGCGGCGGCATGGGCGTGATGTCCAGCTTTAACCGCCTGGGCGTCACCTGGAGCGGCGCCCACCACGGCCTGATGACCGGCATTCTCCGGGATGAGTGGGGCATGAAGGGCGCGGCCATCACCGACTGCTCCGTCATGGCCGGTTACATGGACTACCGGCTGGGCGTGCTGGCCGGGCAGGACCTGTGGGACGGCTACAGCATGGGCATGGCCACCCTGGACGGGCTGGAGGGCGACCCCGCCATTGTCAGCGCCGTCCAGAACGCGGTAAAGCACATCGCCTATTCCATCACCCACAGCCACGCCATGAACGTGGGCAACGCCACGGTGCGCTCCATCACCCCCTGGTGGCAGACGGCCCTGTACGCCGCCACAGGCGTGATGGCGGTTCTGACTGCGGGAAGCGCGTTCATGCTGGTGCGCGGCAGGAAAAAAGCGAAAGCGTAAACCAAACGCTGTCCGGCGGGCCGCGGAAATAATCCCGCGGCCCGCCGTTTTTGATTCCGGGAAGTTTTATCATGAGGAAAAAGTATCAGAAATGGCTGAGCCGGGCGGCGGTGTCCGCCCGGCTCCTGTCCGCCGCCCTTAGCCTCACCAGCTCCGCATTTTACTACAGCGGCTACGTCAACAGCTTTTTGGGCATCACCGGGGAGACCGTCCAGGTCAGCGGCGACACCAACTACTATCCCTCCGCCTACGGCGAGCTGAACGCGGAGAACGCCCGGCGGCTGATCGCCGACGAGCGGGACCACAACCTCCGGGCCATGTGCGAGGGGACGGTGCTCCTGCGCAATGAGGGCGGCGCTCTGCCCCTGGCCGCCGGGGAGCGCAGCGTGACCGTTTTCGGCAATTCTGTCAACGACCCAATTTACAAATCCAACGCGGGCAACGCCAGCTTCAATCCGGAGCGGGGCGGGGAGCTGTACACCGCGCTGGAGGCCGCCGGTTTTCAGATCAACCCCGTCATGCGCGACGCCTATGCCAGCAGTGGAACAGCTCGGGTTTCCGCGGCCACCCGGGGAAACTCTACCATCGGCGAGGCGCCCATCAGCTTCTATACCGGCGCGCTGAAGGATTCTTTTAGTCAACAGTATAATGACGCGGCGCTGGCCCTCCTCACCCGCTACGGCGGCGAGGGGGTGGACCTGGACCCAATGGATGCCGGAGGAGTTCCCATGCTGGCCCTCCATCAAGAGGAGGCGGACCTGCTGCGGATGATCCATGACAGCGGGAAATTTGGAAAGACCATCGTGCTGGTCAACAGCCCCTTCGCCATGGACATTGAGTGGATTGAGCAGGAGGAGTACGGGGTGGACGCCTGCCTGGTGTTCGGCGCGGCGGGGGACTACGGCTTCATCGCCTTGGCCGATATCCTCACGGGCGCCGCCGACCCCTCCGGACACCTGCCGGACACCTGGGCGTCCAGCTCCCTGTCCGCCCCCGCCATGCAGAACTTTGGGGACTATCAGTTTACCAACCTTGAAAAGCTGTACGCGGACCGGTATCTGGTATATGCAGAAAACATCTATGTGGGTTACAAATATTATGAAACCCGGTATCAGGACCAGGTGCTGGGCCTCCACGATGCCGCCGGCCCCGCCGGGGCGTTCGCCGGTGAGGGCGGCTGGGACTATGCGGCCGAGATGGCCTATCCCTTTGGCTACGGCCTGTCCTACGCCCAATTTACCCAGGAGGTGGAGGACATTACCTGGGACCAGGACGCCCACACCGTCACCGCGGCGGTAAAAGTCACCAACGAGGGCGGCTTTGCGGGGAAGTCGAAGTCGCTGGTCCAGCTCTATGTCCAGCTGCCCTGGGCGGCCGGACAGGCGGAGAAGTCCGCCATCCAGCTCATCGGCTTTCAGAAGTCGGGTGAGCTGGGGGCAGGGGAGAGCGAAACGGTGAACATCTCCGTGCCCGACTACTACTTTGCCGTCTATGACGAGCGCGCCCAAAACGGCGCGGACCCGGGCAAGACCGGCTGCTATGTGTTCGATGCCGGGGACTACTGGTTTGCCGTGGGCGAGAGCAGCCACGACGCACTGAACAACATCATGGCCGCCCGGGGGATCGGGGGGCTGTTCGACGAGAAGGGGGCCCCTGTATCCGGCGACCCGGCCAAGGCGGTGTGCGCGGCCCTGGACCGGTACGACAATGTCACCTATGCCGTCAGCCCCGTCACCGGGGCGGTGGTGTCCAACCAGCTCCAGGACGTGGACCTGAACAGCTACCTCCTCGGCGCCGTCACCTATCTGACCCGCTCGGACTGGAACACCTTCCCGAAGAGCTATACAGGGCTGGCCGCCACCGACGCCATGGCGGAGCTGATGACCGGCAAAAGCTATGAAAAACCCGTCGGCGCGCCGGACACCGGGGACATGACCTTTAGTCAGGACGCGGGCCTCAAGCTGGTGAGCATGAGGGATGCGGCCTATGGCGCGCAGGAGTGGACGGCCTTCATCGACCAGCTCAGCATCAACCAGCTGGCCACCATCTGCGGCGACAACCGGGGCAATGTGGCGATCCCGGAGGTGGGCAAGCCGGCCAACGCCTCCACCAACGGTCCCTGCGGGATACAGGGAAACTACACCAAGGGCGGCGGAGAAAAATGCACCCTGTTCGTGGACGAGCCCATCCAGGCCACCACGTTCAATCTGGAGCTGGCCCGGAAGCGCGGCGCGCTCATGGCGGAGGACGCCATGTACGCCGGCGTGACCATGGTGTTCGGCCCCGGGGCAAACATCCACAGGACGGCCTATCTGGGCCGCAACAGCGAGTACTTTTCCGAGGACGGCCTGATGAGTTATCTGATGAGCCGCGCCAACGCCGAACCCATGACAGAGAAGGGGATCATCACCGGCTTCAAGCACTTCTGCCTCAACGGCCAGGAGGTCAACCGCCACGGCGTGGCCACCTTCGCCACCGAGCAGGCCTGCTGGGAGATCTATTTCAAGGCCTTCGAGGGCGCGCTGAGCGACGGCGGCGGCCTGGGGGTGATGACCAGCTACAACCGAATTGGCATGACCGCCTCCCCGGCCCACCGCGGGGCCCAGATTGAGATTCTCCGCAATGAGTGGGGCTTCAAGGGCATCAACATCACCGACTCCTCCAAGGACGCGTCCAGCTATGTGCTCACCGCCGAGTGCATCACCGGCGGCACCGACCTGTTCCTCTCCGACACGGGGCGGACCAGCGAGCTGACCAACCTGGCCGTCAAGGAGCGGGACGGCAACATCTTGAACTGGATGAAAACCGCCAACGAACACTTCTACTATGCGCACAGCCGGAGCATCCTCATCAACGGCCTGGCGGAGGAGACGGTGATAAGCGAAACGGTATATTGGTGGCAGCCGGCGCTCCAGGCGGTCTGCGCCATGCTGGGCGTGCTCACCGCCGCGTCCCTTGGCATGTTCATCTGGTGCGCCTATGGGAAGAAAGGGAGGCATTGAAATGAAAAACATATTTCAAAATCGGGGCCCGGGGTTTTATCTCAGCCTGATCGCGGGGGCAGCCGCCCTGCTGGGGGCCGTCCTCTATCTGATTCTTGACGGAGGGGACAAGACCTTTACGCCGGTGGGCTTCGGCCTTGCCCTGGCGGGGGCGGCGTCCACCGCGCTGGTGGTGTTCACGCGGCTGAAATTTGCCCCCTTCATCCCTTCGGCGCTCTATGCCGCCGCCTTTGGGGTGGTGCTGCGCGTGGCGGTGCCCAGCCTGTCCGACGTGTGGAACAAGGTCAATTTCATCGGCGGGAACGCCGCCATGGGCACGGGGTTCGCCGGGGCCTTCCTCCTGTGCGCCGTGCTCGGCGCCGCGTCCTGCTTTGCCGGCGGAGAACAGGCCCTTGCGGAGCGGGAAAAATAAGGTTAAACTTCTACTGTCAAGGCGGAGAGGAGAAGGAACATAAAACGTCTGGCTGTTAATCCCCACCCACTATTTTTAGAAAAGAGGCACGGGCATGAAAGCGACTCAATTCAATGACAACTGGTATATCAAGCGCCTGCACGAGGGCGGCTCGGGCATCCTTGTCACCCTTCCCCACGACGCCATGCTGTCCGAACCGCGCACAGAGCTGTCCGCCGGGGGCGTCAACACAGGCTGGTACGAGGGGTATGACTATCTCTATACCAAGGTCTTTACTCCGGACAGGGCGCTGGCAGACCGATGTGCAATTCTGGAATTTGAGGGGGTTTACCACAACGCCGAGGTTTGGCTCAACGGAGAGAAGCTGGCCTTCCGGCCCTACGGCTACACCAACTTCTACGTGGATTTGACGGGCAAGCTGCGCCCGGATGAGGAGAACACGCTGGAGGTCATCGCCCGCAACGCGGACCAGCCCAACTCCCGGTGGTATTCCGGCGCGGGCATCTACCGGCCTGTGTCGCTGTGGACCGCCCCGGAAAAGCATATCAGGATGAACGGCCTGCGGGTGCGTACCGTGAGCCTGAACCCTGCCGTGGTGGAGGTCACGGTATCCACCCATGGCGGCGGGGAGGTTTTCGTCCAAGTTTGTGACGGGAATAACGCCGTCGCCTCGGAGAGCGCGGTGTCCGACGGCAAGGCGGTCCTCCGGATCGCCATCCCGGACGGGAAGCTTTGGAGTCCGGAAGCTCCCAACCTCTACACCTGCCGCGCCGTTTTTGAGGACGACAGCGCGGAAGCCTCTTTCGGCCTACGCACCTTGGAGTGGGGCCGCCAGGGCCTGCTGCTCAACGGGGAGCGGGTCATCCTCCGGGGGGCCTGCATCCACCACGACAACGGCGTACTGGGGGCCTGCTGCTACGAGGACGCGGAGTGGCGCAAGATTCGGATTTTAAAGGAAAACGGCTACAACGCCGTCCGCTCCGCCCACAACCCCTGCTCCAAGTTCCTGCTGGACGCCTGCGACCACCTGGGCGTGCTGGTGATGGATGAGTACATCGACCACTGGTACATCCACAAAACCGAACACGACTACGTGGACTACTTCAACGACTGGTGGCGGCAGGATCTGACGGATATGGTGGACAAGGACTATAACCACCCGTCCGTCATCCTCTACTCCACCGGCAACGAGGTGTCCGAGACGGCCCAAGAGCGGGGCATCCAGCTCACCGCCGATTTGACGGAGCACCTGCACCGGCTGGACCCCACCCGTCCCGTCACCTGCGGAGTGAACATCTTCTTCAATTTTCTCAGCTCCATCGGCTTTGGGGTGTACAGCGATGAAAAGGCCAGAAAGGAGGCGGAAAAGGCCAAGACTACCGGGGAAAAGGCAAAAAAGAAGGCGGTGGGGAGCGAGTTTTTCAACAACCTGGCGGGCCTGCTGGGGGACGGTTTCATGAAGTTCGGCGCCACCCTGCCCCCCTGCGACTGGAAAACCCGGGGGGCCTTTGCCAATATGGACATCGCGGGCTACAACTACGGCATCGACCGCTACGCCCACGACCTGAAAAAGTACCCGGACCGGCTGATCTTGGGCAGCGAGACCTTCTGCTCCGACGCTTATAAATTCTATGAGCAGGCAAAGAAAGAGCCCCGCCTCATCGGGGACTTCGTCTGGGCCGGTATGGACTACCTGGGCGAGGTGGGGATCGGTTCCTGGGAGTACAGGGACTACGCCCCCGACTTCTCCCACGGCCCGGGGTGGGTGACGGCAGGCTCCGGACGGATCGACCTGACGGGCCGTCCCCTGGGGGAGGCGCTCTACACCCGGGTGGCGCTGGAGCGGGAGAAGGGGCCTTACATTGCCGTCTGCCCTGTGAACCACACCGGGGAAAAGCATTCCCCCTCCGCCTGGAAGATGTCCAACGCCATGCCCAGCTGGAGCTGGCGGGGGTGCGCGGGAAAACCCGCCAACGTGGAGGTCTACGCCCGGGCCCACAGCGTGGAGCTGCTGGTCAACGGCAAAAGTGTGGGCAAAAAGGTGCTGAAAAGGGACTGCATTGCCAGATTTTGCTGTACCTACGAGGACGGAACGGCGGAGGCGGTGAGCTATGACGCCGCAGGGAAGGAGCTGGGACGCATTGTCCTGCGTACCGCCGGCCCGGAGACGGAGCTGCGGGCCGTTCCCGAGGAGGAGCGGGTAAAACCCGGCGGGCTGGCCTACATCCGGCTGCAATATACCGATGGGAACGGCGTACTAAAGCCTCTGGAGCGGGGCATTCTGACCGTGGAGGTCAAGGGCGGCAGGCTGCTGGGCCTGGGCAGCGCCTGTCCCTACAACGAGATTGGCTATGTGACCAGCCGCACCGGCACCTACTTTGGCGAAGCCCTGGCGGTGGTGCGGGCGAGCGGCGGCGGGCCCGTGGAACTGACTGTGACCGACGGCAGATACACCGGGAGGGCTGTCATGCCTCTGAAATAAAACAACCATTTGCTTCCAGCTCACTTCAAAACAGATGATGGACGGGTCAGCTGTTCCTTGACCCGTGCGCCTCCGTGGTTTGTCAGAACATACTCACCAGCCCGGCCAGCAGGAGCATGACTGCCGGCACAATATATTTCCGCGGGTGGTGCCAGAGGTCGCTTTCGATCTTCCACCCCCGGATGGGGCAGTACCACTCCAGCAGGACGGAGCCAACCGCGCTCAGCAGGGCGAAGGCCGCCGCCGTCAAAGCCTGGAGCGGGGCGATCCCGCCGAGCTGGATTTGCCAGCTGCACAGAAAAACGATGTCCGCCGCCAGATTGCACCCGAAAATGAACAGGCAGTAGGGGACGCAGAACGCCTTTTGCTGCCCCGGCAGGAACCGCACCGCCCGCTCCAGGGCCGGGTCGCAGGACAGCAGGATGCAGATGGGGGTGTTCAGGGAGAGGATGGCAAAGCCGATGGGCAGAACGAACCGGGCCTCCAGCTGCCCCAGCAGCACCGGCAGGACGCAGGCTGCGCCCCACATAGCCGCGGTGTTGACCAGATAATTTTTGTGGGCCATCAAATAGCGAAACAGATAACGCCATACGGAGCAGCGGCGGTGGACTTTGACCGTCCGCCTGCGGCTGGCCGGGCGGACATAAAAGGCGTAGGCGTCCGTGCGGCCCAGGCGCAGGGGATAGAGACAGGACACGATTACAACAGCGGCCAGGGCGCAGAGGACACTCCCCAAAATTTCCGCCCAGCTCCAGTGGCCGACCGCCCAAACCACGGCCAGCAGTCCGGCGGTCTTGGTCAGCAGGGTGTAAACCCCCAGGGCGGCCACATAGGAAAACACCAGGGTCCGGCCCTCAAAGGGGAGCATGAATAGATTTTCCAGGTTGGCCCGGTTGTCGTCAGAGGAGAGGGCCTGCCACATGACCCCGCCGGAGAAGGCGCCGGCCATCAGGTACAGGATGGATGGGGCGATCTCCACCTGGAATCCAGAGATGTGCAGCCCCCAAAAGACCACCAGCTCCAGAAAGAGGGTCCGAATCAGCCGCTCATAGTTTACGCCAAACAGCTTTTTGGCGGTGACGTCAAAACTCATTTTCATCATGCAGGGCCTCCCGAATGTTGGCGGCATTGATTTCACCGCCCTCAAAGCTCCGCCGGATCTGCCCCTCCTCCAGCACCAGCACCCGGTCGGAGGTCAGGGTGATGCTCTCCAGAATGTGGGAGGAGAACAGAACCGTCCCGTACTCTTTGTACCCGGCGATCAGCCGGTACAGGTACTCCGTGCTCTGGAAGTCCAGCCCGTTCACCGGCTCGTCTAACAGGAGGAGCGGCCGTTTCAGCGCGAAAGCCGCAATTAAAAACGCCTTTTTCTTGCTGCCGGTGGACAGGTCCTTCAGCAGCGTGCCGGTGTAGTCCTCAAAGTGAAAGCCCCGCACCAGCTCGGACACGTCGGGCAGTTTCTGTCTGTACGCCGCCGCCGCGTAGGACAGGTACTCCCGAAAGGTGAAGTACTGGAAGGAGTTGTCCTCGGCAAAGACGGTGTACCGGCTCAGCTTGAAGCCCCTGTCCCGGAAGCTGGCCGACTGGCCGTTCAAATAGACGCCGTCACAGCGGAAGCCCTCATGGAGGCCGGACAGGGTTTTCAGAAAGGTGGTCTTCCCGGCCCCGTTCAGGCCGATCAGCCCCACCACCTCATGGGGCCGCAGCTGGAGGGAAAAGCCGGACAGCACATTTTTCCCCTCGCTGTACCAGGCGCTGAGGTTTTGCAGCTCCAGGATGTTCCCGCCCATGGTCAGTTCCCTCTCTTGTTGTTCTTTGCCTTGTTCCAGGAGGCCCAGGCGGAATACCCGAAGGCCGCCCCCATCAGGACATAGAGCCCAGTCATCTCCAAATTGCCGGACAGGCCGCTGACGGCGGCCGCCGCCAGCCAGATCAGAGCCAGGATACCGCGAATCGCAACATGACGCATAACAATTTCCTCCTTGAAGCGGCGCTTCCTTGATGTACCCGCATCATAGCAGAAAACCGGGCGCTGTGCGGAAGTGTCCGCGAACGGCAGGTTTTTGTCCGCGAAAAGGGGCGCTTACCCGCTGTGGGTAAGCGCCCGGTAAGCTAAAATTCCAGGGGAATATCGTATTCATCGTTGATCAGCACATAGTTCACCCCATATTTTCGAGCGAGTTCCAGCATCCGTGCGTTGTCGGCAAGCACGCCCTCCAATGTGCAGCCATCATCATCCAAACGATTTTCAATCACACTTGCGTATCCCTTTATATCGGGAAAATGATTTCTTATGTAGTTCCCGCTCATAATCAGGCAAATATATTTGATGTGGTCGAGATACTCCCCCTCAAAATCCTTTTTCCAGTCAAACGGGATGTAGCACCCCTCGACGGTAAGGTTTTGCCCGTTCTCTATGGCAGTTTTGATTATTTCTCGAACAATGGGCCATAAATATGCCGTAAGGTCAGCATCCGCGCTCAGTGGAGTAAGTTCAGTATTTCCGCTCCGAATCAGCCCCATTTTCAAGTGGTCTATTGACAAGTAGGGATATTCATCTTTTTCAAGTAATTTCTGGGCAAGAACCGTCTTTCCGGTGTGTGATGCTCCCGTTATCAGAATAATCATAGATTTTTCTCCATTCCTTGGTAGGACAGGGTCGCCACCGCCCGGAACACCTTCCCGGAGACCCCCGCCTGCACCATGCCGTCGTACTTTTCCGCGGCGGTCTGGGCGCTTTTCAGGCCCCAGCCGTGGAGGCCACACTCAGTCTTGGTGGTTTTCAGTTCACCGCCCTCCCGGACAGGGGCGGCGGCGAAGCTGTTCTCCACCTTGATGACCAGCATCTGGTGAATGCGGCGGATGGTGAGGGCCACCGTCCGGTCTGACTGCTCCGGCACCTGCCGGGCCGCCTCAATGGCGTTGTCCAGCAGGTTCCCCAAAATCGCGCACAGGTCCACGCTGCGGATGTTGGTGCGGCGGGGGAACTCCACCTGGGCCTGGAAGCGGATTCCAGCCTCCTCCGCCATAGCCGCCTTGCTGTTAATGAGGTAGTCCGCCGTCTCGTCCCCTGTCCAGAGGTTGGCGGTCAGGTTCCGCACCGGGGCCTGGAGCTCGTCCAAGTAGCGGACAGCCTCCCCATACTTCTCATGGGCGAGGAGCTGCCGCAGGACGCCGATGTGGTTGTGGAAGTCGTGAAACAGCCTGGCGTTAACCTGGTAGGCCCGGTTGAGGTTGGTATAGTCCCGCTCCAGCAGCTCGGCCTGCTCCGATTTCAGCTTTGCCAGCTCTTTTTCCACCTCATACTGCCGGTTGATGTTGAACACCAGCACCGACATCATCAGCACCACCGACAGGATGGTCCACATATAGAGGGT
>CAJTLI010000027.1 GCA_910577525.1 uncultured Oscillospiraceae bacterium | reverse complement strand
CCTCCCCACCCCCGGCAGTGGAGCCCGCTCCCACCCCCGCGCCCACGCCAACGCCCGCGCCCCGGCCCGCCGCCACCAAGGCGGACGCCGCCGCCTTCATCGGGCAGAGCGTCTCCAGCCTGATCGCCGCCATCGGCCAGCCCATCTCCAGGGACTACGCCCCCAGCTGTATGGGCAGCGGCGAGGACGGCGAGTTGGTTTACAACGGATTTACGGTCTATACTTACCGGGAAGGAAGCGTTGAGACCGTGCAGGATGTGATCTGAGCGATCCGAGGAGGCCGTCATGAAGCTGCGCAAGTTATCGTACATAGTGGCGTCCGTCCTGCTTCTTCAGCTGCTGGCGGGCTGTTTTCGGGGGAGAGCCGAGGCCACTGCCGCCCCCGGCCCCACCGGCACGGACGGACCGGCCCCTTCCTCTATTCTTGTCACCGACCCCACAAAGACCCCGGAGACCTCTCAGGAGCCCGGCCCGGAGGTCTCCGAGGACCCCGACATCTGGGACCCCAGCCACACCCTGGACATCGCCTTCACGCCTGCGGAGGGCTTGGAGCTGCCCGTCCGGGGGGCCACCGGCTACGCCTCCATCCGCCTCCCCCTGTGGGGGGAGCTTCCGGAAGGGGAGGAGGGCAAGCTTGCCACCATCTACGCCCCGCCGGAGCCCGTGGCCGTCACCCCCCCGCCGGAGCCCTCGCCGGAACCCGGGCCGGAGCCCCCGGCCAGTTCCGAGCCCGGGCCGGACCCCACTCCCGCGGAAACCGCGCCCGCGCCGGCGGAAACGGACCCCGGGTCCGATGTGCTGGCCAGCGCCTTTGTCACCCCCAGCGCCGGGGGGGAGCCCTCCGGCGGCGAGCCCTCTGAGGATCCGTCCCCCGCGCCCTCCCAGGCGGAGCCGGACCCGGAAGCCACGCCCAGCCAGCCGCCGGAGAGCGCCCAGCCCGAACCGGACCCCTCCGCCGGGCCCAGCCCCAGCGGGGAGCCCTCTCAGGAGCCGGAACCCTCCCCGGAGCCGGAGCCCACCGCCTCTCCGGAGCCGGAGCCCACCGCCTCTCCGGAGCCCGAACCCACGCCGACCCCCGACCCCATGGAGGGGGCGCTGATGGTGCTGGAGCCGGGCACGGCCTTTGCCATTCTGAACGAGTCCGGGGACTGGTGGATGGTTCAGCTGGTGTCGGGAGAGACCGGCTGGGTGGAGCACCGGTACTGTCTGATCAATCTGCCCGACGTGATCCCGTCCATAATCTACAACGACACCAACGCCTATTCCTCCGTGTTTGTCAGCAGCGGAAAGGACATTCCCAATATCACCGGCCAGGCCCTCTATCAGTGCAAGGCCCGGAACGAGCGGCTGGGCCGCACGGAATTCATGATGCCGGTGCTGTACGCCATGGCGAAAAACGTGTGCCGGGCCCAGCAGAAGGCCCTGTCGGAGGGGAACACCCTGGTGCTGTACGAGGGGTTCCGGCCCTATGAGGCCCAGATGTCGGTGGTCAACAACCTCAGCGCCCTGTCCAGGCGGGACCCGGCCGTGCGGGCGGGAATCACCACCAGGCCGTGGAACATCTCCTGGTTCATCGCCACCGGCGCCTCCAACCACCAGGAGGGCTATGCCATGGATGTGAGCCTTGCCAAGGTTTACCGGTCCCGCATCATCACCATCGGCGGCCACGAGGTGGTTCAGGTGGATGAGTACGAGGAGTACGCCATGCCCACCCCCATCCATGAGCTGAGCATGGCGGCGGCCACCTATACCAGTCCGGTGGCCATCTTCTCCAAGACCGCCTGGCGCACTGCCGAGATGGCCCCGGCCATGGCGGCCAACCAGCCCGCCCGGGCCCTCCAGCGCTACTGCACCGGCGCGGACCTCACCCCGCTGGCCTCCGAGTGGTGGCACTTCAACGACCTGGCGGCCTACAGCCAGATTCGGAACCATCCCAGCAATGGCCGCTACCTCATCAGCCAGTGTCTGAGCACGGTTCCATAGCCTGACGCGTGAAAAGGCCCTTGAATCGAGAGCTTCGATTCAAGGGCCTTTTTCTGCGGGTTCAGGACCCGCGCTCATAGGAAGCGCGGATGAAATGCGTCTGCGGCGCTTCGCGGATATTGTTCGCCGGTTTCATCGGACCTTCCCATCGCTGGTTTGCCGCCGGACGCTGTGAATACAGGCGCTCAGTTCAGCCAGCCCGCCCGGGCCTTGACGCCGAAGCGCCCCTCCAGCAGGTGCATCTGCTCATCGGTGATGGTGTTTTTCAGCGGCAGGTGGGCGATCTTCATGTAGATCTCCGCCGCCTTCTCCGCCGTCTCGATGAGGCCGAAGGTCTCGTCCAGGTCCCGGCCCGCGCCGTAGATCCCGTGCTGGGACCACACCACCAGCCGGGCGGTGCCCATCTGCTCCGCCGTGGCCTGGCCGATCTCGTTGGTGCCGCACAGCATCCAGGGCAGCACGTTCACCCCGTCCGGGAACACCACAATGCACTCCGTGCACATCTGCCACAGGGTGCGGGTGAAGACACGGCTGTCCAGGTCGTGGACGTAGGTCATGGCCAGCAAATTGGCGGGGTGACAGTGCATGACGACGCGGTTGGCCGGGTCCACGGACAGCCGGGCGGCATGGCTCATCATGTGGGCGGGGAACTCGGAGGTGAACCTGCCGCCGTCGGTGAAGCCCCACAGGAGCTGGGCGTTTTTGCCGCTGTCTGTCAGCCGCACCAGGCCCAAATTGACCTCGGGGGCGTACTGCACGTTCTTGAAATACTTGCCCGTCCCCGTCACCAGGAAATACTTCCCGTCCAGGGCGGGGGCCTCAAACCCGGTGGGGATATCGCGGATCACCGCGTTTACATCCACATACTCCGCCACGTCCGCCTCGTCCAGCAGGACGCTGATATTGCCGCCGTTGCGCTCGTCCCAGCCGTGGGCATACATATTGGTGCAGGTGCGCACCATTTCCACCAGAAACGGCGCGTTCATGATGTCTTTCATTTCAATCAACCTTTCGTTTTTATGCACGAACGGGCAGGGTGCGTAGGGCCGCACATCGTGCGCCCGCCGTTTGTCCGCCGTGCCGCGTGGTGTGATGCGGGCGGATGATATCCGCCCCTACAGGCATCTTTTACCGCGTGACGATATCCACCGGCACGTTGAAGATTTTCGCCACCTTCAGGATGGTGTCGATGTGCCGCCCGGACGCCGCCGCCATGTGGTGGGTGGGGCCCGCCTCGCTCCAACGGTCGCAGAACTCCCGGGCCCCGCAGGTGAACCGGGTGCGCATATTGGTGTCCCCAAAGGTGAAGATGGGGCCCTCCTCGTTGACGCCCTCCGCCACCACAAACTTGAAGTGGCCGTCCCGGTCCTGGGTGATGCCCAGATAGGTGACCGGCCCCAGGTGGGGGTAGAACTGGGTGAGATAGCCGCCCCCGGTCTTGCCGTGGAACACGGGAACGATCTTCATGGTGGGTTTTTTCGCGGAAATATCCGCGTCCCCGGAGCCGCTGTGGCCGATGACGCAGATGTCCTCCTCAAAGTCGATGGAGTACATCTCGGACAGCTGGCCCATGCCGGAGATGGTCTTGAGGATGGACATGGCCATGGCCACCTTGATATCCCCCTCCACGGCGCAGGCCACCCCCTGCTTGATAAGCATGGAGAACGCCGGAATCAGCATACTGTCCAGCACCCCGGCCTTGCCCTGGGCGAAGCCGTCGTAGTGGGAGGCGATGAAGGCAATTTTCTCCTCCTTCACCCACCGCTCGAAGGCCACGACATACTTCGCCATCTCCCAAACCTTCTCGACGGTGCCGCCGCCCTCGATGTCGAAGGTGTCCAAAATGTCCTGGGCCTTGGCCCGGATGGCGGTTTCGTCGGTGATATCGTCGGCGATGGCCCACATCTTCTCCCAGTCGAACTGCTTGGTGTACAGCCACATCCGGTGGTACAGGTTGGTCTCGTCGATATACAGGTCCATCATGCCGGGGTAGGGCCGGCCGATCTGGGCCAGGTTGGTGTCCCGGAAGCGGCGGCGCACCTGGGCGGCGCGGCACCAGTCCTCGATCTCCGCCTGGGCGTGGGGGTCGCCGCCCTCCACCACTCCGGTGATGACGGCGTGGCGCTTCCCGGCCCGCTCCAGGTCGGCCACCATCTCGCCCACGGCCCCGCAGGCATACAGCTCCCCCAGCCAGGTGGCGGTGTCGGTGTTGGCGTAGTCCGGGGCCCGCTTTTTCTGGAGGTTCACCAGCACCACGGGCACGTCCAGGTCCCGGACGGCGGGCAGCATATTGTAGGAGGTGGCGTAGGTGAGCAGTTGGAGGATCACCAGGTCCACGTCGGCGGCGCGGAACTTGTCCCCGGCTTCCTGGGCCAGCTCCTTGGTGGTGACGATGCCGCCGTCGATGAGCTCCACGGTGTCGGGCAGGGATGCTTTGAAGCGGGCATACTGGCCCTCAAACTCGGGCACCAGGGACGGGAACTGGGGCAGATAGGCCCCCAGCGCGATGGCGAACACGCCCACCCGGGCTTTGGTTTCAATCAGCATGAGATCCCCTCGCTTTCTTCTATACTGTCTATCAAAAAGGTTTGTTGGCGGGTAGGGGCGCACACCGTGCGCCCCTGCAAAGTCATCTGTATTTTCAGATTGCCCAGGGCGGTGGCCTCGATGGGCAGGGCCACCACGGTTTTGCCGGTGGCTTCCTCGGTGAGACGGTTCAGGAATCCGTTTTTCGCCCCGCCGCCCACGATGTAGAGCTTCTCGTAGGTGCGGCCTGTGTTTTCCTCCAGCTCCCGGATGGCGTCCCGGTAGCTGACGGCCAGGGAGCGGTAGGCGCAGCGGAAGTAGTTGCCCACGCTCTGGGGCTTAGCGGACAGCGCACCGTCAAAGGCGGCTTTCATGCTGTCCGGGGCCAGGAAGGCCGGGGCGTTGGCGTCCACTGTGCCGTCAAAGGCGCTGGCCTCCGCTTCCGCCACGATCTCCCCGAAGGGCTTCTCCGGGCACAGCTCGTCCCGCAGGCGGTTGACAATCCACATCCCCATGATGTTTTTCTGGTAGCGGTTGTAGCCCACGCCGCCCTCGTTGGAGTAATTCGCCGCCCGGCTCTTTTCGTCCGTGAGGGGCTTTGGCGTTTTTACGCCCAAGAGGCTCCACGTGCCCGACGAGATGTAGGGCTGTTCCCCCTCCATGGGAATCCCTTCTACAGCGGAGGCGGTGTCGTGGGTGGCGCACAGCACGGCCTTGATCCCTTTGTACGCGCCCGCCACCGTCCCCGGCTTTTGGAGCCCGGGGAACAGATGGGCGGGCAGGCCCAGCTTTTCCACGATTTCCAGGTCGAATTCCCCGGTCTGGGCGCTCACCAGCCCGGTGGTGGTGGCGTTGGTGTACTCCTTGGCCTTCACCCCCGTGAGCTTACACATCAAATACTCCGGCACCATGAGGAAGTCCGTCACCCCCTCTAAACGGCCCCGCGCCAGGTCGTCGCAGAGCTGGTACACCGTGTTGAAGGGCTGGAACTGGCACCCGGTATGGGCATACAGCCCGGCAAACGGGACTTTCTCATGGACGGCGGGGATCGCCGCCTCCGTCCGCCCGTCCCGGTAGGCATAGCAGGGCCGCACCTCCTCGTCCCCGCGGAGCAGCACATAGTCGCACCCCCAGGTGTCGATGGACAGGCTCTCCAGCGCCCCGAATTCGGTAAGCGCCCTGTCGATCCCCGCCTCAACGTGGCCCAGCAGGGCGTCCACGTCCCAGGTCAGGTGGCCGTCCCGCTCGCTCACTCCGTTGGGGAAACGGTAGACCTCCTTGGTTTTGACCTCGCCGCCGTCCAGCCAGCCCACGATGTGACGGCCCGACGACGCGCCGATGTCGATGGCCAGATAATAATACATCCGCAAATCCTCCCCCCTGTCAGCTCAAATCAAAAGACAGAAAATCAAAGGTCCCCTTGCCCTCCACGCTGAAATATAAAGCCTCTTTTTCCCCCAGGCCCCCGGGCAGCCTGCCGGTAAAGCCCTTCTGGGCGGTGCAGGTCTCCACCGGGATGCGGCAGACCGCCTCGCCGTCCTCCTGGGTCCGCACGGTGACGGCGCAGCCGTTCCCATAGCCTTGGAGGTTGACGGTGATCTCCCTGGTCTCCCGCAGGTCAAAATATTTGAAGCCCACGGTGCAGCCGGTGCAGAAGTTGGACACGTACTGGTCCGGGCCCTCCTCCCGGTCGCCCCCCTTCTGGGTGAGGAAGGGGTCGCAGCCCTTGCGGTGCTTCAGCATGGACAGAAACCGGGTGCCGTTTCTGCCGTAGACATTGCAGGCGGCGTAGGCCGGATAGCGCCCCGTCCCCGCCAGCGGGCCGCCGTTCAGCCCGCAGGAGGTCATCTCCGCCTGATAAAACACGCCGTCCTCAAACCGGATCTCCTCCGCGCAGGCCTGCCGGGAGGACTGCTTGCGGTTGGAGTGGCGGTGGTAGAACACGTAATATTTTCCGCCGATCTCAATGACGCTGCCGTGGGTGTTGCCGGTGCACATGCGGGCGTGCTCCGTGTCGGGCACGCCGGGCAGGCCGATGTCGCCGCAGCTCACCAGCACGCCGCCGAACTCGAACCCGCCCGTGGGCCGGTCGCTCACCGCCCAGCACAGGTTATGGCTGTTCAGGGAGGAGTAGATGAAATAATATTTTCCATCAAACTTCCGCATGGAGCTGGCCTCGCCGAAGGGCTGGGCCTCGTAGGGGGTGCCCTTGGCCTTCTCCCCGGTGAGGACATCCAGATAGTGCAGCTCGTCCCCGGAGATGACGGTGAGCATATCGCTGGGATCCAGCTCGAACCACATGGGGCCGTCGGCGGTGGGCTTGGAGCCGTCCAGCAGGATGGGATTGCCGCCGAAGGCGAAGCCGGTGTATAGGTACAGCCGCCCGTCCCCGTCCATGAGGCAGCCGGGGTCGAACTGGAAGGGCTCGCCCCGCTTGCCGATGGGGGTGCCGTCCTGATACTTCACGCAGCCGTAGAACTGGTACTTCCCGGCGGGCTCATCGCACACCGCCACCGAGATCATCTTGGTGCCCCCCATGAAGTAGTAGAGGTAGTACCGCCCGTCCGGGCCCTTCACCATGTCGGGGGCGGCCAGACCGTTGGTAATCCGGATTCTGGGGGCGGCGGGGTCCTGTTCCCGCTTGAAAATGCAGCCGTGATAGGTCCAGTTCCCCAGGTCGTCCACCGGGGCGGACCAGCACACATAGTCGCCCAGGCAGAAGTTGATGCCGTTGAACAGATCGTGGGAGCCGTAGATGTATACCCGGCCGTCCACAATATGGGGTTCCGCGTCCGGGACGTACTCCCAGCTGGGCAGATAGGGGTTGAACGCCTGCTTTGTCTTCATAGGGACTCCTCCTCAATGCCGTCTTATGTCTGATTGCACAAATGATAGCATGGCCCAGACGGGCAATCAAGGCGTTTTGCGCAAACGGTAGGTTTCCCGACGTGAACCGGCGGCCGCCCCTCAGCGGTCCAGGTATTTCCGGATGAAATAGGCCGGGGTGCTGCTCCAGGCGTGGCAGAAGCTGTTCACCGCCCGGGACCCGTAGGGGGAGGCGAAGCGGTCGCTGGGGTCGTACAGCTCCCAGAAGGTGTCCGCCCCCTCCCGGAGCATCCCGCCCCAGTAGTCCTTCATGATGGAAACCGCCCGCTCCGTCAGGCCGTTTTCCATCAGCGCCGCAATCAGGTGGTGATAGGCGTAGGGGGTTGCCAGCGGGATGCCGGGCTTTTGGCCGATGAGCCGCTCCAGCAGCCGGACGTTTTCCTCCCGGCCGAACACCCCCGCCAGCGCGAACCAGACCTGGGAGGCCCAGGACACCTGCCGCCCCGCGCCGCTGACGAAAAAGCCCAGCTCCCCGTCCCACAGGTGCTCCAGCGCGGCCCGGGACAGCGCCCCGGCCCGCTCGTTCCACAGCGCGGCCCGCTCCCCGTCCCCCAGCCGCTCCGCCATGGCCGCCCCCTGCTTCAGGGTGTAGATCAGCACGGCCTGGGCCCCGGCCTGCTTGTTCAGACCGTCCCCCCAGTCCAGGAAACACCACCAGGTATCCCGGTCGGTGACGACGCCCCGGCCGTCCAGCTCCCGGAGGGCCAGCTCCAGCTGGCGGCAGGCGGTGGGGAACAGCTCGGCCAGGGTCTCCCGGTCCCCGGAGGCCTCATAGTAGTCGTGGAGGCAGGAGACGAAGAACAGGGAGAAGTCAAACAGGGCTGTGTCGTCCACCTGGGGGCGGGGCTCCATAAACAGGCAGGCCCCCACCCGGCCCTCGTTCTGGGTCAGGGCGGCGAACAGGTACAGGCAGCGCTTGACCAGGCCGTTGTTCCGGAAGGTGACGTAGTTGGTCAGGGCCTGGAGGCGCAGGTCGCCGATCCACAGCCGGCGGTCCCGCTTGGGGCCGTCCTCAAAGACCAGCTGCATACAGTCCTCCATGGTTTTGAGGGAGACGCGGTCCAGCCGGACCAGCTCCGGGTCCCCGGTTTTCAGCGGGGGAACCGCCGAACGGTCCCCGGAGGAGACGGCGCGGCACGACACGTCCTCCACCACCACCTGATATTTGGGCGACGTGTCCAGCACGGTGATGGCCAGGTAGCGGAAGGCGTACCGCCGGGGCAGGCGGACCTGCGCCGGGAGCACGTCCACGTGGATCAGCTCCTCCTGAATCCAGGAGCGGCTCACCTCCCCCTGGTAATCGGACAGGCCGGCGGCGGCCTCATAGGGGATTTCGCCGAACCTCAGCCGGAGGAGGGCGGGGGCGTCGGGGGGGCTGCCCACCGGGGTGAGGGTAAAGGACACATAGCCCACCCAATGGTCCCCGAAATCCAGGCAGAGGCCGTCCCCCCGGCCCAGGGGGCGGGACCGGACGAACCCCCGCTCCAGGGGCCGGGCCGCGAAGTCCTCCCCCTGGGGGACCAGCTCCACCGTGCCCGCGGGCCGGATTTCCGTCTCGATCAGGGCGGGGGCCAGGGCCTCCGCCTTGGCCAGAAAGGCCGGGTTGACCTCCATGCGGAAGTTCTCGATTTTGTTGGTGATCGCCATGTTATGCCTCCTTCGCTTGCTCCGCCGGCAGCGGGAAGAGAATGCGCAGCTCAAACCAGCCGTCCTTGGAGGCGATGGTCATGGAGCCGCCGTATTTGGCCGCCGTGCTCTGGATGCTCTTCAGGCCGAAGCCGTGGTAGCGCGGGTCCTGCTTGGTGGAGGCGGGCATACCCGCCTCCAGCCGCAGCTCGCCCTCGTAGCAGTTCTCCACCCGGATGCGCAGAAAGCCCTTCTGCCGGGCCACCGAGAGGTGGATCAGCCGCTTTTCCCGGTCGCTGAGCTTTTTCACGCTCTCCATGGCGTTGTCCAGGGCGTTGCCGAACAGGGCGCTGACGTCCATGGGCCGCATGAAGTCCAGGGCCTCCCCCTCCGCCACGCAGGTGAGGCTGATCCCCTCCCGCTGGCACTGGAGGCTCTTGGCGGTGAGAATGGCGTCAAGCACCCGGTTGCCGGTCTTGTTCTGGGTCTCGTAGGCGCTGATCTCCCGCTCCATCTGGTCCAGGTACTCCAGCTTTTCCCCGGTGCTCACCTGGGCCCGCAGCAGGTGGATGTGGTGCTTCAGGTCGTGGTATTTCTGGTTGATGAGGGCGATGCTGTCCTCGGAAATGCGGTAGCTGTTGTACTGCATCTGGAGCATGTTCTGAAGATTGGCCATCTCCAGCCTGGTGTTCAAGGCGTGGAGCTGAACGTGGTAGGCGTGGAGCATGGCCACACCCCCCAGATCCACCAGGGTGCGGATGATGAAGATGTCGGCGGTGAGCGGGGTGCTGAAGGGGGTGTTGGCGGACAGGTAGCTGAGGTTGCTGGCCGCGAACACCGCCAGGCCCAGCACCAGGGCGCTGGCCAGCTCCCGCAGGGTGAGGCCCGGGAGGTATTCGGAGCGGTGGTCCCGCTCCAGCAGGTACATGACGCCGAACACCAGCCCGTGGGAGACCAGCAGGAAGGCCAGGTTGACCCACATCCGCAGGGGCAGGCCCAGCACCATCAGGCCGAAATAGAACAGCTGCCACTCCAGGGCGGCGGCGAACTCCCCCAGAATGAAGGCCCGCACGCAGACATAGCCGGTCTTGAGCCAGTCCATGCCGCAGCACAGCTTGATATCCAGCAGCATCAGGGACGCGTAGACACACACGCAGGGGATGAACCAGACGGTGGGCACGCCGTCGGTGAGCACCATAAAGGCGGTGATGGCCGCCAGAAAGACGCCCTGGGCCGCCGCCAGCCGGGCCCCGCCCAGCCGCCGGGGGAGCGCGAGAATATAAAAGGTGCAGCTGAGCCAATAGGCCAGGGCGTAATAGACGCCCGGGGTGTGGGACAGGTCGGGCATCACTTGCTCACCTCGTTGATGTAGTTGTTCAACGCGTCCAGCAGCGCCTTTTTCCGGGCCCGGCTCACCTGGACCCGGTCTCCGGCGATGAGGATGCAGGTGTTGTCCACCCTGTCCACATACTCCAGGTTCACCAGATAGCACTTGTTGCAGCGGAAAAAGGAGTCCGCGCCCAGCAGGCTCTCCGCCTCGGACAGAGTGCCCTTGGCGGACAGGGCCTCGCCCCCGGCGGTGTGGTAGGTGAGGTCGTGGTCCTGCACCTCCACATAGGCGATCTGGGACACAGCCAGCTTGCGCATACCCCCCTTGAAGGGGATGGGGATGTACTTTTCCGCCCGCTTCCTCCGGCGGTCCAGCGCCCGCTGGATGCGCTGGGAAAAGGCGAAATAGGAGACGGGCTTGAGCACGTAGTCCAGCGCCCCCACCGAATACCCCTTCATGGCGAACTGGGGCATGCTGGTGAGAAAGATGATGACCACCTCGTCGTCCACTTGCCGGATGGCCTCGGCGGCGCTCATACCGTCCATATAGGACATGGCGATGTCCATGAGGATGATGTCGTATCCGGCGGTATAGCCCTCGGCAATCTCCGCCCCGTCGGTAAAGGAGGAGATGGCAAAATGTTCCCCGCACTCCTTGGAAAAGCGCTCCAGATACTCTGTCAGCTCCCGGCGGTAATTAGCGTCGTCTTCCACCAGCGCGATCCTGACCATAAGCGGCCCTCCCCTGCGCGTTTGCCGCGCCGAAATTTGGCTTCCGGGGATAGTATACCAGACAAACCGGCAAATAGGAATAGTTTCTGTGATATTTTCCAACCCCCCGAAACTTCAATATAAATAGTGCACAAAAGCCCGGCCCCGGAGGGCCGGGCTGAGGGCGTTTTACCGAACACGGCGCTAAAACGACCGTTCACGGAAAAAACGGTTTTTGCGGGCGGGGTATGGTATACTGGCCACACTACCCCGTCCGAGGGATGGGAGGGCGCGGCGGGCCGGCGGTGAGGAGGCCCGGTCCGCCCGGTCAGCCTGCAATACAAAGGGAGGAAACATGATGAGAGCAAAAACATTCGCGCCTGTCATGCGGGGCTTCGCGGCCGTCATGGCCAGCCTGCTGGTGCTCACCCTGGTGGGGACCAGCGTGGCGGACAGCTTCCGCACCCGGATCGACGACGCCCTGCACACCGCCAGCTATGTCACCAACACCGACCCCGACTCGGCCCGCTTCAAAAGCGACTACGCCACCATCGATGAGATGATGGACGCCGCCCGCGCCCTGGCCGTCAAGGAGGGCGAGGAGGGCACCGTCATTATGAAAAACGACAACGGCGTCCTGCCCCTGGCCTCCGGCGGCTCCGTGGCCCTGTTCGGCCTGGCCGCCTACGCCCCCTACCCCTATACCTCCGGCGACCTGAAGGCGGGCAACGAGGACGCGGTGGACCTGCTCCAGGCCCTCACTGACGCCGGGGTCAAGGTCAACGAGACCGTCCGGGACTTCTATCTGAACAATGTGCTCAACAAGCACACCGAGGAGGTCCCCAACCGCTGGACCGGCGAGATGGAGACTCAGGTGGCCTATGACAACATCTATGTGGCCGCCCCCGGCGACATGGCCCAGTACCAGATCGTGGAGGTTCCCCCCGAGAAGTTTGAGGAGCTGGGCGCCCCCGCGGACTGGAAGTCCGCCATCGACAAGGCCAATACCACCGGCATCTGCGTCTTCGCCCGGGGCGCCGGCGAGGGCAACACCTACGCCCCCGGCTCCGCCCTGGACTACGAGGGGAACGCCACCGGCAGGGACCCCCTGGCCCTGTCCGACGACGAGCTGGCCGTCATCGACGCGGCCAAGGAGACCTGCTCCAAGGTGGTCGTGCTCATCAACTCGGGCAACACCATGGTGCTCAAGGACATCGCCCGCGGCGGCGGGCACGAGGTGGACGGCATCGCCTACATCGGCGTCATCAACGACTACCAGTGCACCGGCATCGCCAGGGTGCTCACCGGCCAGGTGAACGCCACCGGCGCTCTGCCCGACACCTACGTGGCGGACAACGCCTCCATTCCCGCCGTGATGAACTTTGGCGGCGGCTACTACGCCGACTATGAGATCGTGGCCCGCAGCGACGACCCCCGCTACCCCGGCGTGGAGATCGGCAACGAGACCGCCGGCTCCTTCGGCGGCAGCAACACCTACAACGGCGGCCACTTCATCGTGGAGGCCGAGGGCATCTATGTGGGCTATAAGTACTACGAGACCCGCTACTATGATTCCATTATGAACCCCGGCTCCAAGGCCGGCTCCGCCAAGGGGGCCACCCAGGGCTCCTCCTGGGACTACGGCAAGGAGGTGCTCTACTCCTTCGGCCACGGCCTGTCCTACCTGGACTACACCCAGACCCTGAAGAGCGTGACGGTGGACAAGACCCCCGAGGGCAATATTACCGCCGTGGTGGAGCTGAAGAACAACAGCAGTCAGGACGGTTGCTTCCTGGCCCAGCTCTACGTCCAGCAGCCCTACACCGACTACGACAGGCAGAACGGCGTGGAGAAGTCCGCCGTCATGTTTCTCAGCTCCGCCAAGGCCCAGGTGAAGGCGGGGGGCAGCGCCGACGTGACCATTACCGTCCCCGCCAAGTACCTGGCCAGCTATGATTACACCAACGCCAAGACCTACATCCTGGACGCCGGGGACTACCTGTTCACCGCCGCCCCCGGCTCCCACGCCGCCGTGAACAACTTCCTGGCCCACCAGGGCAAGACCGCCGCCGACGGCATGGACGCCGGGGCCGGCGGCGCGGTGCTCACCTGGAACGTGGGCGCGCTGGATACCGACACCTTCTCCGTGGAGAACGGCGTCAAGGTCACCAACGTGGCCGAGACCGCCGACCTGAACTACTGGACCGGCGAGAACACCGTCACCTACCTCTCCCGCCAGGACTGGGAGGGCACCTACCCCATTAACTACAACACCGACGTGGAGATCCGGCTGGCTGACAGCCCCAAGAAGGACGCGTGGATCGCCGAGCTCCGGGGCGAGACCTACACCATCCAGAACGGCAGCCCCGCCGCCGAGGGCGGCGACAAGGGTGTGCGCTTTGACACCACCTGCATCCAGTACGAGCAGCTGAGCAGCGTGGACGACCCCTTCTGGGACACCCTGGTGTCCTCCATCACCATCGACGAGGCGGTGGGCGCGGTGATCCACGGCGGCAGTCGGTCCGATGTGCTCACCAACGTGGAAAACCCCATCGTCATCCAGAACGAGGGCGTCAGCGGCTTCACCGCCCGGCACGAGGAGTCGGGCTACCGCTTCAACCTCCACTCCCAGACCCTGCTGGCCTCCTCCTTCAACCCCGAGCTGGCCTATGAGTGGGGCCGGGTGGAGGGCAACTCCGGCCTGTGGCTCCAGCGCTACCACCTGTGGGGCACCGGCCTGACCCAGCGCCGCACCCCCTACAACGGCCGCAACTACGAGTACATCTCCGAGGACCCCATGCTCGCCAACCGGATGGGCTACGGCATCCTCCAGGGCTGCGCCGACATGGGCATCCTCAACGGCCCCAAGCACATGGGCTTCAACGACCAGGAGCACAACCGGGGCGGTGTCTCCGCCTACATGAACGAGCAGAAGTTCCGGGAGACCGACCTGCGCTGTTTCCAGGGCGGCCTGGAGGACGCGGACGGCATGGCCGTCATGATCGCCTTCAACCGCATCGGCGCCACCAACGCCTCCCACCACGTGGGGATGCTCCAGACCATTCTGCGGGGCGAGTGGGGCTACACCGGCCTGGTCTCCACCGACATGATGAACAACAAGTACTACTTCAACGCCGAGTCCATGGTCATGGCTGGCATCACCCAGGTGGCCGACTTCGGCGGCGACGACAATCACATCACCCTGGGCGAGGGCGGCGTGGACGCCACCTGGGCCTATATCTCCCCCGCCACCGTGGAGAACGACTCCGCCCTGGTGGAGCAGGCCCGGCAGAACCTGAAGTATCAGCTCTTCACCTACGCCAACAGCGCCATCATGAACGTGTCCACCGTGCGGGTGGACACCTGGTGGGACGCGGCTCTGCGCAACGCGACCTATATCACCGGCGCCCTGGCCGCCGTGTGCGGCGCGGCCTGGGTGGCGCTCACCGTGCTGCCCGACAAGAAGAAGGAGGTCTGACCATGAACGTCATCAAGAAATTCTCTGTGGGCGCGTGGATCACCCTGGCGGCCGCCGTGCTGGCTCTGGTCTCCATCATCGTCTACGCGGTGAACATCGGCAGCGCCGGCTACTTCCAGAACGCCGCCGTGTCCAACCTGATCCCCCTGTGCGCGCTGGCCGTGGCGGCGCTGGCGGCGGCAGTACTTCTGGGCCAGCTGAAGCTGCCCGGCGCGGCCTCCACCGTCATGGAGCTGGTCACGGGCGCGCTCCAGATCTGCGCCCCGGTGCTGCTCATCCTGTGCCTGGGCAATCTGGCGGCCGCCCGGGCCGAGGGCCTCGGCTTCATCTACTTCTCCAACGCGGACGTGATTCTGGAGGTGCAGACCCCGGCCAACCTGTCCTCCGCCACCGGCACCATCGCCAACATGGCCTGCCTGGGGGCGGCGGCCCTGGCGGGCATGGCGGGCGCGTTCTGCGGCCTGACGAAAAAAGCAAAATAACCCCAATCAGCGTCGGCGGCCGGGAGAAGAGTTCGGCGTTCTCCCGGCTGCCGCTTTTTTCACGAAACGCTTGCGCCCGGCCGGGGGGCGGAGTATGATATCGCTGAACCATGGCAATCTGCCCGGAGAGAAAGGACGACAAGGCTTATGAGCGACAAGACGGAAAACAATTTCTGGAGCGGCCCCATCACCGGCACCCGGGTCAAGCCCGGCGCGGTGCGGCTGCCGGAGATGCTGCTGGGGTACTTTATCGGCCCCTTCGGGGCGCTGCTGTCCTCCGGCATCTTCACCAGCTTCCTCAACAAATACCTCACCGACGTGCTCCGGCTGGACACCGGCTTCCTGTCCGCCCTCCAGCTGGTGTCCACCCTGCTCATCGTGGCCGCCAACCTCATCGTGGGCCAGCTCATCGAGCGCACCCGCGCCCTGGCGGGCAAGGCCCGGCCCTGGATTCTGCTGTCCGCCCTGACCCTGAGCGTGTCCAGCGTGCTGATGTTCATCGTCCCCTTTGAGGGGACGGCCAAGCTGGTGTGGATCGCCATCGCCTACAACCTGTACTACGCGGTGGCCTACCCCATCTACAACACCGCCAACTCCACCCTGGTCCCCGTCTCCACCCGGGACAGCAAGCAGCGGGCCACCCTGGCCTCCTTCACCAACGTGGCGGGGCTGGCGGTGATGGGGGTGGGCTCCATGGTATTCCCCATGCTGGTGTCCAACGTGATGAAAGAGGACCGGAACATGTGGTTCCTGGTGATGCTGGGGGTGGCCGTTTTCTCCGGCCTGACCATCTTCCTCCAGTTCCAGTTCACCCGGGAGCGGGTCACGGAGGAGACCCGGGGCGCCGCCGGGGAGGAGAGCCAGGCGAAAACCGCCTCCATGGGGGAGCAGCTGCGGGCCGTCACCAGCGAGCGCTGGTGGTGGATCGCCATCCTGTTCTACCTGGTGTTCCAGTGGAGCGGCGCCATGAAAAACGGCTCCATGAGCTACTTCTGCCAGTGGGTGGCGGACAGCTCCGCCTTTGGGGGCGACTACGGCGCGGTGCAGTCCCTCCTGGCCGTTCTGGGGGCCATTCCCATGGCGGCCGCCGCCGCCGTGGTGGTCCCCCTGGCCAATAAGTTCGGCAAGCGCACCGTCACCATCGCGGGCATGGTCCTGGGGGTGGCCGGCGGCGTCATCGCCGGGCTGGGCAACGGGCAGATCGTCCCCGTGGCCGTGGGCGTGGCCCTCAAGTGCCTGGGCTCCTCCCCGGCCTGCTATCTGATCCTGGCCATGCTGGCCGATGTCATCGACCACATCGAGTTCAAACGCGGCATCCGTACCGACGGACTCACCATGTCCATCTACAGCTCCGTCATGGTGGCGGCCACCCCCGTGTGCAACGCCGTCTTCATGGCCATGCTGGGGAGCTCCGGCTACGCGGCTCCCCCGGAGGACGCCGCCGCTGCCGCCGCCATGACCCAGACCGCGGCGGTGCGCTCCACCATCGGTGTCAGCTATATCTGGGTTGAGACCGTTGCCTACGCCCTGTGCGCCCTGCTCATGGTGCTGTGGACCGTGGAGAAGAACCTCCCCGAGGAGCAGAAGGCCATTCAGGCCCGCCGGAAGCGGGGGGCCTAACCGGAGACCGAACGGAGGGCGGATCATGGAGCTGCTGCAATTTCCTCTGGCGCTGGCGCTGTACCTGGGCGGGCTGGCGCTGACGGCGCTGGGGGCCGGGAGGAGGCTCCGGCCCCTCCCGGCCTTCGGAGGGGGGATGCTCTGGTGCGCCGGGACGGTGTGCGCCCTGGTGGAGGGCGTGCCCCTGGATGAGATTCTGGCCGCCGCCCTGGCGCTGCTGCTGGCCTCCACCGGTTTCTGGAGCAGGGGGAAGGCCCGCCATGAGCTTTGACTCTGCGGTCTATCTGGCCTTTCTCCCGGCGGTGGCGGCAGTCCACTGGCTTTGCCCAGCCCCAAAGCGCTGGGCCGTGCTGCTGGGGGCCAGCCTGCTGTTCTACATGAGCTGGAGCCCGCCGCTGACCCTGCTGCTGCTGGCGGTGGCGGGGACCACCTGGCTGGCGGGTCTGGCCCTGGAGCGCTGGAGGCGTCCCGCGGCCCGGCGGGCGGCGCTGGGCCTGGCCCTGACGGCCTGCTTCGGCCTGCTGGCCTATTTCAAGTACTTCAACTTCCTGGCCGGGAGCCTGGCCGCCCTGCTGGGCGGAGCGTGGGACCCCTGGGACATCATTCTGCCGGTGGGCTGCTCCTTCTATACCTTTCAGGCCGTCTCCTACGCGGCCGACGTCTACCGGGGGCGGCTGGCGGCGGAGCGCCACGCCGGGTACTACGCGCTGTACCTCTCCTTTTTTCCCCAGCTGGTGGCCGGGCCCATCGAGCGGGCGGGGGATCTGCTGCCCCAGCTCAGGGCAGAGCGCCGCCTGAGCCGGGAGGACGCGGAGATGGGACTGCGGCTGCTGCTCAGCGGCTTTTTCCGCAAGGTGGTGATCGCCGACTTCTGCGGAACCTTTGTCACGGCGGTCTACTCCGCCCCGTCGCCGGACGGCAGCGCCGTGTGCGGAGCCACCCTCCTGTTCGCCCTGCAAATCTACTGCGACTTCGCGGGCTATTCCGAGATCGCCGCGGGCAGCGCCCGGCTGCTGGGGGTGAAGCTGATGCGCAACTTTGACCGGCCCTACCTGTCCCAGAGCCCCCGGGAGTTCTGGCGGCGGTGGCACATCAGCCTGAGCCGCTGGTTTTCCGACTACGTCTATCTCC
The DNA here is from genome assembly GCA_910577525.1 of uncultured Oscillospiraceae bacterium. Lineage (GTDB taxonomy): Bacteria > Bacillota > Clostridia > Oscillospirales > Oscillospiraceae > Enterenecus. Next base: position 15,804 of record CAJTLI010000027.1, on the reverse strand, counting down.
CCCTGGGCGGGAGCCGCCGGGGACCGGCCCGCCGGGCGCTGGCCGTGACGGCGGTGTTCGCCGCCAGCGGCCTCTGGCACGGAGCCAAGTGGACCTTTGTGGTCTGGGGCCTGCTCCACGGGGCCCTCTATCTGGCCGCGCTCCCGCTGGAGGGGGCGGGCCTGATGCCCGCCCGGTCCAGGGCGGTCCGGGGGCTGTGTACCGCCCTCACCTTCGCCCTGGTGTCCCTGAGCTGGATCTTGTTCCGGGCGGACAGCTTGGGACACGCGGGGATGCTGCTGGGGCGGCTGTTCTCCCCCTGGGATATCCCGGCGGGGCTGGCCTGCCTGGGGCTGGGGGCGGCGGACGTTCTCCGGCTGGTTCTCATCCTGGCCCTGTGCCCCGCCCTGTACCGGCTGGGGGACGAGAAAGAGCCCCGGCCCGGGGACATGACCTGCGTGTTTTTCCTGATCTCCACCGCCGTCGCCTGGCTGGTCCGCTGGGAGCAGGGCGGGGCGGGGACGTTCATCTATTTTCAGTTCTGACGAGGGGGAGGGACCGGCCATGGGCTCCAAGCTGTTCCGGGCCGCAGCCTGCCTGCTGGTGGCGCTGACGGTCCCCGGCGTCCTTCTGATCTTCGCCTTCGCCCTGCCGCCCCAGTATGGCCGGACCTATCTGGCCGCTCTGGGGGACAAGCGGGACGCCCTGGAGCGGGCGGAGGGCCGCCGGATTGTGGCGGTGGGGGGCAGCGGCGCGGCCTTCGGCCTGCGGTGCGATCTGCTGGAGGAGGCCCTGCCCGGCTATTCGGCGGTGAACTTCGGGCTGTACGCCGGGCTGGGCGCCACCGTCATGCTGGACCTGGCAAAGCCCCTGCTCCGGGCGGGGGACATCGTGGTGTTCTCCCCCGAGCAGAGCGCCCAGACCCTGTCCGCCTTTTTCAGCCCCCAGGCCATGTGGCAGGCCGCCGACGGCAGGCCCGAGCTGCTGCTCCCCCTGGGCTGGGCGCGGTCCGGCCCCATGGCGGGGGCCTTCCCCGCCTTCGCCGGGGCCAAGGCCCGGCTGTGCCGGGACGGAACCGCCCCGGCGGGGGAGGGAATTTACGCCCGCTCGTCCTTCAACCGGTACGGCGACATCGACAGCCCCCTCCGGGCGCGCAACGTGATGGCCGGGCTGTCCGACCCCAATATGCCCATCGTTTTCGACCCGGAACTGCCCAGCGGGGACTTCTTTGAGGCGGTCAGCGAGTTTGCCCGCTGGTGCGGGCAAAACGGCGTGACGCTCTGCTACCGCTTCTGCCCCATGAACGCCGCCGCCATCCCGGAGGGAGAGCTGGACCGGCTGGAGGAATACGTGACCGCCCTTCAGAGCCGCCTGGACTGCCCCATTCTGGGGGACCCGGCCCAGGCGGTGATGGACGCCGGGTGGTTTTTCGACACCAACTTCCATCTGAACAGCGCCGGGGCGGTGGTAAACACCGCCGCGCTGGCCTCGGAGCTGCGGGCGGCGCTGGATCTCCCCGGCCCGGCGGACATTCCCCTGCCCGACATGCCCCTCCCGGCCCAGGCGGAGCCGGTCTCCGGCGACAACCGGGACGGGGACTGCTTCCGCTACGAGACCGCCGGGGAGGGCTGGCGGCTGTCGGGGCTGACGGAGGAGGGGGCGGGGCGGGAGTCCCTCATCCTGCCCGTCAGTCATGAGGGCGCGCCCGTCACCGGCCTCTCCCCCCAGGTGTTCGCCGGAAACGGGACCGTCCGGGAGATCACGATTCAAAGCAATATCCGGGCCATAGAGGACGGCTCCTTCGAGGGCTGCGGGGCGCTGGAGCGGCTGGTGCTGGAGCAGGACGCCCCGGAGCGGTGCGCCGTGGGGGCGGGCCTGCTGGCCGGGACGGAGGCGCTGGTATATGTCCCCCCGGGGCGGCTGAGCGCCTACGCCACCAACTACTTCTGGTCGGTCCACGCCGCCCGCCTCCGGGAGGAGGCCGGAACGGCCCGGCCCCCCGAGCCCAGCCCCGGGCCCTCCGCCCAGCCCACCGTGTCCGGGCCCTCCATCCGGTATGAGGGGAACGGCGGCACGTTGAAAAGCTGGGCAGGGGACAGCGTGGCCCTGCCCGCGGACAACGCCCACCTGCGGGTGAACACCGCCCAGGGCACCCGGTATTTCCAGCGGGAGGGATATGTGCTCACCGGCTGGAACACCGCCGCCGATGGCAGCGGGGAGCGGGTGGGCCTGGGCAGCCGGACGGAGCGCCGGGAGGGGCTGACCCTCTACGCCCAGTGGGCGGAGAACACCCCGGCGGAGGCGTTTGCCTACGAGATTCAGGGGGGACAGGCGTGGATCACCGGCTATTCCGGCGGGTTCTCCCGGTGCGTGGTTCCCGAGGAGCTGGACGGCCTGCCCGTCCGGGGCATCCGCGCCGGGGCCTTCCGGAACGGGACTTTTGAGACGCTGGTGCTCCCCCCAACGTTGTACACGGTGGAGGAGGGGGCCTTCCAGAGCTGCGCGGTGGGAGAGGTCCTCCTCTTCGACTCCCTGCGGGAGGTGTCCGGCGGGAGCTTCCAGGACTGCCGGGGACTGACCACCCTCCATATCAACGCCGCCGTGAGCCCGGTGTACAGCGGCAGCTATTTTGACACCTTTTCCGACAAATATGACTGGCTGCTGTCCCTGCGGGGGCGGAAAAAGCTGGTGCTGTTCTCCGGCTCCTCTGGGCGGTACGGCTACGACAGCCCCGCCCTGGCCGCCGCCTTCCCGGACTACACCCCCGCCAACATGGGGGTGTACGCCTACACCAACGCCCTGCCCCAGCTGGACCTGATCCGGCGGCTGATGGAGGAGGGGGACGTGCTCCTCTCCGCCCCGGAGTTCGACGCGGCGGCGGAGCAGTTCTGCGCCGACCACCGGCTGGACCACCACTTCTGGGCCATGATGGAGTCCAACTACGACGCGGCGGCCCAGCTGGACCTGAGGGAGTACGGCGGGGTGTTCGACAGCCTGGGGGAGTATCTGGCCCTCCGCCGGGGGATGGCGGGGCGCAATTACGGCGAGAGCCCGGCGAGCTATGACGACGATGGGAACCGCTACGCCTTTGCCACCTACAATCAGTACGGCGACCTCACCCTGCCCCGGCCCAACGGGGACCGAGATGTGTGCCTGCGGCACAACATCGCGGACTACACCCTGAACCATATCACGCCGGAGTATGTGGAGGCCCTCAACGGGGTCTACCGGCGGTTTCTGGCCCAGGGCGTGGAGGTGTATTTCACCTACACCCCCCGAAACCGCAACTCCCTGACGCCGGAGAGCACGCCGGAGGCCCGGCGGGCGCTCCACCGGTATCTGACGGAGCACATCTGCGTCCCCGTGATCTCGGACATTGAGGACAGCCTGTACGCCGGGAACTACTTCTACCTCATCGACAGCCACCTGAGCAGCGAGGGGGCGCGGGTCCGCACCCGGCAGGTCATCGACAGCCTGCGCCCCTATTTGAACACGACGTAAGGAGAGACCGCCATGAAAAAGCTGAGCTTCAACCGGGACTGGTCCTGCCGCTGCCTGACCACAGGCGGGGAGCCCTTCCCCGTCACGCTGCCCCACGACGCCATGCGCGCCGAGCCCCGGACCAACGGCAGCGCCGGCGGAAACAACACCGGCTGGTACGCCGGGTGGGATTACGAGTATACAAAGCGTTTTTTTGCCCCGGAAGAATACGCGGAGCAATGCGCCCTGCTGGAGTTCGAGGGGGTGTACCGCAACGCGGAGGTGTGGCTCAACGGGGAGAAGATTCATTTCCGGCCTTACGGCTACACCAACTTCTATGTGGACCTGGCCCCCCATCTGCGGCTTGGGGAGGAGAATGAGCTTCAGGTTATCGCCCGCAACGCCGACCAGCCCAACTCCCGGTGGTACTCCGGCACGGGGATCTACCGCCCGGTGTGGCTGTGGCTGGCCGGGGCGGACCACATCCCCGTCAACGGCCTGCGGGTGCGCACCCTGGACCATCAAAGGGGGGAGATTGAGGTCACGGTGAAAACCTCCCGGCCCGGCCCGGTGTCGGTGGACATCTTCCAGGGGGAGGGAGCGGCCCCGGTGGTCTCCGCCTCCGGCGGGTCTGAGGGCGGACAGGCGGCGTTCACCCTCGCCATCCCCAACGTGAGGCTGTGGGACTGCGACACCCCCAATCTGTACCGCTGCCGGGCCTCCTTCGGCGGGGACGCGGCGGAGACCGCCTTCGGCGTGCGTTCCCTGGCCTGGGGGCCGGAAGAGGGCCTGACCATCAACGGGAGGCGGGTGATTCTCCGGGGGGCCTGTATCCACCACGACAACGGGCTGCTGGGGGCCTGCTCCTTCCCGGAGGCGGAGGAGCGCCGGGTGCGCATCCTGAGGGAGCAGGGCTACAACGCTCTGCGCTCCTCCCACTACCCCTGCTCCAGGGCCCTGCTGGACGCCTGCGACAAGCTGGGCGTGCTGATGATGGACGAGTACGTGGACCACTGGTACATCCACAAGACCAAGTACGACTATGTGGAGCACTTCATGGACTGGTGGAAGCAGGATCTGAAGGACATGGCGGACAAGGATTTCAACCACCCCTGTGTCATCATGTACTCCACCGGCAACGAGGTGGCGGAGACCGCCCAGCCCAAGGGCATCGCTCTCACCGGTGAGATGACCCGCTGGCTCCATGAGGTGGATCCCACCCGGCCCGTCACCTGCGGCATCAATATCTTCTTCAACTTCCTCAGCTCCATGGGGATGGGGGTGTACAGCGACGACAAGGCGGAGAAGGCCGCCGCCCAGGCCGAGAAGCCCAGGAAAGATCCCAAAAAAAAGCCGGTGGGCAGTGAGTTCTACAATACCCTGGCCTGCCTGCTGGGGGACTGGTTCATGAAAACCGGGGCCACCCTGCCCCCCTGCGACTGGAAAACCAGGGACGCCTTTGCCAATATGGATATCGCGGGGTATAACTACGGGCTGTTCCGCTACAAGAAGGACCTGCGCAAGTATCCCCGGCGGCTGATTGTGGGCAGCGAAACCTTCTGCAAGGACGCCTATGCCTTCTGGGAGATCGCCAAAAAAAATCCCCGGATTCTGGGCGACTTTGTGTGGGCGGGGATGGACTACATCGGCGAGACCGGGGAGGGCTGCGCCGAGTACAGCGATTACAAATTCGACGGCGAGCCCTGCCGCCGCATGACCGGCGGCAACGGCCGGGTGGACCTGCTGGGGAAACCCCGGGCGGAGGCCGCTTACACCCGGGTGGCCTTCGAGCGGGAGACGGGGCCATTTATCGCCGTCAACCCGGTGTACCAGACGGAGAAGCTCCAGCTCACCGGCTGGCAGCTCACCAAGGCCCTGGAGAGCTGGTCCTGGCGGGGCTGCGCCGGTATGCCCGCTTCGGTGGAGGTATACGCCCGGGCATACGCGGTGGAATTATTCCGCAACGGCAAGTCCGTGGGCCGGAAGCGGCTGAAAAACACCTGCCGGGCGGTGTTCAAAACCGCCTACGCCGACGGGGAGCTCATAGCGGTGTCCTACGACAGGGAGGGAAAGGAAATTGGGCGGTATAGCCTGACCACCGCCGGGGCGGAAACCGTGCTGCAAGTCACGCCGGAGGAGCAGTCCGTAAAACCCGGGGGACTGGCCTTTGTCCGCCTCCAGTACACCGACGGCCAGGGGGTGTGGAAGCCCATGGAGAAGCACACCCTGAAGGTGTCGGTGGAGGGCGGGACTCTGGAGGGGCTGGGCAGCGCCAACGCCTATGTGGAGGGCAATTACGCCCAGGACAGCACCCCCACCTACTACGGCGAGGCCATGGCCGTCGTCCGGGCGGAGGGGAGCGGTCCGGTGAGGCTGACGGTGCGGGACGAGACGGGGGAGCATATGGCGGAGCTCCCCTGCGGAAACTGACAGATAAAGGAGCGCGGCGCGATGGCAGACAGTTATTGGCTCTGGTATCCGGGAGACATGGAGCTCTACTACCGGATGGAGCAGGATTTCAGCCGGGTGGAGCGGGGGTATGGCTGGCCCGCCTTTTGGAAGAGCGACGGCTTCCGGAACCGGGTGGTGTTCCGCCGGACCTACGATCTGGAGCGGGAGACGGAGTTCCGCGTAGTCAGCAAGGCGGTGGGCTACGTGCTGGCGGGGGACAAAAAGTACCCCTTTGGGCAGCGCGTCTGCTGCCCGAGGGGAGAGGTGCGGATCTCCATCCACGCCGCCCGGATCGACGCGTTCCCCAGCGTCTATATTGAGGGGGAGACCGTTTGCTCGGACCGGGGCTGGATGGCGGAGGACTACGCCCAGCCCCCCGTCCCCGCCGGATACAGCCGGTACTTTACCCGCCCGGACCAGGACCCGGCCCGGTGGGAATACAGCGAGGAAATATACCTGCCGGTGAAAACAGAGCGTATCAACGGCGGCGTCCTTTACGAGTTTGAGACGGAGCTCACCGCCGCGCTCCAGGTCCGGTGCGGCCGGGAGCGGTTGGAGGGTATGACCGTCTTTTGCGGCGAGTCCCGGGAGGAGGCCCTGGACCGGGAGCGCTGCTACTACAGCTGGACCCCCGGCCCGGACACCGGGGAGCCCCCCCGGTGCGCGGTGCGCTTCGCCTTCATCCCCGGGGAGGAGGTGGAGCTGGCCGCCCTCCACCGGTATGTGGACATCCCGGTCCGGGCCCGGTTCCACAGCGGGGACCCCCTGCTGGACCGGATCTGGGCGGTGGCGGAGCACACCTTCCGGCTGTGCAGCGGCGTGTTCTTCATCGACGGGGTGAAGCGGGACAAGTGGATCTGGTCCGGCGACGCCTACCAGAGCCTGTTTGTCAACCGCTATCTTCTGGCCGACCCGGACATCGAGGGGCGCACCCTGCTGGCCCTGCGGGGGAACGACCCCATGACCGGACACATCAACACCATCATGGACTACTCCCTGCTGTGGGTGCTGGGGGTGAAGGAGCACTTCGCCGCCTACGGCGGCAGGGAGTTTCTGGAGCTGATCTGGCCCAAGGTGCGGTCCCTGCTGGCCTTCTGCGAAAAGCGGCTGGACGGGCGGGGCTTCCTCACCGCCCGGGAGGGGGACTGGGTGTTCATCGACTGGGCGGAGCTGGACAAGGACGGGCCCTTCGGCGCGGAGCAGATGCTGCTGTGCGCCTGCTGGCAGGCGGCGGCGGAGCTGTCCGGGGCCCTGGGCCTGGACGGCGGGGAATACCGCGCCCGCCGGGACGCCCTGGCCGCCCAGATCGACGCCTGCTACTGGGACGGGGAGCTGGGGGCCTACGTGGACTCCTTTACCTCCGGGCGGCGGCACGTGTCCCGTCAGACCAACCTGCTGGCGGTGCGGTGCGGGGTGGCGGACGGGGAGAAGCGGGCGCTGATTCTGAAAAACGTCATCGACAATCCGGCGGTTCCCCCCATCACCACCCCCTATTTCAACTTTTTCCAGCTGGACGTGCTGGCGGACTGCGGGCGGCTGGATGAGGTGATGGAGCGGCTGCGGAGCTACTGGGGCGGAATGCTGGACCGGGGGGCCGTCACCTTCTGGGAGGAGTTCGACCCTGCCGTGACGGGGCCCGCCCAGTACGACATGTACGGCGACCGGTTCGGCAAGAGCCTGTGCCACGCCTGGTCGGCCAGCCCCATCTACCTGCTGGGCCGGTATTTTGCGGGCCTGCGGCGGGAGGGGGAGGGCTTCGCGATAGCGCCCCGGCTGGACTACCTACCTGAACTAGACTGCGTCCTGCCGGTGGACGGCGGGGACGGCTTTGCCAGCCTGCGGGCGGAGGGGGGGGCCCTGACGGCCCATACCAACCGGCCCGGCGGCGTCCTGGAGTTGAACGGACGGCGGTTCCCGCTGCCCGTGGACGGGGACCTGACCGTAGAGCTGTGACAAAAACCAGACTGTCGATCAAGTGCGCTGCGTGGTGCCATCGGGAAGGAAGATAGTGTGAAAGAAACCCAGGAGGGGTGTCTTTCACGTGTAATCAACGATTTTTTGAACATTACGGTGTTCAAAAAATCGCAGGCAGCTTGTCGAAAAGACTTTTTCGACAAGCTGAAGCGCCCCTGCCGGATAACGGCAGGGGCGCTTGATTGTTTGGCGTTCCTACGGTTCTCCGGCCGGGCGCTTCCGGTCCAGCGCCCACAAAAGGGCCAGCAGCCCGCCGCCCGCGGAGGCCAGGGCCAGGCCGTCCCCCCAGCTGCCGCCGCAGGCCCGCAGGTAGAGGGTCACGGGCATCCAGCGGGACGCCGGCTCCAGGGCCGGAAACAGCAGGGACAGGTCCACCAGCACCGGCGAGAGTAGCAGCGCCGCCGCCGGTACAAAGGGCATCAGCACCGGCAGAGCGGTCCACGCCGCCCTCCACCGGGCCAGGGCCAGCGCCGCCGCCCCCCAGAACAGCAGGTAGGGGATCAGGGCCAGCTGGCAGGCCAGCGGGCGCTCCAGCGCCAGCAGGGCCAGCGCCCCGGAGCACAGGGCCGGGCATAGCGCCCCCGCCAGCCGGGGCAGGAGCAGGGCCTGGGTCCCCCGGAGGGGGCGCAGCCGCCGGGCCGCGGGGCTGTCCAGCCAGCCGCCCAGGTCCATGGCGGACAGCAGCGCCCAGATCAGCAGCGCCACGGCGGTCAGTCCGGCCAGCAGGGTGTCGATGCCGCTGTCCGCCAGCTCGATGGGGTCCAGCGCCCGGCCGTCCGCCGTCTCCAGGCGCACCAGCACCCGGTCCCGGTCCTCCAGCCCCTCCTCCAGCCGGGGCCGGACCGCCTCCAGCTCCTCCTGAGCCACAATACCGCTGTCCAGCAGGTAGCCCTCCGCCACGGCGGGGGCGATGAGCTCGGCCACGCAGGAGGCGGCGGCCTCCCGCACCATGGGATAGACGGTGGAGCCCGGGCCGGTGAGCAGGGTGAACAGCCCGTAGGTGTCCAGCTCCTCCAGCCGCCGGTGGAAGTCATCGGGCAGGACCAGGGCGCAGTCCCACTGGCCGCAGGCCACCTGCCGCCGGGCCTCCTCCTCATTCGCGGGGAGGAAGACGGTTACAAGACCGCTTCGCTCCTCCAGCTTTTCCCAGAACGCCCCGCCGCCCTCCCGGGGGAGCACCACCCCCACCTGGACGGGGGCGGCGGCCTCCGAGGGGGGGAGGGCCAGCCGGACGCCAAAGGTAATCAGGGGCAGCAGCGCCGCCAGCAGCCAGGTCCGGCGGCTGAACAGCTGGGCCAGCAGGGACTGGCGCAGCTGGGCGGTGAAAAAGCTCATGGCGCCGCCTCCTGCCGGTCCGCCCCCCGGCGGTACAGAGCCAAGCCGAGGGCGGTCATTCCGGCGGCGCACAGGGCCAGGCAGGCCCAGGTGGAGGCCGGGACCTCATAGCCCAGGGGCCAGGCGGCCAGCTGGCGCAGCCAAGTCACTGGCGACAGCCAGCCCAGCCGCCCCAGGGAGGCGGGCAGGAGCACCGGCGGGACGATTCCCCCCGCCAGGGCCAGGGAGAGCAGGGCGGTCAGAGAGGCCAGGGTCCCGCAGCGGCCCGCGCTCCCCGCCGCCAGACAGCACAGAGCGCAGAACAGGGCGCAGAACGCCGCCATCAGCGCCCCGGCCCCCGCCAGTGCCAGGGGATGGCCCCCGCCCGCCGCCAGCAGTCCGGGGAGCAGCAGGGCCGTCAGCGCCCCGGCCGCCGCCGACACGCCGCTGAAATACCCGGCGGCGCAGCTCCGGCCCGCGCCCCGCAGCCGCCGCTGAAACCGCAGCCAGTCCCCGCCGTAGGCGGGCATAAACAGCGGCGCGCAGGCCAGGGCGAAGTAGGCCAGCAGGGACAGGCTGTAGTGCAGGGGGACGGGCAGGGACTGGGTGGCGGACACCTCCCGGAGGCGGAAGAACAGCGCCCGGTCCAGGGCCAGGGCGATATACCGGTAATTGATGTCGAACACCGCCTGGTCCCAGCTGAGGCCGGGGGGCGGGGACTCCCGGTACAGGTCCAGCACGGCGTATACCCCGCTCTGGAAGGAGGCCAGAATGTCGGAGGCGCTCTGGCCCACCCACAAAAGCAGCAGGGACTCCAGCGGGCGGTCCCCGCTGACAATGAGCCGCAGGTCGGGGTTGGCCCCCGTCATCACCCCCTGGACGAAATGCTCCGGCAGGCACAGCACCGCCGTGACCTCCCCCGCCTCCAGGGCCTCCAGCGCCTCCTCATAGTCCATGGCCGCGATCCGGCAGTACTGGGCCACGTCCTCCATGCCGCCCAGATACTTTTCCGCCATGGCGGCGCCCCCGTCCCCCTCCGGGGCGGCCACGGCCAGGGTGACGCCGGAGAAATCCACCCCGCGGGACAGCAGCGCCTCCGCCACCCGGCCCGCGCCCAGGGGCAGAAGAAGGCATAAAAGGGCAAGCCCTGCCAGCAGCCACAGCTGCCGGCGGAGCCTGCCCCAGGTCAGAATCACACAGGTCCCGAAAAAACGAAGGGTGTCCATTCAGCTCAGAAGGAGAGGCCCGGCAGCTGGTACAGGCCGTTCAGCCGCCCGCTGAGCAGCAGGTCCCGGACCCATTCCTGCGCGTTGTTCTCCAAATCGGTCAATACGTCCTGAAAATCCTCCCAATCCATATCGGACACCATGAAGGGGGAGGCGGCGGACACCCGCATCCCGCCGCAGGGGCCGACCGCGTACTCCAGGGCCAGATCAAGAACCTTGACGCCCGCCGCCCGCAGGGTCACAATCCCGTCCCGGAGCTCCAGCGAGTCCTTGGAGGAGGAGACCTGGCCCTCCAGCTCCAGGCGGACCATGCCGTTCACGTCCAGCTCCCAGGTCAGTCCGCCCCCCGACAGCTCATAGCGCGCCTCGGAGCCCAGGCGCACGTCGCTGGCGCCCTCTCGGTAGCGCAGGGTGGTCTCGTCGGTAAACGCCCCGTTTTTGGCGCCGTGGTCGCCGGAGGACTCCAGCGTGATCTTGACGCGGTCCAGTACCAGCTCCAGACTCAGGCCGTCCACGTACTCCTCGCCGCCCCCCAGGTACAGGCCCAGCTCCACCTCGTCTCCGTCGATCCGGTCCGCGTATTCCACCGCGGCCACATAGCCGCCGCTCAGGTATACGTCCAGTTCCACGTCGCCAAGGGCCTCCGCCGCCCGCTTCAGCGTCTCAGCCAGCCCCTGGTAGCCGTAGAGGCCGGCCTCCCCCATGCCGGACAAGATCTCATTGATGGCGGAGGCGGGCAGACCCATGCCCTCCAGCACGGACTCCAGGGTGTCCTCGGTGTCCAGCAGCCGGAAGGCGTCCTCCATGCGGTCCGCCCAGTCCTCCAGCGCGTCCCCGGGGATCTCCACCCGGTAGGCGGCGGCCTTCACGTTCCGGCCGTTGACCTGGATGGTCTTCTCGCCGTTCTTCTCCACCGTGATCTCCCCGGCCAGTTCCTTGGCCGCCTCCTTTACCTCCTGCCCCATCTCCGCGCGTTGCTCCTCTGCGGCCAGGGTGTCCACCAAGTCAAAGACGTTGAAGCCCACCTCCTTCAGGGCCGCGTCCGGCTGTCCGCCATCCTCCCGGGCAAGGCGGTACAGGTCGGCCCCCAGGGTCTCGGTATCCAGCCCGTAGGCGTCCCCTTTGGTGAGCTCCTCAGAGGCCAGGTACAGGTTGTTGTTGTCCAGCAGCAGCTGGAGGGAGAGCAGGTCCTCGTCACCGGCCAGCAGGGCCAGGTCGCAGTCCAGCTTCCGGTCCCCCTGGCTGTAGTCGGTATCCAGCCGCAGGCCGAAGCCCTTCAGGGCGGACAGGTCCTCGCCGCCCACCAGCTCGCCGTTGACGCTGCCCAGGGTGAGCCGGAGGCTTTGGCTCACCGACCGCTCCTTGGACAGGGCCCCCAGGTCGGGCAGGCCCAGCTGGCCGGCGGCGGACCGGTAGGCCATAAAGCTCTGGGCCAGGGCATAGCTCACCTGCTCCTTGGGGGAGCGGAACGCGCCCATCACCACGGCGATAATCAGGGCCACCGCCGCCAGGGCCGCGGCCGCCGCCCCTCCGATGATAAACAGGTTTTTGCGGTTTTTGCCGCCGGACGCCTTCGGAGCCGGGGCCCCCGGGATGGGCGCGCTCCCGCCAAAGACGGGACCGGCCCCGGCGGGCGGCTGAACCGGGGCCCCCGCTCCGCCCACGGCCCCGCAGAAGGGGCAGAATCTGGCCCCGTCCCCGATCTCTTTTCCGCAACGCTGACACAACATACGATTTTCCTCCATTCCATGGTCAGGGCTGGACGCGCCCGTCCTCCAGCCGCAGCACCGCGCCGCACAGCCGTTCCAGCTCCTCCCGGTGGTGGCTGCACCACACCAGACTGCCGCCCCCGGCTAAAAACGCCTCCAGCCAGTCCAAAAGCCGGGGGACGTAGGCCTGGTCCAGGCCGGTGGTGGCCTCGTCCATCAGCAGGACCCGGGGCCGGGACAGCAGCGCCATGGCGATGCTCACCCGCTGGGCCATCCCCCCCGACAGGGTCCGGATGGGGCGGCGCAGCAGGGGCTCCAGCCCCAACAGGTCCAAAATGTCATCGGGCAGAGGGCCCGCGATTCCACAGGCCCTCTGCCATAAAATCAGCTGCCGCCCCGCGGTCAGCTCCCGGTCCAGCGCCGCCCCCTGGGGCACATAGCCCAGCTGGCGGCGCAGAAACCGCCGGTCTCCCAAAACGCTGCGGCCGTCAAACAGAATGTCCCCGCTGTCCGGCCGCCGCACCTGGCCCAGCAGCTCCAGCAGCGTGGATTTGCCCGAGCCGTTGCTCCCCGCCAGGCCAAGGCACTGGCCCGGGGGGAGCAGAAAGCTGACGGGGAAGAGCACCTGACGGCCGCCGTAGCTCTTGCAGAGCTGACGCGCCTCCAGCATGGCTCAGGCCAGGGGGGCCCCGCAGTCGTCGCAGAAGCGGCTTCCGGCGGGCAGGGCCTTGCCGCACCGGGGGCAGTACACGGCGGGCCCCCCGGCGGCGTAGGGCGAGACAGGCCGGCTGGCGCCCAGGATCTTGTCCTCCTCCGCCTTGATCTGGTCCAGCCGGGCCCTCAGATTGGCGATCTCGTCCTCAATGGCCTTGACGCGGGCGAAGTCCTCGGTGAACAGCTCGATATCCGCCTGACCGGCCTTCCAGCACTGGTAAAGCTTGATGCCCATGGCGTTGAGCTCGGCGTCCATCGACTTCTGGCTGCTGCTGATGGCGGATTTCACCCGGCTGCTCTCCACCAGAGTCTCGGATTTGACGCTCACCGCCGCGACGCTTTTGTTAAAGGTGTCCTTCAGGTTGTCAAACATCGCCATTGTCTTGTCCTCCCTTGTTGTCTGGCGTTACGGGGCATAGGTGCTGTAGCTCTCCTGCGCGCTGGCCCAGACCCGCAGCACGTCCCGGGCGATCCGGACGGACTCCTTGCCGTTCCACAGGTACAGGTCGTCGTCGCTGGTATAGAGGATCTGGGTGCTGTCCACGAAAATACAGCCGTTGTCGCTCATCTCGTCGATGATGCTGGTCAGCTCGCCGTCCTTCAGCAGGGCCAGCTCCAGGTTGCTCTCCCGGTCGATATCGGTGATGACATAAGTGGTCCTGCTCTCGTCCAGGACGATGACGCCGTAGACCTCCTTGGAAATGGTCTCCAGCTTGCCCTCCCGGTATACGCAGAAGTCGCCCGTGGACTGGCCGGACCGGCTGTCCTCGCTGACCTCGGTGAACAGGTAGAGCGCGTCCTTTCCGGCGCTGTCGGTCCCCAGCTGGATGTCGGAGAAGTCGTCCCCGTCGTCCACGATGAGGGAGTTGAAGGTGAGGGCATCCGCCCCGATGGCAAAGGACTGGAGACCGCTCTCGTCGTCGCCCTCGCTCACCTGGAGGATCAGCTCAGTGCCGTTGAGGATCCACGAGTTGAAGATTTTGTCTCCGGTGTCAAGCTCGTCCAGCACGCTCTCCTTGCCGCCCACGTTCTGATACCAGTCATCGTCGTTGGAGCCCTCCTCCAGCCGGGTATAGACGTCGTAATAGCCGTCCAGATCGGCCACGTCGCCCACGGTGCCGCCGGCGGTGTTGGCCTTCTTGTACAGGAATATGCCGGCGCCGAGGTGGCTGTTGGTGCTGAAGATATCGTCGGCGATGGGCTCCTGGGGCTTCGCGCCGTCGAAATGGTAGAGCTCATAGGAGGTCTGGGTGTACTCGGAGCTTTGCAGGGAGCTGCGGAGGCTTTCCCGGCTGTTGGCCGCCTGCCAGGCCTGGTAGGCGGTGTCGTACTCCTCCCGGGCCTGCTCGTACCGGGCGTTGCATTCGGTCTGGGCGATGGGGAGGACGTCCCAATAGCTCAGCTCCTCGGGGGGCAGGCCCTGCTGGGCCTGGAGGTCGCTGGTGTCCACGGGGAAGGCGTCGCCCTTGTTGTCCCGGCAGTAGATGACGCCGTTCTCAATGTACAGCCCGTCGGGGTGGGAGGCGGGGGAGTAGTCCCAGGAGCTGGGGGAGGTGGGCCGCTCCGCCAGGATGGCCGCGTCCGACGAGGCGTTGTTGTCGGTGACAAAGTCGTACAAGGTGCGCTGGTCCACGTTCTGAACCCAGTAGTGGAAGCTCACCTTGTCCCCGTCCACCTGGACGCCGGTGACGCTGTAGATGTCGTCGATCAGCTTCTCGGCCTTTTCGCCGGGCTTGCAGGCGTAGACGGCCAGGGTGTTCCGGTCGCCCTCGTCCTGGGAGGCGCCGTAGGTGTAGCCGCCCTCGCCGTACACCAGGGTCTCGGCGTCCCAGCTGGTGTAGATGGTGTCGGCGCCGTCCAGCAGCTTCTCCTTGCCGGCGTCCTTGTCGATGGCGATCCGGTAGAGGGTGCGGGTTCCGTCGTCGTCCAGCTCGGTGTAGTAGAGGGTCTTGTGGTCCTCGCTGAGCTGATAGGAGTCGTACTCCTTGACCAGCGTGAAGGTCTCCTCGCCGTCGTAGACGCTCAGCTTGCCGCTGTCGTACTCCCGGAAGAGGATACGGCCGTCCTGGAGCACCCGGAACATGCTCACGTCCTTCTTAATCCGCTCGGGCTTGCCGCCCTCCTTGGTCAGGCCGGCCACCGCGATTTTGTAGAGGGAGTTGTCCGCGTCGGTGAAGTAAAGCGTCTTGCCGTCGGGGGCGAACTGCACGCCGGTGGAAAAGCCGGTCTTGTCGGAGATCTCCACGGACTCGGCGTCCTGGCTCAGGCCGGGCAGGTACATCAGCTCGTAGTCGTCGTTGAGATAGGCGTACAGGGGCTTTGAACCGCCGCCGCCGAGCAGGCCGCCGATCACGTTGACCAGCAGCACGATCACGGCGATGACGGCCACCGCCCCCACGCCCAGGATAATCAGGCCGGTCTTGTTGCCTTTGAGCTTGGCGGCCAGGCCCGCGGCGGGGCTGGCCTTGACGGCGGTCTCCGCTCCGGGATAATTTCCGGGCTGAGCCGGACCGGGCCCGGGGACAAAGCCGCCGTCAGGACCGGCGGCCGGACCCATGGTGGGGCCGGGGGTGGGGACAAAGCCGCTGTCAGGACCGGCGGCCGGGCCCATGGTGGGGCCGGGGGTGGGAATAAAGCCGCTGTCAGGAGCGGGGCCCCCTGCTTCCGGAGGCGGAGTCACCGGGGCGCCGCAGGCGTTGCAGAATTTGACGCCGTCGGGCAGCTCCTTGCCGCAGTTTTTGCAAAACATACCATCTCTCTCCTTTTCTTTTTCATTCCCGCCGCGGGGAGGACACAGGTGTGGCGCGGCGAATAGAAACTATTCTTAAGTATCGCATATATTTCGACAAATTGCAAGATGTTTCCACCCTTTTCTTCTCCGCCGGAACTGCCGGAGGCGGCTTTCAGAAGCTGTACCAATAGGCTAAAACCGCTTGAGTAAAGTGCTGAAAGCAGCA
>CAJTLI010000026.1 GCA_910577525.1 uncultured Oscillospiraceae bacterium | reverse complement strand
TTTTTCTGTATCATTCCCTCATTATACTACTTTTCCCTCTATTGGTACAGCTTCTCAAAATCTGAACCGCGGCATTTGCCCTTGAATTCCCATGGGATTTGTGGTAGTTTATTAGGTGTGCCTCTTCGGAGCGCAAAATGGAGGGATACCCATGAAAATTTCCACAAAAGGGCGGTACGCCCTCCGGTTGATGGTGGATATCGCCCAGCACGTGGACGACGGTCCGGTGTCCCTGCGGGACGCCGCCCGCCGCCAGCAGCTCAGCGACAAATACCTGGAGCAGATCGTCACCCCCCTGGCCCGGGCGGGGCTGGTGCGGTCGGTGCGGGGCGCGGGGGGCGGCTACCTGCTCACCCGGCGGCCGGAGGAGTACTCCGTGGGCGACATTCTGCGCCCCCTGGAGGGGGACCTGGCCCCGGTGGAGTGCGCCACCGACGGCGGCTACTGCGAGCACAGCTGCGACTGCGTGACGGTGGAGCTGTGGCAGGACATCCACCGGGCGGTGTCGGCGGTGGTGGACCGCACCACCCTGGCCGACCTGGTGGAGCGGCAGCGGCGGCACCAGAGCAAGGGGGAACCCTCTCCCTGCCCGTAAGGTCAAGGGCCCTCCTTTTTTCTTTGGAAAGAAAAAAGGAGGCGAAAAAAGAAACTTGAAACTGCTATCAAGCAATGTTTCTGTTTAAAAAGAAAGAAAAATGAAAGCACTAAAAATAATTTAGAATTAGTACGAGTTTTGTGGTCGAGCGGCGGCTTTGCGGTATTGGCCGCGTTTGTAACGGCCTGAACGTTCTTTTTGGTTCTTTTTCTTTCAAGAAAAAGAACAATTCTACCCAATGAGAGGAACGGCTGTATGGAAATCAACGGCGCGAAAGTGCAGGAGACCTATTATTATAAGGATATGGGCCTGTCAGAGGCCACCATGAAGGCCCTGGACAAGAAGGGCTTCACCCAGGCCACCCCCATCCAGGGCGGGGCCATCCCCTATTTCATGGACTGGAAGGACGTGGTGGCCAAGGCCCCCACCGGAACCGGCAAGACCTTCGCCTTCGGCATCCCCATGGTGGAGCACATCGACCCGGACTCCAGCGAGGTCCAGGCCCTGATCCTGGCCCCCACCCGGGAGCTGGCCATCCAGATCCGGGACGAGCTGCGGGACCTGTGCGCCTTCCGGGAGGGGGTGCGCACCGTGTGCCTCTACGGGGGCCAGCCCATCGAGAAGCAGCTCACTCAGCTCAAGGCCAGGCCCCAAATTGTCGTCGCCACCCCGGGGCGGCTCATGGACCACATGAAGCGGCGCACCGTCAAGCTGGACAAGGTGCAGACCGTGGTGCTGGACGAGGCGGACCGGATGCTGGACATGGGCTTCATCCAGGACGTGACCCGGATTTTGGACAAAATGCCTCAGCGCCGCAACTTGGGGTTATTTTCCGCCACCATATCACGGGAGGTTATGGATATCTCCTGGGTGTACCAGCGGGACCCGGCGGAGATCACCGTCCGCCCGGTGGAGGAGAACCGCCCGGACATCCAGCAGTACGCCATCGAGCTCATGGGCCGGGAGCAGAAGCTGGACACCATGGTGGCCCTGGTGGAAAACGGCGGCTATGACCGGGCCATCGCCTTCTGCAACACCAAGAACATGACCGACCGGCTGGCGGGGCTGCTGAAAATGCGGGGCATCTCCTGCGAGGCCATCCACGGCGACATCCCCCAGCGGGAGCGGGAGCGCACCCTCCAGAAATTCAAGGAGGGGAAGCTGCGGGTGCTGGTGGCCACCGACGTGGCCGCCCGGGGGCTGGACATCGACGATGTGGACGCGGTGTTTAACTACGACGTGCCCGACGAGCAGGAGTACTACATCCACCGCATCGGCCGCACGGGCCGGGCGAAAAAGCACGGCGTGTCCTATACGCTGATGGCGTCGGTGACGGAGTCGGTGAAAATGCGGGACATCGCCCGGAACACGAAAGCGGAGATCCAGCTGCTCAAGTATGACAAGGATGGCTGCCTCATGCTGGTGGAGGATTCCTGAGCGGGGCGCCGCGAACCGCCTGTAGGGGCGGGTATTACCCTCCCGCCTTTCTCGATGCGCAGGGCGGGTATCATGAGGGCGGATGATATCCGCCTCTACATGGGCGGACGGTTTGCCGTCCGCCCTGATTTGTTTGGAGGGGTAACATGAACATTCACGTTTTGGCCGTGGGCGACGTGGCGGGGGATGCCGGACTGGACTTTTTGCGCCGCCGCCTGCCCGCCCTGCGCAAGGAATACGGCGTCCATTTCACCGTGGTGTGCGGGGAGAACGCCGCCTTTCACGGCCTGCTCCCCGCTCAGGCGGACGATATTTTTGCCTCCGGAGCGGATGTGATAACAATGGGCAATCACACATGGGATAAAAAACAGATCGTAAAATACATGGGGAGCTGCCCCTATCTTCTCCGGCCCGCCAACTACCCCGCGAGCACCCCGGGCCGGGGGTCGGGGGTGTTCGACGGCCCCCGGGGGCTGCGCATTCGGGTGGTGGACCTCATCGGCCGGGTCGGGATGAACCCCAATTTCGACAGCCCCTTCACCAAAATGGACGAGCTTTTGAAGGCGGACGACGCCGACCTGACCCTGGTGGACTTCCACGCCGAGGCCACCAGCGAGAAGGGGGCCATGGCCTGGTATCTGGACGGGCGGATCCAGGCCCTGTGGGGCACCCACACCCACGTGCCCACCGCCGACTGCCAGGTGCTCCCCCAGGGGCTGGGCTTTGTCACCGATTTAGGCATGACCGGCCCCGCCCAGTCGGTCATCGGCAGCAAACCGGAGCAGGCGGTCAACCTCTTCCTGGGCGGCGTTCCCCAGCGGTTCGAGCCCGCCCCCGGCCCCTGCAAGCTCAACGCGGTGCTGTTCGAGATCGACGCCGGGGCCAGGCGCTGCGTGTCCGTCCGGCGGGTGGACGTCAGCTGACAACGGGCGTCTCATTTGCGGCAAAACGGCATGGCCTGGAGGGAGGAGTTATGGACGGCTTTACTATTCGCGAAATGCAGGAAATGCAAACAAGGCTTCAGGACAAATATCAGGATCAATGGGAGCCCATTTCGCCTGAAACCGGAAAAAACAAGTTGCTGTGGATGATCGGAGAAATAGGGGAAGTTATTGATATCGTCAAGAAATATGGGGATATAAGGGCTGTTTCGGACACTGAATTGAGGGAAAAGCTGATAGAAGAAATGGCGGATGTTCTGATGTATTACAACGATGTGATGCTGTGCTACAAAATCTCTGAGGAAGAATTAAGGCGGTCATACACAAAGAAGTTTGAGAAGAATATGACGCGCTGGTAAATACCCCTCCGCCCGGCAGCGGACAGCTTATGATACAGGATGGAGAAAAACATATGAAATTGCTTCACGCCGCCGATTTTCACCTGGATTCCCCCCTATCCGGCCTACCCCCGGAAAAGAGCGCCCAGCGCCGCCGGGAGCTGCGGGACATTCCCGCCCGGCTGGCGGAGCTGGCAAAGGTGGAACAGGTGGATTTGGTCCTTCTCCCCGGCGACCTGTTCGACGGGGAGCGGGTATATCCCGAGACGGTCCGGGCCCTGGCCGCCGCCCTGGAGGCCCTGGCCGTCCCGGTGTTCATTGCCCCCGGCAACCACGACTATTATCACGGGCGCTCCCCCTACGCCGGGGCGGATTGGCCCGGCAACGTACATATTTTTACAGCGCCCGGATTGCAGGCGTTTGAGCTGCCCGCCCTGAACTGCGTGGTCCACGGCTGCGCCTTCACCGCCCCCCACCGGGAGGACGACCCCATTTCCGGCTTCACCGCCCCCGCCGACGGCCGGACTCATTTGCTGTGCGTCCACGGCGAGGTGGGCCTGACGGGGAACTATGCCCCCATCGGCCCGAAATCCCTGGAGCGTTCCGGCGCGGCCTATGCCGCCCTGGGCCACGTCCACGCCGCAAACAGCGGCCAGGCGGGCAGAACCCTGTGGGCCTACCCCGGCTGTCCCGAGGGCCGGGGCTTCGACGAGCTGGGCCCCAAGGGGGCGCTCATCGTGTCCCTTGACGCGCCCGCCCAGTTCGGCGCGGCCTCCCCGGAGGGCTCGCCCATGGACCTGGGGCTCCCGCCCGCCGCCGCCCGGTTTGTGCCCGTCTGCCGGCGGCAGTACCGGATTGAAACGGCGGAGGTTCACTCCTTTACCGACGCTCTGCCCCCCGGGGAGAGCCCCGATCTGGTGCGCTTCCTCCTCACCGGGGAGAGCCGCCGCCCCCCGGATCTGGCTGCCCTGACCGCCCTGGCCGCTCCCCGCTTTTTTTACGCGGAGCTCCGGGACCGGACCACCCTGCCCACCGACTTATGGGCCAGGGCCGGCGAGGACTCCCTCACCGGGCTGTTTCTCCGGGAGATGCGCGCCCGGCTGGACGGGGCGGAGGAGGATGAGAAGGACAAGCTCCTGCTGGCCGCCCGGTTCGGCCTGGCCGCCCTGGAGGGAGGGGAGGATATCCGCCCATGAGGATCAAGAGAATGACCGCCGCCTTCGGCGCGCTGGACGGCGCGGTGCTGGAGCCCGGCCCCGGCCTCACCGTCATCACCGCCCCCAACGAGTCGGGCAAATCCACCTGGGCGGGGTTTTTAAAGGCCATGCTCTACGGCATCGACACCCGGGAGCGGGACAGAACCGGCTTTCTGGCGGCCAAGACCCGCTATCAGCCCTGGTCCGGGGCCCCCATGGCGGGCGAGATGCGGGTGGAGTGGCAGGGACAGGACATCACCCTCCGCCGCTCCCCCACCCGGACCAACCCCTTTGGCAAATTTGAGGCGGTATACACCGCCTCCGGCGACCCGGTTCCCGGCCTCACCGCCGCCAGCGTGGGGGAGCTGCTCACCGGGGTGGGCAGGGAGGTCTATGTGCGCTCCGCCTTTGTGGGGCAGGGCGGGACCCGGGTGGGGGCCAGCCGCGAGCTGGAGGCCCGCGTCGCCGCCCTGGCCACCTCCGGGGAGGAGGAAGTGGCCTTTTCCGCCGTGGAGCGCACCCTGAAGGACTGGCGCAACCGCCGCCGGGCCAACCGGTCCGTCGGGCTGATCCCGGAGCTGGAGGAGGAGCGGTCCCGGCTGGATTCGGCCCTCCGGGAGATGGAGCAGACCCGCTGCCGGAAGGAGTCGGCGGAACAAGAGCTGGTCCGCTTGGAGGAGCAGCGGCGGGAGCTCCAGGCCGGTCTGGACGTCTGGGCGCGGATTGAGAGGCACGAGCTGAACCGCCGCTATGGGGAGGCGTATCGGGAGTGGGAGCGGGCCAGGGAGGCCCTTCCGAAGGAAACGTCCCACCCCCTGTTCGGAACCATGTCCGGGGAGGAGGCCTGGGCCCTGGCCCAGGAGAGGCAGAGGGAGCGGGACGAGGCCGTGGAGGAGAACCGCCGCCGGGAGGCGCGGCGTGCGGAAGCGGAAAGACAGCGCCAGCGTGGGCGGATGGAACTGCTGACGGGTATCTTCCTGGGACTGCTCATGCTGCTGATGCTTGCCGCGAAGCTGTTGGAGGGAACCTGGTTCATTGCCGCGCTTGCCGGTATGGCGGTGCTGGGCTCGGTCTGGTGTCTGCTCGACGGCCGGAAGCTGGCGCGCCGGGCTGAGGAGGCCCTTACCGTCCCACCTGTCCCCGTGCCGGAGGATGAAAACTGGCTTGCCCAGGCGGCGCAGTACCGGGAGTCGTTGGCAAAAGCGGCCCAGGCCCGCGCCGCCGAGGCCGCCGCCCGCCGCCGGGTGGACGACCTGGCCGCCCAGGGGGGGCAGCTCTTCGACACCCTGGAGCTGCTCCGCGAGCCCCCCTGGTCCAAGGCGGACACCGCCGCCCGGCTGGCCGCGGTGGAGCGTGACCTGGTCCGGGCGCGGGACGAGCTGGCCCGGGGTTCGGGGGCCCTGTCCCAGATGGGGGACCCCCAGGCGCTGGAGGACCGAAAGGGTCAGGCGGAGGAGCAATTGTCCCGCCGCCGGTCGGAGTACGACGCGCTGAGTATGGCGATGGACGCCCTGTCCGCCGCCAACGACCAGCTGCGCCAGCGCTTCTCCCCGGCGCTGAACCGGCGGGCCGGGGAGCTGTTCGCCGTCCTCACCGGGGGGCGGTGGGACCGGCTCGCCCTGGCCCGGGATTTTTCCGCCCTGGCGGCGGGGGAGGGGGACGCCCTTCCCCATCCGTCCCTGGCCCTGTCCGCCGGCACGGAGGAACAGCTCTATCTGGCCGTCCGGCTGGCGGTGTGCCAGCTCACCGCCCCCGGCGCGCCCCTGGTGCTGGACGACGCCCTGGCCTCCTTTGACGACGGGCGGATGGCCCTGGCCCTGGAGCTGCTGAAGGGCTTGGGCGGGGAGCGGCAGATCCTGCTGTTCTCCTGCCACCGCCGGGAGGCGCAGTGGGCCGGGGCCCACTGCGTGCCTGTTCTAACGCTTTAAAAAAAGGCGCTCTCCAATTTGGAGAGCGCCTTAAATATGCCGGTTTATGGGACTCTTTCCGGGGTATACTGTCCTCACAGAAACGGGGAGGACAATCCCCGGATGGAAGGAGCGTCCCATTATGTACGAGATCGAATTTGTGCGAGGCCATATTGAGGTCTATCTGGACGGCGCGTTCTGCTTTTCCGCGGACACCCGGGGCGAGGCGGAGAGGGAGATCGCTCAGCTCACCGCCTAACCCCGATGATTGGTAAAACCTCCTAAAAACAGGCGCCGGTTTTTTGGCAATCCGCCAAAGTTGCGGGAATTGAAAAAATCCCCCTTGCAAATTGGGCCGGGAATCCGTATGATGAAGGCACAGGGATTGGAAACGTTTCCAGTCCCGCGGCTCAGCGGAGGGAGGGACTTGGGATGACCATCAAGGATATCGCCCGCATCTCCGGGGTGGGGGTGGCCACCGTGTCCCGGGTGCTGAACAACCACCCCGACGTCAGCGAGGAAACCCGCCGGAGGGTGCTGGCCGTGGTGGCGGAGCAGGGCTTCCAGCCCAACGCCAACGCCAAGCGCCTCAAGCAGCAGACCAGCGCCTCCATCGCCGTCATCGTGAAGGGGGCCCGGAATATGCTCTTCGCCGACCTGGTGGAGCGCATTCAGCAGCTCCTCCAGGCCGCCGGGCGGGACGCCAGCCTCCACTACCTGGACGAGGACGGCAACGAGGTGTCCTACGCCGTCCGGCTGTGCCGGGAGCGCAAGCCCCTGGGCATCCTGTTCCTGGGGGGAGACCTGGAGTTTTTTCGGGCGGAGTTCGGCCAGATCGCCGTCCCCTGCGTGCTGCTCACCAACTGCGCCAAGGACCTGGGCTTTCCCAACCTGTCCTCCCTCACCACCGACGACGAGGAGGCGGCCTGCCAGGTGATCCGCTGTCTGGCGGCCCAGGGCCACAGGCGCATCGGGCTGCTGGGGGGCAACTGGTCCTCCACCCAGATCAGCTACCGCCGGGTTCAGGGCTGCCTGCGGGCCTTCGAGGCGCTGAAGCTGCCCTTCGACCCCCGGTGGCGGGAGTCCTGCCGCTACTCCTTCTCCGACAGCTACGACACCGCCAAGCGCCTGCTGGAGCGCTGCCCGGAGCTCACCGCCCTGTTCTGCGCCAGCGACGTCACCGCCATCGGCGCCATCCGGGCCATCGGCGACCTGGGCCTCCGGACGCCCCAGGACATCTCCGTGGTGGGCTACGACGGCATTGCCCTGGGGCAGTTCTTCCTACCCCGGCTGGCCACCGTCCGGCAGGACGCCCAAGCCCTGGCCGGGCAGGGGGTGGAGCTGCTGCTGGACAGCCTCCGGGGCCGGCGGCCCCCGGTCCACGGCGTGGTGCCCTTCCAGCTGATCCCCGGCGAGAGCGCGGCCCCGCCCCGGGCCTGACCCCTATTTCAGAGCTTGCGGGCCGCGGCCGCGGCCCCATGAAAGGTGGATTTTTTATGAGAAGCGCCGGCATTTTAATGCCAATCTCCTCCCTGTCCTCCCCCTACGGCATCGGCGCCCTGGGGGCTGAGGCCCGGGCCTTCGCGGACTTTCTCGCCGCCGCCGGGCAGAGCTATTGGCAGATTCTGCCCGTCTGCCCCACCAGCTACGGCGACTCCCCCTATCAGTCCTTCTCCTCCTACGCCGGCAACCCCTACTTCATCGACCTGGACGACCTGGCGGCGGAGGGCCTGCTCCAGCCGGAGGAGTACCAGGGGCTGGACTGGGGGGACAATCCCCAGTATGTGGACTACGGCCTGATGTACCGGACCCGCTACCCGGTGCTGAGACGGGCGGCGGACCGCATGCTGGCCGCGCCGCCCCCGGAATTTGAGGCGTTCTGCGGGGAGTCGGACTGGCTGGAGGACTACGCCCTGTTCATGGCGCTGAAGGACAGGCAGGCCGGAGACCCCTGGTTCAGCTGGCCTGAGGAGGTCCGGCTCCGCCGCCCCAAGGCCCTGGCCGCCGCCAAGGAGGAGCTGGCAGAGCAGGTGGCGTTCTGGAAGGCGGTGCAGTTCCTGTTTTTCCGTCAGTGGAGGGCCCTTAAGCGCTACGCCAACGGAAAGGGCGTGTCCATTATCGGCGACCTGCCCATCTACGTGTCCGCCGACAGCGCCGACGTGTGGGCCAACCCGGACCAGTTCCAGCTGGACGAAAACGGCCTGCCCACCGAGGTGGCGGGCTGTCCCCCCGACGGCTTCTCCGCCGACGGCCAGCTGTGGGGCAACCCCCTGTTCCGCTGGGACGTGATGAAGGAGGACGGCTATCAGTGGTGGCTGCGCCGCATCGCCTTCCAGTTCACCATCTACGACGTGCTGCGCATCGACCACTTCCGGGGGTTCGACGCCTATTACGCCATCCCCTACGGCGACGCCACCGCCAAAAACGGTCGCTGGCGGCCCGGCCCCGGCCTGGACTTCTTCAAAACCGTGAACAAACAGCTGGGCAGGCAGAACATCATCGCCGAGGACCTGGGCTTTCTCACCCCGTCGGTGCGCAAGCTCCTCCGGGACACCGGGTATCCCGGCATGAAGGTGCTGGAGTTCGCCTTTGACAGCCGGGACACCGGCAGCGATTACCTGCCCCACTGCTACTCCCCCCACTGCGTGGTGTACACCGGCACCCACGACAACGACACCATCCAGGGCTGGATGGCCTCCGCCCCCCGGAAGGACGTGTCCTTCGCCAAGGAATACCTCCGGCTGTCCGCCCGGGAGGGCTACCACTGGGGCATGATGCGCTCCGCCTGGGCCTCCCCCGCCGGCCTGGCGGTGATGCAGGCCCAGGACCTGCTGGGCTTGGGCAGCGAGGCCCGGATGAACATCCCCTCCACCCTGGGGAACAACTGGAAGTGGCGGGCCCTGCCCGGGGCGTTCACCCCAGAGCTGGCCCGGCGGCTGTACCGGGAGACCCGGGTGTACCAGCGCCTGCCCAAGCGCCAGACCCCCAAGGCCAAGAAGGCGAGGAAATAACGGAACCGGCACGCCCTTTGGCGTGCCGGTTTTTTGCGCGGGCCGTCAGCCCTCCGGGGTTCCGGCGGACTGCCCCGCCTCCTCCTCCCGGCACAGCCGCAGGATCTGCCGGATCAGGGGAATGGCCGCCCCAATCGCCGCCAGCCCCGTGCACACGTTGCTCACCATCATGGTGACGCCCACCGCCTCCGGCCCCATGTCCGTGAACCGCTGGAGGCACCACAGCACCGGCACACGGAAGACGAACACCCGGCTGACATTGAGCAGCATGGTCCACTTGGTCTTTCCATATCCCAGCAGCAGCGCCAGGGTGGCGGAGTTGATCCCCAGGGTCATATAGCCCAGCATCTCCCACCGGTGGATGGCCACGATCTGGTCCCGGAAGCCCGCGTCAAAATTGCTCTTGGACTGGGCGAACACCTCCGCCAGCCAGGGCAGGGCGTTGGACACAATCAGAATGCCCGCCGCGCCGATGGCCACGTCCACGGCCAGCAGCCGGAAGTAGATCTGGAGGGTCCGGCGGTATCTCCCCGCCCCCCGGTTCTGGCTGATGAGGGGCGCGGCCCCGTCCTGAAAGCCCATGTGCCAGCTGGTGGTCAGCCCGCCGATGTTGTTGGAAATGCCCAGCGCCCCCACGGTGAGGGCATCGTACACCCCCGACATGGAGTTGACGATGACCTTTCCCGCCGCGAACAGCATTTTTTCCGCCGCCACCGGATAGGAGAGGTTCAAAATGGGGAGGGTGATCTCCCGCCTCCAGGAGATGTTTTTCGGCGAGAACCGGAAGGCCCCCTGGTCCCTGCCCATGGAGAACAGGGCGCAGGCGAAAAGGACCGCCTGACCCGCCAGGCTGGCCGCGGCGATGAGGGGCAGGCCGCCCTGGACGCCGTAGACGAAGAAGGCGGACAGCCCCAGCTTGACCCCAATCACCATCAGATTGAGGGCCAGAATCCGCTTTGCCCGGCCCCGGCTGCGCTCGATGGCGATATAGACGGTGTTGAAAAAGGTGATAACCAGCGTCAGGATCTCAATGCGGAAATAGCCCGCCCCGGTCTCGATCAGCTCCTCCGGCGTCTGGAGCAGCCGCAGAAAGGGCTCCGCGAAGGGGATGAGGGTTGCCGCCACCAGGGCGCTGACCACCCCCGCCATGGCGTAGACCGACGCCACCTGCTTTCGCATCAGCTCGTGGTCGCCCCTGCCGTAGGCCTCGGAGATCTTGATGCAGCCCCCCACCGCCAGGCCGCTGCCCAGGGCGGTGATCATCAGGGTGATCTGGCTGAGGCAGGACACGGCGGACACCGCGTTGGAGCTGATATGGGCGGCCATCAGCGCGTCCAGAATCTTAAAAATCTGGTTCAGCGCCTGATACAGCGCCAGGGGCCCGCAGGTGCTCAGCAGCGCCCCCATGGGCGGCGCGTTCAGGGCGTATTCCCGGAACCGCTCGTCACTTTTTGAAAACCCCGCCATTTCCGCCCTCCCCCTTTCCGTGTGGTCAGCCCCATTATAGGACGGCTCCGTTCCGCCGTCCATGGCGTATGCCGTCTAAATTTATGGATAATTCAGACCAGCCCGCCCGGACCGGCAAAAAGGAAGCCCGGGGGCCCCCATACAGGCCCCCGGGCTGAAATTGCCGCTGAGAGAGGATCAGAACTCCAGATTCTTGCCGTCGCTGCCGAAGACGTGGCACACGTTGCCGCTGAACGTGAACTTGATCTGGGCGCCGTAGCGGAAGGTCTCCATGTGGTTGCCGGACAGGTCCACGGTGGGGACGATGATGACCACGTCCTTGCCGTTGGCGTTGGCATGGAGATGGACCTCGCTGCCCATCATCTCGGACACGTCCACAGTGGCCGTGATGGCGTTGCCGCCGTCGGTGAGGGTCATGTGGCTGGGACGCACGCCCAGGGTGATGTCCTGAGAGGGCACGTTCTTGGCGGCCAGAGCCTTCTGCTTGGCCTCGGACAGCTCGACCTTGACGCCGCCGGTCTCCACGCTGTAGCGGCTTCCGTCCTTCACCAGCTTGGCGCCGAAGTAGTTCATCTGCGGCGTGCCGATGAACCCGGCGACAAACAGGTTGGCGGGGTGGTCGAACACCTCCTGCGGGGTGCCGATCTGCTGGATGAAGCCGTCCTTCATGATGACGATGCGGTCGCCCAGGGTCATGGCCTCGGTCTGGTCATGGGTGACGTACATAAAGGTGGTGTTGATCTTCTGACGCAGCTTGATGATCTCGGCACGCATCTGGTTGCGGAGCTTGGCGTCCAGGTTGGACAGGGGCTCATCCATCAGCAGCACCTTGGGCTCGCGCACGATGGCGCGGCCGATGGCGACGCGCTGGCGCTGGCCGCCGGACAGAGCCTTGGGCTTGCGGTCCAGATACTGGGTGATGTCCAGGATCTCAGCCGCCTCGCGCACCCGCTTGTCGATCTCATCCTTGGGGACCTTGCGCAGCTTCAGGGGGAAGGCCATGTTTTCATACACGGTCATGTGGGGGTACAGAGCGTAGCTCTGGAACACCATGGCGATATCCCGGTCCTTGGGCGCGACGTCGTTCATCAGCTTGCCGTCGATGTACAGCTCGCCGCCGGAGATCTCCTCCAGGCCGGCCACCATGCGCAGGGTGGTGGACTTGCCGCAGCCGGAGGGGCCGACCAGCACGATGAACTCCTTGTCCGCGATGTCCAGGCTGAACTTCTGAACGGCGATGACGCCCTCGTCCGTGACCTGCAGGTTGGTCTTCTTCTCGGGCTCGCCCTTCTTCTTCTTGGACTTCTTCTGGTCGCCGCTGTGGGGATAGATCTTCATGATGTTCTTCAGGGTCAAACCGGCCATAGTACCCGACTTTGATGGAGCGGCCTCCGCCATCTCCACCTCGCTGCCCGGGTGCTTGATCCCGGGAGCATTGCGACAGGTCTCCACACTGCCGCACCGCAAGTCGAAGCGGTAGTTTTTCCTCCTTTTTTCAGTACCGCGGGCTATTGTAATGGAGTAGCCCCCGGCCCGTCAAATTGTGCGCCCCTTGGAGCGCTGGTATGGAAAGGCGGTCTCCTCCGCCAATGCCATCATAACGGGTAAACCGGGTCCATGCGCCGCGTGCGCCGGCACCGTCCGGCTATGGTATTCTTCCTTAAAACCATAGCACATCCGGGGGCCCTTTGTCAAGGAGAAAACCGGGGCGGCAGGCTGTTTTCCGGCGGGTTTCCGCAATTCTCCGGCGCGGCCCGTCCGCCCAAAAACTTTTCCTCAAAATCCATCTCTTTTGGATTGACGCGGGGGGCCGGACAGGATATAATTCAAGTGTTGGCATCGACATTTTTTTAACAAATTTTGAGAATGACATCATAGAAGGAGGAGCCGCCATGCGTCAATACGAAACCAAAGTACAGCAGCTCAAAGACCAGGTACTTACCGCCGTCGCCCGTCTGGCCTGGGAGGACAAACTGGACACCAACGAGATTCTGGACATACCCGAGCAGATCGTCCCCGGTCCCGAGGCCCAAATGCGCTGCTGCATCTACAAGGAGCGGGCGGTGGTCACCAGCCGGGTGAAGATGGCCATGGGCGGCGACCGGGCCAATCCCAACCTGGTGGAGGTGCTGCCCATCGCCTGCGACGAGTGCCCCGTCACCGAGATCAGCGTGGGCCCGTCCTGCCGGGGCTGTATCGCCCACCGCTGTGTGGAGGCCTGCCCCAAGGGGGCCATCCGCATTGAAAACCACCGCTCGGTCATCGACCACTCCAAGTGTGTGCTGTGCGGCAAGTGCGTGGCCGCCTGCCCCTATGGCGCCATCACCAAGAACATGCGCCCCTGCGAGCGGGGCTGCCCGGTGAAGGCCATCTCCATGGGCCCCGACCGCAAGGCCAGCATCGACGCCGGCAAGTGCATCTCCTGCGGCGAGTGCGTGGTTCAGTGCCCCTTCGGCGCCATCATGGATAAATCCTACATCGTGGACGTGATCCAGATGCTGCTGGGCGCGGACAAGTGGGGCCTCCACGTGTACGCCATCCTGGCCCCCGCCTTTGTGGGCCAGTTCGGTTGCACCCCCGGTCAGATGGTGTCCGCCCTGAAGGAGATGGGCTTCTATGAGGTGGCCGAGGTGGCTCTGGGCGCGGACCTCACCGCCAAGGCGGAGGCCGCCGAGTTCGACGAGCGGGGCGGCGAGGGTATGACCTCCTCCTGCTGCCCGGCCTTCGTGGCCTATGTGGAGCGCCACATGCCCGACATGGTGCCCAAAGTGTCCACCACCCCCTCCCCCATGGTGATGATCGGCCGGTACATCAAGGACCGGGACCCCCTGGCCCGAGTGGTGTTCATCGGCCCCTGCGTGGCGAAAAAGCGGGAGTTCCATCTGGGCCGCACCCGCTCCTCCGTGGACCTGGTAATCACCTTTGAGGAGCTCTACTCCATGCTCACCGCCAAGGGCATCGACGTGACCAAGATGCCCGAGGCACCCCTGGATCAGGCCAGCGGCTTTGGCCGCAATTTCGCCGCCAGCGGCGGCGTGGCGGCGGCGGTGGGCCAGGCGCTGAAGGAGATGGGCAGCAAGGTGGAGGCCAGGACCCTGCCCTGCTCCGGCATTGAGGAGTGCAAGATCGCCCTGCTGAAGATGAACAAGGGCGTGCTGCCCGAGAACTTCATCGAGGGCATGGCGTGCCAAGGCGGCTGCGTCCAGGGCCCGGCGGTGATTATGCGCAGTCCCAAGAACAAGGTGGAGGTGTCCAAGCACGCCAAGCAGGCGGGAGACCGCACCATCAACGGCGCGGTCTCTCAGGCCGGCGGCGGGAACGACGGACTCCAAAGCAGCGAGAAAAAGCCCGGCGGCGCGGTAGAGGCCAACCGGGTGTAACAAAATACAGCAATAAGGGCCGCCCGGGAGCTCCGGGCGGCCCGCTTTTTTCAGCGCCGCTTGAGCCGGTTCTCTCCAGGCGTTTACGGACAAGCCTCCCCGCGCGGTCGCTTCCATGCGCAGGTTAGCGGATTCTAACCAAAAAGCAGTTTTTTCCGGAAAGGGTCTTGACACCGGCGGTTAGCAATGGTAAACTAAGGCCGGTTCAGAGGTTAGCAACTACTAACTTTGTGAGGGGGGAGGCGAAGAAATGATGCCGCTGACAATGGCAAAGGCAGGGGAAACCGCCGCGATCCGAAAGATCACCGGCAGGGACGAGGTGCGCCAGCACCTGGCGGAGCTGGGCTTTGTGGTGGACAGCGATGTGACGGTGGTCAGCGAGATCGGGGGAAACCTGATCGTGCAGGTGAAGGACAGCCGGATTGCGCTGGATAAAACCATGGCAAACCGAATTCAGATATAAAGGAGAGATGGGCATGAAAACATTGAAGGATGTGAAGGTAGGCGAGACCGCCACCGTGGTGCGGCTCTACGGGGAGGGCCCGGTGAAGCGCCGGATCATGGACATGGGCATCACCAAGGGCGTGGAGATTTTCGTCCGTAAGGTGGCCCCTCTGGGCGACCCCATGGAGCTGAATGTCCGGGGATACGAGCTGTCTGTGCGGAAGACGGACGCGGAGATGATCGAGGTAAATTAGGGAAGCACTGATTCAATGCGCCTGCGGCGCTTTGCGGATCTTTTTGCCACACCTTCGTTGCGATTTCCTGAAATAAACACAATGATTCCGGCGAAATCCCGCCTCGCTGTGGCAAAAAATCTCGCGCGAATCGCTCTTGCCGGTTGAATCAGTCCTTCCCTAAATTTTGTTGGCCTGTGGTTAGCTATCGCTAATTCAGGGACGGATATCATCCGCCCGCAACCGGGCCATCTGCGGTGCGTATCCTGCGGGCGCATGATATGCGCCCCTACACGCCGTAAATCCAAACATTTTGAAAGGAGAGACGAAGCATGGACATCAAAATTGCCCTGGCGGGCAATCCCAACTGCGGCAAGACCACCCTGTTCAACGCCCTCACCGGCTCCAGCCAGTACGTGGGCAACTGGCCGGGGGTGACGGTGGAGAAGAAGGAGGGCCGGCTGAAGGGCCATAAGGACGCGGTGCTCCAGGACCTGCCCGGCATCTACTCCCTGTCCCCCTACACCCTGGAGGAGGTGGTGGCCCGCAGCTATCTGGTGAAGGAGAAGCTGGACGCTATCCTGAACATCGTGGACGGCACCAACATCGAGCGCAACCTCTACCTCACCACCCAGCTCATCGAGCTGGGCCTGCCCGTAGTGGTGGCGGTGAATATGATCGACCTGGTGCGGAAAAACGGCGATGCCATCGACCTTGCCAAGCTGGGCAGGGCTTTGGGCTGTGAGGTGGTGGAGATGTCCGCCCTCAAGGGGGAGGGCGGCATGGCGGCGGCGGAAAAGGCCGTGGCCCTGGCCCAGCGCCATCAGGCCGGGGAGCTGCCCCACGTGTTCACCGGCAGCGTGGAACACGCCCTGGCCCACATCGAGGAATCCATCCAGGGCAAGGTGTCGGACGGCTATCTTCGCTGGTACGCCATCAAGATTTTTGAGCGGGATGAGAAGGTTCTGGAGGAGCTGAACCTCTCCGCCGATCTGAAAGCACATCTGGAACAGCACATTGCCGACTGCGAAAAGGAGCTGGATGATGACGCCGAGTCCATCATCACCAACCAGCGGTACGCCTACATCAACTCCGTGGTCGCCAAGGCCGTGAAGAAGAAAGCTGCCAAGGGCAGCCTGTCCGTTTCCGACCAGATCGACCGGATCGTCACCAACCGGATCGCCGCCCTGCCCATCTTTGTGGCGGTGATGTTCCTGGTGTACGCCCTGTCCATGGGCGGCTTCGCCATTGAGACGGAGCGGTTCACCATCCCCATCTCCATCGGCACCGCCGCC
The DNA here is from genome assembly GCA_910577525.1 of uncultured Oscillospiraceae bacterium. Classification (GTDB taxonomy): domain Bacteria; phylum Bacillota; class Clostridia; order Oscillospirales; family Oscillospiraceae; genus Enterenecus. Next base: position 19,766 of record CAJTLI010000026.1, on the reverse strand, counting down.
ACCGGCTGGGCCAACGACGGCCTGTTTGGCGACGGCTGGTTCCTGCCCTTCACCGGCTCCGACGCGGAGGGCTATGACGAGGCCGCTGGCGCCTTCGAGGAGGCCGAGGCCGTCATCGCCGCCTACGAGAAGGGTGAGAGCACAGCCTACCTGTACGACGACGAGGCGGAGGAGGTTATCGCGCTGGAGGCCACGGAGGCCGCTTACAACGAGGCGCTGGCCGTGGAGGAGCCCGACCCCGCCGCATACGGCGCTTGGGTGCCCGGCCTGCCGGTGCTCATGGAGGGCGGGCTGGACGCGCTCCAGTGCGACGGGCTGCTGAAATCCCTGATCCTGGACGGCATCGTGGGCGGCGTGGGCGCGGTGCTGGGCTTTGTGCCCCAGATGCTGGTGCTGTTCCTGCTGCTGGCCATTCTGGAGGACGTGGGCTACATGGCCCGAATCGCCTTCATCATGGACCGGATCTTCCGCCGCTTCGGGCTGTCCGGCAAGAGCTTCATCCCCATGCTGGTGGCCACCGGCTGCGGCGTTCCCGGCATCATGGCCTCCCGGACCATCGAGCAGGACCGGGACCGGAAGATGACCATCATGACCACCGGCTTCATCCCCTGCGGGGCCAAAATGCCCATCATCGGTCTGTTCGCCGGGGCGCTGTTCGGAGGCTCCGCCCTGGTGGCCGCCTCCGCCTACTTCATCGGCATCGCCGCCGTGGTGGCGTCCGGCATCATGCTGAAGAAGTTCAAGGCCTTCGCCGGGGAGCCCGCTCCCTTCGTCATGGAGCTGCCCGCCTACCACGCCCCCTCTGTTGGCAACGTCCTGCGCTCCACGTGGGAGCGGGGCTGGTCCTTCATCAAGCGGGCGGGCACCGTCATCCTCCTGTCCACCATCGTCCTCTGGTTCCTCCAGGGCTTCGGCTTTACGCCGGAGGGCTTCGGCATGGTGGAGGACAGCGCCGACTCCATCCTGGCGGCGGTGGGCGGCGTAATCGCGGTGCTCTTTGTCCCCCTGGGCTTCGGCAGCTGGGAGCCCACCGTGGCCACCATCACCGGCCTCATCGCCAAGGAGGAGGTGGTGTCCACCATGGGCGTGCTGTATCCGGGCAACATCTTTGTCAACCTGGGCACGGCGTTCACCGCCGTCTCCGCCTATTCCTTCATGATCTTCAACCTGCTGTGCGCCCCCTGCTTCGCCGCCATGGGAGCCATCAAGCGGGAGATGAACAACGCCAAGTGGACCTGGACCGCCATCGGCTATATGTGCGGCTTCGCCTACGTGATCTCCCTCATCGTCTACCAGCTTGGCGGGCTGATTATGGGCACGGTGTCCTTCGGCCTGTGGACCGTTATCGCCATAGCGGCCCTGGCCGGGATCATCGGCCTGCTGGTTCGAAAGGGGTATCAGGGTGAGGAGAGCGCCCGGCGGCTGACCTCTGTGGCCGCCGCCGCGAAGTGAGTGAATTGGAAAGGAGCGACTGGCTATGCCCGCTATTTTTGGAAACATCATCGTGATCGCCGTACTGATTGCCGTTGTGGTTTTGGCTGTCCGGTCCCTGCGGAAGTCCCACAAGTCCGGTGAAGGCTGCAACGGCGACTGCGGAAACTGCCGCGGCTGTCACTGAACTATTACGGAGACGTTTATGGATACCGGCCCGCCGGCGGGGGAACCTATCTGTGCGGCGGCGGCGCGTCCGCCGGAGCCGTCCGGCAGGCAGGAAAAATTTTGGAGGAACGCGATGGAAAATCTGTTGGCTGAGGTGCTCCTCCCCTTTTTGGGGACCTCATTGGGAGCGGGATGCGTGTTTTTTCTCAGGCGGGAGATGAATCCGCTGGTTCAGCGGGCGCTGACCGGCTTTGCCGCCGGGGTCATGGTGGCGGCGTCTGTCTGGAGCCTGCTGCTCCCCGCCATGGAGCAGCAGGCGGACATGGGCCGGTGGGCGTTTCTCCCGGCGGTGATCGGGTTTTGGCTGGGCATCCTGTTTCTGCTGGTGCTGGACAGGACGGTCCCCCACCTGCACCAGAACAGCAGCCGTCCGGAAGGCCCGCCCACCCGGCTGAATCGGACCGGAATGCTGGTGCTGGCCGTCGCCCTCCACAACATCCCGGAGGGAATGGCGGTGGGGGTGGTGCTGGCGGGCTGGATGTCAGGGGACAGCGGCATCACCACGGCCGGGACGCTGGCGCTGTCCCTGGGCATCGCCATTCAGAACTTTCCGGAGGGGGCGGTCATCTCCATGCCCCTCCGGGCGGAGGGGGTGGGAAAAGGGCGCGCGTTCCTGTATGGCGTCCTTTCCGGCGTCGTGGAGCCCCTGGCGGCAGTTCTGACCATGCTGATGGCGGGCCTGCTCCTGCCCGCCCTGCCCTATCTGCTCAGCTTCGCGGCGGGGGCCATGATCTATGTGGTGGTGGAGGAGCTGATCCCCGAGACATCCGCCGGGGAGCACTCCAACCTGGGGACGCTGTTCTTCGCGGCGGGCTTTACCGTCATGCTGGCGCTGGACGCGGCGCTGGGATGAGGGGCAAGGGACTTGTTCAAAAAATCGCAGGCAGCTTGTGGAACAGGCTTTCCCCACAGGCTGACCGCCGGCAGGATTGCATCCTGCCGGCGGTTTTTTAACGTCCCTGCCGCCGTGCCCCAAAAGCCTGTGACGTTGGAGAAGGGCGGAGACTCGCTGCCGCCGGAGGATGGACGGCCCTCAATAGGGAAAGATCCGCTCCAGCAGCGCCGCCCACAGGTTGATCTCGCAGCCGACCCCGTCCCGGTAAAGGGGATACGCCTCCGCGGGGACGTACACCCTCACCTGGGGCGCGCCCTCGAAGGTGCGCTCCGTAATGCGGCACAGCCGCCGGGTGTGCTCCAGCACCAGCCGGGTCAGCGCTGGACAGTCTGAAAACGCCCCATCCGGCAGGCTCTCGACGGTTTCCGGCAGGCGCAGCTCCTCCAGCGCCGCCGCGCCGTCCAGGGCGCGGGCCTCTATCCCCACCACCGGCTTTCCCTCAAAGCTGGCGGGGACCGTGAGCCGGGACTGCGCCAGCCCCGCCTGGGTCAGGCCGGACACCACATACCCGCCGCCGCTGCCGCCCACGGCGGAATAGGAAAACCAGCCGCTGTCCGGCGTGTCCTCCGCCGCCGGGGGCGCCGGCTCCGGCATGGCGGGCCAGGGGAGGTCCAGCTGTTCATAGCAGCCGAACTGGGCCAGCAGGTCCTCCGCCAGCAGGCAGGTGCGCAGCGCGGCCCCGGCGGAGTTCAGGTGGAAGTTGGAGTCGTAAAACCAGCCGCTGTCCAGAATATAGCGGTTGGGGTCACTGATGGCCTGGCAGCCAAAGGCGTCCAGACAGGCGCGGAAATAGGCCGCCGCCCCCTCCTCCGGGTCCCCCTCCAGGGCGGAGCGGTTCACGGGGCCGAAGCTGAGGTATACCTGGGCCCCCCGTTCCCGAGCCGTCCGGCAATAGCGGCTCACCTGCCGGGCAAGGTCCGGCGAAACGGACACCGCCGCCAGATCCACCGGCGCGCCGGTGTCCCAGCCCAGGGCCATCACGTTCCCCGCCCGGTAAAAAATCATATTGCCGTTTTCATCAAAGGAGGACTTGGCATAGGCCCCCTCCCCCTGAGGGAACTGGCCGCTGGAGCAGATGGCCGTCCGCTCCTGAAGATAGCCGGCGTAATTGCCCGCCAGCGCCGCCCGGTGGGCGGGACCCACGGCGGCCAGCAGCTCGGGGGCCTCCTCGGCGCACTTCCAAAAGGCGGACGCGCCGAAGTAGCCCGACAGGGCTTCGCCGGCGGGCTCTATGGCCAGCACCACCACGTCCCCTTCCCGCAGCTGGCTCTGGGACAGCTCCAGCATGGCGCTGACCCCCACCGCGGCGTACAGGCCGAAGGGACACACGGTATACTCGTATCCGTACCGGGCCAGGGTGCGCTCCAAAAGGTCCGCGTCCACCCCAAAGGCGACGCTGCTCCCCCCCACCAGGATCAGCCGCTTCCCCGGGCTGCCGGTCAGGCGGCGGTAGAGCACGGGCAGCTCGGCATAGTAGCTGTCCTGATAACAGGGGGGCAGGGACAGCCCCGTCCCCACCAGCGCCGCGGGCACAATGGCCAGCAGAAGCAGGGCCGCCGCGATTTGGATGATACGCCGTCTCATACGCCCTCCCACAGGCCGTCCCGCTCCATCTGGGCCCGCAGGTCCCGGAGCCACAGGGCGGTGTTTTCCTTTGCCGCCTGGGAGACCAGGTGGTAATTGGTGTCATAAAAGTCGGAATTTTGATATAGATAGTCCTCCAGGGAGGAGATAAACGCCACGCCCTCCATCTCCCCCACCGCCTCTTGAAGCAGGCGGTTCATCTGCGCGGCGTTGTTCCGCTCCCCCTCCGGCACGGCGCTCAGGTTGACGCAGGCGCAGGACACATACACCCGCGCCCCCCGGGCCTGAAACCATTCGTAATAGGCCCCCAGCCGCTCCATGGCCTCCCAGTCGATCAAAGCGGGGTTCAGATAGACCCGGTCGGGCAGCTCCTCCTCGGTGCCCGACCGGAAGAATGGAATGCAGCCGAAGCGGTCCAGATAGGGCTGGCCGGCCTCGTCCTGGTAGCGCTGGCTGTAAGAGGCCCGGGCGTCTTTCTGGGACAGATAGTGGCACAGGCTGTCAAATACGCCGTCCACTGTGGTGAGGTCCACCAGGGCAAACAGGTCGTAATTGTTCTCGATGCCGCACCACAGCTTGCCGTCCCCCTCTCCCATGGCGGTGTGAAGAAGCAGCTGCTGGCGGCTGGACAGCTCCGGGGTGTGGATCAGGAGATCCCCCTCCCCCAGAAACGACCCCAGAATCTGCATCTGCACCGGGGAGTTCACGGTGCCGTTCAGCCCCAGGTTCACCACGGCATAGCCGTCTCCCAGGGCCTGCTGGGCCTGGAGGCCGTCCAGGTTATACCACATGGAGCACCCCCCATAAAACACCGCCCGCTTTTGCCCCTGGGTGAGAATCAGCCGGTCCACCTTGTCGGCATAGCAGCTCTCCTTGCGCCAGACATAGCCGAAGGGAGCTTCCGCGGCGTTGATCCGCAGGGTTTTCAGGTTGGGGCACCGTTCAAAGCTGCCGTCGCTGATGGTTTCAATGCTGTCAAACAGAGTGACCGTCCGGACGGCGCAGTCCCGAAAGGCCCCCGGGGCGATCTCCCGCAGGGTGGGCGGAAACACCACCTCCTCCGCCGTGCAGCCGTCGAAGGCCCCCGCCGCAACCGAGACCACCGGCCTGCCGTCCAGCTGCTCGGGAATCACCACCAGCGCATCTGATCCGCGGTAGCCGGTGACGGACGCCCCGTCCCCCTCCGCCTCCCAGGTGAAGTCCGGCGCGCCGCTCCACCGGGCCCACTGGGCGTACAGCGTGACCGCCCCGCCGGTTACGCTCACCCGGCTGCCCAGCCCCACGGCGTCCCCCGTCCCGTCGCCGCGGGTGTTCCAGCCGGTGAGGGTATGCCCCGCCCGGACAAACAAATCCGCGCCCAGCGCCGTGTTGGGCCGCATGTGATCGGTGAGATCGTAGGTTTTGCTCACCTGCGGGCTTCCGCCGGGGACAGGCTGGCCGCCGTTGGCGTCGTAGGTCACGGTGCAGTACCGGCTGGTCAGCCGGAGCCGGACCCGGACGGGGTATTGAACTCCCCGGAGGGTGAGGGTGGCGGCGCGGCCGGATACGCTGATGTCGGAGGCCCCGGCGTAGTCGGTGTCCGTCAGCGACCACCCCCGGTCCAGCGTGAGGGTGAACACCGCGTCCTCCCCCACCGGTACCCGCCGGCCGTTGTTCTCCACCGTGCAGCCGCCGGCCTCCTCCAGAAAGACCAGCACGGTGTCCGGGGCGGCCTGCTCCCGGCACCCGGACAGGGGGAGCAGGGCGAGAAGGCACAGCGCGGCCAGAAACATTTTTTTCACGCGGGCATCCTCCTAAAACTGAAAATAGGCGAAAATTGCCGCGTCCTGGGTCCGCAGCAGGGCCAGCCAGCACAGCGCCGTTACCGCCGTGAGGTAGACGCAGGCGCACAGCCGCGCGGCGGACTGGCTGTCCGTTTTGGCGGCGGGCAGATCATATTGCCCCCAGGCGTACAGCTTTGCCATAGCCGTCAGGCACAGCGCCAGCTGAATGAGGGACAGAGCGGTCAGCCCCAGCTGGTCCAGCGCCGCCTGGAGGTAGGCCCCCCCAAAGCCCCAGCCGGTGAACAGGCGGCGGAAAACCGCCCCCAGCTGCTCCACCGACTCCGCCCGGAACAGCAGGGCCGCCGGAATAAAGATGAGGAACATCACGCACCGCCGGGCCAGCCGCCCCAGCGGGCAGTCCCAGCGGGGACCGAACCGGTTTTTCACGTCCAGCAGGCTCTCCAGGCACAGCCAGAACGCCGCGTACAGCCCCCACAGCACATAGGTCCACCGGGCCCCGTGCCAGAGGCCGCACAGGGTAAAGACGATGAGAATGTTGAGGAGCTTGCGGGCCCTGCCCCGCCTCCCGCCCCCCAGGGGGATGTAAACGTAGCTGGTAAACCAGCGGTTCAGGCTGATATGCCAGCGGCGGAAAAACTCGGTGTAGCTCTGGGCCAGATAGGGCCGGTCGAAGTTGCGCATGAGCCGCACCCCCATGAGCCGGGCGGAACCGGCGGCGATCTCCGAGTAACCGGCGAAGTCGCAGTACATCTGGATGCAGAACAGCCCGCCGGCGCAGCAGACGGCCAGGGAATTGGCCTGCTCAACGGAGGAAAACACCGCGTTGACATGGATGCCGCAGAAGTCCGCCACCACGCACTTTCGGAAAAAGCCGCACAGCAGCAGGCGGATTCCGGCGGTGAAGTCCTCCCAGGACGGCCGGTGCTCCGCCTTCAGCTGGGGCAGCAGGCTTTGGGGACTCTCAATGGGGCCCGCCACCAGCTGGGGGAAATAGGTGACATAGAGGGCGAAGGAGACGATATCCCGTTCCGCGGGAAAATCTCCCCGATAGACGTCGATGGTATAGCTCATGGTCTGAAAGGTGTAGAAGGAGATGCCCACCGGCAGAATCAGGCCAAGCTCCGGCGCCCGGTAGGGCAGGCCGGCGGCGGCGCACAGGGCGTTCACCGTCCCGGCGAAAAAGTCGAAGTATTTGAAGGTAAACAGCAGCCCAAGGTTGACGCATATGCTCACCAGGAGAAACAGGCGCATGACGCCCCGCCGCCCCCGGAAGCGCTCGATTCCCCGGCCGCAGCAGTAGTCCACCGCCGTGGAGGCCAGCAGCAGGAGGATGAGGGCGGGGTTGGCGTACATATAAAAGAAGTATGACGCCGCCAGCAGCCAATAGCTCCGAAGGCTGTGGGGCAGCAGCCAGTATGCCGCCGTCACCAGCGGCAGAAAAACCAGAAACACGCCGGAGTTGAAGTTCATGTCCCCACCCCCAGATTCAGCAGCAGGAAGGGGAGCAGCGCCGCCGCCGCCTCCCACAGGTCCGCGCCCTCAATCAGGGCATAGGCGCTGGCCCCCAGGGCCAGCGCCGCGGACAGCAGGTAGAACGCCCCCCGGGTGGCCCGGTGGCGGCGCTCAAACAGGCAGAAGAACAGGGCGGCCCCATAGAGCAGCAGCGCCGGTGGCAGCTGGAGAATTACGCTTTCCGCCATTGCCGGATCAGCTCCTTTACCGCCTGCTTATCCGGCTTGCCGGAGCCCGTCATGGGCAGGGCGTCCAGCCGCAGGACGCCCTCGGGCACCTCGTTTCTGGGCAGGCGGGAGCTCAGGCCGTCCATCACCCGGGACAGGGAGCTGCCCGCGTATACCACCGCGGCCCAGGGGCGCTCCCCGCATTCGCTGTCGGGCAGGCCCACCACCGCCGCCGCCCGCACCCCGGGCTGGGCCAGCAGGGCCTCCTCAATGCGCCGGGGGGACAGGTTGACCCCGTTGCGGATGATGATGTCCTTCTTCCGCCCGGTGAGGTGGAGGATGCCCCGCCCGTCCACATGGCCCAGATCGCCGGTGTGGAGAAAGCCGTCCCCGTCGATGGCCTGGGCGGTCTGCTCCGGGTCGTGGTAGCCCAGCATCCGCATGGGGCCGCGCACGCACACCTCCCCCTCCTCGCCGGGCAGGGCCCGGGCGCCGTCTTCCCGGAGTATTTTTCCCTGGTTGGCGGGGTAGAACGGCCCCACCCCCGCCATGCGCGCCTCCTGGGGGTCACGGCTGGAGGCGCAGGAGATGCCGATGCACTCGCTCATGCCGTACACCGGCACCAGGGTCATGCCCAGGGCGGACTCGATGTGCCGGAACTGCTCCGCCGTCCAGGACGCGCCGCCGATATACCCCACCCGGAGGGTGCGCGCCTCATCGGTCCAGACCCTTTTCGCCATGGCCAGATAGAGGGAGGGCACGCCGTTCATCCGGGTGATTTTTTCCCGGGCGATGATCTGAAGCAGGTCCTCCGGCGCGGAGGCGGCGGTGAGATACAGCCGGTGGCGCAGCACGACGGCCCCGGTGAGCAGAGCCAGGCCGAACACATGGTCCAGCGGAAGCGCGCCCAGGGCAATGTCATCCTCCCGGTAGCCGCCCAGGGGGGCGGAGTCCAGCAGATTGCTCACCAGATTGCCCTGGCTCAGAATCACAGCCTTTTTCCGCCCGGAGGAGCCGGAGGTGAAGATGTAAAAAGCGGGGGCGCCGGGGTCGTCATAGGGGGGAGCGGGGGTACAGCCGGAGGAGACCAGCGGCAGCCTCAGCGGCGCGCCGTCCCCCGCCCGGGTGAGCAGCAGAACGGGGCGCCGGACATCGCCCCCCGCCTCCAGCCGGACGGGGACGGACAGGGGCGGCTCGCAGGCGGCCAGGGCCCGCTCCGGCTCCTCCCTGGGGTCGGTCAGCACGGCGGCGGCCCCGATCCGCTGGAGGCACAGCAGGGCCAGCACCGTGTTCACCGTGCGCCCGGCGGGCAGCACAGCCAGCGTCCCGGGCCGAAGCCCGCTGGCGTACAGCAGGCCCGCGCCGGTTTCTACAAAGCCTTCCGCCTGTTCCGCGGTGAGCCAGCCCTCCCGGTCCCCGAACAGGGGGAGGCAGGGCTTTTCCAGGGCCAAATTGTGGAGATACCAGCAAAGTGTGTGGATGGCAGCGCTCATAATCATCCGCTCCTTGTGTGATTTACACAAAAAATGTAGCAAAAAACCGCTGGATGGGCAAGATATTCACAGCAAACAGCAGCTATTTTGGACAAACAAAAAAACTCCGTGGACGAACGGCAGGATTTTGTGGACGAACAGCGGTCCGGCCCTCGTTGCATTTGCACCGGCTGTCTGATAGAATATTCGCAGGAATAACCGTTACAGGAGAAAAGGGGGGCGCTCCGTGGGGGAGAACCTGCAATTTATCCTCGAAATGATGGATCTGGCCTGGTTTGCGGCCATCGCCATCCGCGCCCTCTCCTGGGTGATGCTGTGCCGCGGGCCCGTGTGGCGGTGGAGCCGCCCCGGCCGGGCGGCGGCGGAGACGCTGCTGCTGGCGGCGGTCATCGGGATGGGGATGTTTCTCATCGGGCTGGCGGGGGCCTTCCGGCTGAATTTGCTTTCTCAGATCGCCCTCCACGGGGCGGTGGGGGCGGTTCAGCTCCATTTCTGCTCCCAATGCAGCAAAAAGTCCAAGCTGGTGATGTGGTGCTCCATGCTGGCGGGGAGCTGCACCATCATTTCCATCAGCGGACAGTGCAGCTTCCTGGTGGGGGAGTTTATTTCCACGGGCGCCGCCGAAGGGGCCGCCCGCACCGCGGTGCTGCTGCTGATGCTACCCCTGGCGGTTTATCTCCACTCCTTCAGCCTCCAGGAATACGAGCAGGTGCCGGCCAGCGGGCTTGCCGCCATTCTCATCGGCGATGTCAGCATTCTCTCCATGACGGTTCTGGAGGTGCTTTGGGCCAACGCGGACTACCGCATCACCGTCACGTTTCTGGTGGCCTATGTGTTCATTTTGGGCATGGTGGCGGCGGCCATGCAGGGCCTCCATGACATGTGCGCGGAGCAGACCAAGATCGTGGACCTCCAGGCGGAGCGCCAGCGCCTGCACAGCGAGCGGGAGCTTGCCCGGATGATGGGGGAAAACCTGGAGGACCTGCGCAGCATCCGCCACGACCTGAAAAATCAGTATTCCTATATGCAGATCCTGCTGTCCCAGCGGCGGTATGGGGAGCTGGAGGAATATTTCCGCCAGTCCTCGGAGCACCTGCTCCCCCAGCTGGGGCGGTTTATCGACTGCGGGAACCGCCCGGTGAACACCGTGCTGAATATGGAGTTCGCCAAGGCCAGAAAGGAAAACGTGGCCTTCACCCATCAGCTGGTGGTTCCCCCCGTGCTGCCCTTCAGCGAGGACGATTTGTGCGCGGCGCTCACCAACCTGCTGGACAACGCCATTGAGGAATGCGCCCGCCTGCTCCGGGCGGGACGGACGGACGTGTCTCTCCGGCTGGAAATCTATCCCCAAAAGAGCTATCTGTTTATTCTGTGCCGGAACACCTCCGACCGGACGGAACTGACCCGGTCCGGCCGGGGCCTGCGCACCACCAAGGGAGACGACCGGCTGCACGGCTACGGCACCCGCATCATCACGAAGGTGGCGGAAAAATACAACGGCTGCGCGGAGTTTGGCCTGTCGGGCGGGATGTTTGTGGCCAAGCTGCTGCTGGATATGACGGTGGAGGAGAGAGTATGAAAATCAAGATCGCCCTGTGCGACGACGACGTGAAAGCCCTGCCCGTCATTGCCGGGGCCGCGGAGTCCGCGTTTCAGGAAAAGGGGATTTATACAGACATCCAGCGCTTTACCTCCGGAAAGGCTCTGTTACAGGCGATGGAGCAGACCCGGTTTCAGATTATCCTGCTGGATATTGAGATGCCGGGAATGGACGGGATCGCCGTTGGGAAAAAGGTGCGGGCCCAGGGAAACGATACCCAGATCGTCTATGTCTCCGAGGCGGAGAGCCGGGTGTTTGAATCCTTCCTGGTGCAGCCCCTGGGCTTTGTGCGCAAAAGCAATTTCCTCAATGACATCGCCGCGGTGGTGGAGCTGTACGTCAAAACCTGTTTTCTGGACGAGCGGGGAGATTATATTGAATTCCAGACCCGTTCCGGCCTGCTGTCGCTGAAAAGCAGGCAGATCTGCTATATTGAGGGAAGCCGCAACTATCAGCTGCTCTATCTGGAGGGCCAAAAGAAGCCCACCGAGGTGAAAATGACCATGGAAAAGCTGGAGGCGGCCACCCAGCCCCACAGCTTTATCCGCATTCATAAGGGCTATCTGGTCAATTACCGCTACATTCAGCGGATCAGCGCTGTCTCGGTCACCCTGCTGGACGGGACGCAGCTGCCCATCGGGCGCAGCAAGGCGGCGGAGGTCAAGAGCAAGTATCTGTCTATTCTGGGCGGCGCCTAGCGCAGTATTGGAAAACCCGCCGTTCGTCCATGACGAACGGCGGGTTTTTTGACGTTTGGACGTTCTTCGTCCCAGGGCCGCTGCGATTTATCCAATCAAACTGACGAATATCCAGGGACACTTGAAAAGAAAATTGGGCAGGTTTAATATGTCGTCAGCAACTCTTCAGAAGGGAATCGCGGTTCTGAGGACCTCAATCTGAGAAGAGCGAAAGGAGAAACAGACATGAAAAAGATGAAGAAGCTGCTTGCACTGCTGCTTGCCCTCGTCATGGCGGCGAGCCTGGCGGCCTGCGGCCCAAGCGAGGAATCCGACCCCACCGGAAGTCCCGCCGCCTCCGGCCAGCCGGAGCAGAGCCAGCAGGTGACTGCCTCGAAGGACGGCGTGGTGGCCCCCATCACGCCGGAGGAGCTGGGCAGCGGCACCGTGAAGTGGTCCGAGGAAAAGACCGCCGACGGCTGGTATAAAGTGACCAACCAGGGCGGTGCCACCCTGGGCTATTCCAAGGATTCCGGCGTCTCCCTCATTCAGGTGGACGGCTTCGCCTTCAAGGACCTGGACCGGGACGGCGTGCTGGACGGCTATGAGGACTGGCGCAACACCGACGAGGTCCGGGCCCGCGACCTGGCCAGCCAGATGGGCGTGGACGAGATGACCCCGCTGTTCACCCACGGTGGCTGGCGCAGCTTCGGCTCCACCATCGAGGGCGACGACCTGACCTACGTGCAGGAGGGCGGCCGCGGCGGCGTGACCCGCTCCGCCATCAACGAGGGCAACACCACCATGGCGGTGGACTGGACCAACGCCCTCCAGGCCCTGTGCGAGGGCACCGGCAGCTGGGGCATCCCCGCCACCATCTCCGTGGACCCCAGCCACATCTCCAACACCATCGACCAGAACTCCCTGGCCGCCACCATGAGCAAGGATGAGGCCTTCGCCCTGGGCGTGGAGCACGGCAAGCAGTACCGCGCCGTGGGCGTGACCATGCTGCTGGGCCCCCAGATCGGCATCGGCACCCAGCCCACCATGACCCGGGCCACCGGCACCTTCACCGAGGACCCTGCCCTGGGCCGCGACCTGGCCGACGCGTACATCTCCGGCCTCCAGTCCACCTTTGACGAGAGCGGCAGCGACCTGGGCTGGGGCGAGGACTCCGTCTACGCCATCGCCAAGCACTACGTGGGCGACGGCGCCCCCGAGGGCGGCCGCAACGACCACATGGACGCCGGCAAGTTCGACGTGTTCCCCGGCAACAACTTCGCCGCCCATCTGATCCCCTTCCACGATGGCGCCTTCAACCTGTCCATGAGCTCCACCAAGGAGTGCGGCGTGATGCCCAACTACGCCATCTCCTACAGCCGCGACGGCTCCCTGGGCGAGCTGGTGGGCGGCGGCTACTCCACCTACAAGATGGACTTCCTGTATGACAACGACTACCAGGGCTTTATCCTCACCGACTGGCAGATCACCAACGACGGCCAGCAGTGCTTCGGCGTGGAGGACCTGACCATGACCGAGCGCTTCGCCGAGCTGTACAAGAGCGGCTGCCACCAGATCGGCGGCACCGCCGACAACGCCGCCGCCGAGGGATATGAGCTGGTGGTGGATGAGCTGGGCGAGGAGGAGGCGCTGAAGATTCTGCGCAACGCCGTGTACCACTTTGTGCTCAGCCAGTTCCAGTGCGGCCTGTATGAGAACGCCTACATCAGCCTGGACAACGCCATCGACACCGTCTGGAACAACGACACCGACGCCGCCGCCAAGGAGCAGCAGCTCAAGAGCGTCATCATGCTGAAGAACTCCGGCAGCGTCATCGCCCAGGGCAGCGGCGAGGGAAAGACTGTCTACGTGCCCTATCAGTTCACCCCCGCCTCCGAGGGCTCCAACGCCAGCAGCGGCTCCACCGCGGCCTCCTGGAAGCCGGTGGTCGATCTGGAGGCCGCCGCCAAGTACTTCACCGTGGTCACAGACACCTTGAAGGACCCCTCCGGCGAGCCCGATGAGGACGGCAACCCCACCTATACCGAGAACGACATCGTTCGGGCCACCGCCGCCCAGGTGGGCGCCTGCGACCTGATCCTCATGCACATGGACGCCCCCAACCAGGACTCCGCCCAGGATGAGGAGGGCAACTGGCTGCCCGCCTCCCTCCAGTACGGGGAGTACACCGCCGACAACGCCCGCCGGGAGTCCCTGGCCGGCACCGTCACCACCGAGACCGTCAACGACGGCTACTACGGCACCAAGAGCCAGGACGTGAAGGAGAACCGCTCCTACGCCGGCAACACCGTGGGCCGCGACAAGAATTACGCTCAGCTGGAGCTGCTCCAGTACCTCAACGGCATCAAGGGCGGCGCCAAGATCGTGGTGATGATGTCCAAGGCCTCCGGCCCCTCCGTCATGGTCTGGTCCGAGGTGGAGCCCCTGGCCGACGCCATCCTGTTCTACTACGGCTCCACCAGCTGGTTCTTTGAGGAGAGCCTGCTGGACATCGTCAGCGGCAAGGTGGAGCCCTCCGGCCTGCTGCCCTTCCAGATGCCCGCCTCTATGGACGCCGTGGAGGCCCAGGATGAGGACGTGCCCCGGGATCTGGAGTGCTACAAGGACGCCGACGGCAACGTGTACGACTTCACCTTCGGCCTGAACTGGTCCGGCAAGATCAGCGACGAGCGGGTCACGACCTATTCCGCCGAGCCGCTCACCACCCCGGCCACCATCGAATTCCATTACGCCGAGTAAGCTGCCGTAAGAAACCGACACGGGGAGCGGAGAACGTCTCCGCTCCCCGCGCCGCGTTTACCTGAATGATATGGGAGGGAACGTTATGCTCGATATCCTGATCGACCTGCTGACGCCGGTATTTGAGTCCATGGGCGCCAGCGCGGCGGATGTGGCAAACTATATCCGCGCGGCGGGCGGCTATGTGTACGCCATTCTGGGCATCATCGCGGCGGTAATCGCCGTGATGATCGCCGCCCAATTTGTGGTCAAAAAAGGCGCCCGCCACGTGGTGCGGTGGACCGCCGCCCTGGCCGGTGTGCTGGCCATCGTGCTGGTGGTCAACCTGGTCTGCTTCGGCCCCATGTACGCCATCGTCTCCGGCGTGCTCAACGCCTCCAAAGCGGAGATCTCCGACGACGTGGTGGCCAACTCCCTGGCCGTGGCCCAGGAGACCGGCGAGGAGGGCATGGTGCTGCTGAAAAACGACGGCCTGCTCCCCCTGGGCTCCGGCGTATCGGCGCTGAACGTGTTCGGCTGGGCCTCTGCCCACCCGGTGTTCAGCGGCACCGGCTCCGCCGCCAGCGGCGACGCCAGCATCCCCCAGACCGACATCATCACCTCGCTGAACGAGGCGGGCTTTTCCACCAATGAGGAGCTGACCCGTATGTACGCCGACTACGGCAAGGACTACTGGGGGGGAGACCGCCCCGTCATCAACATGACCACCCAGGACTGGTCCCTGCCCGAGCCCACCCCGGAGTACTACACCGACAGCGTGATGAGCTCCGCCACAGCCTTTTCCGACACCGCGGTCATCGTCATCGGACGCAGCGGCGGCGAGAACGCCGACCTGCCCTCCGACATGAAGGCGGTTATCGACGGCACCTTCGACGTGGCGGAGACCGGGGCGGTGCAGGAGTCCGTCAAGCACAACTACAACAGCACCCGGGCCACGTTCTACAACAACACCAAGGAGTACGACGAGTTCGGCGAGGGGGACCACTACCTCCAGCTGTCCCAGAGCGAGAGGAACCTGGTGGACACCGTGTGCGGAAGCTTTGACAAGGTCATCGTGGTCATCAACGCCAACAACGTCATGGAGCTGGGCTGGGTGGAGGACTACGAGCAGATCGGCGCGGTGATCCTGGCCCCGGGCACCGGCGCGTCCGGCATGAAGGCCCTGGGCGAGATCCTCAACGGCACCGTGAACCCCTCGGGCAGGACGGCGGACACCTATCTGTACGACCTGAAATCCGCCCCCAACTGGAACCACACCGGCAACTCGGGCAACCACCTGTACACCAACGTGGGCGACCTGACCAAGCAGCTGGCCCGCATCGACAACACCTTCAACGGCGTGATCTCCTTCACAGACTATGTGGAGGGCATCTACATGGGCTATAAATTCTATGAGACGGCGGCGGAGGAGGGCCTGATCGACTTTGACAAGACGGTTCAGTACCCCTTTGGCTACGGCCTGAGCTACACCAGCTTCACCCAGGAGATCACCTCCTTCAGCCAGTCCGGAGACTACGCCGAGGTGGAGGTCACCGTGACCAACACCGGCAGCACGGCCGGCAAGGACGTGGTGCAGCTGTACTACACCCCGCCCTACACCAACGGCGGCATTGAGAAGGCAAGCGTCAACCTCATTGACTTCGGCAAGACCGCCCTGCTGGAGCCCGGCGCCTTTGAGACGGTGTCCTTCCGCGTGGCGCTGGAGGATATGGCCTCCTACGACTCCTCCTGCGTCAAGACCGCCAACGGCGGCTATGTGCTGGAGGCGGGGGAGTATACCCTCTCCATCCGCGCAGGGTCCCACACGGTGCTGGATGAGAAGACCTTCACCGTCAGCGCGGACAAGGACTACAGCGGCTCCGGCCGGCCCAGCGACCAGACCGCCCCGGTGAACCGCTTCGGCTACATGGAGGGCAGACACCCCACCCTGTCCCGGAAGGACGGCTTCGCCAACTACGACGCGGCCATCGCCGCCCCCGGTGAGGAGGAGTTCGAGCTGTCCAAGGACCTGCAAAACGCCATCCGGGAGATCTCGGTGGTGAAGTACGACCCCACCGACCACGACAACCCCGACGACATCATGCCCACCACCGGGGCAAAGGGCAGCCTGACGCTGGCCGACCTGGCGGGCAAGGACTATGACGACGCCAACTGGGAGAAGCTGCTGGACCAGCTGTCCATCGAGGACATGACCACCCTGATTAACACCGGCGGCTGGCAGACCGCGGCCATCGAATCCGTGGGCAAGGTGGCCACCTCCGACTGCGACGGCCCCTCCGGCCTGTCCAACTACGTCACCGGGTCCAACGGCACCCAGTTCCCCACCGAGGTGCTCATGGCCCAGACCTGGAGCAAGGAGATGGCGGAGAAAATCGGCGACGCCATGGGCCAGGAGTTCGCCAACGCCAACAATTACGGCTGGTACGGCCCCGCCATGAACCTGCACCGCTCCGCCTTCTCCGGCCGGAACTTTGAGTACTACTCCGAGGACGCGGTGCTGTCCGGCCTGTTCGCCTCCCAGGAGGTGAACGGCGCGGCCAAATACGGCGTATACTCCTACATCAAGCATTTCGCCGCCAATGACCAGGAGACCAACCGCACCGCCTTCCTGCTGACCTATATGACGGAGCAGACCTTCCGGGAAACCTGCCTGAAGCCCTTTGAGATGGTGGTGAAAAACTTCGACTTTGACCGCTATGTCATGGGCGTGATGACCGCCTACAACTGGCTGGGCACCGTACCCGCCATCAGCAGCTATGAGCTGCTCACCGACGTGCTGCGGGGCGAATGGGGCTTCCAGGGCGTGGTCATCTCGGACTACAACGGCTCCTACGGCTTTGAGCTCACCGACGCGGCCATCCGGGCGGGCAACGACCTGATGCTGGGCTACGGCATGGCCGACAGCAACAAGCTGGAGGACACCGGCTCCGCCACCTGTGTGCTGGCTATGCGGCAGGCGTGCAAGAACATTTTGTACACCGTGGCCAACAGCGGCTATTACGCCGACGCGGCCGCGGCCCAGAGCGGCGGCATGAGCGGCATGACCAGGCTGTTCGTGATGGTGGACGCGGCCGCTGTGGCGCTGGCGCTGGGCATCGAGGCGCTGGTGGTGGTGCGCTGGATGAAGAAGCGCAGGCAGTCCGCGTCGAAGTAACCGCGCCCTGCGGCTTTGAGCGGCCAGTCCGCCGTCCGCCCTTGGACGCGGCCGCCCTCGCCGCCAGCTTCCGCACGTCACCGGCGGCACGGACAGCGCCGCCGGTCGATGATACCGGGCGGTCTTCACACACCGCCCGCCTCCTCGGGGGCCGGACAGCCGTCCGGCCCCCTTCACTTTTTGCGGACAGGCGGCTTCTTAAGGAAGCACTGATTCCGGGGCATGAAAATGCCTCGGAATTTTTTTGCCTTGCACCGGAACGGACAACAAACCGGACGTTCCGGCCCCGCGGCGTGAGGAGGTTGGAAATGGATACGCGGGACAAATCGGAGATCCGCAAAAACAGACAGCGGCTGCTGGCCGAGCTGCGGAAGCTGGCGGAGTGGAAAAACAACGACGTGGTGAAGCTGGCCTTCCTGAGCGGGGAGGACGCGGAACAGGTGGACGGGCTGGACCTGTCCGGGGTGGTGGAGCTGAAACGAAACGCCAACGGCACCTTTGAGGCCAAGTTCGTGGACAAGGTGCGGGTGCTGTCCATGCTGAGGGAGCTGCTGGAGGAACGCCGGGACGGGGAGCTGGAGAGCTTTTTGGACGGCCTCTGCCAGAGACCGGAGGGTGATGAGGAGTGAAAAAGCTTCAATTTTCCCCCAAACAGCGGCAGGTGCTGGAGTGGTGGAGAGAGGGCGGTTATGACGCCGTCATCTGCGACGGAGCGGCGCGGTCCGGAAAAACCTTCGCCCTGAGCGTCTCCTTTTTTTTGTGGGCCATGGCCCGCTTCCACCGGCAGCGGTTCGGACTGTGCGCCGCCTCCATCAACGGGGCGCGGCGCAGCCTGCTGGGACAGGCCAGGCCCGTGCTGGAGGGGCTGGGGTTCCGGTGGGAGGAGCGGGTCAGCCGGAACGAGGTGGCGGTCCGGGGCGGAGGCCGGGAAAATTTGTTCTACCTCTACGGGGGGCGGGACGAGGGGAGCTTCGCCTCCATTCAGGGGGTGACGCTGGCCGGGGTGCTGCTGGACGAGGCGGCGCTGATGCCCAGATCCTTTGTGGAACAGGCCTGCGCCCGGTGCTCGGTGCGGGGCGGGAAACTCTGGTTTTCCTGCAACCCGGCGGGACCGGAGCACTGGTTCTATAAGGAGTGGATTT
This sequence comes from uncultured Oscillospiraceae bacterium, assembly GCA_910577525.1. Lineage (GTDB taxonomy): Bacteria > Bacillota > Clostridia > Oscillospirales > Oscillospiraceae > Enterenecus. The sequence continues at coordinate 1,339 of CAJTLI010000026.1, read as the reverse complement.
GCAGGGCCGGGGAAAAAAACGCGCTGTATCTGCACTTTTCCATGCGGGACAATCCGGCGCTGTCCCCCCGGGTGCGGGCACGGTATGAGCGGATGTTCCGGGGAACCTTTTACCGGCGTTATGTGCTGGGGGAGTGGACGGCGGCGGAGGGACTGGTGTACGACTTCTTCCGCCGGGAGGATATGAGGGACGCGCCGGAGGGGCCCTTCTCCCAATGGCGGATCTCCTGCGACTACGGAACCAGAAACCCGGCCTCCTTCGGGCTGTGGGGCAGGATGGACGGGGTGTGGTACAGGGTCAGGGAATTCTACTACGACGGCCGGGAGCGGGGAAGGCAGAAAACAGATGGTGAATACGCGGCGGATTTGAAAAAACTGGCCGGGGGTCGTTGCATCGAGACGGTCATCGTGGACCCCTCGGCGGCCAGCTTTATTGAGACCCTGCGGCGGGAGGGCTGGCGGACGCGGAAGGCGGACAACCGGGTGCTGGAGGGCATACGGCGGACGGCGGAGGCTTTGAAGTCCGGGAAAATCGTCATCTGCCGGGGGTGCGAGGCCGCGGCCAGGGAGTTCGCCCTGTACCGCTGGGCGGAGAACGGCAGGGACGAGGTGAAGAAGGAAAGCGACCACGCCATGGACGACATCCGGTACTTTGTCATGGCGCTGGACAGCGGCGGCGGGAGCGCCGCCGCCTATGTGGAGCGGGCGGCGTTTTAGCCCCTCGGCTCCGGCGGTTTCTCCGGACGGCGGCTTCGGCGCGGGAGCGGACGGCGCGCCCGCCCAGGCGCGGGACGTGGACCCCGCCCCGCCTCCGTGTTCAGACACAGGCGGCAGCGCCAATAGGGGGACACCAGTCGAAAGCCCCACGCGCCGGAAGGGTCAGAGCAAGCTCTCGTATAGGGCGTCCCCCGTAAACAGGGGGTTCTTAGGGGGAAAGCCGCCTGTGAGCGAGAGCGTGCTCTTGGCGCTCGAAGCCGAACCGGCGGATTGCCCCCTAAGCGTGTCTTTGGTTCCTTTCTGTACGAGCAGAAAGGAACCCGCCGGAGGCCGCACCCGGCTGGGTGTGTCTTCGCCTGCTTTCTGCACAATCAGAAAGCAGGTCCCCGAAGGGAAATACCCCTGATAAGGGGGATTTCTATACATTTCATCGATGAGAGGAGAAGGAAACATGGATATCTGTTTCGAGGGCATCGGCCAGACCGCCGCCACCTTTCAGGCGGACTCCGCCGTCCGGCCCGGCATGGCGGTGACGCTCACCGCCGGAGGCACCGTGGGCCTGGGCAAAGCCGGCGACCTGCCCTGCGGCGTGGCGGCGGGACCCGCGCGCAACGGCGCGGCGG
>CAJTLI010000025.1 GCA_910577525.1 uncultured Oscillospiraceae bacterium | reverse complement strand
CCGCCCCCGCCAGCGCGGCGTCCCCCGCCGCCGACCAGGCCAAGGCCGCCCCTGCCGCTCAGGCCGCTCAGGCCGCCCCCGCCGCCCAGCAGCACCCTAAGGAGACTCTCATAAGCGTCAACCTGTCCAAGCTGGACCTGTTGTCCGCCGTGGTGGGCGAGATCGTCATCACTGAGTCCATGGTCACCTCCTCCCCCGACCTGAAGGGCCTGGCCCTGGACGCCTTCTCCAAGTCCGCGCGGCAGCTGCGCAAGCTCACCGACGAACTCCAGGACGTGTCCATGTCCCTACGCATGGTGCCTGTGTCCAGCGTGTTCCAGAAAATGACCCGCATCGTCCGGGACATGACCAAGAAACTCAACCGCCCGGCCAAGCTCACCCTCATCGGCGAAAACACCGAGGTGGATAAGACCATTGTGGACTCCATCGGCGACCCCATCATGCACATGATCCGCAACTCTATGGACCACGGCATTGAAGAGACCCAAGAGGAGCGCGTCGCCGCCGGCAAGGACCCTGTGGGCGAGATCATCCTGTCCGCCCGGGACACCGGCAGCGAGGTCATCATCGAGATCATCGACGACGGCCGGGGCGTCAACGACGAGGCGGTGTTGGCCAAGGCCATCCGTCAGGGCATCGCCTCTCCCGACGCGGAGTACAGCCACAAGGAGATCCTCAACTTCCTGCTGGCCCCCGGCTTCTCCACCAACACCGAGGTCACGGAGTTCTCCGGCCGGGGCGTGGGCATGGACGTGGTGAAGCGGGGCGTGGAGGAACTGGGCGGCACCGTGTCCATCTCCAGCGAGCTGGGCCACGGCATGACCACCACCATCCGAATTCCACTGACAATGGCCATCATGGACGGCATGGAGGTGGCGGTGGGCGACTCCATCTTCACCATCCCTATCAACAACATCCAGGCCACCATGAAGGTGACGGCCGGCGATGTAATCCACGACTCCAACAGCGGCGAGATCATCAAGTGCCAGGGCAACTTCGTGCCCATCGTCCGGGCCCGGGACCTGTACCAGCTCCAGAGCGGCTGCACCGAGATCGAGGACGGGGTGCTCATCTGGCTGGAGGCGGGGGACCACTCCTACTGCCTGTTCGTGGATGAGCTGCTGGGCCAGCAGCAGGTGGTGGTGAAGCAGCTGCCCGCCTATGTGAACAGCTTCAACGTGAAGAGCTACGGCATCAACGGCTGTACCCTGCGCAGCGACGGCAGCATCAGCATCATCCTGGATGTGGCCAGCCTCTACACCGCCGCTCGGATTTGAGAAGGAGAGAAGAGTATGAACGACGAGATCCTGTTTGCCCGCGAGGACGAGATGGAGGCGCTGAACACCGTTCCCGACGACGGGGTGGACTCCCAGAAGTACCTGATTTTCATGGCGTCCCACCTGAAGCTGGGCGTGGTGGCCGAGGATGTGGTGGAGATCCTGAACAACCAGGTCATCACCTATCTGCCCATGGTGCCCGACTACATCCGGGGCATCATCAATATGCGGGGCCAGATGATCCCCATCCTGGACGTGTGCGCCCGGCTGGGCCTGCCTTCCCGGGAGGCCGACAGCCTGGTGGTGGTGATCAACCTGGGCGACGTGCAGCTTGGCATTCTGGTGGACGGCGTGGACCAGATGCTGGATATTCCCAAGTCCAACATCCATCCCCTGCCAGCCAACAGCCCCCAGTTGCTGGTTTCCGGCATGTGCTCCCTGCCGGACGGTTCGGGCACCATGATGGTGCTGGACTGCGAGCAGCTGATGCCCCATGATTAAAAGCGGTAGCGGAGCGGGCGGCTCCGGGTCATTTTCCGCCCTGGCCATCTCCGACAGCGACTTTAGCCGGTTGGTGAAGTTCGTCCAAGGCAACTACGGCATCGACCTGACCCAGAAGAGGCAGCTGATCACCGGCCGCCTGTCCACTCCCCTGAAGCAGCGGGGATACAAAAGCTTTACCGAATTTGTAAACGACGTGCTTCAGTCCAAGGACAACGACCTCATCACCCTGCTGCTGGATAAGCTCACCACCAACTACACCTTTTTCATGCGGGAAAAGGAGCACCTTGACCTGTTCTGCAAGCAGATCATCCCCGACATCGTCCAGCGCCACCAGCGGGACAAAACCCTGGCCATCTGGAGCGCGGGCTGCTCCACCGGGGAGGAGCCCTATAACATCACCATGTTTCTCTTCGACTATCTGGGCGCCCAGGCCAGCCAGTGGGACACCCGCCTGCTGGCCACCGACATCTCCAACCGGGCCATGACCGCCGCCAAGAAGGGCGTGTACGAGCTGCCCGACACCATCCCTCCGGAGTGGAAAAAGAAATACTTTGTCTCCCAGCCCGGAGGGCAGTATCAGGTGACGAAGCAGGTGCGGGACAATGTGATTTTCCAGCCCTTCAACCTCATGGACCCCATCCGCTTCCGCCGCAAGTTCGACGTGATCTTCTGCCGGAATGTGATGATCTACTTCGACCAGCCCACCAAGGACGCTCTGGTCCGCCGGTTCTACGACGCCACCGTCCCCGGAGGCTACCTGCTCATCAGCAAGTCGGAAAATCTCAGCGCCAATATGCCCTACCGCCGTTTGGCTCCGTCTACGTTCCAAAAGTAAGTAAAGCAGACCGGGCCGATCCGTTTTCACAGATCGGCCCGGTATTCTTGAAAAAGGGAGGCCCTCCTTCATTATGGCAGTACCTGTAAGCACAAGCAATTCCGGCAAAAAGATCCGCGTCATGGTAGTGGACGACTCTATGGTGGCCCGGAGCATGATTATCCGGGGCCTATCCACCCACCCCAGGATCGAGGTGGTGGGCTTCGCCATCAACACGCTGGACGCGAAGAACAAGATCCCCCTGTACAAGCCGGACGTGGTCACTATGGACGTGGAGATGCCCGGCCAGAGCGGCATTGACTTTTTAAAGCAGTACCTGCCCACCAACCCCATCCCCGTGATTCTGGTGTCCACCCTGAATCTGAAGGTGTTTGACGCTCTGGCCGTAGGCGCGGTGGACTTTGTGCGCAAGCCGGACAGCCAGCAGAGCACCGAGGCGTTCCTCGTCGCCCTGGCCCAGAAGGTCATCATGGCCTCCACCGCCCGGCCCCGCACCGCGCCGGCATCGCCGGCGGGCGGCCTGACCACTCCCCCCAAGCTGGGCGCCAGCCCCAATCTGGACCGGGTCATTATCGGTCTGGGCGCCTCCACCGGCGGCACCGAGGCCACCCTGGCGGTGATGAAGCGGCTTCCCGCCGACATCCCCCCCATGGTCATCGTCCAGCATATGCCCCCCGGCTTTACCAAAATGTACGCCGAGCGCCTTAACCGCCTGTGCGCCATGGAGGTGCGGGAGGCCCAGAGCGGCGACGAGCTGCGCCGGGGCCTGGCCCTCATCGCGCCGGCGGACCTCCAGTGCCGGGTGGTGCGCATCGGCACCCGGTACACCGTCAACTGCACCATGGGCGAAAAGGTCAGCGGCCACCGCCCCTCGGTGGACGCCATGTTCCACTCCATGGCGGAGACAGTCACCTGCAAAATGGTGGGCATCATCATGACCGGCATGGGCCAGGACGGCGCGGTGGGCCTGCTGGAGATGCGCAAAAAGGGCGCCTATACCATCGGTCAAGACAAAGAATCCTCCGTGGTCTACGGTATGCCCGGCGTGGCCCAGAACATCGGCGCGGTCATGATTCAGGCCTCCTGCGACAACGTGTCCAACGTGCTGCTGCGGCACCTGAAAAGCCTGGGCTGATGTTTCAATTATCTGGAAAAAACGTTTCGATTACTCGAAAAATGCCCGTTCTGCCTGGCGCCTTTGCGAAAAGGCCCCGGGCAGTTCTTATATTATAAAAAATTTCCCTTCTTTTCTTATGTTTCCGCCGGTTTGGCCGATATATTGAGAGTAGAATATAAAATCTATCGGATATCAAAAGGATGTGAATAACGATGCTGACCTCATCCGGTTACGGCGCAATTTCTGCTGTTGGACCCGCGAACGTCTATCGGACCAATAAAGGGCGCGACAACCGAGTCCTGACGGCCCCAGGCGGCAGCAAGTATGACAGCGTCACCCTCTCAACGTCCAGCCAGGACAGCCGTTTCCTCGGGCTGGTCGGCCGGCTCTCCCAGGAGGTGCGCACCGCCACCACCACCGGCGACATCGCCGCCCTGCGCCAGCAGGTGGCTGAGAACCGGTACACGCCGGACCCCGCCTCCATCGCGGCGCGGATCCTGCTTCTGGGGGAGGGTAAATAAATGAGCGCTTCCTTCCCCGCGTATCTGTCCCTTCTTCAGGATCTGAACGGCCGTCTGGAGCAGCTGGCCCAGCTGGCTCAGCAAAAGGCCGACGCCGCCCGTCAGGACGATCTGATCGCCCTGGATGAGGTGCTCAAGCAGGAGCAGGCCATGTCCCTCACCCTGCGCGGGCTGGAGCAGCGGCGGGCAAAGCTGGTCAAGGAACTGGGCCTGGAAAACACCAGCCTCGCCGACCTGCCCGAAAAATGTCCCCCGGAGCTGGAGCAGGAGGCCCGCAAAACCGCCCAGGAGCTGCGCAGCAATTACAAGATCTACCGCAGCTGCGCCGACATGGCCCGGAACACCCTGGAGCTGACCCTTCATCAGATCGACAAAATTGTGGCCGCCGCCGGCATCGACCCCGGGCAGCTGGGGGCCGGCTATCAGGCCCCGGGCGTGGAGCCCCCCAAAAACATGAAAACAGACTTCCGCGCCTGACGCGGTATCAATAAGGAGTTTTTGCCATGGGTACTATTGGAACCTTTGATGCCTTTACCACCTCCCGCCTGGCCATCTACGCCGCCCAGCAGGGCTTGCAGGTGACGGGCAACAACATCGCCAACATCAACGTGGGCGGCTACACCCGCCAGCGGCTGGATCAGATCAGCTTCAAGGTGGGCGGCGCCGACATGTACCGCTCTCAGATCGACAACCACATCGGCAACGGTACGCTGGTGCGCAACATCAACCAGATCCGGGACCCCTATCTGGACATCCGCTACCGCAACACCGCCTCCGAGGTGGGCTATCAGGACGCCCTGCTGGCGGGGCTGAAGGAGATCGCCGACACCCTGGACGAGGTGGGCAAGGAGATCACCTCCGACAAAGAGGACGACGGCGTCCTCTACGCCCAGCTCCGGGACCTGCAAAAGAGCCTGGAGCAGCTCAGCCTCAACCCCACCAAGGAAAACGACACCCTGGTGCGCAACTCCGCCGAGACCCTGTGCAGCATTTTCCACACCTACGCCAAGAAGCTGGAGACCCTGCGCCAGAACACGGAGGCCAGCTTCAAGCAGGATGTCAGCGCGGTCAATGAGATTCTCACCAACATCCGCAACCTGAACGAGAGCATCCGCAACTGCGATATCCACGGCGACAACGCCCTGGAGCTGCGGGACGAGCGCAACCGCCAGATCGACGCGCTGTCCGAGTATATGCAGATCAAGGTGGAGTACACCATGGAGGATATCGGCGCGGGCCAGGAGGTGGAAAAGCTCACCATCTCCCTGGGCAACGCCAACACCGACCCCCTGGTCCACACCGACGAGACCGTTCTGATAGACGGCATCTACGGCTCCCAGATCTCCATCGACCAGGTGCCCAAGCCCAATCCCAATTACGACCCCAATCTTCCCTTCTCCGCCACAAACCTGATGTATCTGGATAAGGACGGCAATCCCTGCAAGTCCACCGATCCCAATGTGGCCCTGGTGGACAGCCCCAACTATGACCTGGTGATTTCCAAGCTGATCGACTCCAGAAACCGGGTGCCCAAAGACCCCGACGCCAACAAGGACCGCCCCGTAAAGCTGGACGACAACGACCTCTACGGCTCTCTCCAGGCCACCCGGGAGCTGCTGACGGAGGCCGGAGAGTTCACCACCAAGGACACCGTGAAGGACATCGACGAGAACGCCTCCATCAAACGGGGCATTCCCTATTTCCAAAAGTCCATGGACCTGCTGGCCAGGCAGTTCGCCGACCAGTTCAACAAGCTCAACCAGGGCACGCCGGTGGACGAGAACGGCAACCCGGTCACCAATCCCGTGACCGTCACCCTGCCCACCATGACACAGGACTCCAACGGCCTCATCTCCATTGTCAATCCGGCCACCGGAGAGTACGAGCCGAAGCCGGGCTGGTCCCTGGACAAAAATACCGGCTACACCATGATGGGCGGCTACTATGTGGGCACCCATGGGGACACCTGCGACATTACGGGTAAAATCCCCGTCTTTAACGGCCAGAACGCCGACCAGGTTGTGGCGGGAATCAAGAATTCCAACGACGACGTGACGGAGTATGAGACGGCCAAGGCCAACGGCGCCAGCCAGGAGGAGCTAAACGAGATCGCCCGGAAGCTGCTGACCAGGACCTTGAACGACCACGGCGTGAAGCCCTCCGACACCACGGTGTGCACCAAGGTCGTGGACCTGCCCAAGGGCGGCGTGCTGTTCAGCAACTGCAACGACAACGACGATCCCGAGGGCATCACCGCCGCCAACATCGACATCTCCCACAGCTGGTCCACCGGCGACACCAAGATCGTCCCCACCTGGGTGGTGCTCCACGACGGAACCATCAACAACACCACCAAAAACGAGAATGTGGACCACATGCTGTCCAAGCTGGACGAGTCCCTGGTCTACGACCCCTCCGTACTGGTGGAGGGCGCGGTGAGCAATAAGCTGTTTGTGGGCTCCTTCAACGACATGTTCAGCAACATGGCCTCCGTGCTGGGCGACGAGCAGCGCGTCCACAACGTTCAGCTCAACACCCACTACACCTCTCTGGTGGAGATCGACACCAGCCGGGACGGCGTGTCCGGCGTGGACCTGAACGACGAGGCCATGAACATGACCCAGTTCCAGAAGGCGTACTCCGCCGCCTGCCGCCTGATGACCGCCGTCGACGAGGCTCTGGACCGCCTGATTAACAACACCGGCATCGCCGGCCGCTGACCATAAGGAGGGTATGATATGATCCGCGCGACTACCGGCGGCGTGCTGAGAAGCTACCGCAAAAACCTGATGAACTCCTTCATCAACCAGAATAAGGCCCGGGACACGGTGCTCACCCAGCGCACCTTCAACTCCTACGCCGAGGACCCCGCCGCCGCCGCCAAAGCCTTCCGGCTGCGTAAGTCCCGCATGGCGGTGGAAAACCAGTACGACGTGTGCTCCGAAACCTTCCACAAGTTCCAGGGCGCCTATCAGTGCCTCCAGAACGTGGATGAGGTGCTGGACACCGAGAACAAGGGCAATCAGCTGAATACGATCAAGTCCACCACGCTGAAAATGCTCAACGATCCCACCGGCGACGCCCGCACCCAGCTGAAAACCGCCCTGGACCAGATGTCCGAGGCCATTGTGCAGACCCTGAACCAGAAGTACGGCGACACCTTCATTTTCGCCGGGGCGGACGGCCACAACGTGCCCTTTGAGATCAAGGACAATAAGCTGTACTACCGGGGCGTACCTGTGGACGCCGCGGTGCCCGACGTGCTGAAGGACGCGGGCGGCGCTTTCGTGAAGCTGAACCAGGAGGGGCAGTACGACCCCGCCGCCTCCCCTGAGTGCTATCTCAAGACGAAAAATATCGAGCCCATCTCCATCAGCTCCTACGAGGACACCTACGTCCCTCCCGCGGTTGAGGAGGACTACATTCCCAACCCGCCCTTCGCCGACCAATGGGGACCGGTGGAGTACAACGCGGACGGCACGCCCAAGGGCGAGGGCGACGCCGGCGGCTATTATAAAATCACCGACCCTAACCGCTACGCCAGCGCCAACCTCTCCGACGTGGACGGCGCGGGCACCTACCTGATCAGCGTCGAGAAATACAAGGGCATGGAGTCCAACGCCCAGAACAAGCCCCAGCTGCTGCAAAACACCGACCTCACTCTCACCGAGGTGAATAAGGACGGCGTCCCCACCCCCGGCGGCGGCTTCTACCTCACCATTGACGGCAAGCCTGAGGATCAGGTGATCACCCAGGGGCGCTACGAGATCGCCATTGAGGACACCGCCAAGCTCCAGACCCTGATTAAGGAGAAGCAGTTTGTGGACATCGGCCTGGGCATGCAGGAGAACGACAGGAACCAGCTCATTGAATCCAGCGCCTACAACGCCGCTCTCCACGGCATCACCTTCCTGGGCTACGGCGAGGATGAGGACGGAGACCCCAAGAATATCTACTCCCTTGTCCAGCGTCTGAAGGAAATGGCCGCCAGCGTCCCCGACGGCAGCGATTGGAGCACTCCGTTTTATGAGGAGTTCCGCGGCGTGGTACAGAAGCTGGAAACCGCCTCCTCCGAGTTCAAGACCGAGTTTACCAATATGGCCGCCGGCACCACCAAGCTGCAAACCAACCTGAAGCTTTTGGAGGACCAGCACTACAATCTCCAGGAGCAGTACGCCGAGCTGGAGGACGTGAACGCGGCCGACGCCATCACCTCCTTTATCTGGGCCCAGTACTGCTACAACGCTGCCTTGAAGGTAGGCAACAATATTCTCTCGGAAACCCTGATGGATTATCTCAACTGAATCTGTCTGTTCTCAATATATAAGTTGTCTATTAGAGAGGAGCGGAAAATGAGATTATGTATCCTTTGATTGAAATCAAAACCGTCCCCATTGAGATTGAGATGAAGGTGTCCCACGCCAAGCTGGAGTACAGCCGCGGGACCGCCGATCTGGAGATCTCCCGCGGCGAGGGCGGGCTCAGCATCAAAAGCCGGCCTATCAAGCTGAACATCGATACTTTTGAGGCCCGCAACTCCGTGGTCCCCACCGCTGTGCGCTCCATGGAGCAGTATGCCCAGCAGGGCAAGCAGGCCTCCTATACCGCCACCGCCACCTATGCCCAGCAGGGCCAAATGCTATTGGAGGCTAAAATCGGACAGGATATGATTACTCAATTTGCGGCTGACGCCACCATGAAAAACTATAAGCCCAACGTGGGGCTGGAATTCCTCCCCTCGGTCCCCCCCGAGATCTCCTGGGACCCGGGCGAGATGCATATCCGTTATGAAATGGATAAGCTGAATTTTGACTGGCGGGTGAATCAGCCCCAGTTCGAGTTTACTCCCGGCGATATCGAGCTGTCCGTCACCCAGCAGCCCGACGTTATCATCAAGTACGTGGGCGGGCCGCTGTATGTCCCCCCCTCCTCCGACCCGGACTATCAGTCGGTGGATGTTGAGGCCTGACCCGCACAGATCCATTGGGCGCCGGACGGCGTATGGAGGTATCCATGAAGCTTCAAACCAAGTATTTCGGCCAAATTGACTATGAGGCGGGGGATATTGTCACCTTTCCCTCCGGCCTGTTCGGCTTTGAGGAGGAGCACGAGTTCCTGCTCCTGCCCTTCGAGGGCAGCGCGGGTTCTCTGCTCTGCTTCCAGAGCGTTCACACCTCCGCCCTGGCCTTTGTGGCCATGAACCCTTTTTCCCTCCTGTCCGGCTATGCCCCCGCCCTCCAGCCCCATGAGCTGAAGGAGCTGGGCGTGGAGCGCAGCGATGAGCTGGGTTTCTATGTGCTGTGCGTGGTAAAAAAGCCGGTGGAGCAGAGCACGGTCAATCTGAAATGCCCCGTGGCCATTCACCCCGATACCCGGGTGGCCCGCCAGGTCATTCTGGAGACGGACGACTACGAGATGCGCCATCCCCTGGCTCAGTTCGGCAAAGAGGAGGGCGCCCCATGCTGATCTTACAGCGCAAGGCCGGCGAGTCCCTGGTCATCGGGGAGGACATCACCATCCGGGTGGTCTCCGTTGACGGAACTCGGGTCCGTCTCGCCATTACCGCGCCGGAAGATGTACCCATCCTGCGCAGTGAGCTGGTAACGGCCACCGCCGCGAACCGGGACTCCGCGATGGAGGAATCCGCTCCCGCGGAGCTCCTGGATCTGCTGGGCGGCGTGCTGGACCATAGCCGGGAGAAGCCCAGCGCTGCTCCCGGGACTGAAGCTCCGGCGGCACCGGAGGGAAAGGAGGACTGACCTATGATGGAATCCATCGCCAGCATGGCAATGGGGATGAGCGCCGCGTCATTTGCTACCAACTACTCTCTGGCCGTCACCAAGAAGATGATGGACAGCCAGGAGATGGCCGGCCAGGAACTGGCGAAAATGCTGGAAGCCGTTCCCGCGCCCCCCAAGGGCAAATATGTTGACGTTTACGCCTGAATCAGTAAAACCGGCCTTCGGGCCGGTTTTTTTATGCCTTTATGGGCTGAACCGTCTCTCTCCCGGTTATAATCAAGGGGATATTAGTTTGCCGGGAGGCCGTCTATGGAGTTTTTACAGCTTTGCGCCTGCGGGCCTTCGGGCTATGCCCTGCTGAAGCAGCGGGTGGACGCCTGCGCGGGACTGGGCCGCAGCTATCAGTTTGACCGCTGCCGTCTGCCGCCGGGGTGCGCTCCCGCCCAGGCCCAGATGGGCTTTTGGCGGACGGGGGAGGACTATCTGCTCTACTTCCGTCCCGCCGTGGCCTATCAGGGGCCCGACCCCCGCCTCCGGGACTTTTTTGCCCAAGGAGAGGTGCTTCGCTTCTCCGGATTTCAGTCCATGGTGGACTGCCTTCGGGGGCTGGACGCGCTCCAGACCGCGCCCTTGCCCAACAGCCTGTTTCACCAGCTGACCCTCTGCCTCCAGGAACAGGTGCTGGGCCAGGAGCAGGCGGTGACGGCGGCGGCATTTAAGCTCTGGGCCCACGCCTGCAAGCGGGAGCCCCTCCGGCCCCTGTCCCTCATCCTCTATGGGCCCACGGGGGTGGGCAAGTCGGAGCTGGGCAAAGCCGTCGCTCCCGCCCTGAACCGCTGCATGGGGGAGGATCGCTACCGCCTGGTCTGGACGGAGCTGAACACCTTCACCCAGCCCCACTCCGTCTACCGCCTCACCGGCGCGCCGCCGGGGTACGTGGGCTATGACGATCCCCCCGTGCTGGAGGCGGTGCGCCGCTGCCCTTACACGGTATTTATGTTTGACGAGCTGGACAAGGCCCACCCCGAGGTACTGAAGGTTTTCATGTCCATCCTGGACGAGGGCCGGTGCACCGCCCGGCAGGAGGACGGCCAAAATGGCCGGGAGCTGGATTTTCGCCGGTCCATCCTGCTCTTTACCACCAACACGGACCTGTCGGACCCGGCGGGCAGGCGGCTTGGCTTCGCACCGCCTGCGGAAAAGGCGCCCGCACCCCCTGCCCCGGCCTCCGGCCCGGCGGGCCTGGCCCGGCGGCTGTACCAGGCGGACGAGTCCGCCCGTCTGGCCCTGACCCGCTCCGGCGTCCTCCGGGAGATCGCCGGGCGGTTCAGCGGCCTGATCGGCTTTTGCCCGCTGGATGACAACGCCCGCTGGGCCGTCACCGCCAAGCAGATTGCCGCCTTGGGCCGTGAATACGGCCTGCGCGTCACCCAGGTGGCTCCCGCCATCGCCCGGGCCCTCACACCCGGGGAGGCCATCTCCCCCCGCTCCACCGTGCCCATGCTGGAGGGGGTGCTCACCCCTGTATTCCTGTCCCACGCCCCCCTGGCCCAGCAGGGCGCTCCCCTGCGCCTGTCCGGCACCGTCGAGCACATGTATCTGACCCCGGCCTGAGCCGCGGCAGCCCGTTTCAGCGCAAAAACAGCGGCAGGGGAGAATTCCCTTGCCGCTGTTCTCAGGGCCCGCGCTATTCCAGCGTAAAGTCCAGCTCCGTGACCTCGTTGGTGACGGGGTCCAGCCGGTAGAGGTGCTGGCCGTCCAGGCTCATCAGATAGCTGCCCATGTACTCGTTGGTGTGGGGCGTATTATTGCTGCTGTACACATACAGGCAGACGCAGGGGTTCCCGTCCACCCGCTGGGTGCCGTCCATGGGGATGATCTCATACTCGTCCATGGACGAGCCGGGCAGGCCTAGCTCCTCCGGCGACATGCCCTCCAGGATCTCCTGGGCCTCCCAGATGCCTACGACCTGGACGGGGCCGCCGGGGCTCTGGGGGGCTGTTACCTTGCCCTCCTCCTCGTCCACCGTGACCACGCACACGCCGGGCGACCAGGTGATGCGCACGGTGTGCACATAGCTGACGGGCTCTGGGGTGGGCTCCGGCTCCGGAGTCGGTTCCGGGGTGGGGGTGGGCTCCGCGCTGGCCTCCGGGTCCGGAGACTCGATGGGCGAGTCGCTCACCTCCGGCGCCTGGGTGGCCTCGGGCTTGGGCTGGGGCACGTTCCGGGCCAGCAGCACCATGCCCTCGTCGGTGGTATAGTCCGGTTTCTCCGTCTGGCGCACAAACTCCTCGTCCACCACGGCAAAGGCCGGGCTCTCCTGGGCCAGCTGGCCCACATAGGTCTCCGCCGCCTTGCCGGCGTCGTTCAGACTGCTGTAGATATAGGTAATGCGTTTGGATTTCTCCGCCACGGCGCCGCTCTCGTCTCCCCCCAGGGCCATGCCCTTGATGGACACGTCGTCCCCAATGGGGATCTCCGTGGGCAGGACCGGAGGTTCGGGCTCCACCGAGACGCTGGCGGAGGGGTCCGGCTCCCCGTCCTTCTTGGGAAGGATAAACACAAACAGGATCACCGCGGCGGCCGCAATGACCACGACCGAAATAATGAGAAACAGTATGGGAAACTTCTTCTTCGGCGGCTCAATGGGCTGGCCGGACTCGTCCAGCTCCACCTCCTGGGGCGGCTGTTCCTTCCCCTTCTTGGGGGGCTTTTCCTTCTTAGGCTTTTTGGGCTTTTTCTCTTTGGGTTCTTTGGGCGCTTTGGGCGCCTTCGCTTTTCCTAACGGCATGGATCATTACACCTCTCGCGTCTTTCCATCAGTCCAGGGTAATACTCACGGAGTCCTGCTCCTTCAGCGCGAACTGGAAGCCCCGCTCCGTGCCGTTGACCTCCAGATGCACCGGCCTGTCCAGATGTTCAAAGTCAATGCCGGAGTACTCCAGCATGTCCATCAAATAATAGGGGGACCCGTCCTCCTTTTTCGGCAGCGTCAGGGGCTCGCCGTTGAGGATCAGGTGCACCTGTCTGGGCCGGGTCTGAGCCGGAGGCCGGTAGGCGGGCGCCTCAGGCTGGACGGGGCCAGCCGCCTGAGCGGCCGGAGCCGGCGGCGTCTGCCGCAGGGTCAGCACCACGTCTCCCTGGGCCAGGGGCCGGTCCATCGGCGCGATGGCGTTGTTCACCATGGCCTTTCCGTAAAAATTCTCCCCCAGCAGCTCACCCAGCGTGCGGGCGGCCGGCTGCCCGTGGCTGGCGGGGATGAAGTGGATATGGTCCCCGGCGTGGACCACGGTGGACAGGGCGGCCTCCTCGTCGTTCACCCTCAGCACTGCGGGCACCGCGGGCTCGCCCCGGAACACCAGCCGTTTGCCGTCCAGGGTGACGGTGAGGTTTTTCCCCGTTTTTCCCACCATGTCGGCGTAGCTGTAGCCGTTCATCAGCAGAATGTCCCGCAGGGTGAGCACCCCATTGCGGAACAGCTTGGCGGTCTGCCCGTTCAGCGTGACCACATAGCTGTCGTTGAGCAGCCCCAGCCCCGCCGAGATAGCAATGCCCAAAGGGGTGGCGTATTCCGGCTTTTCCAGCTCCAGGCTCTCGGAGAACACGGACAGGGCGAAGTTGTTTCCCGCGATGGCCACCCGCTTCTCGTCCATCTCCAGCTGGACCGCCACCTTTTCCCGCAGGCCGGCCAGCTTGCTGCCGCCCCCCGCCAGAAAAACGGCGGAGGGAGGCGTTCCGTTGACCCCCAAAATCTGCTTGGCAATGGCGTCGGCCAGCTTATCCATGGGCGCCTGAATGGTCTGCGCCACCTCATTTACCGCGATGCGCTCCTCTTGACCCAGGATATTCCGGACCCGGATCAGCTCGTCGCTCTCCCCCATGGCCCGTTTTACCTGCTCAGCGGTCCGGAAATCCACCAGGAAGGTCCGCATGATGGCCTCGGTGATCTCATCCCCGGCCACGGTGGCCATGGTGTAGCCCACCACGCTGCCGTCCCGGCACAAGGCAATGTCGGTGGTGCCCGCGCCGATGTCCACCAAGGCCAGATTCAGCAGCCTCAGCTCAGCGGGAATGGCGGCGTTCATGGCGGCAATGGGCTCCAGCGTCATGCTGGCCACCTGGAGGCCCGCCGTGCGCATGGCGGCGTACAGGCTCTCCACCACCTCGCCGGGCAGGAAGGTTGCCACCACATCGGCCTCCGCCTTGCGCCCGGTGTGGTATTGGAGGTTGACCATGGGGTAGTTGTCCAGCCGGTATTGAGCCACGGTATAGCCCACCAGGAACATCTGACGGCGGTCGCCGCCGTCGCTTTGCAGGGCCTCCTCGGCGGCGGATACCGCCCCCGCCTCCAGCTGGCTGATCTGCTCTGCGTCGATGGACTGCTCCTCGGGCAGCTCCAGAGTAAAGGAGCCCTTCTGGGTGCGCAGGGCCCGGCCAGCGGCCGCCACACACACCCGCTCCAGCTTGATGCCCAGGCGGCTCTCCAGCCGCTCGGTCACAGCCTTGGCCAGGGCACCCACCTGCCTGATGTCGTCAATCTGACCGTCCATCATGGCCCGTTTGCTGTGTTCGGCCATCTCCACATCCAACACCTTCAGCCGGTCGCCCACCGGACGGCCCACTACCCCCACCACGCTGCGCGTGCCGATATCCAGGGCATAAATCAACTCCCTGTCCTGTGCCTTCCTGTCTGCCATAGGTCCGCTCCTCTCTTGCTCAGCTCCTCAGGGGAACATATTTCCGCGTCCCCTCAGCGATGCGGCCAGCGCACTTGAATACATCCGCCGGCACATCAAATGCGCCGTGCGCTGTCTATGAAGTATGCCGCAGGAGCCGAAGAGATGACTTTGCCCCTTCTTCGGCCGCGGCGGTCATAAAAAGCGCCAGGGGACGGCATGACTGCCGCCCCCTGGCAGCCTTGTTACATTACTTAATACTTGCTGAATATGCTGCTGGCGGAGCCGCTGGCAGCGGAGGCGTCGTAGCTGCTGTCATAGGAGGGGGAGCTGGCGGCGCTGTAAGCGGGCTGGGGCTTGGCCGAGAAGCTGTCCTGGCGCAGCTTGAACCGGGCCAGCAGTTCCTTCATCAAAGCGGCCTGGCTGGACAGCTCCTCGCTGGCGGCGGCGGACTCCTCGCTGGTGGCGGAGTTGGTCTGCACCACGCTGGAGATCTGGTCGATGCCCTCGGTCACCTGGGCGATGGCCTCGGACTCCTCCTCGGCGGCCTTGGCGATCTGCTGGACGGAGATCATCACCAGGCCGGCGCGCTCGTTGGTGGCCTGGAGGGCTGCGGACACCTTCTGTACGATCTCGCTGCCCTCCTTGACGGACACGATGGAGCGGTCGATGAGCTCCTTAGTGGCCTTGGCGGCCTCATCGGACTTGGCGGACAGATTGCGCACCTCATCGGCCACCACGGCAAAGCCCTTGCCGGCGGATCCGGCCCGGGCGGCCTCCACAGCCGCGTTCAGGGCCAGGATGTTGGTCTGGAAGGCGATATTCTCGATGGTGGCGATGATCTTGCTGATCTCAGACGAGGAGTCGGAGATCTTGGCCATGGCCTCCACCATCTGCTGCATGTAGTCGGAGCTCTCGTTCAGGCTGCCGCTGGCGTCGGTGGCGTGAGACATGGCCTGCTCGCTGTTCTCGGCATTCTTCCGGGAGTTGTTGGAGATCTCGGCGATAGTGGCGGACAGCTCCTCCACGGCGCTGGCCTGCTCGGTGGCGCCCTGAGCCAGGGACTGGGCCCCGGTGGACACCTGCTCGGCACCCGCAGACACCTGCTCGGCGCTCTGGTTGATCTGAGACAGGGCGTCGGTCAGGCTGCGGTTGATGGCCTGGACGGAGGTGAGCACGCTGCTCAGAGCGCCCACATACATCTTCTCGTCCTTGGTGCGCACGTCGAAGTTGCCGTTGCCCATCTCCTCCAGCAGGCGGCACTCGTCGCTGATGACCTCGGTGAGGACGTGCTGGCTGGTGCGAAGGGCGTCGCACATATCACCCAGCTCACTGGTGCTGTGGTAGTCCACGGGGATGTCCAGCTTGCCCTCGCTGAAGCCGGTGAGGGCCACGTGGACCTGCTCGACGGGCACCACGATGCTCTTGATAATGATGAGGGCGATCCGCATCACGATGACAGTGGCAATCACCATCACGCCAAAAATGATCCCGATGGCGATGTTGGAGGTGAGCTCCTGACTGCTGATGATCTTATTCTGAGCATCCTGCAGCTTGGAGGCCAGAGCGTCGCCGGCGGTAGCGGCCTCCTTCAGCTTGGGCGAGCAAGAGCTGGCAATCAGCGCGGCAGCCTCCTCGCGGCTCTCCTTGGTGTTCTGGCGGGCCACGCTGACGATGTTATTGGCCTCCTTCTCCCACTCCTCCACGGTGTTGACAAAGGTGTTCAGCGCAGTCTTGTCCTCCAGGGGATAGACCTTTTCCAGCGCGTCCAGGCGCTCGGCCAGCTCTCCCACCTTCTGTGTGGCGGTGTCCAGATTGGACATATCGCCGCCCAGCACCGCGTCCCGCAGGCTGCGCCCGGCGATGTTGTAGTCGATGCGGCACTCAGAGACGATATCGTTGGCGCCCACATAGTCGTCGATGATATCCATGTACTGGTTTTTCTGGATGGTCATCAACACGATAGACGCGATGATGATCGCCACGGAGACGACGATTGTGACCCCGAACCCCAGGATCAGGCTCTTTTTGATCTTCATGTTTTTGATCATGGACTCTTCCTCCTAAAATTTCTTGACTGTGGATCTTTATATCAAATCGGTTCTGAGCTTGGTAAAGAGCAGGGGCTTCCTGTCCTTCTCCAGCACATCGCCGTATTTTCCCTTCTTCTCATCGGAGACCACCCGTCCGTTTGACATGGTGATCACCCGGCGGCGGAGAATATTCACGTACTGGCTGTCGTGGGTGGCCATGATGACGGTGGTCCCCCGGCGGTTTACGTCATTGAGCAGGTGGAGCGTGTCCCAGATGCAGTCGTCGTCCAAATTGGCGGTGATCTCATCCAGGATGAGCACCGGCGGGCTGCCGATGATGGCCCGGGCCAGCTCCACCCGGCGGCACTCGCCGATGGACAGCTCCACCGGATATCTGCCCTCCACGCCCTTCATGCCCACCAGGCCCAGCACTTTTTTGATCCGGATATCCACCACGCCGGGCTTTTCCCGGCCGTTGGCAATCCGGGAGGCCAGGGCCAGGTTCTCCCCAATGGTCTTTTTTCGGATCAGAGTGGGGTCCTGCCAGATCTTCCCGAACAGCACCGCCGCCCGGTTCCGGCTGAGCTTCAGCATCCGGTTGAGATCCTTGTCGCCTATGTAGACCTTTCCCTGGCTGGGCCGGTCCTCCCCGGTGATGAGGCGGAGCAGCGTGCTCTTGCCCGCCCCGCTGCCCCCCACCAGGAAGATGAACTCCCCCTGCCGGATGGTCAGGTCCACATTTTCCACCCCCATATCCTGGTGGATGTGACCCTTGCGCCTGCGGTTCGGCTTATAAAATTTTGAAACCTGCTCCAAATAGATGGTGGGCATAGACCTCTCCTGACCTCGCGTCAAAATCAACTGGATGATTTCTGCCATTGAAAACGGCGAAAAATCTGATATAATGGGGGACAAATCCGGTTTAAAGGGGGGAGGCAGGTGAAACCTCGCAAGGGCTCCGGCCACTGGGGCCGCAACATCGCGCTGGTGGTGCTGCTGGCGGTGCTGTGCGTCGGCGGGACGGAACTGGCCGCATGCCGCCATTTCGCGCCGGAGGTCTACGAGCAGATTACCGCCCCTGTCCGCGCCGCCGCGTCCGCCGCGGCGGACGCCGGGATGGCCGTGCTGGACGCGGGAAAATCCGCCTTGAGCGCCGCCGGGCAGTTCTGCCTGGACGCGGCCCATGGGGCGGCCCGGCTGGCCGGGCAGGCGGCGGAACAGGCCGCCGCGCTGGCGTCGGGACTTTGGGAGTGCCTGACGGCCATTCCGGAGGACACGCCCCCGCCCCAACCCTCCGAAGCGCCCTCGGAGGCTCCCGAGGAAACCCCCGCCGTGAGCCGGCCTCCCGCCACCGACCCGCCGCTGACAGAAGTGATGGAGGCGGACGGGCGGCAGATTCTCACCGGCGGCTCGGTGGACGTGGTCTACTTCTGCCAGTCGGACGAGGAGTGGGCCGGGCAGCTCTACGGCACCGATCCCATCGGCCCCTATGGCTGCGGCCCCACCGCCATGGCCATGGCGGTGGCCAGCATGACGGACACGGAGACCGACCCCGCCCTCATGGCCGCCTGGGCGGCGGACCACGGCTACTGGGCCCGGCGGAGCGGTTCCTACCACTCCATTGTCCTGGGCACGGCCCGGGCCTTCGGCCTGGAGGCGGAGGCCTTTACCAGCCGGGACCCGGTGGAGCTGCGCCGGGCGCTGCGTGACGGCGGCATACTGGTGGCCCTCATGGGCCCCGGCCACTTCACCACGGGGGGGCACTTCATTCTTCTGCGGGGGACCACTCTCGCCGGAGACATCCTGGTGGCCGACCCCAACAGCCTGGAGCGAAGCCTCCAGACCTGGGACCCTCAGATCGTCCTGGATGAACTGTCCTCCGCCCGGGACAGCGGCGCGCCGCTGTGGCTGCTGACCGCACCCAGTTCCTAGTTCCATTTGCTCGCGGAATATCGGCCCGGCGGCTTGCCGGGCCGATATTTTGCTGTTCTAGGGCCTATTGATAGGCCGACTTTTCCCGGCCCAGCCGCTGGTTCAGAATCCGGTCCATCTCCATCACCTGGCTGAGGCGGCGCCGGTTGGAGGCCACCTGCTCACACAGCATCACCTGGCTCTGCTGGGCCGGGTCCTCCGGCGGGCCGCCGTTGAGCATCCCGGCCAGCCCCGCCGCCTCCTCCGGGCTGGACAGGGCCTCCAGCTGCTCCCGAATGGCCTGGTCGGCGGCCTGAAGCTTGCCCAGCGGTTCCTCCCGCATGGCGATGAGCATTTGGGTGCTCACCTGGTCGTTGCGGTCAATGGACTGCCCCAGCTGCTGGGTCACATCCCACAGCTCATTGAGCAGGTTGCCCGTGCGCTTCATCTGGACCAGGGCGTCCATCACAGTTTTCTCCTCCACGGCCTCACCTAACCCTCCGCGCCCGCCGGGCGGCCCGCCGCCTGGACCTGAGCCTCCGCCAGCTCCTGCTCGCTGTTCTTGTAGGCCTCGCGGAAGGTGTCCCGCAGTTCGCCTATCATGGCTTTGACCCGCTCCAGTTCGGTTTTGTTTCGTCCGGCCTTCACCCGGTTGAGCTCAAAGCTGAAGTAGTCGTACAGGCGGTTCAGGTTCCGGCTGATGGGATACTGCATATCCAGGGTATCGTCCAGGTAGCGGATGATGTCCAGGCACCGGTCCACGCTGGCCTCGAACAGGGTGTAGTCCGCTTTCTTCAGGGCCAGCTCCGCCCGGATCAGCCGCTTGACCAGCTCGTCATACAGCAGCAGCAGCAGCTCGCCCTGGGACATGTCGTTGATGCCCTGCTCTTTATACCCCTGATAACCCTGGAAGCCTCTGATATCCATGTTTGACTCCTTTTTGGTCGGTCATTTTAAATGGAACGCCATTAGTAGCCGCCGGACCCACCCATCAGGCCCATCATGGCGGAGGACTGGGAGTTCATCTGCGCGATCAGCTGCTCCAAACGGCTGAACTTGGTGGTGTAGCGGTCGATCTGGCTGGCTATCTTGTCCTGCCAACGATCGATCTCCTTGTCGATGTTGTCCATCTGGCTCTGGAGGCTGTTGCTGTTCAGCGAGGCGGGCGACTTGATAGAGCCGGCTCGGGCGATCAGCACGCCTTTGGGCTCGCCGGTGGTCTTGACGTAGGTGTTCAGGGCGTTCTGCATGCTCTGCATCAGGCCGTTGGTGGCGGAGCCTCCCTCCTGGGTCTTGGCGAAGGCGTCCTTCACCTTGTCCGGGTCGCTGTCCAGGGCGGCCCGCAGCTTATCCTCGTCCAGGCTCAGGGTGGTCATACCGTTGCTGTAGGAGGTGCCGATGCCGATATCCCGCAGGGTCTGGCCGTCGGTGCCGCCGGGCTGGATGGAGCTGAGCAGCTTGCTGTACATGCTGGACAGGTTGCTGTCGCCGAACAGGATGCCCTGCTTGGCCTTTTCATTGTAGGACTTCAGCTCGCTCTCGGAGTACTCGTCCTCCTGCTCGGCGGTGAGGGGCTCGTACCGGGACCCGTTGGACTTGCTGGCGGGCAGAGTGGAGTAGGCGTTCTTGATCTCGGTGGCCATCTCGTTGTAGTCCTCCACGAAGCTCCGGATGGCGTCCACGATCTTATCGCTGTCAGTGGTGGTTTTAAAGGTGACGGGCTCCTCGTCCCCCTCGGTCTTGAAGGTGTCCTTCACGTTGATGATCATCCCGTCGATGTCAAAGCTGTTGTTGGAGCGGGTGAGGTTCTCAAACCGCTTGCCGTTGATCTCCACGTCCATGACGGCGTCCTGACCGGCGGTGTAGCGCGCGCCCGTGGGGGGCTCGATTTTCTCAAACAGGTCCTTTGCCAGGCCGCTCCCGGCGGAAGACTCCACCGTTTTGCCGTCCTTGTCCTTGAACACGATGGAATTGGTGGCGCTGTCAAAGCTGGCGGTGACGCCCTTGAAGCTCTCGTCGTCCATCTCTCCCACCGCGGAAAGCATATCGTTGAGATCCCTCACGATGCTGTCCATCGTGCTGTCTCCGTCGGCGTGGACGGAGAAATCCTTCCCGTTCACGCTCATGGTGAAGTTGGCGTAGCTGTCCCCGTAATTCTGATCCGCGCCTAACACGTCGGACAGCTTCGCGCTGCTGTCAACCCGGTTGGACGCCACGGCGCTGGGGTTCCCGAACATCTCCCCGGCCAGCGCGCCGAACTCGATCTTGCTGCCCGCGCCGCTCTCGGTGGCGGTGAATTTGAACTCGTTGGTCAGCTGGGAATAGCTCACCTTCACCCCCGCCTCGGCGTTGGAGTTGATGGAGTTCATCAGGCCCTCCAGGGTGGTGTCCTTGGTGACGGCGATGCTGGTGCCGTTGACCTCGAAGTTATAGAGCTCCTCGCCGCTGCCGTCGACCCGTATGCCGTCCTTGTTTACCCGGTTGCCCTTCTCGTCCACATAGTACTTCCCATTGGCGCTGAGCTTGGGCTCCCCGCCCTCGGAAAACTCGCCCCTGATCTTGTTGCTGTTTTTAAAGACGCTGTCGTCCATCAGCTCGGACAGCTTTTTGGTGACATTGATATAGCTGGAATCGCCCTTCTCAAAGCCCATGGCCTTGACGGCGCTGCCGCTCAGGCTCAGGGTGGAGCCCTCCTTGGCCGCGCTGAAGGACATTTTGCCCTCACTGTCCAGCCCCACCTTCACCTTATTCGCGCCAAAGGCTTTGTCCACCTCGCCCTGGAGCTTTTTGATAAAGGTGTCGTTGCTCTTGTCATAGCCCACCAGGGCGCTGGTGACGTTACCCATGTCGATCTTCTTGGTGACGCCGTCCAGCGTGATGCTCAGTTCCTTGCCCTTCAGGTACTCGGCGGCGGTGGTCTTGGTCATCAGGGAGGAGTTCACCTCCAGCGCCTTGGTGTCGGTGCCGGTGATGTTCAGCTCGTCCTTGATTCTGCCCGTGGCGGAGCTGATGGTGACGTTATTGCCCATTCCCAGCCCGTCGGAGAAGCTGATGACGCCGCTGCTGGCGTCCACCTTAATGACCTTGTCCGCGGTGGTGGTCTCGGTGAAGCCGTTTTTGGTGTAGCTATAGCTGATCTTGCTGAGCTTATCCTTAATGGCGTTGGCCAGCCGCTCGGCCTGGCTGTCGCCCTCCATCTCGTTGATGTTCTCCAGCTCGTCCAGCTCAATGTCGAAGGTGGTGCCGTTGGTGCCGCCGTACTGGAAGGTCAGCGTACCGGACACGGCGCTCACATCGATCTCGTTATTGATGTCGAAGGCCTTGCCGCCCACCACGGAGGCCGTGTCGGTGGTGCCCGCCTTCCTGCCCAGGCCCGCCACCGTATAGGTGGCGGATTTGGCCAGCTGCTTCACCGCGTTGATCTTGATATCGCTGGAGGTCTTGCCGCTGGCGGTGATCTTGTCGGCGTATTTCCCCGCGGTCGTGGTGTTTACCGCGTTGTTGAAAAAGCTCTGGCTGAGCAGGTTGGTCTTGGAGGAGAAGGAGGTGTACTTGTTGTTGAAGTTCACCGCCTTGTCGATGATACTGCGGTAGGCCTCCTGCTGCCACTCCACCTTGGTGCGCTTCTTCACCAGGTTTTCAATCTTCAATTTGTAGCCTGCCACCGCGTTTTCGATCATGGTTTCCGTATCCATGCCGCTGGCCAGGCCGCTGAGCACGTTCCGGTTGCCGTAAATACTGCTGGTGTTATAACTGCTGTTGCTCAAACTTGTGATGGACGCCATATTGGACCGCTCCTTTCTAAAAGCTCCTGGGCAAAACGCACCGCCCATAGCACATCCGCGAAGGGAAAATTCTCAAAATTTTTACACAGTTTTTTCGCTGTACCTCTGTTCTTTTTTATCGACCTGTAGTATATTAAACTTAAGACTTTTCCCCAAGTTTTTGTGAAAGGGAGGGAACGTTCCTTGACTCAGATCATCACCGTCACCAACCAAAAGGGCGGCGTCGGGAAAACCACCACCGCCTCGGCTCTGGTGTGCGGGCTCCGCCAGCGCGGGGCCAAGGTGCTGGGCATCGACCTGGACCCCCAGGGCAACCTGGGCTTCACTCTGGGCCTGGAGATCGGCGAAGGCAAAACCGCCTACGACGTATTTAAAGGCACCTGTACCATGGAGGAGGCCATCGCCTCCACCGAGTACGGCGACGTACTGCCCTCGGATATCATGCTGTCCGCCGCGGAGGTGGAGTTCACGGCCCCCCGCCGGGAATTCATGCTCAGCGACCTGCTCACCGGGGTGCGCGACCGCTACGATTATGTTATCATTGATACGCCGCCCGCCCTCAACATTCTCACCGTCAACGCCTACGTGGCCTCCAGCGGGCTCATCGTCCCCATGGAGGCGGAGGTGCTCAGCCTGGTGGGCGTCACTCAGCTTCAGGAGACCATCGAGACTGTGCGGAGCGCCTTCAACCCCAATCTGAAGGTGCTGGGCATCCTCATCAACAAGTACAACGGGCGCCTCACCCTGTCCAAGGACATCCTGGAGCTGGCTCAGGAGGTGGCGGAGCAGCTGGACAGCCAGGTATTCCAGTCCAAAATCCACCGGGGGGTGGGCGTGGCCATGGCCCCCGCCCACGGACAGAGCGTGCTCACCTATCAGCCCGACTCCCGCCCCGCCCAGGACTTCCAGGAGATCGTGGACGCGGTGGCGGGGACCCGTTTTCCCCGGCCCAAGCCCACCTTCCGTCAAAAGTATATCTCTAAATTTTTTAATTAAGTAAGGAGTATCGTCATCATGGCATCTAAGGATAAGACCAGTAAAACCGCGCGGGTGATGAACCTGCTCAGCAAGAAGCCGGACCCCTCCGCCGACGAGCCGGCGGCCACCCCCGTCCCTCCCATCGTCACGGCCATGGCCCCGGACGTAGCCGTGTCGGCCCAGATCAAAAACGCCCTGGAAAACGTTCTGGAGAGCGAGCTTGGCCCCCAGTCCCCGGCGCCCCAGCCCGAGCCTGTCCAGCAGGCCGCGCCCGCGCCTCAGCCCGAGCCCGTCCAGCCGGCCCCGCCCCAGCCGGAGCCCCAGCCCGTCCAGCAGGCCGCGCCCGCACCCCAGCCGGAGCCCGTCCAGCCGGAGCCTCAGCCCGCCGTCCAGGCTGACGCCCCCACCCAGTGGATGGACCCCCTGCCTCCGGTGAACCCCGGCTACATCAACGTGATGCAGGTGCTGGTGGAGGAGAAGGCCCCCAAATACGTCAAGATGTTCGGCCTGTGCTCCTGCGAGCGGTGTATGGAGGATGTGAAGGCCTACACGCTGAACCATCTTCCCCCCAAGTACGTGGTGCTGGAGCAGGGCGACCTGATCCCCCGCCTGACGGTGTACGAGGGCAAGCTCAGCAGCGACATCACAGCACAGCTGCTCCAGGCCTGCAAGGTGGTCATGGAGCGTCCCCATCACGGCCGCTGACCATAAGCGATGGAAAATCTCTGGCGGAGCTTCCTCCGCCAGAGATTTTTTGCTCTCTTCGCTTTTCAGCTTTGGCTCATTCCTCGGAGTCCGTCTCCTCCTCGGGGGGCAGCTGCTGGGGATAGGGATTGGTAAGCTGCTCCCACAGGGTGTTCACGTTCTCCATGCAGATGAAATAAATGCTGGTCATCATGTTGTCCGGGATGCCCAGCTCCTCCGCCAGCGCGGTGATCTTCTCCCAGTCCGCGGCCTCGTAGCTGAGCACCAGGTCATAGAGCTTGCCGCAGCGCCCCTCGTGGGTGAGCAGGGCGGACTTGATCTCATCGGCCACCGGGACCTCCGCCAGAATGTCCTCCAGCGGGGCCTCAATGAGGTAATTCAGAGTGGAGAACATGCCCATCAGATAGGCCTCCGACTTGGATATGGGCATATTTTTGGCGTAATTCATCAGCTCACTGCAAAAGTTGGCCCGCATGAAGGACCGCTTCAGAAACTCCTCGGAGCCGGAATCCACCTCGTTGTCCGCGTTGCTGGCGCTGAGCAGATAGATCCACTGCTTCAGCTGGCCCAGGCCCAGGGTCATGATGGCCTGCCGGATGGTGGTGGCCCGGTGGCGCAGCGCAAAATAGGCGGAGTTGACCATTTTCAGCAGGCCGTAGGACAGGCTGGCGTCGGCGGCGATCATCTGCTCGACCTCCTCCACGTTGGGCTCATCCCGGGTGACGGCCACCATGAGCTGGAAGAAGTTGCTCTGGATGTAAGCGCTGCTGTGGGCCTGGGTGGTGAGCTTGCCGGCCACGTAGGGGCCCTCCATGGCGTCCGCGCCCAGGGCCAGCGCCCGCTGGTACAGCTTTTCGTCGTCCACATGGGTGACGATGCACTTGATGTTCATGCTGTGGGCGATCTCCACCGTGTTGCGGATGGTGATCTCGGTGGAGTTCTGGGCGTTGATCTTGATAAAGTGGATATCGTCCAGCAGGGACAGATACCGGGGAGTAAACTGGAACTCATTCACCGCGATGCGGTAGCCCTCTTTGCCGTACTGCTGAACCAGGTGCATGGACAGCGGATGGATGATGACGGCGTCATCGATCTGAATGACCAAATCGCTCTTGTCAAACAGCCTGGGGGTCTTTTTCATCAGCAGCATGGTGGTAAAGGTCATAAAATTCAGCGTGCCCTTCAGCACCTTGGGGCTGTTCTGCGTCAAAAAGCTGTAAATGGTATTGGCGGCGGCAAATTCCGCGCTGGATGTGGAGTTGTCGCTGCTGAAGGCCTGATTGGCACCATGATACAGAATCTCATGCCCGATAGTGTTTCCAGCAGCGTCTCGAATGGGCTGCCGCACGATATATTTGCCGCTCATAACTGCCTTGCCTCCTAACTTTAACCTCTGGCCTGCTGCTTCGATGCCTGGCGCTCCAGCAGATGGTCCATCACATCCACCAAGTGGCCGATCTCCGGCTTGGTGAGCTGCTCGTCCGCGCCCAAATCGCGGCCCTTGCGGCGCATCTCCTCACTGATGAGGGAGGAGAAGATAATCAGGGGAATTCCCCGGAAGCGGTTGTTCTCCTTCACCAGCTTGGTCAGCCGGTGCCCATCCATCTGAGGCATCTCAATATCGGTGATGATCAGGGCCACATCCTGCTCCAGCGGGCCCTCCTGGGGCAGGGCGGCCAGACTCTCCCACAGCTCCAGGCCGTTGGAGAACATATGCAGGTTGACGTAGTTGGCCTTGCGCAGGGAGTCCTCGATCATTTTGCTGAGCAGAATGGAGTCCTCCGCCACCCAGATGGGCTTATCGTTGCGGCCGCGGGGGCCCAGCCGCTCCACCTCGGACATCTGGATGGTGGTCTCCGGGGCAATTTCCGCCACGATGCGCTCAAAATCCAGAATTGTGACCAGCTCGCCGTCGCACTGGGCGATGCCGGTGGCCACGCTTTCCGCGCCGCCGGACACGGTCTTGTCCGGCTTGGAGATGTCGGTCCAGGAGATGCGGCTGATCCGGTCCACGGCGTGGACCCGGAAGGCGATGAACATTTTGTTGAAATTGGTGATGATAAAGATATCCTTGGCGTCCTTCGGGCTCTCCACGCCCAGGTATTTGGGCAGGTCCACCACGGTGAGCACCGTGTCCCGGGGCTTGAAAATACCCTCCACCGAAGGGTGGGCGTGGGGCATGGGCTTGACCGGGGCGGAGATCATGATCTCACGCACCTTGGCCACATTGATGCCGTACAGGTTGCCTCCGATGGTGAATTTCATAATCTCAATTTCGTTGGTGCCGGACTCCAGCAGGATGCCGTGTTTGTTGTCTTCCATCAATTTCAACACTCCCTTTCATCTATGCGCGGTGTCAAATAATCAGTTCCTTGCGGCCATAGCAGCGCACGCAGCCCAGGCCGCTGTTCACATCGAAGAGCAGCGTGCGGGCCACCGAGCCCCCCACATCCTCCGCCAGCAGGCGGATGCCCTCTTTTTTCAGATTCAGCTTTACGCTCTCGATATTCCGCTGCCCGATGTTGCCCATGGAACCGCTGCAGTCCTTGAACATCATGGCCCCCCCGGCAATCTTGGCGGTGATCCTGGCGCGGCTGGCCCCTTTGGCCTCCATCTGCTTCAGGGTCTCCCTGATTCCGGTATCGGCGTACTTCATCGGGTTTTTCCGGCCTGTCTCCATGTTCAGCGGCAGCATGATATGCACCAGCGCCCCCAGTTTGAGGGCCGGATCGTGCAGGCAGATACCGATGCAGGACCCCAGCGCATAAGTGACCAACATACCCTCCCCTTTGGCCATCTTCATGTCCGCGATGCCGATGGTGATCTTTTCACTCATTGCTTACGCCCAGCTTCCGTAATAGAGCATTCAAAGACCGGAGGTCGGGCGACATGAGCAGGCGGCAGGGAACCTGCTTGTTTTCGCTCACAAAATTGCCTCCGATGGTCATGATGTAGTCGGACTGTCCCCCGTACTCCGCCATGGGTACGGCCAGGATGGCCCCCTGCATGTCCACAGTGAAGGCTGGAACCGTCAGGCTTACGTCCATGCCGGCCAGGCCGCTGAGCGCGGTGATAAAGGTGGAGATCATGATATTGCCCACCTCCACCAGCGCGGAGTGCTCCATCTCGCTGAGCTGGCTGTAGTCTGTGGCCGTCTTGCCCATCATGCTCTCCAGCACCACGTTGACAAACTCCAGGGGCTGCACCGACAGCATGATGCCGGTGATCTGCCCGCTGAGCTTCACCAGCACGCCGGCGGTGATCTCCTCGGGGCCGCCGATCCACTCGATGGCCTCGTTATAGCCCATAATCCGCACCTCCGGCAGGGTGATGCGCACCTCCCGCCCCAGCATCTGGGACAGGGCGGTGGCGGCGTTGCCGGTGCCGACGCTACCGATTTCCCGCAGAGTATCCAGCTCCAGGGAGTTCAGCTCGTCGTAGTTCTTGATCGACATTCAGCTTCCTCCTCTATCATTTTCATCAACTGCGCAGGCCGTTGATAGTGGTTTCGATCTCGTCGGAGGTCTGCACCATTTTCAGCGCCATGCCGTAGGCCCGCTGGGACTCGATGACCTTGGCGTACTCCTCCGCCAGCTCCGCGTTGGAGCCCTCCAGCACCCCCTGGTGCAGAGTCCCCGTGCCGTACCACAGGTTGCCGTTTTTGTCCACCGGCAGGAACCGGGTGTCGTCCAGCTGCACCATGCCGTTGTAGTTGCTGTAGTCAAAGATGCCGATGGGCAGCTTCTGGGTGGGGTCCGTCACCTCAATGAGCCCGCCGGTGTTGCTCAGCACAAACCGGCCCTCGCCGTCGCCCAGGCAGAATACCGTCTGTGTGATGGGGTCGCCGTTCTCGTCCACCTCGCCGGTGTTGCGCACCAGCTCGGACATGTTGAACGCGCCGTTGCGGGTGTAGGAGACCTCGCCGGTGGTCAGGTCCACCAGGGCGAAGAAGCCGTCCCCCTCAATCATGTAGTCCAGGCAGCGGCTGTTGTCGATCACGGGTCCCTGGGTGAAGTCGGTGGAGGTCATGAGCAGCCGGGTGCCCACGCCGATGGGGATGTCCTCCTCCACGCCCCGGTGGTTCTGATACATCAGGGCGATGAAATCGGCCCGGTCCGCCTTGAAGCCCACGGTGTTCAAGTTGGCGATGTTGTCGCCCACGATATTCAGCCGCCTCAGCTGCTGCTGCGCCCCGACGGCGCCGATATAAAAGGATTGATTCATAGACGCTCACCTTATCCCATCCGGCCCACGTCGCTGGCGGCGTGGCCCATAACCTCGTCATACATCTTGGTCACTGTGGCGCAGCTCTGGAGGGCCCGCTGGCAGTTGAGCATCTCGGTCATCTGCCGGATCATGTCCACATTAGAGCGCTCCAGGTGCTTCCACAGAATCTGGGGGGCCTCCACCAGGGTGGCGTTTTCCCCGGCGAAAAAGCTCTGTTCCGTATGCTCCAGCATCTCCACATCCTCCAGGGCGTAGACTCCCAGCCTGCCCAGGAAGCCCCCGTCGGCCTGGGAGATATTGCCCAGCACATCCACATCCAGCTTATCCGTGCCCAGCACGATGGGATTGCCCTCCGCGTCCAGCACCCGCCCCACGCCGGGGAAGCACAGGTAGCCCTCGTCGTCCAAGGAAAAGCTGCCCGCCCTGGTGTAGATGATCTCGCCGTCCTCCCGCTGGACGGCGAAGAAGCCGTCGCCCATAATGGCGAAATCCAGGGGGATATCGGTGGGCTCCGGGATGCCCTGGTCCTGAATGACCGTGATCTCGCTGTTGGCCCGGATGTAGCTCTGCCGGCCGATCTCGGTGTATTCCTTCTCCACGTTGCCCACCCGGCTGTACATCACGTCGTCGAAGGTGGTGGCGGTGTACCGGCTCTCCTTGAATCCCGTGGTGGAGATGTTCACCAGGTTGTTGCCCACCACGCTGAGGTGGCTCTGGTGGGTCATCATGCCGGAGGTGAGGTTGTAGAATCCTTTATACATGACATCACGCCTTCTTCCGCTTTCTGGAGGATTTTTCCGGGGTCTCGCTGTTCATATAGCAGCCCATATGCTCCCGCAGCTTCTGAATGGCCCGGGAGTGGATCTGGGAGATGCGGGGCTCGCTCACCCCCATCACCTGGGCGATCTCCTTCATATGAAGGTTTTTTTCGTAATAGAGGGACAGGACGATCTGCTCATTTTTTTGCAGGGAGGCAATGCCCTGGGCCAGCGTCTCCTGGAGCTCCTGGTCCTCCAGCATGGCCTCGGGCTGGAGCTTGGGGTCCTGGTCGGACACCTCGAAGCGGTAGCCCTCCAGGTCCCGGGCGTCCATCAGCGCGTCCAGGGACAGGGTGTTGCTCAGGGCCACCCGGGCGGCCTCCTTCTGGTACTTGTCGGTGGGAATGCCCAGATGTCCGGCCACCTCCTGGTCGGTGGGGAAGCGCCCCAGCTCGTTGGCCAGGTGGGAAACCGCGGTGTCGATCTCCTTGGCCCGCTGCCGGATGTTCCGGGGCAGCCAGTCCTGCTTCCGGGCCAGGTCGATGACCATGCCCCGAATGCGCTTGGCCACATAGGTCTCGAACTTGATGCCCTTGTCCGGGTCGAACTTGTCGATGGAGCTGAGCAGGGTGAGGATGCCCTCGCTGACAATGTCGTCCACCTGGGCAAAGCTGCTGTACACGCCCCGAATCTGGAGCGCCGCGCTTTTGATGAGCCCCTCATACCGCAGCACTAAGGGCCATTTCAGCTCCTCGTCGCCGGTCTGCTTGTAGAGCGCCAGCAGCTCGGACGTCTCCATGGCCTCAATCTGCTCCTGGGTAAACCGCCCCTGGACCGCCGCGCTCATGTAGCCACCGCCCTTCTCTGGGCCTGGGCGGGAGTCTGGTCCACGATGTTGCCCAGGGCCTGAATCTGAACGGTACTGGTGATCTCATTGAAGGAGAGCACATAGACGTGGGGGTAGAACTGGGTAATCATCCGGCTGAAGTAGCCGCGGATCACCTGGCTGACCAGGATCACCGGGGTCTGGGCCAGATCCCCGAACTTCTTCAGGTGCTCCGCCAGCTGAGAGATGATGGACTGCATCAGGTCGGGGCCCATGGCCAGATACACGCCCTGCTCGTTGCGGGTGAGGGAGGAGATGATCTTCTTCTCCACCTCGGCGTCCAGGGTGATGACCCGCAGCTGTCCGTCCTCGCAGAACCTTCTGGTGATGGTGCGGGCCAGCGCGCCCCGGACCTGCTCGGTGGTCATATCCAGGTCCCTGCCCTGGCTCATGGCGTCGGCGGCGGTCTCCACGATGGTGGCCAGGTCCTTGATGGGCACGCCCTCCTGGAGGAGGTTGCGCAGCAGCTTCTCCAGCCTGGAGTAGGGGATGATGGCGGGGACCGCCTCCTCCACCAGCTCCGGGGAGGTCTGCTTCAGATTGTCCACCAGACGGATGGTTTCCGCTCGGTTCATCAGCTCGTAGGCGTGCTTTTTCACCGTCTCCGCCAGGTGGGTCAGCATGACGGACAGAGGGTCGATAACGTTGTAGCCGTAGATCTCCGCCATCTCCTTGTTCTCGGGCAGAATCCACCGGGACGGGATGCCGTAGGCGGGCTCGATGGTCTCGATGCCGTCGATCTCCCCCAGGGGGTTGGGGGGCTCCAGGGCCAGATAGTAGTCCACCAGAATCTCGCCCTGGGCCACCACCTCGCCCTTGATGCGGATGGCGTACTGGTTGGTGCCCAGCGCGGAGGAGTCGTGGAGACGGATGGACGGGATGACGAAGCCCATATCCTGGGCGTACTGCCGCCGGAAGATGACGATGCGGCTGATGAGCTTGCCACCGTGGCTCTCGTCCACCAGGGGGATGAGGCTGTAGCCGAACTCCATCTCCACCGGCTCCACCGACAGCAGGCTGTACACGTTGTTAATATCCTTGTAATAGTCGTTTTCGCTGGGCGCCGCCAGCTCCGGCGGCACCTCGGGGGCCTGAGCCGCCGCTGCCGCCGCCTGACGCTGGGCGTCCTTCCGGCGGTTGAGCACCAACCCTCCGCCCAGCAGGCCCGCGCCGCCGATGGCCAAGGGGATGTGGGGCGTACCGGGAATGGCGCTCATAAACAGCAGGATGACGCCAGTGGTCACGAAAGCCCGGGGCTGGGCCAGGAACTGGCCCGTCACGTCGGTGTTCAGGCTGCCGTCGGACACGGACCGGGTGACGATCATGCCGGTGGCGGTGGAGATCATCAGGGACGGGATCTGGGACACCAGGCCGTCGCCGATGGTGAGGATGCAGATGGAGCTCAGGGCCTCCATGGGCTCCATCCCCCGCCCCAGGATGCCGATGAGCAGGCCGCCCACTAGGTTGATGAGGGTGATGATGATGGACATGGTGGAGTCGCCCTTGACGATCTTGGTGGCGCCGTCCATGGCGCCGTAGAAGTCGGCCTCCTTCTGGATCTTCTCGCGGCGCACCTTGGCCTGCTGCTCGTCGATGAGCCCGGAGGACAGGTCGGCGTCGATGGCCATCTGCTTGCCGGGCATGGCGTCCAGGGTGAACCGGGCGGCCACCTCGGACACGCGCTCCGCGCCCTTGGTGATGACGATGAGCTGCACCAGCACGATGATAAAGAAGATCACGAAGCCCACCACGAGGTCGCCTTGGGTGATGAGCTGGCCGAAGTTTTTGATGACCACGCCGGGGTCGCCGGTGGTGAGGATCATCCGGGTACTGGACACGTTCATGCCCAGCCGGAACAGGGTGGTGATGAGCAGCAGGGAGGGGAAGATGGAGAAATCCAGCGCCTCCGAGATGTTCATGGTGATCATCAGGATCATGATAGACAGTCCAATGTTGATCACCAGCAGGATGTCCAGAATCTCCGGGCGCAGGGGGATGAACAGGAACAGGACCACGATCACCACAAACAGCGCGATTGCGTTATCCGTTATACGCTTGAGCATGGCCTGCCTTCACCTCCCCGGCGGGTTTCCCGATTCGTTCCTATTTTACAATCTGTTTTTTGCCGTTCAGCTTGAAGATGTACACCAGCACCTCCGCCACCGGGGCGTACAGGTCCGGCGGAATGAGCTGGTTCAGCTCTGCCTGGGCGTAGAGCGCCCGGGCCAGGGGCACGTTTTCCACCACGGCCACCTTGTGCTCCTCGGCGATTTGGACGATGCGCAGCGCCACGGCGTCTTGGCCCTTGGCCAGCACCACGGGGGCGTCGTCCTGCTCCGGCTTGTAGCGCAGGGCCACGGCGAAGTGGGTGGGGTTACGGATGACCACGTCCGCGCCCGGGACCTGCTGCATCATGCGCTGCTGGGCCCTCCGGCGCTGAATCTCCTTGATTTTCCCCTTGACCTTGGGGTCGCCTTCCGTCTGTTTGTACTCTTCCTTGATCTCTTCCTTGGTCATCATCATGTTTTTCTCAAAGTCCCACCGCTGATAGAAGAAATCCAGCGCGGCCACCGCCACAAACGCGATGATGATCCGAACCACCATCCCCTGCGCCACGTCCGCGAAGTGCCGGATGGAGGCCGGCAGGTCCACATACAGATAGGCCCCGCTCTCCAGCACCATATCTTGAACGCTCAGGTAGACAATGACCAGCAGAATGATGATCTTAATGAGGTTTTTCGCCGTCTCCACCAGACTTCTCAGGGAGAACAGCCGTTTAAAACCCTGTAGGGGGTTGAGCTTGCTCAATTTCGGCCGCAGCGGCTCCGTTGTCACCAGAAAGCGGGTCTGGGCGAAGGTGCTGACCACCGCGCACAGAATCGCCGTGGCCACCACCGGTCCCACCGTCCTGGCGATCAGCGACAGGGCCTGCACCGACATCTCGCCGGCCAGGCTCAGCGTGTCCCGGGTCTCCTCCCCGGCGCCAGTGATGCACAGGATCATGAAGCCCCCCAGCTGGTCGGCGAAGGTGTCCAGCAGCATCCACAGCACGGCAAAGGTGCCGATCAGCCCCGCCACCGCGATAGCGTCCTGACTTTTGAGTACATTACCTTTCTTTCGTTCGTCGTTTCGCTTTTTTGGTGTTGCTTTTTCTGTTTTGTTGCCCTCGGCCACAGTCTGTCCCCCCCGGCCTCTTCACGCATCCCCGCCTCGCAGGGGGCGAAGGGGGAAATTCTGCAAAACGCTCCGTTATCTCATCTTAGACTATTCCATACTGGAATCATCCGGTGAGGGCCAGAAGGTCGTGGAGGCTGGCCAGCATCGCCGCCTCGGCCTGGAGCAGGAAATCGCTGAAGGGGACCATCAGCACCAGCAGCAGCGCCAGTCCCACAATGATCTTCAGCTCGAGATTGATGACGAACACGTTGATCTGGGGGATCACCTTCATCAGCACCCCCATGCCCACCTGGGCGATGAGCTCCGCCGCCAGCACCGGCATGCACAGCTTTACCCCCAGCAGGGTACACTCCGCGAAAAGCTCCAGCAGCAGCCGGAAGGCGGACGGGCCGATGGACACCTGCCCGAAGGGCACCACCTGCTCCGAGGTGAGAAACATCCGCAACAGCGTGAGGTGGCCTCCCGCCGCGAAAAACAACAGGAGCATCAGGGTGTTCAGGATCTGCCCCGTGACGGACAGGTTGGCCTGAGCCCCCCTGTCATACATCTGGTTCATGGTCATACCCATCTGGGTATCCACCATGGAGCCCCCCATCTGGGGGATGTAGAAGAAAAAATTCACCGCCATGCCCAGCAGGAAACCTATTCCCATCTCCAGCAGCATCAGAACGGCAAACTCAACCGTTCCCGCCGGGATGGCAGGCTGCTGCTCCGACACCGCGGTCACAAAAACAGACAGCACCAGCACCATCCCCGCGCGAAAGACGGCCGGGATATTGCTGCGGCCAAAAATCGGGTTGAACAGGATGAATCCGCTCACCCGCGCGGTGACGAACAGGAACAGCGTCAACTGCCCCCAGTCAATGATATCTGTCATGCCCGCGTTCCCCCGGTCAGCCGGCGATCAGGGAAAACACCTGCCGGGTAAAGTCCAGCAGGTTGTCCATCATCCACCCGCCGGCCAGCAGGAGCACGCTGATAATCACCACCAGCTTCAGCACGAAGCCGATGGTCTGCTCGTGGATCTGGGTGACGGCCTGGAAAATGGCTACCAGCACGCCCACCGCCATACTCAGCAGCAGCATGGGGCTGGCCAGCTTGATGACAATGTTCACCGCCTCGCGCATCAGGTCCGCGACTTGTCCGGTATCCATAGGGCGCTCCCTCCTTTTGAAACGGGGCTAATTCACGCTCTGCACCAGGGAGGAGAACAGCAGGTTCCAGCCATCCACAGTCACGAACAGCAGCAGCTTGAAGGGCGTGGAGATCATGGCCGGCGGCAGCATCACCATGCCCATGGACATCAGGGTGGAGGCCACCACCACGTCCAGCAGCAGGAAGGGCAGGTACAGCAGCAGTCCGATATAGAAGCCCTTTTGCAGTTCCTGGGTCATAAAGGCGGGTACGACGACCCGCAGGGACAGGTCCATGGCAACCTCGTCCAGCCCCGCGTTGTCCTCCGGTATGTCCACGTGGGCCAGGTTGCAGTACATCCGCAGGGTCTCCGGCTTGGTGTTTTGCAGCATGAACTCCTTCATGGGCACCAGCGCCCGGTCGATAAACTCCTCCTGGGTGATCTCCTGCTCCCGGTACGGCTCCCAGGCCTCCGTGCCGATGCGCTCGATCACCGGGTTCATGGTGAGCAGCGTGAGAAACAGGGCGATGCCCACCAGCACCGTGTTGGGCGGGGTCTGCTGGGTGCCCATGGCGGTGCGCAGAAAGGACAGGGAGATGATGTACCGGGTAAAGGAGGTCATCATCACCAGCAGCGAGGGCAGCAGGGCGATCATGGTGGTGAGGAACAGGATCTCCAGAGTCTGCACGCTGTCGCCGTTGATATTGATCAGGCCGTCGGTCGGCATCCCATCCTCACCTCGGTTTCTTTTGCTTGAGCACGGCGCGCAGCGCCTCCCCAAAGCTGGGCGGGGCCTGCCCGTCCGAAGGGGGGGCGTACATCGCCTGGGCCTCCTCCTGGGTGAGCTCCGCCACCAGGGACACCTGTGAGGCGGTCACTCCCAGCAGGAAGCGGCGCTCCCCGGCCTGGACCAAAATCAGGGCCTGCTCCCGCCCCAGAGGCAGGCGGGCCAGCTCCTTAAACCGGTCCGTTCCCCGGGCCGCCCCCAGAAGGCCGCCGCTCCGCCCCGCCACGTGCTTGGTAAACACGTAGGCCAGCGCGATAATGACCACCGCGCACAGCAGCACCCACATGAGGGAGAGGATGCTGTCCAGCACGGTTGTCTGAGCGGCCAGGATTACGCCAAGGGGCATCCGTCAGGGGTTGCCCAGAATGTTGTTGACGGTCTTGAGCACACGGTCGGGCTTGAAGGGCTTGACGATGAAGTCCTTGGCGCCGGAGCGCACCGCGTCCATGACCATGGACTCCTGGCCCATGGCGGAGCACATGACCACGTTGGCGCTGCCGTCCTTGGCGCGGATGGCCTTCAGCGCCTCCAGGCCATCCATGTTGGGCATGGTGATGTCCATCACCACCAGGTCGGGGCCGATCTCGCTGAACTTCTCCACCGCGTCGGCACCGTCCACCGCCTCAAACACCTCGGTGTAGCCGTTCTTGGTCAGGGTGTCCTTGATCATCTTGCGCATGAATGCGGCGTCGTCCACTAACAGAATCTTCTTAGCCATGGTTGATCCATCCTTTTCCATTTATGTTGTGTCTCCCGGCCTCCTGGTCCCGCCGGGACAGAGTATATTCGGTCAGTCCGGTTCTCCGGAACCTATTTGTTGCTGGCCAGCATCTCAATGCCGGGGGTCTGGACAATCTCGGTGATGCGTACGCCGAAGTTGTCCTCAATGACCACCACCTCGCCCCGGGCGATGCACTTACCGTTGACGAACAGGTCCACCTGGTCGCCCGCCAGCTTATCCAGCACCACCAGGGAGCCCTTGGCGAACTCCAGGATATCCTGCACCTTTCTGCGTGCCCGGCCGATTTCCACCGTCACCTGGAGGGGCACCTCCATAATCAGATCCAGGTTCTGGGCCTGCTCCTTGCCCAGCCGGTCCATGGGGTCCATCTCCTCCATGTGCACCGGCTTGGTGGCGATGACCTTGGGCTCCGGGGAGGCCTTCTGCACCGCGGCCTCAGGCTGCTGGGGGGGATAGGGGTAGGGATAGGGCGGGTAGTACATGGGGGGATATCCCATGTAGCCGCCCTGGAAGGTTCCGTCGGGCCCGGGCATGGGATAGGGCGCCATGGGCTGCTGTCCCATCTGGGGGACGGGCGCGGGCTGCTGCATGGGCGGAG
>CAJTLI010000024.1 GCA_910577525.1 uncultured Oscillospiraceae bacterium | reverse complement strand
TAGGACGCGGGAACCGGCCCCGCAGTCACCGCCGGGGCCGGGGAGGGCTCCGCCACGGGGGCCTGAGACGCGGGAACCGGCGCCGCCGTCACCGCCGGGGCCTGAGAGGGCTCCGGGGCGGGGATTGTCTCCGCAGCGGCCTCCGGTTCCGGGGACTGGGAGGGCTCCGGGGCGGCGCTGGAGATCACCGCGCCCCCGGACCGGCTCTCCGCCGGGGCGGAGGGGGTGTCCGCGGGGGTTGGGGAGGGGCTGTCCGCCGCGTTTGCACAGGCGGACAGGAGGGACAGGGTCAGGGCCCCCGCCAGCAGCAGGGCGAGCTTCTTTTTCATAGCGGTATTCCTTCTTTCCAGCGTTTAGGAAGCGCTGATTCCATGCGCCCGCGGCGCTTCGGGGATCTTTTTCGCCACAGCCTCGCTGCGGCAAAAAATCTCTCGCGAATCGCTCTTGCCGGTTGAATCAGTCCTTCCTTTATCAGGCTTGGCTGAGCTCTGTCCGCCCCGCCTGGAGCACCTGGCCGTCCAGCAGATAGAGCACGCGAATGTCGTCCAGCGCCGAACCAGCGGACACGTAGAGGGTAAAGGGGTGCTCCCCCTCTTCGCACTCCCCTGCTGGGCTGGCCTCGTAGAGGGTCTCGCCCAGCTGGACATAGATGGGGGAATCCACGTCCACAGGGCCGGAAACCGCGCCCTCCAGCCGGAGGAAGCCCGCCAGCTTTCCGTCCTCCTGAGCGGCGGCCCGGGCGGCGGCCTCTCCGGCGGGGGGCTCCCCCGTCAGCCCCCGCTGGGGGGCGGGGAAAATGGGGGCCCACCGGACCAGATAGTCCAGGTTGCGCTCCACCAGCTCCACGATCACCGTATCCGCCCCGGTCTCCTCCAGCAGCGTCAGCTGCCAGGGCATGGACCGGCTGAACAGGGCCTGTCCGTAGTCCTCCGCCAGGAAGGGATACAGGGTGTTGCCGAAGGAGTCCCGGAACATCAGCAGACTGCCGGTTTTCTCCGGGTTTTCCGTCTGGATGCGAAGGTCCTCCGGTCCACGGACAGGCCGGGTATAGGCAAAGGTGAAGGGCTGGTCGAATTCCGTGTCCGGCGACAGCGACCCGCCCGTGGGGTAGAGCATCTCATACAGGTCGCCCCGGTGGGTGGGGACATCCCGCCCCGGCTGGGTGAACCACGCCGTCCGGCCCTCCAGCCCCAGGGCCTCTATCAGAGTATCGTGGGCCAGAGCCGCCCCCCGGTTTGTCCAGTGGGAATCCGTGGCGTGGTAGAGCACCCGCTCCTCCTCCTGGTACTGTTCCCGGAAGGGGGCGAACAGGTCCGCGTAGGCCACCCCCTGCGCCTCCAGCAGGGGAACCAGCCGGTCGATATCGTTGGCCACCGGCATGGGCCGGCCCACATAGGGCAGATACCAGCTGTAAAGCGACGCCTTGTTGGGGGCCACGGTGAACACCAGCCGGGCCCCCTGGCCCTGGGCGTACTCCGAGGCCAGCGCCAGGGTCCGGGCCGCGCCGGACAGCTCCCGGTCCGTCAGGGGATCGGTATGTAAGTAATCGTCCACCGTCTCGGCGTAGAACAGCCAGCCCTCTTTGCCCAGCACCACGCTGTCCTGGGCGGAGGTGTGGAGTACCGCCGCCTCCAGCGCCGAGTTGGCGGTGATGAGCCGCTGGCGCAGGGCAAAGTGGTCGGCCACATAGTCCGTCACCTCGTCCAGGGCGTTCCAGTTCAGCCCGCCCTCCCGGGCGGTAAGGGAGGGGGGCTGGGCCAGGGTCTGGTTGGCGGCGGGCGGGTCCTCCGGCAGGAGGAACATCCCCACCGAGGGGATCAGGCAGGCCAGCAGGAAGGCCCCCATGGCCAAATTGGCCTTTGTCTCCAGCTTCATAGGGTCGCCTCTTAAAATTGGAAGTAGATGAAGGGGTTGAAGGAGGTGCTGGACAGGTTGAGTACGCACAGGGCGAACAGCGCGGCATAGGCCGCCGCCGACATCCCCTGCCGCGCCCCCTCCGGCAGGGGCCTGGACAGGTGCTCCGCCAGCCGCTGGGGGAGGCCGAAGGCCAGCAGCGCCGCCGCCAGGAGATAGAACACCGTCCGCCGGTCCAGCAGGGCGATGAGGGCCAGGTCATGGGCCCAGGTGAAGCCGGTCCCGGCAAACATCTGGGAGAACATGACCCCCGCCTGGGCCAGGCTGTCCGCCCGGAACAGGGTGAAGCCCAAAATCACCACCAGCATGGTATACACATGGGAGAAAACAGACTCCCGAAAACGCTTCGGAATCACATTGGCGTCCTCCAGGGTGGCGAAGAGCCCGTGCCACAGCCCCCACAGCACAAAGGTCCAGTTGGCCCCGTGCCACAGGCCGGTGGAAAAAAACACCACGAATTTGTTCCACATGGTCCGGACTTTGCCCTTCCGGTTGCCCCCCAGGGGGATGTACAGGTAGTCCCGGAACCAGGAGGACAGGGAGATATGCCACCGCCGCCAGAACTCCTTGATCGATTTGGAGACATAGGGCAGGTTGAAATTCTCCTGGAAGGTGAAGCCGAACATCCGGCCCAGGCCGATGGCCATGTCGCTGTAGCCGGAGAAATCGAAGTAGATTTGCAGGGTGTAACACACCGCCCCCAGCCAGGCCAGCCGCAGGTCCAGCTCCCCCGCCGTCATGGCGAACACCGCGTCCGCCACCCGCCCGGCGGTGTTGGCCAGCAGCAGCTTTTTGGCAAAGCCCGCGATGAACCGCCGCAGCCCCGTCAGGGTCAGCTCCGGCGTCAGGGTCCGGCTGTCGATCTGCCGGGACACGTCGTGGTACTTGATGATGGGCCCCGCGATGAGCTGGGGAAAAAAGGAGATGTACAGCAGCAGCCTGCCCAGGCTTTTGGAGCCCGAGTCCGGGTCCCGGTGCACGTCCAGGGCGTAGCTCAGCCCCTGGAAGGTGAAAAAGGAGATGCCGATGGGCAGGGTCAGCCCCGGCAGGGGGATGGACAGGCCGAAGGCGGCGTTCAGGGTGGCGGCGAAGAAGTCCAGGTATTTGAACGCCCCCAGCAGGAGCAGATTGGCCGCCACGGCGCAGGCGGCGGGCCAGCGCTTCCCCCGCCCGGCGGGGGCCATCATCAGCCGCCCGAAGAGATAGTTGAGGACCACGCTCAGCAGCAGCAGGGGCAGGTACACCGGCTGGCCGAAGGAGTAGAACACCAGGCTGGCCAGGGCCAGCCACAGATTCCGGGACCCCATCCCCGGCAGGAGGCGGTAGACGATGTAGGCAATGGGCAGGAACCAGAACAAAAAGATGGGTGAACCGAATACCATGAAACACACGCCCTATTTGCTCGAATTCGGGGACTCCTCCCCGGGAGGGGACGGCTACCAGATATAGCGGTACACGCCGGAGGGCACCTTGGAGGGCTGCATTTTGAACAGGTTCACCTTTTTGGTGGTCCTGTTGTTGTAATACCACTGAAGCTCCGGGTCAAACATGTAGACGGCGCCGTCCATGGCGATCTCCACCCAGCCGTGGGGCGAGTCGGCACTGCCGGAGGCGCCCACCACCGTATAGGCGGGCAGGCCCAGCTCCCGGCACAGCAGGCAGTAGGCGGCGGCGAAGCTGAAGCAGTTGCCCTTTCCGTTTTGCAGGAACCAGAGGGCGTAGCCCGGCTCCCAGTCCACAGCGCCCTTGCGCACCAGGGGGCGGGAGAGGTATCTGTAGTTGGCTACGGTGTAGTCGAACAGCGCCCGGAGCTTCTGGTCCTGGGTCATGGAGCTGTCGGTGCGCTCCTCCACGATGGCGTTGAGCCGCTGGTCCAGGTCCGCGTTCCCGGTGGTATAGCATCCGTTCTCATCAAAATAGAGGGCGTTGATCTTCTCATCCCTCACAAACTGCCCGCCGCGCACCCAGTACAGGCGGCCGTCTATGCGGTGGGGGCCGTCGTCCAGGCCGGCGGCGGGGTTCGAGGGGGCCGAAGGCTCCCAGGGGTCCGGGGAGTCCTGGAGCGGAGGCAGGGGATCGTAGACGGGGACCGTCCCCATGTCCACCGACACCCAGCCCTCCGAGCCGTCCGGATTGTAGGTCCAGCGATGGGGCACCGTGGCCTCCACGATGTCCGCGTAGGCCCAGTGGCTGCCGGGCACGTCGCCGAACCGGCACAGGCCGCTCATGTGGATGATGGTCCAGCGGTCCGCCTGCCGGCCCAGCAGGCGGTTGAACACCACCGCCGCCTCGCACCGGAGCAGCACGTCGTCGGGGCGGAAATTCCCCCTGTCGTCCCCGGTCAGCAGGCCCTGGGCCCCGGTGCGGCAGATGGCCTCATAGGCCCAGTGGCCCGGGTCCACGTCGGGGAAGGCGCGGCTGCCCATGGCGTCGTAGGGCAGCAGCAGCGCCAGGGCCGCGGCGAACTCCGCCCGGGTGGCGGCGGCGCTGGGGCGGAAGGCGCCGCCGGACCCTGTCATGAGCCCCAGACCGGCCACCCGGCCCACCGCCGGGGCGTACCAGGCGTCCCAGGCCACGTCGGAAAAGGACGGCGCCGCGCCGGGCTGGTCGGCCACCACCGCGCTGAGCATCTGGGCCAGCTCCCCCCGGGTCACGGGCCGCTCCGGCTGGAACTCCCCCTTTTCGTTGCCGTTCATATAGCCGCCGTGGGCCCCCCCGTCCTGGGGGATCAGCATCACGGGGGCGGTGCGCGCCCCCAGCGCCGTCTGGTCCGGGGTGCGGACGGCGCCGGTTTCCCAACCGGACGCCTGAGCGGGCAGCGCCAGCAGCAGCGCCGCCGCCAGCGCCCAGGCGGACGCTCTCTCCAGCCATCGTTTTCTCATGGCGTGTCCCTCTCTCTCTATTGGACGGGGCCGGTCCGGCCGCTCCCGTCAAAGCAGGCGGTACAAGCAATTAGAACCATTATAACATACATTTTCCGGCATATCAACAGATTTTATGGGATACCGGCGGGAATTACGTCAGAAAAGGGCAGGACCGGGCGGCGGCCCGGTCCTGCCTGTGAAATAGGCCGGATCACAAGGAGGAGGGCGCGGCCCCTCTCCGTCGCGCCTGCGGGGTCAGGAGGGGCTGAAATGCCGCCCCCTGTAATAGCCCAGGCAGGAGAACTGCCGGGCCAGCCGCTGCTGCTCCTCCGTGAGCTCCCGGGTCAGCTCCCCGCCGGCGGTCAGGTACGCGCCATAGCTGTGGACCACCGGCAGCTCACGGCGGCACTGGTCCGCCGCCTGCATATAGGCGTCCCCCGTCCAGCCCAGCTGCTCAAACAGCACGTTCATCAGGAAGCAGGGGGAGATGTCCGGCCCCTCGCCCACCAGGTCCTTGCCCAGGACCTCCTTGGCCGCGCCGTTGGCCCAGATGAGGTAGCGGGTGGACCAATAGCTGTAAAAGCTCTCATCGGTCTCCTGGCTCAGGTCCACGCCCAGGGCGTCATACACGCTGTTGCCGTTGCCCAGCCAGGGCTTGTGGTCGCCGAAGACCACCAGCACAATGGGCTCGTCCAGGCCGCGGAAGGCGTCCACCATCTCCGTCAGGTACTTCTGGGTGTCCAGCACCGTGCCCAGGTAGTTGGCCAGGATGTACCGGGAGGCATCGTCCAGGCTTTCATTGGAGAAGTAGTCCTCCGCCTCCCCCCACCAGTATACGGAGTCCCCGTAGGGCCCGTGGCCCTGATAGGACACGGAGAAGGAGAACAGCGGCCCATCGTCCCGCTCCAGCTGCTCCAGCACCGACTTGGTGAGCTCCGGGAAAAAGATGCGGTCGGGGGCGGTGGCGTCGCCGGACAGGGCGGAGTAGAAGTCCTCGCTGAAGCGGTAGGAGTCGAAGCCCAGATAGGCGTTCACGTTCTGCCGGTTA
Organism: uncultured Oscillospiraceae bacterium; assembly: GCA_910577525.1. Taxonomy (GTDB): domain Bacteria; phylum Bacillota; class Clostridia; order Oscillospirales; family Oscillospiraceae; genus Enterenecus. The sequence continues at coordinate 32,479 of CAJTLI010000024.1, read as the reverse complement.
TAGAACCAGCCGTAGCAGGGGTGGTCGCCGGTGGCCCGGTAGCCCTGGCTCTTCAGATACCACACATAGGAGGAGGTTCCGCTCCGGTAGTCGTAGCCGCTGTCCCCCACGCCGGTGAGGAAGGCCCGCTCGGTGTTGACGGTGCCCCCGGCGAAGATGTTGGTGAGCAGGGTTCCGGAATAGCTCTCCGCCTCCAGGGCGTGGTAGCCGGCGTACACGTCCTGGGTGAACTGAATCTCCTCAAACTGGGAGAAATCGGCGAAGGCCTCCAGCATAACCCCCACGATGTTCACCTTTTTGTCCTCGGGGATGGTCCCGTCCTGATACTGGGCCAGCAGCTCCTCCGCCTCCCGCTGGTCATAGCCCTCCGGCGGGCTGGGGACGGCGGACTTGACGCTGTAGAGGAAGGGGTAGAGCCCGCCCCGGGACACATACTGCTGGGTGGGGGACCACCGGTTGATGTGCTCCTCGTTGGCGTTGGCCAGATAGACGCTGTCGCTGCCGTAGACGGGGACCAGGGCTATGGCGCAGGACAGGGCCGCGGCGGCGGTGAGGGCTCTGACGCGCCCCCCCGGGCGGCCCCTGGCCAGCAGGGCCAGAACCAGCGCCCCCAGGGCGGCGCATACCAGGATCGCCGCCAGCTTGCCCGTCAGGTAAAGCTGGTACTTGTCCGCCATGTTGCCCGCCTCCCCCAGCAGGAGCAGGTCGGCGGCGACGACGGGGTCGTCCCGGAAGGCCAGCTTATAGAAGTTGCCGAAGGCCAGCCCCAGCACCGGCAGGGCGGTGAGCCCGTAGGCCAGCCAAGCCCGGCCCGTCGCGCCATAGAACAGGGCGGCCAGCACCACCGGGGGCAGCAGGTTGAGGACCATCAGACCGGGGCGGGCCAGGTAATCCCAGAACAGCCTCCAGCCGAACTGGGAGGGGGCAAGGATCAGCGACAGCAGGCCCAGCCCCAGGGCCCCGCCTGTCAGGAGCAGGGCGTTCCACAGCCAGAACGCGGTACGCCGCCCCCGGGACAGCCCCTCCGGGGGACGCGTTTGGAACAGGAAGAAGGAAAAGAAGCGCTTCATTTGCCGTCACCTATCATCAGGGAACGTCTGATTAAATTGCCAGGAGCAATTCGCAGGAGGTTTTGCGGCAGAATGCGGCGCAATTTCGCAGGAATAATTGTGTTTATTTCAAGAAATTGCAACAAAATTCTGGCGCAAAGGATCCGTGAAGCGCCGCAGGCGATTTATTTCAGAGGTTCCTCAGGAAATGTATTTCGCCACAAGTATAGCACAGCCGCCCCCGGATTGCACCAGGGACGGCCGGTTTTTTATAAATTTTACGAATTTTTAATAAGCCAGCTTCTCCTCCAGCCACGCCTTCAGTCCGCTGATGGGCACCCGGACCTGGTCCATGGTGTCCCGGTCCCGGATGGTGACGGCGTGGTCGGCCTCGTTCTCGCCGTCCCCCACGGTGGCGAAGTCCACGGTGACGCAGTAGGGGGTGCCGATCTCGTCCTGACGGCGGTAGCGCTTGCCGATGGAGCCCGCGTCGTCGAAGTCCACCATGAAGTATTTGGACAGCCCGGCCTGAACCTCCCGGGCCTTGCCGGACAGCTTCTTGGACAGGGGGAGCACCGCGCACTTGAAGGGGGCCAGGGCGGGATGGAGGCGCAGGACGGTGCGCACGTCGTTCTTCTCCGCGTCCACCACCTCCTCGTCATAGGCCTCGCACAGGAAGGCCAGCAGCGCCCGGTCGCAGCCCAGGGAGGGCTCGATGACGTAGGGGACGTAGTGCTCGTTTTTCTCCTGATCGAAGTAGGTCAGGTCCTTGCCGCTGGCCTCCTGGTGGCGGCCCAGGTCGTAGTCGGTGCGGTCGGCGATGCCCCACAGCTCCCCCCAGTCGGTGAAGGGGAAGGCGTACTCAATGTCGGCGGTGCCCCGGGAGTAGAAGGCCAGCTCCGCGGGCTCGTGGTCCCGGAAGCGGAGGTTCTCCTCCTTGATGCCCAGGTTCAGCAGCCAGCTCTTGCAGAACTCCTTCCAGTAGGAGAACCACTCCAGGTCGGTCCCCGGCTGGCAGAAGAACTCGCACTCCATCTGCTCGAACTCCCGGGTGCGGAAGATGAAGTTGCCCGGGGTGATCTCGTTGCGGAAGGCCTTGCCCACCTGGCACACGCCGAAGGGCAGCTTGCGGCGGGTGGTGCGCTGGATGTTGGCGAAGTTGACGAAAATGCCCTGGGCGGTCTCGGGCCGCAGGTAGCAGGTGGAGGAGGAGTCCTCGGTGACGCCGATGGCGGTTTTGAACATGAGGTTGAACTTGCGGATGGGGGTGAAGTCGTGCTTGCCGCAGACGGGGCACGTCACGTCCTCGTGGGCGGCGATGAAGGCGTCCATCTCGTCGAAGCTCATGGCGTCCACGTTCACCTCGGGGTGCACGTCCCCAATGAGCTTGTCGGCCCGGTGGCGGGCCTTGCAGGCCTTGCAGTCCAGCAGGGGGTCGGAGAATCCCGCCACGTGGCCGGTGGTAATCCAGGTCTGGGGGTTCATGAGAATGGCGGCATCCAGCCCCACATTATAGGGATTCTCCTGGACAAACTTTTTCCACCAGGCCCGCTTCACGTTGTTTTTCAGCTCCACCCCCAGGGGGCCGTAGTCCCAGCTGTTGGCAAGGCCGCCGTAGATTTCGGACCCGGCGAAGATGATGCCCCGGGCCTTGCACAGGTTGACGATCTTTTCCATGCTCTTTTCGCTGTTTTTCATCATGAGCGCTCCTTTTATATTGTGGATAGTTTTGGAATTCTTCCCGATCAGACGAGATAGGTCCTTACGAGGGGAATGCGGTGGAGCACCTCCCAGGCCAGCCAGCCCGCGGCCAGCAGCAGCGCGCACACCAGGGGAATCCAGAGCAGGCAGGGGGAGGTTCCCGCCACGATCCCCATCCCCCGCAGCAGGTGCTGAAAGAGGACGTGGGACAGGTAGACGCAGAAGGACGCCCGGGCCAGCCGTCCCGTGACCTTCACCACCGGGGCGGGCCAGCGCTTCTGCGTGAGGATCAGCCCGAACAGCCCCAGGGACATGAACATAGGGCCGGGGGACATGCCCTCCAGAAACATCCCGTTCAGCGCCCCGTCCCGCAGGGAGAACAGCGCCGTGCCCCCGAAGGAGAAGGCCAGCCCCGCCGCGAAGGCCAGGGCGTACCATTTCCGGGGGACGGTGTGCCCGTACTGCCGGAGATAGCAGCCCAGCAGGGCGTAGCCGATGGAGGCGTAGGCGGTGTTCATCTGATACCGGGCCTCGATCTGGTAGACCAGGGTGAAGGGCCAGAAGTTTTTCAGCAGCGGCAGGAGGATGCCGGTGACGAACCACAGGGCCAGCAGGTACTCCAGCTCCCGCCGGGAGGCGGCGCGGACGAACACCCGGACGGCGGGAAGAAAGGCGTACACCAGCAAGAGGATGTGCAGGAAATAGAAGTGGAACTCGTGCTGGAGCAGAAGGGTGCGCTTGGCCGCGTCCAGCAGGTTTTCCGGGGTGAGCCCGCCGCCCTCGTTCAGCCAGTACAGCCGGTAGAGAAAGGCCCAGGCGAACATGGCGCACAGGATGCGGGGCAGGTTGTGGGTGAAAATGCGCCGGGGGGTGATGTCCCGGCACAGCATCAGCGCCCCGCTGCACAGGAAAAACAGGGGCACCGAGGGCCGGGCCAGAGTGCCCCACACCAGGGAGCTCCACCAGTCGAAGGTCCCCACCGGGCCGGTGAGGCCGGTGCTGGCGCAGTGGGTGAGCACCACCAGCACGATGGCCAGGGCCCGGGCCCCGTCCAGCGCCGGGTCCCGTCCTGCCGGTTTGTCCATAGACTCCCCCTCCTTTTCCCGCTCCGGGGCCCGCCGTCAAAAAAACGCCCCGAGCCGTCATGGCTCAGGGCGAACTGTTGTCACGCTCCGCAAGGGTCTGGACGCTCGGCCGCCGGCAGACGCTTGCCACTGGCACACAGCGCCCCTCCCTCCGGTCCAAGCTCCCTCGCAGCCCCTTGCTCCGCGCTTCTTCTTGTCCGCGGTTCCACCTGAATTCACGCCCTTGGGCGCGCCCTCTTGACCCGGTAACGGCGGGAGACCGCCGGGCCATTTCCTGCCCGGGCTCGGGAGGGCCGTTCCCGCCGCGCCTTCGGGGGACTCGCACCGTCCGTCCCCTCTCTGAAGCCCCGTGCGCGGGGTACTGTTCTCCGTCATCGCTTACTGACAGCCACTGTATCATCTTTTTCGCCCGGTGTCAAGAAGCGGGACGCCGAAAAATCCTCGGAGATTTATTGTTTTTTCATTTCCTTTTTCGGGAGAGTATGCTATAATATAGGTTGACTTTTTACGCAGGAGGGGACCGCCATGCAAAACCGCGTCACCGTGACCGTGGGTGGATTGAACTATACGCTGCTGGCCGTGGAGGATGAGAACTACGTCCACCGGGTGGCCGCCTATGTGAACGAAAAGCTGAAGGAGACGGGCAGGTCCGCCGGCGTCTCCCGGATGGACGCCGCCGTGCTCACCGCCATCAACATCGCCGACGACCGCTTCAAGGAGCAGGAGGCGTCGGAGAACCTGCGCCGCCAGATCAAGGACCTGCTGGAGGAGAACGCCCGGCTGAAAAACGAGCTGAGCGAGTCCAAGCGGGAGATCTTCAAATTGCAGCAGAAGCGGTAAGGGCCTTCTTTTTCTTTTTGAGAAAAGAAAAAGAAGCAAAAAGAAAAACTTTCATTCGTTACTGATGTACACAGTAGCATAAAACGATTCGCCGGCCACAACACAAGCGCATACTGAACGATTTTATATATTTTATATTTTTCAAATATAATGATCTGTTTTGTGGCCGTCGCGGCACTTTCCGCCATTGCCCACGCCAGCAGCGAATTGAAGTTTCTTTTTTCGCCTCCTTTTTTCTTTTCAAAGAAAAAAGGAGGGCCCTTGACCAGAGAGAAAAATAACTCGGAGGACCTTATGGAGATACTTTCCCCCGCCGGCAGCCCGGAGGCGCTGCGCGCGGCGGTGTGCGCCGGGGCGGACGCGGTCTACCTCGGATTCGGACAATTCAACGCCCGCCGGGGGGCGAAAAACTTCACCCGGGACGAGTTCGCCTCGGCGGTTTCCTACTGCCACCTCCGGGGCGTCAAGGTCTACCTGACGCTGAACACCCTGTGCTCCGACCGGGAGATGGCCCAGGCGGCGGACTGCGCCGTCCAGGCGTCCCGCCTGGGGGCGGACGCGGTGCTGGTCCAGGACATGGGGCTGGTGCGGGTGCTGCGGCAGGCCGCGCCGGACCTGCCCCTCCACGCCTCCACCCAGATGACCCTCCACAGCCTGGACGGGGTGAAGCAGGCCGCCGACCTGGGGATCACCCGGGCGGTGCTGGCCCGGGAGCTGTCCCGGCGGGACATCGCCTATATCTGCCAGCGCTCCCCCATCGAGATCGAGGTGTTTGTCCACGGGGCCCTGTGCATGTGCTACTCGGGGCAGTGCTTCATGTCCTCCGTCATCGGCGGGCGCAGCGGCAACCGGGGCATGTGCGCCCAGCCCTGCCGCCTGCCCTACGGCTGGGGGGACGAGCTGGTCTCGGGCCATCCGCTGTCCCTGAAGGACATGTCCCTGGCCGGGCATTTGCAGGAGCTCCGGGACATGGGGGTGGCCAGCGCCAAAATTGAGGGCCGCATGAAGCGGCCTGAGTACGTCTATATCGTCACCAAGGTGTACGCCGACGCCCTCCGGGAGGGGCGGGAGCCCACGGCGGAGGAGCTGTCCCGCCTGGAGCAGGCCTTCTCCCGCCAGGGCTTTACCGACGGCTATTTCATGGAGAAAAAGGGCCCGGACATGTTCGGCGTCCGGGAGGAGGCCAAAAATCCCCGGGAGCTGTTCGCCCAGGCCAAGGCCGCCTACGACAAGGGGGAGGGCCCCGGCGTGCCGGTGAAGTTTTACGCCCTGATCCGCCCGGGGGAGCCGGTGCAGGTGGGGGTGGAGGACCGGGACGGCCATGTGGTCACGGCGGCGGGCCGGGTTCCCGAGGCGGCGCGCCGCCGTGTCACCACCCAGGCGGAAGTGGAGGAGCAGCTGTCCAAGACCGGCGGCACGCCCTACCGGGTGACGGAGGTGCGCTCCCTGGTGCAGGACGGGCTGGCGGTGCCGCTGTCGGCGCTGAACGGCCTGCGGCGGCAGGTGCTGGACGGACTGTCCGCCCAGCGCGCCGCCCTGCCCCAGCGCCGCCACAGCGAGTACAAGGTGGGGGCCCGGTACGAGAACTACCGGGGGGAGCCGGATATCTACCTCTCCCTGCGCCGGGCGGGCCAGCTCACCTTTGAGCTCATCCGGGCCAAGCCGGACCTCATCACCCTGCCCGCGGAGGAGATCGCCGCCCACCCGGAGGATGTGAACGGAGCGGTGAGCCGGGGCGTCCCCGTGGCGGCGGTGCTGCCCCGGATCTGCTTCGACCGGGAGCTGGACGGCCTGCGCCGGGAGCTGGAGGCGTGCAGGGAGGCGGGCGTCACCAACGCCTACGTGGGCAATCTGGGCCTGATCCCCCTGTGCCGGGAGCTGGGCTTTACGCTGCGGGGGGACTTCGGCCTCCAGGTGTTCAACAGCCAGGGGGTGAAGGAGTACAAGCGGCTGGGCTTCCAGTCGCTGACCGCCTCCTTCGAGCTGAAGCTGGCCCAGATCCGGGACCTGTCCAAGGCCGTGGACCTGGAGATCATCGCCTATGGCCGCCTGCCCCTGATGATTACGGAGAACTGCGCCGTCAAAAACCAGTCGGGGAAGTGCGTGTGCTCCAACGTGAATCTGCTCACCGACCGGAAGGGGGTCCGCTTCCCGGTGGAGCGGGCCTACGGCTGCCGCAACGAGATTTTGAACGCCAACAAGGTGTTCCTGGCGGACAAGGCCCAGGACTGGAAAAAGGCGGGCCTGCGGGCCGTCCGGCTGCTGTTCACCACCGAGAACGGGGTGGAGTGCGTCCAGGTGCTGGAGGCCTACCGGGGAAAGGGAAACTATGTGCCCAACAACTACACCCGGGGGCTGTACTATCGGGATGTGGAGTAATCCCCATCCCCTTTTGTCTCCGGCACCCCCGCCGTGTAGGGGCGGATATGATCCGCCCGCAGGATGGCAGGGATACACCCCTGCCGGGGGCGTTACTTTCCCCCTCTATCTCCGGCACTCCCGTTGTGTAGGGGCGGATATAATCCGCCCGCGGCGCTGCCTCCGGCGGGGTACTTTCTCTCCCATGGGAGAAAGCCGTGTAGGGGCGGATATGATCCGCCCGCAGGATGGCAGGGATGTATCCCTGCCGGGGGCGTTACTTTCTGCTTGTGCAGAAAGTAACCAAAGACACACTCAGGGGGTGTCCGCCGATTCGGCTTCGAGCGCCCAGGGCGCGCTCTCGCTCACAGGACGGCCCCCCCTGAGAACCCCCGTTTACGGGGGACGCCCGATACGGGAGGCGGGCGCAAACCCTTCCGGCGCGCGCGGCGTTCGGCTGGCGTCCCCCTATTGGCGCTGCCGCCCGTGGGCGCGTCACCGGAGCGCCGCCGGGGTCCACGGCCCGCGCCTGGGCTGTGCAATCGTTGTCCCCAGCCGCATCGCCGCCCGGAACAGCGCCTGGTCGTGGATTTCCTCCAGCTCCAAGCTCAGATTGCTGAGCGACTCCAGCAGCTCCCGGCCGCCCTCACCGAGCCTGAGCTCGATTTCATTTTTGAGATCGGACTGGCGGGCCAGCAGGGCTTTTGCTTCCTCGCTTTTCGTACTGTTGACTGGCCCAGTCATCTACCATATAATACAGCTCACGTAGTAATTCTGTCATTGTGTGCTCCTCCTTTTTTGTAAGCTTAACTTTATTATGCTTACACAAAAGGAGAAGTCAAGAGGTTTTTATGGAAATTTTAGCTGAACGTATGAAAGAGCTTCGTCTTGAAAACAAGCTCAAGCAAACAGAAGTTGCCGATATTCTTAACGTAGCTATCAGCACCTACTGCAACTATGAATACGGCCAGCGGGAACCGGGCGCTGCCGCAATTGCAAAATTGGCGCGGCTCTACCATGTCTCCGCCAACTATCTGCTGGGCATCGACGAACCGCCCACGGCGGAAAAGGCCCAGATCATCCTGGCCTCCAAGTCCCCCCGCCGCAAGGAGCTGCTGGAGCAGATCGGCCTGCGGGACTTCAAGGTTTCCGCCCCCAACGTGGACGAGTCGGTGGAGGCGGGGCTGTCCCCGGACCAGATTGTGGAGGAGCTGTCCCTGCGCAAGGCCCGGGCGGTCAAACGGGCCGGACCCAGGGATATCGTCATTGGCGCCGACACGGTGGTGGCCCTGGACGGGGCGGTGCTGGGCAAGCCCCGGGACCCGGGGGACGCCTTTTCCATGCTGACCACCCTGTCCGGCCGGGAGCACCGGGTGTACACCGGGGTGACGGTGCTCCAAGGGGAGCGGGCCGTCACCGAGCACGAGGAGACGGCGGTGGTCTTCCGGGCGCTGGAGCCCGGCGAGATCCGGGGCTACATCGCCACCGGCGAGCCCATGGACAAGGCCGGGGCCTACGGCATTCAGGGCCTGGGGGCCCTGCTGGTGAAGGGCATCCGGGGGGATTACGGCAACGTGGTGGGCCTGCCGGTGTTCCGGCTGGGCCGGATTCTGGCCGGTTTTGGAATCGACTTGCTGGGAAGCGCGGAGCCGTCGTGAGCGGCACATGACAACACAGGCGTTTAAGACAGGAGACTATCATCAATGAGGCAATTTTTCCGAAACAACGGCGGTCTGCTGCTGGTGGCCGCCGTTTTGCTCGCGGCGGTGCTGGCCCTGGGGGCGGGAATTCTGGGCTACGACCCAGTCACCGGCGTGTTTGAGCTGCTGGCCACCCCCTTCCGAGCGGCGTCCGGCGCGATTACCAACTGGACTCAGGATCAGTATGACCGCTCCTTCCGCTTCCAGGAGCTGGAGGAGGAGAACGAGGCCCTGCGCCAGCGGGTGGCGGAGCTGGAGCGGGACGCCATCGCCGGACAGGACGCGGCCCGGGAGAACGAGCGCATGAAGGACCTGCTGGGCCTGGCGGAGGAGCGCCCCGAGCTCCAATACCGGGACGCGGCGGTGGTGCGCGGGGCGTCGTCCAACTGGACGGCGGACCTGACCATCGACCGGGGCACCGCCGGGGGCGTGGAGGTCAACGACTGCGTCATCGACCAGTACGGCTATCTGGTGGGGGTCGTCACCGAGGCGGACCTGAACTCCTCCGTGGTCACCACCATTCTGGACCCCACCCTGAAGCTGGGGGGCCGGGTGGCCCGCACCGACGAGGCCGCCATTCTGGAGGGGGACTTCACCCTGATGCTGGAGGGGCTGCTTCGGCTGGCCTACGTGTCGGAGGAGGCCCAGCTTGTCACCGGCGACCAGGTGACCACCTCCGGGCTGGGGGGGGTGTACCCGCCGGGGCTCATCGTGGGCTCGGTGCAGACGCTGTACGTGGAGGAGGACGGCATCAGCCGCTACGCCCAGGTGAAGCCCGCGGCGGACATCGCGGGCGTGCGGTATGTGTACGTCATCGTTGACTATGGCGAATAAAGGTACGGCGGGGGACTCCCCCCCCGCCGTATTTCGGAAAGAGAGCGTGTCGAAAATGGCGGAATTGACCCCCATGATGAAGCAGTACCGGAAGGTGAAGGAGCAGCACCCGGACTGCCTGCTGTTCTTCCGGCTGGGCGATTTTTACGAGATGTTCGAGGACGACGCCAAGCTGGGGGCGGAGGAGCTGGGCCTCACCCTCACCACCCGGGACCGGGGCAAGCCCGAGGAGGAGCGCACCCCCATGTGCGGCGTGCCCTACCACTCTGCCCAGAGTTACATCGCCCGGCTCATCAAGCGGGGGTACAAGGTGGCCATCTGCGAGCAGATGGAGGACCCGGCCCTGGCCCGCGGGCTGGTGGACCGGGACGTGATCCGCATCGTCACCCCGGGCACCGCCATGGCCGACGAGATGCTGGACGAGAGCCGGAACAACTACATCTGCGCCGTCTACGCGGACAGCGCCGGGGCGGCTGCGGCCCGGTGCGACCTGTCCACGGGGCAGTTTGCCGCCGCCCCTTTCCAGGGGAAGGATTATCTGCCCCACCTGCTCAACGCCCTGGCGGCCCGGCCCCCCAGCGAGGCCATTCTGTCCAGCGCCGCCGCGGCAGAGCCCCAGCTGACGGAGTTTCTGCGGGACCGGCTGGGCTGTCTGTGCCAGCCCGCGGTGGAGGCCAAGTTCCGGCCCGCCCAGGCCCAGGAGGCACTGCGGGCCTGCGGCCTGCGGCAGGAGAGCGAGCCCTTTCCTGAGGAGGACGGCCCCCGGATGTGCCTTCAGGCGGCGGGGGCGCTGGCGGCGTACTTGAAGGAGACCCAGAAGACCGACCTGAGCCACCTGGGCCCCCTGGTGGTGGAGGAGGGGCTCTCCCAGCTCTACATGGAGCTGGACCTCACCGCCCGGAGGACCCTGGAGCTCACCGAGACCTTCCGGGGCAAGGAGAAAAAGGGGTCCCTGCTGTGGGTGCTGGACAAAACCAAAACCCCCATGGGCCACCGGCTCATCCGCTCCTGGCTGGAGCAGCCCCTGCGCTCCCCCGCCGCCATCCAGCGGCGTCAGGACGCGGTGGCCGAGCTCACCCGGGACGGCGTGGCCCGGGAGGAGCTGACCCTCACCCTGCGCCGCATCCCCGACCTGGAGCGGCTCATCGGCAAGGTGGTGTACGGCTCCGCCAACGCCCGGGACCTGCTGGCCCTGGCGGACGGCTTGGCGGTGCTGCCCCAGCTGGCGGCTCAGGCGGGCGCGGCGGCCGGGCGGGCGCTGGCCCCCATTCTCCGGGGGCTGGAGGGGCTGGACGGCCTGGAGCGGGACCTCCACGCCGCCATCCGGGAGGAGGACGAGGACCACCGCCTGCCCTTCACCATCCGGGAGGGGGGCTTCATCCGGCCCGGATATAACGAGGAGGTGGACCATCTCCGGGACATTCTGGACCACGGGGCGGACATGGTGGCCGCCCTGGAGGGCCGGGAAAAGGAGCGCACCGGCATCAAGAGCCTGAAGGTCCGGTTCAACAAGGTGTTCGGCTACTACATCGAGGTGTCGAAAAGCTACTACGATCTGGTGCCCCAGGACTACATCCGCAAGCAGACCCTGGTGAACTGCGAGCGGTTCATCACCCAGGAGCTGAAGGACCTGGAGCACGAGATTCTCTCCGCCCAGAGCCGGGTGACGGCGCTGGAATACGACCTGTTCCGCGGGCTGCGGGAGACCGCCTCCAATCAGGTGCGGCAGGTCCAGGGGGCCGCCGCGGGGGTGGGCCAGCTGGACGTGCTGTGCTCCTTCGCCGCCTCGGCGGTGCAGAACGGCTATGTCCGCCCGGAGGTGGACGACAGCGGCGTCATCGACATCCGGGAGGGCCGCCACCCGGTGGTGGAGCGGATGCTGAAGGGCGCCCTGTTCGTCCCCAACGACACCCGCATGGACGGCGGGGCGGACCGCCTGTCCATCATCACCGGCCCCAATATGGCGGGCAAGTCCACCTATATGCGCCAGGTGGCCCTCATCGTGCTCATGGCCCAGATGGGCTCCTTCGTCCCCGCCCGCTCCGCCCGGATCGGGGTGGTGGACCGGGTGTTTACCCGCATCGGGGCCTCCGACGACCTGAGCGCGGGCCAGTCCACCTTCATGGTGGAGATGACCGAGGTGGCGGCCATGCTGAAAAACGCCACCTCCAAATCCCTGCTGGTGCTGGACGAGATCGGCCGGGGCACCTCCACCTACGACGGCATGTCCATCGCCCGGGCGGTGCTGGAGTACTGCGCGGACAAGAGGCGGCTGGGGGCCAAGACCCTCTTCGCCACCCACTACCACGAGCTCACCGAGGTGGAGCGCGCCATCGAGGGGGTGCGCAACTACCACATCGCCGCCAAAAAGCGGGGGGACGGCATCGTGTTTCTGCGGAAGATCGTCCCCGGCGGGGCGGACCAGAGCTACGGCGTGGAGGTGGCCAAGCTGGCCGGGGTGCCGGGCAAGGTGGTGGACCGGGCCCGGGAGATCCTGGCGGAGCTGGAGGCCCAGGGCGGGCCGGCGTCCCCGCCCCCATCCGGGCCGCCGGGGGAGGAGACGGCCCAGGTATCCCTGGGGGACATGGCCGGGGCGGCGGTGCTGGAGCGGCTGCGGAGTGTCTCGGTGGAGACCCTCACCCCCATTGAGGCCATGAACCTGCTGTACCAGCTGAAAAGCCAGCTGAACTGAAACAAGGGCCCCGCGGCACATTGCCGCGGGGCCCTTTGCCGGCGCGTTTGTTTTGCGAAAAACCTCTTGCATTTCCGCCCCGGATGGGATAAAATTGAGGCGGAAACATAAAAGGCGGCAGGCCACGGGGTGCTGGAACACCCCATGGCCCTGCGCGAGTGTCTACCCCACTCAACACAGCGATTTACATCGTACCACGGGCTTATTATAGCCGTTTTCCGCCGGAATAGCAAGGCGGGAAAACGGCGGATAGGCTTTGTGTTCGCGTTGATTTTTTCAAGGCGGTGTTGAGTACATAAAACTCGACACCGCTTTTTATGTTTCCGGCGGACCGCCGGGGCGGGGAGGCCCCGCCCCGGGCAGTCTGCCGGAATACATAAGTAAAGGAGAAAAAGAGATGAGAAAGCGTGTTTTGACCCTGTTTCTGGCGCTGGCCATGTGTTTTGGACTGGCAGTCCCGGCGTTTGCGGCGGACGAGCCGCCCACCAGCGGGACTTGCGGCGAAAACTTGACATGGGCACTGAAGAACGGCATCCTAACCATCAACGGGTCGGGAACGATGATGGAAATCGGGGCGATTAATCCTCCTCCTTGGTATGAAAGTGTCGATTCTATCACATCAATTCAAATTGGAAATGGCGTGACCAGCATCGGGGAGAACGCATTCGAAGGTTGCTATGAGGTGACTAGCGTTACCATTCCCAACAGCGTAACCAATATTGGGGGTTATGCGTTCTGCGGATGCGGTATGACCAGTGTTACCATCCCAAACAATGTGACCAGCATTGGACCGGGTGCGTTTTCCAACTGCACTGGACTGACCAGCGTTACCATTCCCAACAACGTAGCTGGCATTGATGGAAAAACATTCTTAGGCTGTACTGGGCTGACCAATATCACCATCGGCAAGGGCGTGACCATTATTGGGCAATATGCGCTCGGCAACTGCACCGGGCTGACCAGCGTTACCATCCCTGGCAGTGTGACCGACATTGGAGGTGGTGCGTTCTCCGGCTGTACTAGGTTGACCAGCGTCACCATTGGTGATGGCGTGACCCATATTTGGGAGGGTGCGTTTTTCGATTGCACTGGACTGACCAACGTTACCATTCCCAGCAACGTCACCGAAATCGGAGAAGAGGCCTTTGAAGGATGTGATAACCTGACCATCCACGGCAAGGCCGGCAGCTACGCCGAGCGCTATGCCAAGGAGAACAACATCCCCTTTGTAGCAATTGGGTCCTCCGATCCCACTCCCGCCCCCGCTTTCACCGACACCCCCGCCTGGTGCGCCAAGGAGGCCCAGTGGGCGGTGGAGCAGGGCATCACCAACGGCGCGGGCGGCGCAACCACCTTCGCCCCCACCCTGGAGTGCACCCACGACCAGATCCTCACCTTCCTGTGGCGGGCGGAGGGCAAGCCCGCCGCCGCCAAGGCCCCCGTCACCGCGGCCTCCTACTACCAGGACGCCATTGATTGGGCCTATGAGAAGGGCTTCATCGACAACTCCTTCCAGCCCTCCGCCCCCTGCACCCGGGCCCAGGCGGTGTGGTACATTTGGAAGGCCCTGGGTGAGCCGAACGCCTCCAAAGCCGCCGCTTTCACCGACGTGGACGCCGGGGCGGACTACGCCGCCGCCGTGTCCTGGGCGGTGGAGAAGGGAGTCACCAAGGGCTACGGCGGGGAGGACACCTTCGCCCCCGACCGGGTGTGCGGCCGGGGGGAGATCGTCTGCTTCCTCCACCGGGCCTATACCTGATGGGGCAGAAAAAACGTTCCGGCAAACTGAAAGGGCCCCGCGGCACATGCCGCGGGGCCCTCTTTTTTATCCGGCTGGGGATCAGTAGCGGCGGATCACCGCCACCACCCGGCCCAGAATGGAACAGCCCTCGCCGTCGATGGGCTGGTACTGGCCGCTGGAGTTCTCCGGGTAGAGCCAGATGTGGCCGTCGTTCTCCCGGCGGAAGGTTTTGACGGTGGCCTCGTCCTCAAAGAGGGCCACCACAATGTCCCCGTTGCGGGCCAGGGGCTGCTGGTGGACCACCACCACGTCGCCGGGGAGGATGCCCGCCTCCAGCATGGACTCCCCCCGGACCTTCAGGGCGAAGTGCTCGCCGGACAGGCCGTTGGTGTCAAAGGTCAGATACTCCTCAATGTTCTCCTGGGCCAGAATCGGGGCCCCCGCCGCCACGTAGCCCACCAGGGGCACCTGGTCCTTCCGCCCGTGGGCGGCGTTGGTGATGGTGATGGCTCGGGTCTTGCCCTCCGCCTGGGAGATGTAGCCCGCCTCCCGCAGGCCCTTCAGGTGAAAGTGGACGGTGGCGGGGGACTTCAGCCCCACTGCCTCGGCGATCTCCCGCACGGAGGGGGGATATCCGTGGGTCTCGGCGAAGGACAGAATATAGTCGTAGATTTGCTGCTGTTTGGGGGTGAGTTTAGCCATGGCGCAAGCTCCTTCCAAAGTCGTCCCGTGACGGGCGGGACGCTGAACGTTTCCGCCTGTGCCGAACGGTCCGAGACAGGGGGATCGAGGTTGGTAGACCTATTATACCACACCTCGTTCGAGATGTCAAACGTTCGTTCTAAAATTTTTGAAGCGTTGAAAGGGGCGCCTCCCGGCCCTTTTTTCGGGCCAGATCGAACAGGACCAGGGCGGCGCAGCCCGCAATCAGAATGGCCAGGATGAGGATGGCGCAGTTGCGGAAAAACGCCTGGGGCAGGATGGTAATGATCTGGTCCTGGGCGGGATCAAAGAGCCAGTTGTCCTTTCCGGGGAAGAACAGGGCGTGGAACACCACAAAGGCCCGGTCAAAGTCCAGGGCGGCCAGGGCGGCCACGATGAGGAACACGCTCCCCAGCCCGGTCCCCGCCCAGAAGGCGGGTCCCCGGCCCAAAATGGGCTCGGGCCGCTGCCGCCCCAGGCGGACCAGGACGGCCAGCGCCGCCAGCAGGCCCAGACAGCAGGAGAACACGTTCAGATCCAGCTGAAACAGAAGGCGCACGTCGGTGAAATGACTTTTGCCGCTCTCCGACCACTTGAGGACGCCGGTAGAGAACTCCTCCGACTTCCCCTGGCAGTAGTCCAGCATCTGGTCGAAGGCGGTTTTGATCTCCTCCTCTGTCAGCCCGGTTTTCTCCGCCAGCCCCAGGGGGCCGATGTGGGCGTAGTAGAAGGGGCGGCACAGGATGGGGGCGGCAATGGCCCCGGAGAGCAGGGTCAGCGCCAGGGTTACGGCGATGAGGCCGGCGAAGGGCTTGCTGGTTTTCATGGGCGTTCCTCCTTTTCGGGCAGGGCGGACAGGGCAATCAAAACCTGGGAGGGCAGATAGAACAGCCACATCCCGATGGACACGGAAAAATACAGGGGCGAGGAGGGAGGCAGGGCGTTGAACAGCCCCACACAGAGGTCGCACCCCACAAACAGGGTGAGACCCAGGGCGAAGCGCCGCCAGCGTGTTCCCCTCAGCGTCCAGGCCAGGACGGTGTTGGAGAGAAGCTGGGAGAAGTACAGCGCCGCCAGCAGGTTCACCGGGGAGGCCAGGTTCAGGGCATACGCCGCCAGCCCCGCCCCCAGGGCCAGGCCGGAGCGGAGGACATAGCCGCCGTCCGCCCCCGCCCGCCGCAGGCGGACAAGGTAGACCATCTGGACGCACAGAAACAGGGCGATTCCAATGACATATCGGTCATTCCGCACCAACAGAAACCAGTCGGCCCAGGCGGTGAGGGCCAGGGCGGCGGGGACGAGCCGGTCCCCGCCGCGCAGGGCGCACAGCAGGGAAAAGGCCAGGCACAGCAGCACCCCGGCGTATTTGATGGGCACGGTCTGATCTCCCCGGCCCGTCAGGTCCAGGACGAGAAAGCAGGCGTAGACCGCGCCCTCCAGGGACAAAAAGGCGGACCGGAGGGCGGGCGTGACGCGGCTATTCACGGCGCTCCTCGGGGTCGGACAGGTCCCGTTTGATGCCGGACACCACCTGGGCGAACTCCTCCGCCGCGGCGATCTTGCAGGCCCGCTCCTTCCAGTAGGAGGCGTAGGGCACCCCCTTCAAGTACCAGGCCAGATGCTTGCGCATCTCCAGACAGGCGATCTTCTCCCCCTTGTGTTCCAAGGCCAGCTCAAACTGCCGGACGGCGGTGTCCATCCGGGCGGACAGCGGCGGCAGGGGCGGGACCTCCCTCCCCTCCAGGGCGGCGGCGCACTGCTCCAGCAGCCAGGGATTGCCGAAGGCCCCCCGGCCCACCATGGCCATGTCCGCCCCGGTGATTTTGAGAATGCGCACCGCGTCTTTCGCGGAAAACACGTCCCCGTTGGCGATGACCGGGATGGACACCGCCTCCTTCACCTGCCGGATATGGTCCCAGCTGGCCGCGCCGGAGTACATCTGGGTTTTGGTCCGGCCGTGGACCGCCACGGCGGACACCCCCGCGTCCTCCAAGCGGCGGGCCAGCTCCACGCAGTTGATGGAGCCCTTGTCCCAGCCCAGGCGCATTTTCACCGTGACCGGCCTGCCCTGGGCCCCCCGGAGGACGGCCCGGGCCACCCGGACCGCCTTGTCCGGGTCCCGCATGAGGGCGGAGCCGTCCCCGGAGTTGGCCACCTTGGGGACGGGACAGCCCATATTGATGTCGATGATATCCGCCCCCGACCGCTCCAGGGCCAGGGCCGCTCCCTTCTCCAGAAAGGGCTCGTCGCAGCCGAAAATCTGGACGGCGGCGGGATGCTCCCCCTCCCCCAGCTTCAACAGCGCGGGGGTCTTTTTGTCCCCGTAGCACAGGGCCTTGGCGCTGACCATCTCCGTCACGGTGTAGCAGCCCGACCTATCCCGGCACACCGTCCGGAAGGCCAGGTCCGTGACCCCCGCCATGGGGCCCAGGGCCAGCCGGGTGTTCAGCTCCACATTGCCGATTTTCATGGGCTCCTCTTTCTTTTTTGGTCCCCGCCCTGGGGGCGGGGACCAAAAAACAATATTTCTATGATATCATACCAAATTCCGCCCAAAAAGGCAAGACAGGTTGCGACGGCCTTTTTGGGACGGGTCTTCTATAATAAAAGAAGTTTCCATAATATGGAGTTTTATACTGACGATACGACCACGGAGGGATGCGCCATGACGGCAAACGAGGGAACCAGACGGGAAAAACGGCGGCGGGGCCTGTCCGCCCCAGTGGTGATGCAGCTGTCCGACTGCGGGGTGCGCTTCCTGCTCTCGGCGGTGCTGGCGGGGGCGGAGCTGATGGGAGGGCACGCCCTGTTCGCCCTGGCGCTGGTGGGGGTGTGCCAGCCGGGGGCGGAGGGCCTGGCGGCGCTGGTGGGGGCGGCGCTGGGCTACCTCTCCTTCCGGGGGGTGGTGGAGGGCCTGCGGTACATCGCCGCATCCATGATGATCTACGCGGTGTCCCTGGCCCTGGGGGAGTTCGAGATCTACCGCCGCCCCTGGTTCATGCCCGCCGCCGCCGCGGCCCTCAACGGCATGGTGGCCTTTGTCTACCAGTCCGCCGCCGGGTGGGGCCGGGGGAGTCAGGTGGGCTTCGTCACCGAGGTGGCCCTCACCGCCGGGACGGTGTGCCTCTACCGTCAGGCCTTCGACCTGTGGGAGAAGCGCCGCCCGGGCGGGGAGGTCTCCGTCCCCCAGCTGGCCGGGGCCATCACCCTGTGCGCCACGCTGATGATGACCCTCACCCGGGTGACGGTGGCGGGGAGCTGGTCTCTGGGCCGGGTGCTGTGCGTGCCCATCGTGCTGGCGGCGGCTTGGAAGGGCGGGGTGGGCCTGGGGGCCGCCGCCGGGGTGGCGGCGGGGCTTGCCATGGGCTTCTCCTCGGGACAGCCCGCCTGGTACACCCTGGCCTATGCCCTGCCCGGCCTGGCGGCGGGGGTCTTTATGGGCCAGAGCCGCCTGATGTGCGCGCTGGCCTACGCCCTGAGCGGCGCGGCGGCCATTCTGTGGACCCTGGAGCCGGGGGCGGGAAGCGCCTTCGCCTGGGAGCTGGCGGCGGGGACGGCGGTGTTCCTCATTCTGCCGGACAAGCTTCTGCGGCGGCTGTCCGCCCTGGTGCGGCAGGAGGAGCCGGAGGAGGAGAGCCTCCACGCCCGGCAGTACGCGGCGGGACAGCTGCGGCAGAGCGCCGAGGCCTTCCGGGCGGTGTCCGGCGGGCTGCGCTCGGCGTTCCAGGAGCCCCTGCCCGCCCCCAACGACGGGGACGCGGCCCGAATCTTTGACCGGGCGGCGGACCGGGTGTGCGTCAAGTGCAAGCAGCGGGAGCGGTGCTGGCAGCGGGAGTATCAAGTCACCAAAACCGCCCTGGCCGATGCCCTGACCCCCATGCTGGACAAGGGCGCGGGGGCGCTGGAGGACTTCCCGCCCCACTTCTCCAGCCGCTGCATCCGGTTTGAGACCTTCCTGGTGGCCGCCAACGGGGAGCTGTCCGCCCTGCTCCAGCGCAGGCGGTACGACAGCCGGGTGCGGGAGAGCCGGGCGGCGGTGTGCGCCCAGTACGGACATATGGCCTCGGTGCTGGACCGGACGGCGGCGGAGCTGGGCCAGGAGCCCAGCGTGGACGTGCGCCGCCAGCGGCTGGTGAAGCAGCGCCTGGCCGCCCTGGGGCTGGAGGGCCGGTGCACCGTGTACACCGACCAGCACGGCCACCTCCAGCTGGAGGTGGAGGGCCGGGGGGCGGAGCAGCTGAGCCGGGAGGGGGAGATCGGGCGGCTGTCCGCCATTTTGGGCGTTCCCCTGCGGGACGCGGACAGCCAGCGGGGCCACGCCCGGCTGGCTCAGAAGGAGCCGCTGATGGCGGTGGCCGGGGTGGCCGGGGCCGACCGGGAGGGCCAGAGCGTCAGCGGCGACGCGGGACTGTGGTTCAAGGACGGTGCGGGCAGGCTGAACTTTCTGCTGTGCGACGGCATGGGCAGCGGCCCCGCAGCCCGGGAGGACAGCGGCCAGGCCCTGCGGCTGCTGGAGAAGTTCCTGCGGGCGGGGCTGGCTCCGGAGGAGGCGCTGACCACTGTCAGCGAGGCCCTGGCCCTCCGGGGGGAGGAAGAAGGGGGATTCACCACCGTGGACCTGCTCCAGATCGACCTGTTCAGCGGAACCAGCGGGGTGTACAAGCTGGGGGCGGCCCCCACCTACCTGCGCCGGGGAGGCGTGGTGGAGCGGCTGGCGGGAGAGACCCTCCCGGCGGGAGCGGGCGCGGGGGGGCCGTCCGCGCCGGACGCCTTTACCCTGTCCCTGGACGCCGGGGACTGCGTGGTGCTGGTCAGCGACGGCGTGACCACCGGCAGGGACGACCGCTGGCTGCGGGGGCTGCTGTCCGAGTTTGACGGCCTGTCCCCCCAGGCCCTGGCGGCCCAGATCCTTGAGGAGAGCGGCCGGCGCGCCGGCGGCGGGGACGACCGCATGATTATTGCCATCAAGCTGGATGTGCGGACATAACGGCACAGCCCCGCGCCAACGGCGCGGGGCTGTGTTTTATTCCACGGTTTTCAGGCTCTCCACCATGTCCACCTTTTTCAGCTTGAAGTGGGCGGCGATGTTCACCGCCACGGAGAACACCACCGTCAGCGCCGCCGCCAGCCAGTAGGCGTAGGGGGGCGCCGCGCGGCCGAACATGACCAGCTCCACCTCCACCGTCAGCACCATCCAGGCGTGGAGGAACCGGCCCATCACCAGCCCCAGCACGATGCCAAATAGGGTGAGAAACAGGTTTTCCCGGTAGACGTAGGCGGTGACTTCCCGGTCGAAGAAGCCCAGCACCTTCAGGGTGGCCAGCTCCCGGGTGCGCTCGGTGATATTGATGTTGGTCAGGTTGTAGAGCACCACGAAGGCCAGGGCCGCCGCCGCCAGAATGATGATGACCACGGCGTAGTCGATGGCCTCCATACTGTCGGTGAAGTTGTCCCGCAGGGTGGCGATGTAGGAGTAGGAGTCCACCCCCTTCAGGGCCATCAGGTCGGAGGACACGGCGTCCGACTCCGGCTCCCCCGCCCCCTCGGTGTAGCGCAGGAGCATGACGTTGCGCTCCGCCTCCCCGCCGAACAGGCGCTGATAGCCCGCCCAGGTGAGGTACACGTAATGAGAGACATAGTTCTCCGTGATGTCCATGACCGTGGCCTCCACCCGTTTTCCGTCGTTGTCCAGGGTGATCGAGCCGCCCACCTGCACATCCAGCAGCTCGGACAGCTTTTCCGTGATGACCACCCCGTCGTCCGACAGGGTCACGGGCCCGTCGTCCAGCCGGTGGCCCAGCTGAATAAACTGGCTGAAGCGCGCCTGATCCTCCACAGCGAACAGATACACGCTCTGGGCCGGACCGCCGCTGGACGCCTCCAGCAGAGTCTCGCTGGTGAGCAGGCTGTCCTCCACCCAGGGGCTGCCGTCCAGATACTCCTCCACCGCCGCCAGCCTCTGCCCCTCAGCGTCCAGGCCCAGGGTGGCGTCGTAGAGGAACACGTGGTCGAACTGCTCGTTGAGGATGGAGAAGATGGACTCGTGGAGCCCGAAGCCGGTGACGATGAGGGCGGTGCAGCCGCCGATGCCGATGACGGTCATCCAGAACCGCCGCTGATAGCGGAACAGGTTGCGCATCGTCACCTTCCAGGTGAAGGTGAGCCGTTTCCAGATAAAGCCCACCCGCTCCAGCAGCACCCGGCGGCCCGCCTTGGGGGCCCGGGGCCGCATCAGGCTGGCGGGAGCGGCGATCAGCGTGGACAGGCAGGCCCACAGCGCCGCCCCGGTGGTGCAGGCCACCGCCGCCGCCACCGCGCCCACATACATCCCGGGCTGGGGCCTGAACTCCAGGGCGGGGATGTCGTACATGATGTTGAAGGCGTTGGCGATGACCAGGGGGATGAGGGTGCACCCCAAAAGCAGGCCCAGAATCCCGCCGATCAGGCTGGCGGAGAAGGCGTAGCCGATGTACTTTTTGGAGATGGCCAGCCGGGAGAAGCCCATGGCCTTCAGCGAGCCGATCTGGGTGCGCTGCTCCTCCACCATCCGGGTCATGGTGGTCAGGCAGGCCAGGGCCGCCACCAGGAAGAAGATCACCGGGAACACGTTGGCCAGGTTGCTCACCCGGTCGGAGTCTTGGGCGTAGCCCAGGATGCCCGCGTTGGTGAACCGGCTGAGCACGTACCACTCGCACTCCTCCACGCCGTCCAGCTCGTCCTGAGCGTCGTCCAGCTTCCGCTGGGCACCGGCGATCTCCTCGTCCGCCTCCCGCTTGCCGTCCTCATATTCCGTCAGCCCGCCGGCGTACTCCCGCTCGCCGTCGTTCAGCTCCGCCAGGGCGTCGTCCAGCTCCTGCCGGCCCACTCTCCGGGCCCGGGCCAGCTCGGCCACCCCGTCGTTATATTTTTCCCAGCCGTCCTGAAGCTCCCGCTGGCCGTCGTTGAGCTCCGTCAGGGCGTCGTCCAGCTGGGTCTTGGCGTCGTCCAGCTCCGCCTTGGCGTCATCCAGCTCCGCTTTGGCGTCGTCCAGTTCCGCCTTGGCGTCGTTCAGCTCCGCCTCCGCCTCGTCCAGCTGGGCCTTGGCCGTCTCCAGCTGCTGCTTGGCTTTTCCCAGCTCCCACGCGGCCTGACTCAGCTGGGCCTCGGCCGCCTCCAGCTCCGCCTTGGCCGCCGCCAGCTCCGCCGGGGCCTGGTCCAGCTGGGCTTTCACCGCCGCCAGCTGGGCCTTGGCCGCCGCCAGCTGGGCCTGACCCTCCTCCTCCGCCCGCTGGAGCTCCGCCAGGGCGGCGGCGTACGCGGCCTGGTCCATGAGGCCGTTGTCCAGCGCCGCGTCCAGCTGCGCCTTTTTTGCCGCCAGCTCCGCCGCGCCCGCGGCCTCCTGCTGCTCCAGCAGGGCCATGCCCCGCTGGTATTCCTCCATGCCCTGCCGGTACTCCGCCAGGCCCTGCTCATACTGCTGCCGTCCGGCGTAGCATTGGGCCGCGCCGTCCTCGTAGTCCGCCTTGCCCTTCTCGTAGTCCGCCAGACCCTGATTATACTGCATGAGTCCCCGCTGATACTGGGACAGGCCGCGCTGATACTCCGCCCAGCCGTCGTTGTATTCCGCCAGGCCCTCCTCATATTTGGCCAGGCCGTCCTCATACTCCGCCAGGCCCTCCTGGTACTCCGCCCGGCCGTCGGCCAGCTCCCGCTCCCCGTCCCGCAGCTCCTCCAGGGCGTCGTCCAGCTCCCGCTGGGCGCCGGCGGTCTCCCGGACCAGGGTGTCCTCCCCGTCCCGGTATTCCGCCCAGCCGTCGTCCAGCTCCTTTCGCCCGTCCTGGAGCTTCTGCCAGGCGTCGGCCAGCTCCTGTTCCGCGTCCGCCTTGGCCTCCTCAAACTCCCGCCGGGCGTCGTCCAGCTCGGCCCGGGCGTCCCCGATAAGGGAGTCGTACCGCAGCTGGGAGCGCTGGTCCGCCAGAGGGTCCAGGCTGTCCACCAGGGCGTCGATCCGGTCCTCATACTCGCCGCCGTAGGTGTCCAAAGCCGCCAGGCCCTCCCCGGTGAAATAGGCGCAGGTGTAGTGCTCAAAGGCGAAGTTCTCCCCCGGCACATAGACGAAGGCATCCACCGAGCCGTTGCCCAGGGAGGAGGCCCCCCGGTCCAGCGCCACATACAGCGGGGAGCACACCACCCCTACGATGGTGTAAGAGGTGTTGACCAGATCCCCCTCGTTGTCCGGCTCCAGGGTGAGCTCCAGCCGGTCCCCCACCTCCAGGCCCAGCTTCACCAAGAGCAGGTTTTCCGTGACGCACTCGTCCGCCGACTGAGGCAGACGGCCCCGCGTCACCTCCAGCAGATTCAGCCGCTCCGGCAGGGAGCGCACGTTGACAATGCGGTCGGTGGCCACCGCGTCCAGGTCCCGGCAGCCCTCCACCGCCTCGACGCCCGCCGCCCCCTCCAGCGCCGCCAGGTCGGCCTCCGTCAGGCCCAGGGTGGACAGCACATAGCCGTCCATCAGGCGGGTCCGGTCGTAGTAGTTGTCGGCGGTGTACTGCATATCCGGCGCGGCGGTGCGCAGCCCGGCCAGAAAGGCCACCGCCAGCGCCGCCAGCACCAGAATGGACACGTAGCGGCTGAAGGTATTCCTGATCTCCCGGAAGGCGTCGGTGGTCAGGCGGTTCCTCCGGCGCGTCACCATTCGATGTCCTCCACCGGGGTGGGCGCCTCATTGCGCTCCACGCCGGCCACCCGGCCGCTCTTGATGTGGATGACCTTGTCCGCCATGGGGGTGAGGGCGGTGTTGTGGGTGATGACGATGACCGTCATGCCCTCCTGACGGCAGGTGTCCTGGAGCAGCTTCAAAATGGCCTTGCCGGTGACGTAGTCCAAAGCGCCGGTGGGCTCGTCGCACAGCAGCAGCTTGGGGTTCTTGGCCAGGGCCCGGGCGATGGCCACCCGCTGCTGCTCGCCGCCGGACAGCTGGGCGGGAAAGTTGTCCAGCCGGTCCCCCAGCCCCACCCGGTTCAAAACCTCTCTGGCGTCCAGGGGGTCCCGGCAGATCTGGGCGGCCAGCTCCACGTTTTCCAGGGCCGTGAGGTTCTGCACCAGGTTGTAGAACTGAAACACAAAGCCGATGTCGTGCCGCCGGTATTCGGTGAGCTGCTTGGGGCTGTAGCCGCTCACCCGGGCGCCGTCCACGGTGATGACGCCGTCCGAGCAGGCGTCCATCCCCCCCAGCATGTTCAGCACCGTGGTCTTGCCCGCCCCGGAGGGGCCCACGATAATGGTAAACTCCCCCTTGTCCACGGTGAAGTCCACGCCGTCCACCGCTTTAATGGTGATCTCGCCCATTTTATACTCTTTTTTGACATTTTCAAAGGATATGTAGCTCATAGGACCCCTCCGTCCGCCCGCCGGGGCGCAGTCATCTCTTATGTCATGTATCTTATACTTTTTTTTCGGGAAAGGCAACCGGTCCCGGATAGAATTCAAGGTTTTTTCACAAATGGCTTGAAATAATTGGCCGGATGTGAAAAAGCACCCGGCTTGGGGCGGTTGTGGTTGACTAACCGCCCGCCGGGGGAGTACAATACGCCCACTGATAAGGGAGTAGTCGGCGGCGGCCCGCAAGGGCTCCCGCGCCACTGTCAACATACTGACAGCAGCGCTGTCTGGCTGTGGCAAACCCAACACGTGGCCCTGCAAGGCGCCCTTGATGGGGCCCCCGCGAAAGCCCAGCGAAGCGGGTTTCGCGGGGAGAGGAGGGACAACGGAGCGGTCGAGCTTTCGGCAAAGCCGGAAGCGAGTGAGCGCAGTTTGTCCCGACGATGAGACTTATCCGCATGGGTGCGGGTATGGTCTCTTTTTTTGTTGTCCCGCATACCCTCAAGACAAGAAGGGATGATGTTTTATGGGATTTCCGGAGCTGTTGATTCTGGCCGTGGGCCTGTCTATGGACGCCTTCGCGGTGTCTGTCTGCAAGGGCCTGTCTATCCGGGCGCTGATGCCCCGGCACGCCGTCATCGTGGGGCTGTGGTTCGGGGCCTTTCAGGCGCTGATGCCCCTCATCGGCTGGCTGCTGGGGGCCTCCTTCGCCGACCGGATCGCCGCCATTGACCACTGGATTGCCTTTGTGCTGCTGGCCCTCATCGGCGGGGGTATGATTAAGGAGGCCCTAAGCCGGGAGGAGGAGGACTGCGACCCCTCCCTGGCCCCTCCGGCCATGCTGCTGCTGGCGGTGGCCACCTCCATCGACGCCCTGGCGGTGGGCGTCACCTTCGCCTTCCTGCGGGTGGATATTCTCCCCGCCGTGGCCCTCATCGGGGCGTGCACCTTCGTCATCTCCGCCGCGGGGGTAAAGGTGGGCAACGTGTTCGGCGCCCGGTACAAGGCCAAGGCGGAGCTGTTCGGGGGCGTGGTGCTGGTGCTCATCGGGCTGAAAATTTTGCTGGAGCACCTGGAGCTGCTGCCGTTCTGAGCTGATAGACACCGCAAAGGAGCGGCCGTCCAAATGGACGGCCGCCCCCTTTTGTATCTGGCGGGCTAGGCGCCGTTTGAAAATCAGCAGAATGCCCAGCGGCGAGGAATTTTTTCGTCAGGCGAAGCCGGTTTGACGCAGAAGCACTTGGTGTATTTCGAGGAAAACCGGCAAAGCATGGCGGTAGAAGATCCGCCGTTGGGGTGTGTTGACAATTTTCAAACAAGTCCTAGGCAAGCCCCGCCTTTTTATAAAACTGGTACGACGCCGCGACGCACAGCCCGGCCCACACCGGCCCTACCACCGCGCACAGAATCAGCAGGGGCAGGCTGTCCAGGAACATTCCGGAGACAATCAGTCCGAACCCCAGCCCCACGCCGGAAAAGCCCCCAAAGCGCTGGCATTTCCGCCACACCTCGTCGTCCGCCATGCTCCACTTGGTACGCAGGCCGAACAGGGCGTTGCGCCGGGCCTTTGGCATGGCGTTGCCCAGCAGAACCAGAAGCACGCCCACCCCGATTCCAATAAACCGCGGCAAATCCGCCGTCACGGTGGGGCCCACGTCCCCCGGCGTATACCGGGCGGCCAGAGCCATGAAATACAGCCCC
The DNA here is from genome assembly GCA_910577525.1 of uncultured Oscillospiraceae bacterium. Taxonomy (GTDB): domain Bacteria; phylum Bacillota; class Clostridia; order Oscillospirales; family Oscillospiraceae; genus Enterenecus. Next base: position 6,713 of record CAJTLI010000024.1, on the reverse strand, counting down.
ATCCCGCCGAACAGCACCACCTCCAAAAAAGCCGAGCCCAGCAGGATTTTTTCCGAGAGGGCGCTGTCACGGTCCCCCTTCTTCCCGCACTGCCAGGCGATCAGGGCGAAAATCGCGCCGCTCACCGCCGCGATGACGGGAAAGATGAGAAATTCCAGCTTGCTCCCCATCCGGTCCACCTCTCCGGCGAAGTTGTAGTGGACGGGCACGGTGTCCGGCAGCATGGACAGGACCACCCCCTCCGCCGCAAGGAACAGGGCGGTCAGGACAACCAGAATGCGGTAAGCGCGTTTCATGTCAATCCTCCTTCAAGCCGTTGAGCCACAACAGCACCTCCTCCAGCACGGAGGCGTTCAGCTCATAGAAAATGTACTTTCCCTCCCGCCGGTCCCGGATCAGCCCGGCTTCCTTCAGAACCGCCAGATGCTTGGACACCGCCGCGCCGCTCATGGGAAAGCGGGCGGCCAAATCGCCGGCGGAGAGGCTCTGCCGTTTGAGCTGATTGAGAATCTCCCGCCGGGTCGGGTCCGCCAGGGCCCGCATCGTGGTTTGAAGCCCCAATCCACCGCCTCCATCATTTAACTCTTTGGTTAAATGTATGATACCACATTCCTGCCGGCCTGTCAAGAGGGCGCCGCGCCCTCTTTTCCAAGTTTCGATTTTCTCGCAAAAAAAGGTTGACATTTCCGATAAAATGAGGTACACTATCACTTGCCCCTGTCAGGGCGGCAATTACTACGACAGATGGCGGCGTAGCTCAGTTGGCTAGAGCACTCGGTTCATACCCGAGTTGTCACCGGTTCGAATCCAGTCGCCGCTACCATCCCGAAGAAGCGGCGCTGGCCGCTTCTTCGGGGCTCCGCTCTGACCCCGCCCGCCTCGGGCACCACGGCCCGGTGGTCAAGCGGCTAAGACACCGCCCTTTCACGGCGGTAACACGGGTTCGATTCCCGTCCGGGTCACCAATACGGAGGCTTAGCTCAGCCGGTAGAGCGCTTGCTTCACACGCAAGAGGTCACAGATTCGAGTTCTGTAGTCTCCACCACAAAATCCCTAATTTCGCAAGAAATTAGGGATTTTTCATTACTTTCTTAGTTATAATTGGTCTGGGTCAAAATGCGTTTTGGAGCAAGACCCAGACCGCGACCCATACGCCGAAAGGAACAATGGAGCGGACAGCAAAGGAGGGCATTATGGGCGGCTATGAACGGGCACTGGAGCTGTGGCGGCGTAAACATGTAACCACGGACGCTGAATTGGCGGAAGCCCTGAACGCCTTTAGCATTACCTTTGCGTACCATTCCGGGAAAATTGAGAACGAGAATATCACCTATCACGACACCAGGGGAGATTTTCGAACACGATGGCGTCACCGGCTACACCGGGGATCTGCGGACGCTGTTCCAGATTCGCAACGCCAAGGATGCCTATGAACTGTTCCTGTGCGCCTTTGGGGATCGGCGGCCTTTGGATGAGGCGTTTCTCAAAGAGCTGCAGCTCTGCCTGACCAAAAACACCTATGGCGCGAAACGTTGGCGATTGGGGAAACGCCCCGGTGAGTACAAGCGCCACAATTATGTGACGGGTCGCGAGGAGATTGGAGCCGCGCCGGAGGATGTGGCGGATGAGGTGCGGGAGCTGCTGGAGGAACTGCGGGATGTGGAGCCGAGGAACGCGCTGACCGCGGCGGCATACTTTCACGCCAAATTTGAGAATATACACCCCTTCGCGGATGGCAATGGCCGGACGGGGCGGCTGGCGATGAATTATCTGCTGGTGCTCCATGGGCATCCGCCTGTCATTATCCACGAAGAGGATCGGAAGGAGTATTATGATGCGCTGGAGGCTTGGGATGCCCGGCAGGAGCTGGTGCCGCTGCAAGAGTTCCTCAAGCGGCAGACGGAAAGGACTTGGGAGAAGCAGATCGAACGGGCCGAGAGGCGGGACGGGTAACTGTCGGCATGGGTGTTTTATTTGCTCTGTTTCGTATTGTTCACATTACCCCAACGTATGGCGAGGGGATGGGGCCTCGGCAGATGTCGGACACGATACAAAAAGAGAGGGAAATTCTCGTGTTTAAATCCAAGTATAGAAATCTGGTCATCATTGGAAACGGATTTGATCGCTGGCAGGGACTTCCAACTGCTTATGATGAATTCAGGAAATATTATTCAGCGCATCTTGATGAAGCGATGAATGATCTCGGGATTCACTCCAAAACTATTTCCGAGCCAGATGGAACCACAAAAACAGTTACGCCTGTTGAGCTTGTGTATGGAGATCCATTTGATCCTCAAAAATTGCCATCCGGAAACTGCCTTCAGGGAACTGACTGAGCAGCATTTTATAAAGCCGCTGATTCCTGGGCATGGACTTCCCCGCCTCAAAGCGTTATATGCAATAGAAGATGCCCTATATCGCACAGATAAGCACGTTGCGGACAATATCGACCATATGTGCGCGGCATTCATGGATGCAAATCTGCACATAGAAGATATTGAAAATATCTACGTATTGGGGCATTCTTTCGGCAATCCAGATGCAGAATACTTTGACTACATTGACAAAACCACCCTCTGTGGATGTGATTTTGAAACCCTTTCTGCCGCGGGGAAGATGGTTGAGGATGAATTCATGCAGCTACTCACGCTTGGCATACCGGGCACAGAGGAACTGTTATCCCCGATGATTCAGCTCAACATCCAATACGCGGCGCACCATAGGGAGCGTGAGCTAAAGAAATCCTCAATTCCATTTCCCAAAGCGGAGAAATTAGCAGAGCAGCTTTTGGGGCCAGAAAAGCCATATGACAGTCATGATGCATACGAAGAAAAGCGCGCAGTAGACCGGCGATTCCTCTTTGAGCAGGCTGGCCGAACACAAGATTTTTTGAAAGAAATTGCCCAAAAATATGGCAACTCAGAGCTTCCAGATGGAATCCACTCCGTTCTTGGCCTTGTGGAGTATCTGGATGGCGGCCACACCCAAAGACTGCGTAACGCCCAATGGCACATCTCCTATCGAACCCCAGAGGACAAAACACAGATTAAACGGATCATGAAGCAAATAGGGTTAAAGCGTTATCATTTGTATGACAGCATTAACAAGTGCCTTCAAACCTATGTCAAAGGCGCTGACTGATTACGTATGCGGTAAACAGGGCTAGACAGGAAGAATCTCCCTGCCCAGCCCTGTTTCACTTAATTTTACATCGCCTGGTCAATCACACTCCCAATGGTATCCGCCGCCGCCCGCTTCATCCGTTGGGTGGCATGGGTATAGGTGTCCAGGGTGAAGCCCGCGCTGTAGTGTCCCAGGGTATTGGACAGGGTTTTCACATCCACTCCGTTCTGCAGCGACAGCGCGACGAACATATGTCCGAGGTCGTGGAAGCGGATATACTCGATCCCTGCCGCCGCCAGGATTTTCTCGTGGGTATGGCGGAAGGAGTCCGGATCGTACATCGTGCCCGTCTTGGGGGAAGGGAACATATACGGGTTATCCGGGTGCTTTTCGTGTTCCAGGATCAACAGATCCACCGCCTGCTTCGGGATGGGGATGGTGCGGACGGAGTTGCTGAATGGCCAGTTGAACGGATCATTGGGACGATAAAACGCGCCGTAAACTGTGCCCGTGGGATAGACTTGCTTCAACTGTGCCAAGGCAGCCTGCACACTTTTTTCCGTGGGACCGGGGGATGCGGCGGGGAGTTCCTCCCGGTAGGGCTGGATGCTGTCGATGTGGACGGAGTTGGTGGCGGCATCGTAGGTCACGCCGAAGCCCACGGCCCGCCCGATGTCCCGGAGCTTGACGAAATTGTTCCCACCGATGTTATAGGCGGTCATGCTGATCCGCTGGCCGTCCACGTAGATTGGCTGACTGCTCAATGTGGCAGTGATGCTGGTGGTTGCCTGAACTGCTGGCCCACTTAACGCGAGGCCGGCGAGGATGCCGAGCCCCATAAATACTGCTTCCCGTTTTCTGCTCATGATTACTTCTCCCTTCGGCTTTGATATGTTTTGGCAAACACAACCATGCCGAAGGATCGCCCGGAAGTCAAGCAGAATCAGAGTTCGACGTGGAGAAAAACATCGGCGCAAACGAAGCACTTTGCACAGTGCCCGCTTTGGATGGCCGCATCAATCCCCCAATGTCTGCCTATCGATCCAGCCGATAAATTTCTCCTTTGGCACCACGACCCTGCTGCCAATCTTCAGCGCGGGGAATCCCTTACCTCGCACCAGCTCGTAGGCCCCTGCCCTGCTGATCCCCAGCACCGCCGCCATCTCCGGCACCGACAGCATCAGCGGCAGCTCGTCATAGCTTTTGTACGCTGTCTGCCTCAATCGAATCTTCCGTTCTTCATCTCCTGGACGCACTGCCAGCGTAGGCCGTCCAACTGGCTGTTGTTCTTCTCATACCACTGGCGGACCAGCTCCTGGGTTTCCGGCTTGATTCGCATGGCAAATTTTACTATTTCTCTGGGTGTAATTTCCTCCTTGCAATGCCGTAAAAACGGGGAGTTTTGCCGTTTTTGAAGTCACATCCCCGCCGTGATCCCCACGCAAACGGGCTTGTGACGGGGCTTTCCCTACAACCTGACCCCCGGGGTGAGCCCAGGGGGCCCAATGTGATCCCCGCGAAGGTGGAGGCTGGAAAACCCGGAAGCCCTTGAACCGACCCGCGTTTGCGGGGCGGCGTGATCTGGCCGGGGGCGCACTAGACCCCCGGCCTTTATCCTGCACAAAAATCGAACGCCTGCGATGCCCGAAAAACCGGGCGAAAAAGTGACGGGTGGACTGGGGATGATTCCTTGTCTCTGCGCGAGCCCAATCCTTGGGGCGTTTCCACATCCGCCTACAACGGGCCACAAGGCGGTCAACGCCGCGTATCAGGGCTCGGGAGGTGTATGGATGCCACCCAGTTCCCGCGAGGGGAACAAAGGGCCTTAAAACGCGAAACACGGGGATCTCCCAACTGGGGTTGCTCCCGACGAAGAAAACAGGCGGGCCTCTGGCCTTCAAATACTGTCTGGATTTGTGCGTGCTGCTCATCCGATACCCCGCCCTCACGCCGATGTCTGCCCCGCGGCGAAGGGTTTTAATTGTTCTCCTTCGTCTTGTTCATATATCACCCCCGCTGCTTCGCGTGGGGGTGTGCCCTCAGGTGGCGGGGAGCGGGGGCTGCTCCTGAATGTAGTAGGCGTTGCTGGTCTGTCGGACGCTTCCGTTGGGCCTGTCTTGGAATCGTTTTACCCGCCGGATGAACTCCTTCTGCTCCGGAGCGGCGATGGCCTCCCGCGTCGCCGTCGCGGAGCAGTGGCAGTTGGCCGCGATGATTTTCATGGACGGCCAGCACTTTTCCTTCTGCCCCGCGCTGCTCACCAGGAAGCTGTACACCGTGAACTGGATGGGCGTCAGGTGGAAACAAAATAGTGCGTTGCTGAGTTTGAAAACCGTTCTCCTAAAATCATGGTACCTCCTAATTCTTGAAATTTGCTGTTGACTTTTTCCTGCTCACGCTATAGACTTATCTTACCATCCTTTTGTATCTGTCACTGTTGTGAGTGTAACAGATTCTGGAATCGCCGTCAAGTCCGATTCTAATTATTTTATCATTGTGTCTATCGGAGGAGCCATGATACACTACGAGTTTAAAACCTGTATTTCAGATGGCATGGAGCTGTACGGGTTTGTCCAGGAGGAACCGGAAGGGCAGCGCATCATGTCCACGAGGAACGCCAGGTTTCCGGAGAGCCTGTTGTCCTTTTTGGACTTCGACATGGAGCAGATGCGCCCAGTGTTCCAGCAGCTGTCAGACGGGGTGCGCAAGGTCATCGCAGAGAAAAGCCGAGAGGAATCTGACCATGTCTGCCAGATGTTCATGGGCCTGACGTATTACCATCCCTATTTTGTGCTGCTCTTTCTGGATTGGAAATACCGCCTGGACAGGGCGTGGTATCTCGGCTACGAGTTCCCGCAGAACTATTTGCAGGTGGAGTACCTGGATGAGATGCCGGGCAAACTTGAGCAGCTCCAGCGGCAAGCATTAGATTTGCTCACCCACACCTGGGTGGAGGACACCAGCGACAAAACCGTGGACGAAAAAATGACTGCCTACTACCTTGACGCGGAGCAGGCGGGGAGGGACGTATTTCGTTTTCGGCCGCAGAAGATGTGCTACGAGCTGATGTACCGCCAGACCTTCGCGGAGTTCCTGTGTCCCAATACGGTGTATGATCTCATCGACTACCACCTGCGGGAGTGCCTGAAGCGGGAGATCAGAATGCGCCAGTGCAAAAACTGCGGGCGGCTGTTCGCGGTGACAGGCCACGGCGGGACGGAGTACTGCGACCGCCCCGCCGACGACGAAGGCCGCACCTGCAAGGAGGTCGGCGCGTTCCGTGTGTGGGAGAAAAGCAAAAGCACGGACGAGGCGTTTAAGGTGTTCCGGCGGGAATACAAAAAGCGGTTTGCTTGGATCAAAGCGGGACGGATCACCAGGGACGAGTTTTACGCCTGGAGCGCGAGGGCCAGGGAGAAGCGGGAGGAGTGTGACGCGGGAAAAATCACGCTGGAAGAATTCCAAAAGTGGTTGGTACAATCCTAACCGATCAAATACTTTTTGTTCCCTCCCCGTTACTATGTCCCATCCTCTCGCCGCCCCAGGGGGCGGTAGACGGTAAAATACATGGTGGTGAAACAGGCCAGTCC
>CAJTLI010000023.1 GCA_910577525.1 uncultured Oscillospiraceae bacterium | reverse complement strand
ATCACCCCACTTGTTAGTAGTATACCATACTGTCTAACAAATGGGGTGCAGTTCATTCCGGGTATGCGGCGGTTTTTTCCGTCCAAAAACCCCGCCGGGCCAGATACAGGCCGGAGACCAGCCTGACGGCCTCCCCTTCCGCCGTCCCGCCCGGCAGCTCATCGGAATATCCGCTCAGCTCCATCCCGGCCAGGCTGGGGCATTGGTTCCAGGGAAGGTACGTCCCCTCCGCCGTCCAGGGGCCCTCCTCCTGCCGGGACCCGTCCAGGCGGCACAACACATGATAGCTCGCTTGAAATGGTCCCGGGTCCTCCAGCAGGAAAAAGTAGCTCTCGCACTCCAGCAGGTCGGCCATAAGGGCCACCTGGCCGGACGCAGCCATGCCGGGGTCGATGCCTTTCGCGGACGGGTACTGGTTGAGCCGCACCACCACCCGCCCGTCTCCGTTCAGGTCCTCCCCCAGGGCGGCGAAGGCGCTTTCAATGGCAGCGGCGGCGGCGTCCGGCAGGGCGTCCGTCCCCACGTAGGCCACCTGATAGTCCGGCCTGACCTGCCCCACCCCCAGGGCCTGACAGACCAGATACACGCCCAGGACCGCCAGCGTCAAACCGATGACTGCGTGCCATTTGTGGTAATGCCACCAGTTTTTTCGTTTTTCCGCCGGGGTCTGGACGGCGGCCTCCCGGCGCTGCACGTCCCGGCACTTCCACTTCAAATACTCGCTTGCCATGGTCATTCCCTCGTTGTGCCGCCGGGGGCGTAGCTCACCGGCAGGCACACCAGCGCCGGAGTGTTGGAGCGATCCTTGGCCAGCAGCAGCTCCACCGCGGTCTCCGCCAGCTTTTGGGTGGGCTGTACGATGGTAGAGCAGTACAGCTCCTCCGCGCCGAACCGCCGGATGCCGTCAAAGCCGATGATCTGCACGTCCTCCGGCGCCCGGACGCCCAGCTGAGCCAGCATCCCCCGCACCCTCCAGGCCAGCAGGTCGGTAGAGCAGAAGATTCCGTCAATGTCCAGCCGCCCCGCCGTCATATGTTCCTGAAAAAAGTTCCGGAACCGGCCGAAATCTTCCCCGTCGTTGAGCCGCAAAACGTCGTAGGTCACATTATGGGCCCGGCAGGCCATCTCGAAGCCGTCCCCCCGCTTGTCCGTCTCGCTGGGGCTGGCGGAGCCGGTGCGCAGAAAGGCCAGCCGGGTGCAGCCAAGCTGGATGAGCTTTTCCGCCGCCATCCGGCCCCCGCCGTAGTTGTCCGCCGCCACGCAGGGGATGTCGGGGCCCAGGCAGCGGTCAATGCTGACAAAGGGCAGCTCCCCGTCCAGCTCCAGAGGATTGTAGGTCAGGCCGATGACCCCGTCCACCTTGTTCTGCCGCACCATGCCCACGCACTCCTGCTCCGCGTCCGGGTTGGAGGCGGTGACGTAGAGCAGCATCCGGTGCTCCCGCCTCATCAGGGCGGCGCACAGGTGCTGGGCCAGGGCGGCGAAAAAGGGGTGGTCCACCCCCGGGAGAATCACCGCCACATTGTAGGTCTTGCCTGAGCGCAGCCCCCGGGCGTACTGATTCACCTGATAGCCCAGCCGCCGGGCGGCCTCCTCCACCTTGACCCGGTAGCGTTCCCCCACAGGCAGGCCGTTGAACACCTTGGACACTGTGCCCAGGGCTACTCCGGCCTCCTGCGCCACGTCCTTCATGGTGGGCGTTGTTCCTTTCATGGCGCTCCCTCCAAATGAAACATTTCATAGAGCGGGCCGCTTTGAGGCCCATTCCCCCTTACTGGCCTTATCATAGCAGATGAGCGCTCTCTTTGTAAAAATGAATTTCACAAGTTTTTCATGAAACGATACATTTTTATGATTTGCACAAAATAGAGTGTTCCAGCTTGTGCACTTCAAATAAAATTGGGTGAATAGCCCAATTTAGCTCAGAAAACGCTTGACATCTCCGCCGTGCCGTACTACTACAAACCCATCTAATAAATAACGTTTCACACATTAACAGGGAACAGCCCCGCCAAAAAACAGGCCAGTCTTTGCCGTGAAACATTATATGGATAACAAGTTTCAAGGGAGAGTGAGCGCAAATGAGCAAAATCGCGTCCCCAAGCCAAGCCGCAGCCCTCAGCCGTCCGGCCCGCAGGCCCCTGGCACGGCGGCTGGCGGACAACTGGCAGATGTACGCCCTGCTGGCCATACCCGTGGTGCTGACCGTGGTGTACAAGTACATCCCCATGTACGGCATCCAGATCGCCTTCCGGGACTTTGATCCCAACCTGGGCTTTCTGGAGAGCGAATGGGTGGGCCTGCAATGGTTCGCCCGGTTCTTCAACGCCCCCACCTGTTTCCGGATGATCAAGAACACGGTGCTCATCAGCCTGTTCAGCCTGCTGTGGAGCTTTCCGATCCCCATCGTCCTGTCCCTGATTATCAACCAGGTGCGGTTTCACCGCTTCAAGCGGGTGGTGCAGACGGTGCTCTACGCCCCCCACTTCATCTCCACCATGATCATCTGCGGCATGATCCGCATCTTCCTCAGCCCCACCGGCGGCCTTTTGAATCTGCTGCTGGGCACCCAGATCGACTTCCTCACCCAGTCCTCCGCCTTCCGCACCATCTACATCGCCTCCGGCATCTGGCAGGACGCGGGCTGGGGCTGTATCATCTATTTGGCCACGCTGGCCAACGTGGACCCCGGCCTCTATGAGGCCGCCAAGGTGGACGGCGCGTCGGTGTTCCAGCGTATCCTGCACATCGACCTGCCCGAGCTGCTGCCCATGGCCATCCTCAACCTGATTATGGCGGCGGGCGGCCTGATGAACGTGGGCTTCGAGAAGGTGTGGCTGCTCCAGACCGATTTGAACAAGGCCACCTCCGACGTCATCGCCGTGTATGTGTACCAGCAGGGCATTGAACAGGCCAAATACAGCTACTCCACCGCCGTGGGCCTGTTCAACACCGCCGTCAACATCATTTTGCTGCTGGTGGTCAACCGCATCGCGTCCAAAGCGTCGGACGTGGAATTTGTCTAAGGGGGTGGGCTCATGAACAAACAGGCAAAGGGCGTTTCCGACCGCACCAGCGACATCATCCTGGTGGCCATCTGTGCCATCGTGCTGCTCATCGTGGCCTACCCGCTGTATTACGTGGTGATCGCCTCCTTCTCCAACCCCTACGATGTGTACGCGGGCAAGACCTTCCTGTTCCCCAGCGGCTTTACCCTGGAGGGCTATAAGGCGGTGTTCGCCGACCCCAAGATCATGCCGGGCTTCTTCAACTCCGTGAAGTATACCGTCATCGGCACCATCTTCTCCGTGGTCATGCTGTACATCACCGCCTATCCCCTGGCCCAGAAGGACCTGCCGGGGCGGAAGTTCCTCAGCCTCTTCTTCGTGTTCACCATGTACTTCGGCGGCGGCATGATCCCCACCTACCTCATCGTGAAGCAGACCGGCCTCATCGGCAATATGTGGTCCCTGTTTCTCCCCGGCGGCGTGGGGGTGGGCAATATGATCATCGTGCGCAACTACTTCCAGAACAGCATCCCCCACGACCTGGTGGAGGCGGCGGAGATCGACGGCGCGTCCAAGTTCCGCACCTTCCTCAGCGTGGTGATCCCCCTGTCCATGCCCATTCTGGCGGTGCAGGCGGTGTTCGCCATGGTGGCCTACTGGAACGACTGGTTCACCGCCATGATCTACCTGGGCGGCAAGGGCCAGCCCCTGCCCCTGGTGCTGCGGGGCATCCTCATCAAAAGCGCCGCCTCCACCGAGCAGGCGGGCATGATCGAGGGCGGCTTCGCCGAGCTGAACAAGCTGAAGGAAATGATCAAGTTCAGCTCCATGATCGTGGCGGCCCTGCCCATGCTCATCGCCTACCCCTTCGTCCAGAAGTATTTTGAGAAGGGCTTTATGGCCGGCGCGGTGAAGGGCTGAGTTCCTTTTTCTTGAAAGAAAAAGGAACCGAAAAAGAACTTTAATTCGCTACCAGCGTTGTCGTGACCTGTAAAGTTCCCCCACGGCAACGGAACGCTTCCATGTTTTAATCAGTTTTAGAATGGAGCATTTGAACATGAATATAAAACGAATCATTTCCGGCGCCCTGTGCGCCGCCGTGCTGGCGGGAACCCTGTCCGGCTGCGGCCTGGGCCGTGTGGGCAGCGTCAACGACGGCACCGTGAACATGAACACCGATCAGACCGAGTTCCACGTGGTCAGCGGCATCTCCGCTTTGTCCTCCGGCTATGATGACAACCCCATCCTCAACGAGATGGCGGAGGCGGCGGGAGTCAAAATCAACTGGGAGGTCATGTCCGACTCCCTGGGCGAGCAGGTGAACATCCGCATCACCGGCGGCGACCTGCCCGACGCGTTCCAGGCGGTGGGCTTCTCCAACTACGACCTGGCCCGGTACGGCAGGGGTGGCACCTTCCTGGACCTAACCCCCTACATCATCCCGGAGATCATGCCCAACCTGTCCAAGATCCTGGAGGAGAACCCCGCCATCAAGGCGGCCATCACCCAGGATGACGGCGGCATCTACGGCCTGCCCGCCGCCGAGATGATGGGCACCGGGGCCATCGGCGCAGAGGACGATCTGTCCATCCACTCCATCCAGCAGTTCTCCATGATCAACAAGCGCTGGCTAGACGAGCTGAACCTCCCCGTGCCCGAGACGGTGGAGGAGCTGAAGACCGCCCTCCAAGCCTTCAAGGACAACGATATGTCCCACAAGGTCTACGGCAACGATCCCGGCACCACCATTCCCATGACCTTCGGCTTCGACCAGTGGTGCTGGGGGCAGAACATCTTCTATGCCCCCTTCGGCGTCACCAACTGGTCGGACGTGTGCATGGATCTGCGGCTCACCAAGGACAAACAGGTGGTGTTCGACTGCGTCAGCGACACGTATCGGAACGCCGTCACCTACTACCACGACTGGTACGAGGAGGGCCTCATCGACCTGGAGGTGTTCAGCCAGACCGACACCCAGTACATCTCCAAGTGTACCCAGGGCTACGTGGGGGTGGCCACCTGGTGGGAGATCGCGGAGCTCACTGGCGACTACTCCGGGGACTACGTCTACCTGCCCCCGCTGAAGGGCCCCGACGGCACCTGCACCGTCACCCTGAAATCCGCGGGCAGCGCGGTGAACTCCGGCCAGCTGTCCATCACCGCCGACTGCAAAAGCCCCATCAACCTGCTGAAATTCTACGACCAGTGGTATACCGGGGAGCATGTCATGCAGCTCCAATACGGCCCCATCGGCGTGTATTTCACCGAAAAGGGGGAGGACGGGCTGTGGAACTCCATCACCGACGAGGAGGCCAAGGCCCAGTTTGGCAAGAGCGCCGGCGAGCTGAAAAGCGCCAACGAGGTGGCCGGCCCCAAGCTGATCCTGTCCGACTACTACACCGACGTGTTCTACATGGAGGCCCGGGCCGTCCAGCGCCTGGAGGATCTGGAGAATTTCTGGTTCAAGTACGTGGACGACAAGACCCGCTATCCCGTGGACTGCGTGTTCACCAGCGAGGAGCTGGACACCATCGACCTGTACCGCACCGACTTTGAGAACACCGTGAAGGAGCGGGAGGCCCTGTGGCTCCGGGACGGCGGCCCCGACGACGCCGAGTGGGAGGAGTACAAGGAGTACCTCTCCAAGAAGTGCGGCATGGATAAGCTGATCGAGGCTTACCAGGGCGCCTATGAGCGGTACGCCGCGGCGGAATAGCCACACCTGCACGAAGTGGAAAAGGGGCGGTCTGTGCCGCCCCTTTTCCCGAAAAATGCTCTTGCCATTTCCCCGTCCCCAAATTATAATGGACCGTAGAGACAGCCAAGGAGGATGAACGCCATGACCAGCGAAATTCTGCAAAAGGCCCGGGACTTTGAGACCCAGTACGGCCCCCACATCCCCGATACCGAGCGCCCCGCCTTCCACGCCACCCCCACCATCGGCTGGATGAACGACCCCAACGGATTTTCCTTCTACAAGGGGGAGTGCCACCTGTTCTACCAATACCATCCCTACTCCAACGAGTGGGGCCCCATGCACTGGGGCCACCTGAAAACCCGCGACTTTCTACGTTGGGAGCGGCTGCCCTGCGCCCTGGCCCCGGATGAGGAATACGACGCCTCAGGCTGCTTCTCCGGCGGGGCTGTGGAGCTGCCCGACGGGCGGCAGCTGCTGCTGTACACCGGCGTCCAGCGCCACCACAACCCCGAGGGCTTTTTGGAGGACGTGCAGACCCAGTGCGTGGCCGTGGGCGACGGGGTGAACTACGAGAAGTGGGGCGGAAACCCGGTGCTGGACAGCAAGGACCTGCCTCAGGGAGGCAGCGCCATCGACTTTCGGGACCCTAAGGCATGGCGGGACAAGGACGGAATGTTTTACGCCGCCATCGGCAACCGCACCGGGGATGGCAGCGGAGCCATCCTGCTCTACCAGAGCGCGAACGGTTTGCAATGGGACTTTGTCCATACTCTGGACCGATGCAATAACCAGTACGGAAAAATGTGGGAGTGCCCCGATTTTTTCACCCTGGACGGCAAGCACATCCTTCTCACCAGCCCCCAGGACATGACCCCCATCGGGCTGGAGTTCCACGCAGGCAACGGAACGCTGTGCCTGATGGGACACTATGACGGGGAAACGGGCTTCACCCGGGAGCGGGTCCAGGCCATCGACTACGGACTGGACTTCTACGCCCCCCAAACGCTGGAGGCCCCGGACGGGCGGCGGATTATGATTGCCTGGATGCAGAACTGGGACACGGCGGGGGCCAAGCCCTTCCACTGCCGCTGGTTTGGGCAGATGACCCTGCCCCGGGAGCTGTCTGTGGAAAACGGGCGGCTGTACCAGCGCCCGGTGCGGGAGCTGGAGGCTTACCGGCGCAATCCGGTGATTCACCACCACATTCTGGTTAGCGGGGAAACCAACCTGCCCGGCATCCAAGGCCGGGTGCTGGACATGACCGTCACCGTCAGGCCCATGGGGGAGGGCTCCTGCCGCTGGTTCCGGCTCCACGTGGCCAAGGATGGCCGGCACGACACCATCATCCGCTACAAGCCGGACGAGAGCACCATAAAGATCGACCGCTGCCGCAGCGGCCTGCCCCGGGACATCGTCAACACCCGCAGCTTTTTAGTGCGGCCCCAGGGCGGGGAGATCCAGCTCCGGGTCATTCTGGACCGGTTCAGCGTGGAGGTGTTCGTCAACGGCGGCGAGGCGGCGGCCAGCGCGGTGATCTACACCCCCCAGGAAGCGGACGCCATCACCTTCGAGGCGGACGGGCAGGTACTGGTGGACGTGGAGAAATACGACCTTGTGTTTGACGGGGAGGCCGAGGGGGCCATACGGTCCACGCTATAATCAGTACTTCCTGAAAGAAGCGTTGATTTGAGGTTGTGAATACAGGTCCTAAGCGGGAATGGAGGACATCGCAGCAGGCAATGCGCCGGTATACATATACCGGCGCATTGCTTATTTGCGGCTGCCTGAGCGTCAATCTCGGACAAGCGGCCGTTCAGCTTTTCTGCGGCACGCCACATCAGCCGTCTCTGCCGCATTTTGAAGCCATCGTTACGGAGCCTCATGATCCGGGCCGCGCTCTTTCGACTCTTCCGGGTTTTCCGCCGTACGGAATACGTATTTTTCCAGCCCCGGCCAGGCCGCGAAGCAGGCCGCCAGCCAGAACAAAGCCAGCACAATGGCCGCCAGGGCGATGGAGGAGTAGGGAAAGGCCAGCAGGTACAGCACAACCAGCGCCGCCAGCAGGGCCAGCACCGCCAGATGCTGGGGCAGGCGCACCAGCACCAGCAGCAGGGCGCTGCGCACCGCGTCGCCCGCCCTCAGCTCGGAGAACTCCAGCAGGCAGAACAGGCCGGGCAGCGCCATGACCGCCACCGCCATGGCCGACAGCAGCAGCAGCGCCGGCGCGGCCAGCAGGCCGTTTTCCGACATGCCCCGGCCGTAAAAACCCACGCCGGACCCGGCGGCGGACAGGACCAGCGCCGCCGCGAGCCCCAGCCCCGTGGCGCGCCCAAACCCCCGGCGGAACCCCTGCCACCAGTCCTGCCACAGGTCCAGGGGTTCCCCCCGCAGAAGGAGGACGCACACGCGGGTCATGGCCTTCAGCGCGGCGGGAATCGTGACCAGCGGCAGGCAGCACAGCCAGAACAGGATATTGGTCTTGACCAGCGTCCACCAGTGCCAGCGCAGGATGTCCAGCAACAGCCGGAGCCCCTTGGGCCTGGGGCCGGACGGCCCCTCTCCCCGGCCGTTTCCCTCATACAGCGTCTGATACCAGCCCATAAAATCACCGCTCTCCCCGTGTTTTCAGTCGAAATAGTCCACCTGCGTGCGGATGGTCTGCGCCCCCTTCCTGATGGCGTACACCGCCATGGGGATCACCGTCTTGGGAAAGATCAAATTGGTGTTAGGGTCCGGAACCAGCACCTCGCCCGCTCCCCCGCCCTCCAGGGCGGCGACGGCGCAGAAGTCCTTCCCGCAGCGGGCCCAGGCCCGGGCCCCCTCTGCCCCCCGGCTGTTGGGCTCAAAATCGCTGGCGTTGACGGCAAAGCCTCCGTCATAGGCCACGCAGTCAAAACCGCTCTCAATGACGTGGGTCCGGATATGCCCTGTGGGGGTGGGCTGAACGGTGGTAGTCACCTGGATGCCGTCCAGCGGGGACCAGCGGGTGGTGATGCCCTCCGGGCCGATGGAATAGCCCGGCTGGGCCACGTCCCGCTGGTAGTAGTACCGCCCAACCTGAAAACACAGCGAGCTGTCCGGGGCCATCTGGCCCAGCTCGTAATTGCCCCGGGCGATGCTGAACCCGAAGCGGCTGGAGTAGGCGAACTTGCTGTATTTCTCCGCTGTATGGGCATAGGGCTCCATCTCCAGCCGGCCGGGAACCAGGGCCACAGCGTTCTCCCCGCCATGCTGGACGATCATATTGGCGTGGGGCAGAAACCTGCACCGCTCCAGCTCCGGCAGGGGGACGCACCCGGCGGACCAGAAGGGATGGCCGTCGGGCAGGGCCAGGAAGGCAAAGGCTTTAAGCGCCCAGTAGGGGGAGCCGGGGGCGTTATAGGTCTCCGACATCTGCAAATTGGGGTAGGCGTAGCCGATGGCCAGCACCCCGGCGTTGTCATAGATGGGCTGATTCAGCCACCAGGCCAAGTGCCGGGCAATCAGTCCTTTCATCACCGGCAGGGGCAGGACCTCCTCCCCGGCCAGCAGGGCGACGGCCCAAAAGGCCCCCTGGGCGAAGCGGTAGGTCAGCGACCGGCCATAGGCGATGGAGGCTCCGTCCCCGCCGAACCAGTAGACGTAGTCCCTGGCAAATTCCCGGGCCCGCTGGCGGTAGCGGGCGCACCGCTGGGGCTCTTCCCCCTCCATGAACATGGCGTAGAGCAGGCCGTAGCTCACCATGACGAAGGGATTATAGTAGTCCTTTTCTCCCCCGGCTCCATCGTGATACCAGCCCCCGGCGTCGTAATAGTCCTCGATCAGCCGGAGGCCCGATTCCAGCCTCTCCCGGCTGTAGGGCCGTCCCACCGATTTCAGCGCCAGATTGGTGAGGATGCAGAACCACTGCCAGTTGCTGGCCACGCACTCAAAGCGGTTGATCTCCCACATCCACTCCGCCAGGTTATCCTTTTCCCGACCAGACAGGGGCTCCCACACCTTGTCCGGGGTGAACAGGATACCGTAGGACAGCGCCGCCATCTCGCAGAACTTCTGGTCGTAGTGCCGGCATTTGTGCCAGTATTCCGGGTGGTCCGGGTCGGGGCCGCAGGCGAAGCCCCGGCGGTACAGGTCCTCAAACTCCGGGTCCTCTCCTCCCCCCGCCCAGAAGGGCACCAGCCCCCACAGCGGACGGGCAAAGGCCTCCATCTGGATGGAGTCGTCCTCATAGTGGGTGCTGGTGACGCCCAGATCCACCCGGGCGCCCCCTTTGCTGTAATAGGGCTTCAGCGGCGCCAGCAGGCGCATCAGAGCGGCCTGCGCCGCCGCCTTTGTGGCAAAATCCGCCGCCGTATAGTGATATCTCTCCATAAATATACACTCCGTTTACCAATATGGGTCCCAGTCCTCGGCCAGCCGGGTGAGGGCCTCCATGTAGTAAAAGTCCCCCCAGGAGGTGCACTCGTCCACCCCCTCCGGGAAGCAGGTGTTGTAGGGGGACTTTTTGCTGTAGGTGCCGTGGAGGATGAGGCCCGTCCCCTCCACCGGGGTCTCCACGGCGTAATTGGCCGCCAGGCTGCCCACCATCTCCCGGGCCAGCCTCTCATACTCCCCCGTCTCCTCCCGGGGCAGGATGCGCACCGCCTCCAGCAGGCCGCAGGCCACGATGGCGGCGGAGGAGGAGTCCCGGGGCTCGCCGCTGTCCGGCTGGAACAGCATATCCCAGCAGGGCACCAGATCCTCCGGCAGGCGGGTGAGATAGAAGGCCAGCGCCCGCTTGAAGGTGTCCAGCGCGGCGGGGTCTTTGGTGTAGCGGTAGCTCAAAATAGAGCCGTACACCCCCCAAGCCTGTCCCCTGGCCCAGAAGCTGTCGTCCTGATAGCCCTGGCAGGTCCGGCCATGGCCGGGGGAGCCGTCCTTCTTCATGTAAAAGGTGTGGAAGGTGGAGCCGTCGGGCCGGAAGGAGTTGGCCATGCAGGTGGCGGTGTGCCGTTTGGCGATGCCGGCATATTTCCCGTCCCCCGTCTCCTGGCTGGCCCAGTACAGCAGGGGCAGGTTCAGCAGGCAGTCGATGATGAAGCGGTAGTTGATGGGCGAGCCCATCCGTCCCCAGGCCTGGATGAACTCTCCCTTGGGCTGGAAGCGGCTGATGAGCTGGTCCGCCGCCAGGATGGCGGCCTCCCTGGCCTTCTGGTCCCCGGTGAGCTTGTAGGCCGCCACGCAGGCGGGGGTGTACAAAAAGCCCATGTCGTGGTGGGCCACCTTGACTTTCCGGCGGATGCGCCGGTCGAAGCTGTCCACCAGGGTCAGCCCCGCCTCACGGAAAGCCCCGTCATGGGTGCGCTCATAGGCCAGCCAGATCTCCCCCGGCCAGAAGCCGCAGGTCCACTCGTCGTTTTTGCAGGTGGGGTAGATGCCCTTCACGCTGGAGTGGTTCTGGCACTTTTTGGTGTACTTGGGCAGGTTGAGCCGCACCTGCTCCACGGCCTTGTCCAGGGCGGCGCCCACCTGTTCGCCGGTGATGGGAAGGGGTCTGCTCATTGGGAACACCTCATTTACTCATAATAGCGCCAAGGGGCGGGGCACAGGCCCCGCCCCTTGGCTGTGGGTAAGTGCGTATTTTGATTTTACCCTTTCAGGCCGCTGCTGGCAATACCCTGGACAAAGTATTTTTGCAGGGCCAGGAACACGATCAGCACCGGAATCAGCGCCACCACCGACGCGGCCATAATCAGGCCGTACTCGGAGGAATACTGGCCGATGAACATGCGCAGGCCCAATTGCAGGGTCTTTTTCGTGTCGGTATGCAGGTAGAGCAGGGGGCCCAGGAAGTCGTTCCAGGTGTTGACGAAGGTGAAGATGGTCAGGGTTGCCAGGCTGGGCTTGGACAGGGGCAGCATGATCCGCCGCCAGATGCCGTATTCGCTGAGGCCGTCGATGCGGGCGGCCTCGCACAGCTCGTCGGGGATGCCGTCGTAGAACTGCTTCATCAGAAACACGCCGAAGGCGGAGAAGGCCTGGAGGCACACCATGGCCAGCAGCTTGTCGTTGAGGCCCATCCCGCTCATCATCATGAACTGGGGCACCATGTACACCTGCCAGGGCATGGCAATGGTGGCGATGTAGCCCAGGAACAGCAGGTTGCGGCCCTTAAAGCGCAGCTTGGCGAAGGCGTAGGCCGCGAAGCTGGAGGTGAGCAGCTGGAGCAGGGTGACAACTACCGTCAGGATGGCGGTGTTGCTGATATACTTCAGCAGGGGGATCTTGGTCCAGATGTTGATGTAGTTGGCCCACTGGGGGTTGGAGGGAATCCACTCCATGGGCCAGGTGAACACGTCCTTGTTCAGCTTCAGGGACGCGGACAGCATCCAGGCGAAGGGGATGATGGTGAGGATGGACAGCAGAATCAGCACGGTATACACGGCGATCTTGCCGCCGGTGACGCCGGATTTCTCTTTCATACGCGCTCCCTCCCTCACTCGTTCATGGACTTCTCGCCCCGGAACTGGATCAGCGTGACGATGAGCACCAGAATGAACAGGATCATGGCCATGGCGCTGGAGTAGCCGAACTTCCGGGACGTAAACGCGGCCTCATAGATATTGCCCACCAGCACCCGGGTCTTGCCGCCGGGGCCGAAGTTGGTAATCATCAGGAAGATGTCGTACACCTTGAAGCACTGGATGGTGAGCATCACGGTGACAAAGAAGGTGGTGGGCCGCAGCTGGGGCAGGGTGACATACCAGAATTTTTTCCAGGGGCTGGCCCCGTCCAGGGCCGCCGCCTCGTAGAGGTCCGGGTTGACCCCCTGGAGGCCCGCCAGGTAGATAATCATGTAGTAGCCCATGAACTTCCAGATGGAGAACAGGATCACCGTGCCCATGCAGATGAACCAGTTGTTGTCCACCGACCACCGGGGCAGGTTCTCCACCCCCAGGCCGGACAGGATCATGTTCACCGGGCCCATGGCGGGATTGAACAGCATGTTCCACACGGCAGTCACCGCCACCATGGAGGCCACGTAGGGGAAGAACATCATGGTGCGGAAGAAGTTCCGGGCGTGGATCTGCTGGTTGAGCAGGATGGCCAGCCCCAGAGAGGCCGCCATGGTCAGGGGCACGGTGATAACGGCGTAGGCGATGGTGTTGAACAGGGCCTGGGTGAACTTGGCGTCCTGAAACAGGTCGATGAAGTTCTGAAGGCCCACGAAGGTGATGGGGTTATTGTTGGAGCCGTCCCAGGACAGGAAGGCCAGGGCGATGGCCATCACCATGGGCACCAGGGTGAACACGGCGAAGCCGATGAAGTTGGGGGCGATGAAGCTGTAGGCCACCAGATTTTTGATGGCCTCCCGTTTCTTCCGGGACTTGACGACCGCCTCCGAAGCCGCCGGAATCTGTGTTTTCTGCATCAAATCCTCCTCTCTGATTGCTCAAAACGGAGGCTGGCGGGGCGGAATCCGCCCCGCCAGCCCTGGTGATTCTGTGGGTACTTATGATTCGGCTCAGCCCAGCAGAGCGCTGACCTCGTCGTTCATCTTCTGGATGCCCTCGTCGATGGTCATGGCACCGGTCATGATGCCGTCATGGGCCTCGTTCAGCACGCCCTCGATGTCGGCGGCCTTGTCGTGCATGGGCATCTCCAGGTAGACCTGGGTGGTGCTCAGGGCCTCCTTGCTGGCCTCGTCGGTGGGGAAGCCGTCCATCTTGGCCAGCTCATCCAGCACGGCGTCGCTCTTGATGGCGGGGAAGGTGCCGGTCTTGGCAATGATCTCGGCGCCCTGCTCGCCGCCCACGAACTTCACGAAGTCCAGGGCCGCGGCCTGCTTCTCAGAGGCGGCGTTGACCGCCACGGAGGTGATGGTGCCCAGGGTGGTGCCGGCGGGCACTCCCTCGGGATGGGGATACTTCACGATGCCCCAGTTGTCAGCCAGGGACTCGCCGGACTTGACCTTCTCGATCTGGGTGGGGATGAACCAGCTGCCCATGTTCATCATCGCGCACTGCTCGTTGAAGAACACGCCGGAGTAGTGAGTGGAGGTGGCCTTCAGGGTGCCGTAATCCTGGCAGATGCCGTCGTTCTGCTCGGCCAGAACCCACTCATAGGTGGACTTCATGAAGTCGTAATTGCCGTCCACCACGGTGTGCTGGCCGTCCAGCACCGCGAACAGGGAGGGCGCGGAGCGCCAGGTGTGGAAGTGGGAGCCGTACACCTTTCCGGCGCCGGTGCCGGAGGTGACCTTGCGGGCCAGCTCGTCGTACTCGGCGATGGTCATGTCGTTGGTGGGGTAGTCCACGCCGGCGGCGTCAAACAGGTCCTTGTTGTAGTAGATGACCCAGTGGTCGGAGCGGAAGGGCAGGGCGTAGAACTTGCCGTCCACGGAGATCTGCTCGATGGTGCCGCCGTACAGAGAGGCGTCGATGCCCTCGCCGCTCATGTCGGACAGGTAGCCGCCCTTCACCAGGTTGGCGTAGCCGGGAATGTCCTTCACGCACACCACGTCCAGGTCGGCGTTGCCGGTGAGCTGAGTGATGAGGGCGTTCTGGTAATCGCTGGAGCCCAGGTCCACCATCTCAATCTTCACGTTGGGGTGGTCGGCCACGTAGGCGTCGATGAGGGGCTGGTAGTAAGTAGTGAGGTTGATGTCCCACACGGCCCATTTCAGCGTGACCTCCTCGTCGGTGGAGCCGGGCTCGGTAGAGTTGGCCGGGCTGCCGCTGGCAGCGGGGGAGTTGGCGGGGGACTGGGAGCCGTCGGCATTGCCATTGCCGCAGGCGGCCAGGCCGGCCACCATCAGCAGGGCCAGCATAAGGGCCGTGGCTTTTTTCCACATTTTTTTCATAAGAGAGCCTCCATTCTATCCTATTTCCCGTCTGAACGGGTTGTTGAGGTTATTTTATGCAATAAATTTGAAAAATGGTATGTAAAATTTTAAGCTGGACTGCGCCTTTTTCCCTGGATTTTCCCCGCCCCTTCAAAAACATGTAATTTCTTTCGTTTTTTATATATTTTTCACACAATTCAATCAGAGTAAATTACTTTTCACATTGACAATTTAAAAAAATACACGTAACATAGGAAAATAAACAGCGGGGCAAAGGGGGAACAGGGTTATGCGCAGGCGGCTTGGCTCCATCAAATTCCGGGTGGTGGCGGTGGTGGTGCTGTTCACCCTGGCCAGCGCTACGGCCTCCGTCGCCCTGTCCCTGCGCCACTTTCAGCGCTCCGCCCGGCAGAGCCTTCTCCAGTCCGCCGAGTTCAACCTGAACCTGGTGGCCGGGATTGTGAGCCGGGACCTGGACGCCCTGGGCTCCCTCCGGGACTGGTGCGGCGGGGACAGCATTGTGGGGGAATATCTCTCCGGCCGGTCCGGCGTGGCGGACCTGGGCGTACAGGCTTTCGAGGTCATGAACCAGCAGGCCCGGTCCAACCGGACCTACCCCTACCTGCTGCGCACGGTGGCGGTGAGCCAGGACTACCGGCGCATTCTCCAGTGCGGCTCGGGCACCACGGCGGGCATTCCCCTGAATCCCTACACCATCAGCCGCCTAGAGCGGCTGGAATACGCCCTAGGGGAGAACCAGTGGGCCGGTGTGATGGCGGACCCCTTTACAGATGTTGGCGGAAGTCATATTCTCTACACCTGCGGCCCCATCTATCAGGGGCTGGGCCGGGGCCGGCCCAGCCTGGGCACGGTGTTCCTCATGGTGTCCACCACCATCGTCACCGATTCCATCACCAGCTACCAGGTGCCGGAGGGATGCGCCCTGTGGCTGACGGTGGGCGGCAGCTCCTTCGCGCTGGACGGCACCCTGGCCCCCATCCAGCCCCCCGCCGCCAGCGCCCCCACCCAGGACGCCACCTTCAACGCCAGCACCCGGGTCAGCCAGTGCACCGGGGCGGATGGAAGCGAATTTTTGTCCGTCAGCTGTCCCGTGGGCTCCTCCGGGCTGTGGCTCACCCAGACCATCTCCACCCAGGCGCTCAGCGCCAGCCTGGGCAGCCTGTACGGACGGCAGCTGGCCCTGCTGTGCCTGTCCTCCGCCCTCATCGGGGCGGTGGTGCTGTGGCTGCTCCGGCGCACCATCAATCAGCCCATCCTCCGCCTCCAGTCCCGGATGGAGGCCATCTCTTCGGGGGACTTCTCCTCCGACCCATCCATTGAGTGGGACAACGAGCTGGGCGACGTGGGCCGGGGCATCAACCACCTCTCCCAGTCGGTGGAGGAGCTGATGGAGCGCCGCCTGGCCGACGAGAAGGCCCGGCAGGACCTGGAGTATCAGATCCTTCAGAGCCAGATCAACCCCCACTTTCTCTACAACTCGCTGAATTCCATCAAATGGATGGCCACCATCCAGAACGCCGACGGCATCGCTGAGATGACCACCAGTCTGGCCCACCTGCTCAAAAATGTGTCCAAGGGCCAGCGCACCCTCATCCCCCTGTCGGCGGAGTTGTCCCTGCTGCGGGACTATTACGTCATCCAGAAGTACCGCTACGGCGGAGCCATCGTGCTCACCGAGGACATCGCCCCCGGCCTGGAGGAGGCACTGATCCCCCGTTTTACCCTCCAGCCCCTGCTGGAGAACGCCATCTTCCACGGCATCGAGCCCAAGGGCGGGGCGGGCGCCGTCCTCCTCACCGCGCGGCCCACGCCCGAGGGCCTGGAGCTGGCCATGACCGACGACGGCGTGGGCATGGACGCCCGCCAGGCCGCCGCCCTGCTCAGCGGGGAGGAGACCGGTCCGGTGGGCCTGTTCCGGAAAATTGGGCTCAACAATGTCCACCGCCGCGTCCAGTGCGAATTCGGACCGGACTACGGCCTGTCCATCGACAGCCAGCCGGGGGCCTTCACCTGTGTCACCGTCCGGCTTCCCTTCACCACAGAACCCTATGAAACGGAGGCGAATGAAGCATGACCGGTATCCTCCTGGTAGACGACGAGCCCCTGGTGCTGGTGGGCATCCAATCCATGCTGAAGTGGGAGGACTATGACGCCCAGGTGGTGGGCACCGCCCGCAACGGTGCCCAGGCCCTGGAGCTCATCGGCCAGCTCCGGCCCGACCTGGTCATCGCCGACATCAAAATGCCGGTGATGGACGGCTTGACACTGATGGAGACCGTTCAGGAGTCCTATCAGAACCCGCCGCTGTTCATCCTGCTGACCAGCTTTGAGGAGTTCTCCTTTGTGAAAAAGGCCATCAACCGCCAGGCGGTGGACTATCTTATCAAGCTGGAGCTCACCCAGCAGGCGCTGCTAGGGGCTTTGCGCAAGGCGCAGGAGCGCCTTGCGGCTCGGGGACACGCCGAGCCGGCCCGCCGCCGGCCGCCCTCCGAGCGCTTCGGGATGCAGCCCTTTTACGACCGCTTTTTCATCCGGCTGTTCAACAACCTCTTCGAAAACGAGGAGCAGATGCGCGCCCAGCAGAAGGAGCTGGGGGTGGACTTCTCCTTTGACGCCTACGCCGTGTGCTACTGCGAGCTGCCCGACCTCGCCGCCCAGTCCATGGGGGAGGAGCGGCTGATGAACCTGTACTCCTCCACCACCCGCATGGCCTGGGAGACCGCCACCCGGTTCATGGCCTGTTACATCACGCCCCTGGACCCCCGCCACTTCAACATCACCTTCTGCCTGTCCGAGCAGGAGGCCCCCATCTACCGGGAGGCGGTGGGCGGCGTGCTGGACAAGGTGGTGGAGGTGGTGTACAACTATTTCAGCGTGCGCCTGCTGTGCTCCGTGGGGTGCAAGGTGATTCCGCCCCTGGAGCTGAGCTCCTCCTACTACACCGCCCGTCTGCGCCTGTCCGAGCGGGGGCCGGAGGACGGCGCCGTCACCTTCTTCGAGGGCGGCGGCGCGGACGCCGGCAACCTGTTCGACATGGCCCAGTACCGCGAGCCCCTCACCCGGGCCTTC
The DNA here is from genome assembly GCA_910577525.1 of uncultured Oscillospiraceae bacterium. GTDB lineage: Bacteria > Bacillota > Clostridia > Oscillospirales > Oscillospiraceae > Enterenecus. The sequence goes on along the minus strand of CAJTLI010000023.1, from coordinate 22,148 downwards.
GAGGACCAGGACGCCGGCGCCCTGGTCCAGATCATGGGCTCCATCGCCCAGGGCATCCGGGCCTGGCCCGCCCGGCGGCTCCAGGCCATGGACGCCGCCTGCAACCTGCTGTTCCTCTGCCTGAGCCAGTTTACCGACGGCGAGAAGATCGTCTCCCAGATCTTCTCCGGCGAGCCGGAGGGCTACCGCTGCATCTACCGCCGCCGCTCCTGCCAGGAGATCGCCGACTGGATCGACGCCCTGCGCGCCGGGCTGGTCCAGGCCCTGCGCAGCCAGCGCCGGGGCTACAAGGACCAGATCATCCGGCAGATCAAGGGGTACATCCAGGCCAATCTGGGCCAGCGTCTGACGCTGAACAACGTGGCGGCGGTGTTCGGCTTTTCCCCCAACTACCTGTCCCAGCTCTTCGCCCGCCAGGCGGAGTGCTCCTTCGTGGAGTACGTCAACGGGGAAAAGATCCGGGCCGCCAAGGAGATGATGCGGGAGGAGCACGTGAAATTTTACGAGATCGCGGAGCGGCTGGGCTTTGAGAACGCCTTTTATTTCAGCAAGGTGTTCAAAAAGATCGAGGGCTGCTCCCCCAGGGAGTACGTGCAGAGGCTGAAGCAGGACTGAGCGCCCCGTAGCTGCGGCCGGAAACCGCCGGACCAGCCCTTCACAAAAAAACGAGCCTGATCCCGGCGGGATCAGGCTCGTTTTTGTACTGCCGCTGGGCTGCTCAGAGCACCACGCCGTCCTTGAAGATGGAGATCTCCCGGAAGCCGTGCTCCTCGGTATGAGTCTGTTTACCGCCGGCGATCTCCAGCACGAAATCCAGCAGGCGGTCTCCCGCGCTGTCCAGGCTCTCGCCCTGGGCCACGGTGCCCGCGTTGAAGTCGATCCAGCCCCTCTTTTTCTCGAACAGCGGGGTGTTGGTGGCAATCTTCACCGTGGGCGCGGGGGCCCCGAAGGGGGTGCCCCGGCCGGTGGTAAACAGGATCAGATGTGCTCCCGCCGCCGTCAGGGCAGTGGCGGACACCAGGTCGTTGCCCGGACCGGACAGCAGGTTCAGCCCCTTTTTCGTCACCGCGTCCCCATAGCCCAGCACGTCCGCGATCTGGGCGCTGCCCCCCTTCTGGACGCAGCCGCAGGACTTGTCTTCCAGGGTGGTGATGCCCCCCGCCTTGTTGCCGGGGCTGGGGTTCTCGTACACCACCTGGCCGTGGGCGGTGAAGTAGCGCTTGAAGTTCTCGATCATGGCCACGGCCTTGTTGAACACGTCCTCGTTTTCGCACCGCTCAAACAGGATGGACTCGGCCCCGAACATCTCGGGCACCTCGGTGAGCACCGTGGAGCCCCCCAGGGCGATGAGCCGGTCGGAGAAGCGGCCCACGGTGGGGTTGGCGGTGATGCCGGACAGGCCGTCGGACCCGCCGCACTTCATGCCCACCACCAGCTCGCCGGCGGGGATGTCCTCCCGGTGGAAGCGGTCGGCGTAGTCCGCCAGCTCCCGCAGCAGGGCGGAGCCCACCGCGGCCTCGTCGGCCACGTCCTGGCACACCAGGAACTTCACCCGGTTCTCGTCATAGGGGCCCAGCTCGGCCTTGAACTGCTCCTGAGTCAGGTTCTCGCACCCCAGACTCAGCACCAGCACGCCTCCGGCGTTGGGGTGTCGGACCAGCGCCGCCAGAAGCCTGCGGGTCTGGGCGTGGTCATCCCCCATCTGAGAGCAGCCGAAGGGGTGGGGGAAGGTGTACAGGCCCTCCACGCTGCCGGACACCAGGTGCTGGTTTTCCCGCACCAGCCGCTGGGCGATGGAATTCACACAGCCCACCGTGGGGATGATCCACAGCTCGTTGCGGATGGCGGCCCGGCCGTCGGGGCGGCGGTAGCCCTTAAAGGTCCGGAGCGCTACGGCGGGCAGGTCATAGGTCTTGTGGCAGTAGGTATACGCCCCGTCCTCGGACAGGCCGGTGCGGACGTTGTGGACGTGGACCCAGGCCCCGGCGGGGATGTCCTCCTTGGCCAAGCCAATGGCGCAGCCGTACTTGATGATTTTCTCCCCGGCGGGAATGGAGGCCAGGGCGATTTTGTGCCCCCGCTGGACGTTCCCGGCGGCGGTGAGCTCAATGCCGTCCACGGTCAGCGCCTGGCCCTGGGCCACGTCCTCCAGGGCCACCGCCACGTTGTCCCGGGGGTGAAGGCGGATAACGTTCATACCCCGCTCCCCCTCACAGGCAGGAGGCATAGGCCGCCTTAGCCCCCCGCTCCCGGATCAGGGTCAGGCCGGAGGCCACAGTGTCCTCGAACCCGGCCACCTGGGTCAGGTCCCGGCCCCACATGCGCTCGTTGGTCATAACGGCGTGAACCAGCTCCGCCGGACTGTCGTTCCGGTGCTCATAGTAGAACTCCAGCGCCCAGCGGTCGTCGGAGCAGAGGTACTCGTCCCCCTTGGGGCGGCGGCACACCAGGCCCTTGTCGTTCAGCTCCTGAATGTCGTTGGAGAAAAAGGCGATGTAGGCCGCGAAGCTCATGGTGAGGCAGGGGGGCAGCTTGCCCGTCTTTTCCACGTACTCCAGGAAGGAGGGCATGTTGCGGGCCCGCCACTTGGAGGTGGAGTTCAGGGAGATGCTCATCAGCTCGTGGTCCACGAAGGGGTTGTTGAACCGGTCCTGCACCGCGTTGGCAAACTGGTCCAGGTCCTGTTTGTCCAGGGGCAGGGTGGGGATGACCTCCTCGTTGAGCATTTTGTTCATAAAGCCCCGCACCGTCTCGTCCTGCATACAGTCCCGGACGATGTTGAAGCCCGCCAGCCACGCCCCCAGCACAAAGCCGGTGTGGGCGCCGTTCAAAATGCGCACCTTGCGCTTTTTATAGGGGGTCACGTCGGGCACCACCGGGCAGTTGAGGCCCGCCTCTTTAAAGGGCAGCTTATCCTCCAGCCAGGCCGGGCCCTCGATGTTCCACACGCCGAACACCTCGCCCACGTCGATGAGCTCGTCGTGATAGCCGTTGGCCTCCTCCATCCTGGCCGCCTCGGCGGGGTCCTTCACCCGGCCGGGGACGATCCGGTCCACCAGGGTGGAGCAGAAGGTGCACTCCTCGTTGACGTACTTTTTGAAGCCGTCCTCCAGCCCCCACTGGTCCGCGTACTGGTTGACGCATTTCAAGAGCTCCTTGCCGTTGTTGTCGATGAGCTCGCAGGACAGGATCACCAGCCCGCTCTTGCCCGCCTGCCAGCGCCGGTACAGCACCTGGGTGAGCTTGCCGGGGAAGGAGGCGGCGGGAACGTCGGCCAGCTGGCAGGACGGGTCGTAGACGATGCCCGCCTCGGTGGTGTTGGACACCACGTACTCCAGCTCATCGGAGACGGCCACCGCCATCATGGCGTCGAAATCCGCCTTTTCATAGGGATTCAGGCAGCGGGACACCGAGGAGATCACCCGCTTCTGGTCCACCTTCTGGCCGTTCTCCCGGCCCCGGAGGTAGAGGGTGTACAGCCCGTCCTGCTCGTTGATGAGCTTTGCCAGGCCGGGGGCGATGGGCTGGACCAGGACGCACTTGCCGTTCCACTCCGCCCGCTCGTTGGACACGTCGAACCAGTAGTTCACGAAGGCCCGCAGGAAATTGCCCTCGCCGAACTGGAGCACCTTCTCCGGCGCCTCCTTCAGCAAATAGCCGTCGTAGCCCTGCCGCTCCAGCACCTGGTAGCTTAACTTTTCCATTGTCGTCTCTTCCTTTCCGATGTGCCGCCCTTACAGCCCGAAATACCGGGCGGCGTTGGCGTAGCACACGCCCTCCACGATTTTCTTCAGGGAGGCGTCGTGGTTGGGATATTCGCCGTTCTCCACCCAATCGCCGATGAGATTGCAGAGGATGCGGCGGAAATAGTCGTGGCGGGCGTAGCTGAGGAAGGACCGGGAGTCGGTGAGCATCCCCACGAAGTTGCCCAGCAGCCCCAGGTTGGCCAGGGACTTCATCTGGGCCTCCATACCGGATTTGGTGTCGTTAAACCACCAGGCGGAGCCGTGCTGAATCTTGCCGGGCAGCTCATCGGACTGGAAGCAGCCCAGCAGGGTGCCCAGCTGCTCGTTGTCGGCGGGGTTCAGGGAGTACAGGATGGTCTTGGGGCACTTGCCTTCGGCGTCCAGGGCGGACAGCAGCCGGGCGATATCGCCGCCGCAGGTGTTCTGGGCGATCATGTCGAAGCCGGTGTCCGGGCCCATCTTGGCGAACATCCGCTCATTCATGTTGCGCAGGCAGGAATAGTGCAGCTGCATGGCGATGTTCAGCCGGTGGTACTCCCGGCCCAGGTGGAGCAGGATGGCGGTCTGATAGCGCTCGGCCTCCTTGGTGCTGAGCTCCTCCCCCTTCATCGCCTTCTCAAAGGCCTCGTTGGCCTTTTTCGGGGATGCCGGCCGGAAGGGCACATAGTCCAGGCCGTGGTCGCTGGCCCGGCAGCCCAGCTTGGCGAAGAACTCCAGCCGCTGGGTCAGGGCGGCACACACGTCCTCCACGCTGTTCAGGCCGGTCTTGCCCACGCTGGCGGCCAGCTTGCCGATATACTCCGCGAAGCCGGGTTTGTTGATGTTGATGGCCTTGTCCGGGCGGAAGGAGGGGCACACCTTCACGCTGATGGTGGGGTCGGCGGCAATCTTCTCGTGCCACTCCAGGGAGTCGATGGGGTCGTCGGTGGTGCCGATCATGGCCACGTTGGCCTTCTTGATGATGCCCCGGGCGGTGAGATCGGGGTCATGGCGCAGCTTCTCATTGCAAAAGTCCCAGCACTCCTTGGCGGTCTCCGGGGTGAGGGGCTTGTCATAGCCGAAGAACTGCCGCAGCTCCAGGTTGCACCAGTGGTACATGGGGTTGCCGATGGCCATCTCCAGGGTCTCGGCAAACTTCAGGAACCGCTCAAAGGCGGGCTTATCCCCGGACACGTACGCCTCGCTCACCCCGTTGGAGCGCATGAGACGCCATTTGTAGTGGTCGCCGAAGTAGGTGCCGTCGGGATTCTCGCCCCCCAGCCACACCTCCGCCAGGTTGTCGAACCGGCGGTCCTCAAAGATCTCCCGGGGGGGAATGTGGCAGTGGTAGTCCACCAGGGGCATGGGCTCGGCGTAGTCGTGGAACAAATGCTTGGCGGTATCGGTGCCCAGCAGGAAATCCTTGTCCATAAACTCTTTCATGGCGTTTCCTCCTATCAAAATGCAGGAAGCCACCCGCCCTGTCAGGAACGGACGGCCTCCCGTTTGGTTCAGCGCTTGATGTCGTAATTCATGTTCATCAGGTTGCGGATAACCCCGGCGTCGTCGGTGATGTTTCCGTCGCCGTGGATGGTGTGCTTGATGACGCTGCTGGCCACGGCGAAATTCACCATGTCCATGGGCTTGTACTGATTCATCATGGCGTAGATCAGGCCGCTGGCAAAGGCGTCGCCGCCCCCCACCCGGTCCAGGATGTTGAAGGTGAAGCGCCTACTCTCGAAGGTGTGGCCCGCATACCACATATAGGCCAACAGGCTGTTCTCGCTGCCGCTGTGGGCGAAGCGGACGTGGCGGGCGATGCACTTCAGGTTGGGGTACCGCTCCACAAACCGCTGGAAGATCTCGTCCTGCTGCTCATAGCTTGGCTGGAGGGGCACGCCGTCCTTCCAGTCGCCTTTCGAGTGGTCGTCCTCGTCCCTCCACAGGTGATAGGGCTCGATGCCCAGCAGCACGTCCACATAGGGCAGGCACCGGGTGCAGAAATCCCGGGCCTCCTCCCAGCTCCACAGCTGGGAGCGGAAATTGCCGTCGAAGCTGACGGTCATGCCCTTCTCCCTGCCCACCCGCAGGCAGTCCAGGATGAGCTGGGCGCAGCTGGAGGACAGGGCGGGGGTGATGCCGCTGAGATGGAGCCAGTCAAAGCCGTCCAGCAGCGCGTCCAGGTCCACCTTGGAGAAGTCGTACTCGGTGATGGCCGAGTGCTTGCGGTCGTACGTCACCTTACTGGCCCGGATGCCGTAGCCCGTCTCCAGGTAGTATGTCCCCAGACGGTGGGTGGGGGTCTCCTCCGGCGTGGACAGGATGACGGGGGTGCAGTGCACGTCGTTGGAGCGCAGGGCCCGCACGGCGCTCTTGCCCAGGGAGTTACCCGGCACTACAGTGAAAAAAGTGCTGTCCACCCCCAGGTTGGCCAGGGCCAGGGCGATATTGGCCTCGCTGCCGCCGTAGCTGGCCTCAAAGGTGTTGGTCACACGGATCTTGCCGTAGTTGGGCGGGGTGAGCCGGAGCATGATCTCCCCCACGGTGATGAATTTCTGGGAGCTGTTTCCCTGGAGCAGAGGGTTGTGGTGTTCCATGTTCATACCTCCCAAGTCAAAACAGAAGGGCCTGCTTTTTCTTTCTGAAGAAAGAAAAAGCAGCAAAAAGAAAGACTTTTAAACTATTTCCATCAAAAAGCAACGTTATTTCAATGGCACAACATCATTGGGAAGCAGTCTAAAAGTTCTTTTTCGGTTCCTTTTTCTTTCAAGAAAAAGGAATGCCCTTGACCTTACAGCTTACCTCTGGATTCTTCCGGACCCGTCGCCGCCGGCCAGCTTCTCCACCTCGGCCACCGTGACCATGTTGTAGTCCCCCTCGATGGAGTGCTTCAGGGCGGAGGCCGCCACGGCGAACTCCACCGCCGCCTGGGTGCTCTTGCCCGTCAGCAGGGAGTAGATCAGCCCGCCGCCGAAGGAATCGCCGCCGCCCACGCGGTCGATGATGTGCAGGTCGTACTTCTTGGAGAAGCAGTACTCGTTGGAGGCCACGTCGTACAGCATGGCAGACCAGCCGTTGTCAAAGGCGGAGTGGGACTCCCGAAGGGTGATGGCCACCTTCTCAAAGCCGAACTTGTCTGCCAGCTGCTTGGCCACGGACTTGTAGCCCTCGTGATTGAGCTCGCCGCCGTAGATGTCGGTGTTCTCCGCCTCGATGCCGAACACGTCCTTGGCGTCCTCCTCGTTGGAGATGCACACGTCCACGTACTGGCACAGGTCGGTCATGGCTGCCCGGGCCTGGTCCCGGGTCCACAGCTTGCCCCGGTAGTTCAGGTCGCAGGAGATCTTCACGCCCTTGGCCTTGGCGGCCTTGCAGGCCTCCTTGCAAATCTCCACCACGTTGGGGCCCAGGGCCGGAGTGATGCCGGTGAAATGGAACCAGTCCACGCCCTCGAAGATGGCGTCCCAGTCGAAGTCGGCGGTGGTGGCCTCCTGGATGGCGGAGTGGGCCCGGTCGTAGATACACACGCTGCCCCGCTGGGACGCGCCCTTCTCGTTGAAGTAGATGCCCACACGGTCGCCGCCCCGGACGATCATGGAGGTGTCCACGCCGTAGCGGCGCAGAGAGTTCACAGCCGCCTGGCCGATGGCGTGGGCGGGCAGCTTGGTGACATAAGCCGCGTCCAGGCCGTAGTTGGCCAGGGAGACGGCCACGTTGGCCTCTCCGCCGCCGAAGGTGAACTCCAGGTGGTCAGCCTGGACAAAGCGCTCGTAGTTGTAGGGCTGGAGACGGATCATGAGCTCGCCGAAGGTGACTACTTTAGACATAATATATTCCTCCTAAAATTTATAGTTGCTTTGTCACGCTGCAAAGCGGCCAGGGCGTTCGGTCGCTTCTCCGCACCTCTTACTTTTGCATCAGATGAATGGCGAATCCGGACAGCTCATCCTTCAGGTAGATGGCCTTGGGCTTGCGGGTGGACTCGTCAAAGGCCACGCCTTGGCGGCTCAGGTGGTAAATGGCCCGGTCCAGATTGTTGGTGCCGATGGCGATGTGGCCGTTCTTGCCCAGGTAGGGGGCCTTCATGCACTCCACGGCCTTGCCCGCGAAGATGGAGGAGTTGCCCGCCTTGTACTCCAGGCCGAACAGGGCGCACAGGGTCTTGGCGGTGCGCTCAGCCTCCGCCTCGTTCTCGCAGTTGACGCCGATGTGGGCCAGCTCGAAGCCCAGCATGGTTTTGACCGCCTCTTTGCACAGGGCGGTGATCTCGTCCCACTTGCCCGCCTTGATGAGGTCGCTCTTGCACATCCAGGTGCCGCCCACCGCGGCGATCTGAGAGTAGCCCAGGTAGTCGTTGACGTTCTTGGCGCTGACGCCGCCGGTGCACATCCACTTGGCGGTCTTCAGGGCCGCGCCGATGTTCTTCAGCATGGCCACGCCGCCGTTGGCCTCGGCGGGGAAGAATTTCAGCATCTCACAGCCCTGGTTCATGGCCTGCTGCATCTCGCCGGCGCTGGCAGTGCCGGGCATCATGATGCCGCCCTTGTCGATGACGTACTGGGTGACGTTGGGGTCGTAGCCGGGGGCCACAATGAAGGAGGCGCCGGCGGCCATGGCCCGGTCGGCCTGCTCCTTGGTGAGAACCGTGCCCGCGCCCACCAGCATCTCCGGGACCTCCTTGACAATGGCCCGGATGGCGTCCTCGGCGGCGGCGGTGCGGAATGTGACCTCGGCGGCGGGCAGGCCGCCCTCGGCCAGGGCCCGGGCCAGGGGGACCGCCTGAGCCGCGTCCTCAATAGCGATCACGGGAATGATGCCGATCTCATAAACTCTTTGCAGCGTTTTGTTCATAGCAGTAGCCCTCCATAAAAATAGTTTGGATCACTTGACGCGGGATATGAATTTTCCGTTGGTCTTGTCCTTATTATACATCTTGTATACTAGAATTCAATAGGCAATGGTGTAAAATTTTCCCGCCTATTTTTGTGCATTATTCCAGTCCCCATATTTTTCACCCCTTTTGCTTGTGCACTAGTGGACAAACTATACCCGATGTGTTATAGTATCTCCAATATACAGAAAGGAGGCGGGGCCATGAGGCTCCTGGACCGGCTTCCCCGGGAGAGCGGCGGGGAATATGCCCTGCGCACCATCAAGGAGAACATCATCAGCCTGGACCTGGCCCCCGGCAGCCAGATCAGCGAAAACGAGCTGGCCTCTGAGATGGGGCTGTCCCGCACTCCGGTGCGGGAGGCTCTCATCGAGCTGGCCAAGGTGAAGATCGTGGATGTCCGGCCCCAGAAAAAGAGCACCATCCCCCTGATCGACTACGATATGGTGGACGAATCCCGCTTCATGCGGGATCTCTTGGAGTGCGCCGTGGTGGAGCTGGACTGCCGGATGGCCGCCCCCGCCGACCTGGAGCGCTTGGAGGAAAATATCCGCATCCAGCGCCTCTATCTGGACGATTTCTATTCCAGCCAGCTGGTGACGCTGGACAATCAGTTCCACGGGATGCTCTTTGATATCGCCAAGAAATCCCAGGTATTCGCCCTGATTCAGAACATCTCCGTCCACTTCGACCGGGTACGCACCATGGCCCTGTCCTCCGTCAAAAACGGGAAGATCGTTCAGGACCATATCGACATTGTGGACGCCATTCGGCGGCGGGACCCCGAGGCCGCCCGGGCCCTGATGGAGACTCATCTCAACCGGTACGACATCGACGCCGCCGCCCTCCGCGCGGCCTACCCGCAGTATTTTAAATAAAAGAGTCAGAAAAATCCCAGGTCCAAATTGGACCTGGGACTTTTTAATCACATTCATGCGGGGCCGCCCTTTATGGCTGGGGTTCGGTCCGCCAGAGGGCCCCGTTCCGGAAGCAGGCGGCGTATACGCCCTCCTCCGCCAGCCGTTCCAAGGGCCCGGTCTCAAAGGTGTCCGCGATAAAAATGGGGGCCGCCGCCATAGCCAGCTGCGCGCAGGTGCGGTCTCCGGCGTAGCAGGTCAGGGCGTTCAGCGCGTTTTTGCACCGCCCGTCCCGCGGGTCCAGGTACATCGTCCGGAGCTCCCCATTTCTCAGGCGGTAGCACCGCTGCCTGTCCCCCTCGTTCAGCGGGAAGGCCCGCAGGCTCACCAGGCTCATGGGCCCCTGGTACTCCAGCACCCCGGCCTGAACCGGCTTCTCCCCCTCCACATCGTACAAATTCAGGGAATAGCTCCCCTCCCGGCCGTCCAGGCAGCGGATAAAGCCGTCTATGCTGCTGATGGAGCCCTTGGTAAACCCGGCCTCCGCCATGGTCTGGGCCAGGTAGTCCGCCGCAAAGGCGTTGCGCATCCAGCCGAAGTCCAAAAAGCGCTCAATTCCCTCCCGCTGGGCAAAGGCCAGATATTCCTCCGACACCCGCAGGCGGACCCGGTTCTCCCCCAGCAGCTCTACGTCGATGTGCGCCGGGTCCATGGCGTAGGCGGCCGCGGCCGCGTACTCCCGCGCCACCTCTTCGCTGGAATAGGGGTCGAAATCCGCCAGCTGGCTGTCGTCCGTACAGTAAAACAGGTCCCCGTACCGGGCGTAAACCGGGCCCAGGTAGACCGTTCGGTCCCCCTCCTCCCGGACGGCGGCGAACGCGCCGTAGAGCGCCGGGTCCACCTCCAGCTCCTGGTTGGGCCGGCCGCTGATCTCGCACAGGCTGACCGTGTCCTCAAAGGTCTCCGAGGTGTGGAACATCTGAAACGCCTTCCGGCACGCCTTGGTGTATTCGGCGGTAACGGCCCTGCTCTCCGTCAGGACGGGCTGTCCGCCGGCCCCCAGCTCATAGAGGAACACAAACTCCTCCCCGCAGGTGGGCCCCGACCCGGTCCCGGCCTGGATGGCCTGCCAGCCCGCCTCGGGGGTCCCAAGCTGACGGAAGGCGTATACCAGCGCCCCCGCTCCCACCAGCAGAAACAGCGCCGCCGCGATGAACCGTCCGGTGGCGTTGCGGTCCGACAGCTCAATTTTTTCCACCGGCTTGGGATGGGGCAGGTCCCGGTTATCTTTTGCTGTGCGCCCCAAGGCTACACCACCGCCAGCACAATCAGCAGCAGGAAAATCAGCGCGATTGCGGCCAGGAAGATCAGCCCGGCCACGGCGCCGGATTTACAGGCCCTGGCGTTGCGGGTGTGGTGGAAGTGGTTGAACACCGCCATGGCGATGAGGCCCAGCAGCGGCAGGATGAAGGAGAACAACTTGTACCAGATGCTGCCCGTGTCGTGGGCGGGGTGGATCATCATGGCCTCTTCCTGGATGACGGCGCCCAGATCCTCCTCTGGCCGCTTCTCCTCCTCCGCGCCGGGGGTCCGGATCTTCACAGGCTTCACCGGCACGCCCGCGTCCCGGATGGCCTTGTACCGCTCGACCTCCTTCTTGTTGCCATAGACGTAGTGGTCATGGCCGATGCACACAAACTCCGGCTCGTCCTCGCTGTAGTCGTGGATGGAGGGGTCGTAGGTAAACAGCACCTTGTTCTTCTCCAGCACCGGGTCGGGAATGGGGATGGCGGAGATTAGGGAGTGGGTGTAGGGGTGCAGGGGGAAGTTGAACAGCTCCTCCGCCTCCGCCACCTCCACGATGCGCCCCTTGTAGATGACGCCGATGCGGTCGGAGATGAAGCGCACCACCGACAGGTCGTGGGCGATGAACAGGTAGGTGATGCCCTTTTCCTCCTGGAATTTCTTCATCAGGTTGAGCACCTGAGCCCGGATGGACACATCCAGGGCGGAGATGGGCTCGTCGGCCACCACCAGCTCCGGCTCCATGACCATGGCCCGGGCGATGCCGATGCGCTGGCGCTGTCCGCCGGAGAACTCGTGGGGATAGCGGGTGAGGTGCTCGGGGAGCAGGCCCACCTCCTCGATCATGGTCTCCACCTTTTTCACCCGGTCGGCCTCGTTCTCAAACAGGTGGAAGTTGTAGAGGCCCTCGGAGATGATATAGTCCACCGTGGCACGCTCGTTCAGCGAGGCCGCCGGGTCCTGGAACACCATCTGAATGTTCCGGATGACTTCGCGGTCCAGGGCCCGGGGGATCTTGCCGGAGATGCGCACGCCCTTGTACTGAATCTCCCCCGCGGCCAGGGGGTTTACCCGGATGACCGCCCGGCCAACGGTGGTCTTGCCCGAGCCGGACTCGCCCACCAGGGAAAAGGTCTCGCCCTTATAGATGTCAAAGGAGGCGTTCTGGACGGCGCGGACCGCGTCCTCCCCCTTGCCGAAGGTGATGTCCACGTTTTTCAGCGACAGCAAAATCTCTCTGCCGTCCTCGTTCACCGGGCCGTGCTCCGGCAGCTTGGCGGCCCGGACCTCATTCGTTTTCACTTGACTCACGATCCGACCCTCCTAAATATTGAATGCTGCCACCAGCTTCTCATGGATGTTCTGAATGCCCTCGGGCTTCTCGATCTTGGGGGCCCTAGGGTCCAGAAGCCAGGTCTTAGCGAAGTGGGTCTCGCTGACCTGGAACATGGGCGGCTCCAGCATGGTGTCGATCTCCAGACAGTAGGGGTTGCGGGGGGCGAAGGCATCGCCCACAATCTGGTTGTAGAGGGAGGGCGGCGTGCCGGTGATGGAGTACAGCTTGGTGTTCTTCTGGGCCAGCTGGGGCAGGGAGGACAGCAGCGCCCAGGTGTAGGGATGCCGGGGGTCATAGAATACCTCGTCCACCTTGCCCAGCTCGATGATCTGCCCGGCGTACAGCACCGCCACCCGGTCGGCCACGTTGGCAACCACGCCTAGGTCGTGAGTGATGAACACGATGGTATAGTTGAACTCCTTTTGCAGGTCCTTGATAAGCTGGAGGATCTGGGCCTGGATGGTCACGTCCAGGGCGGTGGTGGGCTCGTCGCAGATCAGGATCTTGGGCTGGCAGGACAGGGCGATGGCGATGACAATGCGCTGGCGCATGCCGCCGGAGTACTGGAAGGGATAGTCGTCAAACCGGGCCACGGCGTTGGGAATGCCCACCTTGTGCATCAGCTCCAGGGCGCGCTGCCTGGCCTCCGACTCGGAGCAGCTCTGGTGCTTGAGGATGACGGAGGTGATCTGCTTGCCGATGGTGATAATGGGGTTCAGGGAGGTCATGGGGTCCTGGAACACGGTGGCGATGCGCCGGCCGCGGATCTGGCTCCAGTCCTTGGAATATTTCACGTTGGCCAGGTTCAAAATGCAGGTGCCGTGGAGCTTTTCCGGCGTCTCGTCCAGATAGCGCACCCGGAAGGTGACATTGTCGAACACGGCGTTGCGCTGGCCCTCGTCGGACAGGTCCACCCCCAGCTTCATGGCCTTTTTCAGCGCCTTCAGCAGCTGGTTGGTGAACTGTACCCGTTTTTTCAGACCGTACCGGCCCACGGACAGGTAGATCTCCTTGGCCAGGATCTCATTGCGCGCCCGGGTCTCCTGGGTGATCTGCCCGGCGATCTCCCGCTTGTACTTCTCCTGGAGCTCCGCAAGGCGCTTCTGATAGTGCTGCATATAGGCCGAGTCCGACTCCAGGCTGTGCTTCTTCTCCCGGACCAGCTGCTCGCTGCGCTTTTTCAGCTCCTTGATCTTGGCGTCGTAGCTTTTGATCTCGTTGGCCGCCTGACGGATCTTGTCCTTTTCCTTGGCGGGGTCAAAGGTCTGCTTCAGGTTAAAGGTGTCGGCCCGCTTCTGCTGGAGGTCCTTCAGCTCCTCCTCCGCGGCCTGCTGCTCCTCGCCGCTCAGGCCGCTCTTCTCCTTCTTCTCCCGCTCCAGGTCCAGAATCTCCCGGTAGGTGCCGGCGCCCAGCTCCAAAAGAGAGTACTCGTCCAGCTTTTTCCTGGCCTTCTCCATCAGAGACCGGGCCGTGCCGTCCACCTTCACCACGGTGTCCGCCAGCTCGTCGTCGTTGAAGATGATGGAGCCGTTGTCAATAAAGCCGTTGGTGTCCAGCATGCCCGCGAAGGTTTTGGTAAACACCGACTTGCCGGAGCCGGACTCGCCCACGATGGCGATGGACTCGTTCTCATAGATGTCCAGAGAAATGCCCCGGATGGCGGTGAGGGTCCGGCCGCGGACCCGGAATTTCACGTCCAGGTCCTTGATGGACAGCAATACCTTTTTCTCTTCCATGCCGCCGCCCCCTTACATGTGCGTCCGGGGGTCGGACGCGTCGCCCAGGTTCTGGCCCACCACGTACAGCACCACGGTGATAATGGAGGAGATCACCACGGGACTCCAGAACTCAAACTCCCAACCGGGCGTGACCATGGCACTCTCCGCCTCGTAGATCAGCCGGCCCAGGGACATGTCCGACAGGCCCATGCCGATGTAGGACAGAAACACCTCGTAGGAGATATAGGACGGGATCTCGGTGGCCAGCAGGGTCACGATCACGGAGGTCATGAAGGGCAGGATATTCTTCATGGCGATCTTCACCGTGGAGGTGCCCAGGCACTTGGAGGCCAGATTATACTCCCGGTCCCGGATGATGACCACCTGGGTGCGGATGAAATAGGCGATGCTCAGCCAGCCGGTGACGGTCAAGGCGAACACCATGGTCCAGAACGTGGCGGAGAGCAGCATCACCAGCACGGCGATCAGCAGGATATAGGGCACGTTGGCAATGATGTTGTAGACCTCCATCATGATGGCGTCCACCCGCTTGGAGAAACCCCAGATGGCGCCCACGATCACACCGACGACCATGTTGATCGCGGCGCAGATGAAGGCCAGGGAGATGGAGATCCGGGAGCCGTTCCAGATGGCCTGGAAGGTGGACTGGCCGGCGGCGCCGGTGCCCAGAATCCATTTCAGCTCCATGCCAAAATACTTCAGCGCACCGACGGGGTTCAGGTGCTTTGCCTGGGCATTCATCAGGTTTTCAAACTGGTCATAGTGCGTCACGGAGGGGTAGATATACGCAAACGCGACCACAAACACCAGCAGGGCCAGTATCACGATGTTCAGCTTATTGCGGAAAAACACGCGGAACACCGACTGCCAATAGGAGTACCGGGGGGCCGTGATCTTCTCCGATTCCAGATCGCTGTGGTTGTGGAAGGAAAACAGCTTATCCTCCGGCACGCCCAAATTCTTCAGATCATGTTCCATAGCTCTCACCTATCCTTCGTCGAGAACGAAATCCGCGGGTCTACCGTCGCCATGAGGATATCGCCCAAGATGATGGATACCACGGACAATATCGCATAGAACAGCGTGACGCCCACGATGACGCCGTTGTCGTATTTGTTGATGGCCTCCGTCAGCAGGTTGCCGGCGCCGGGGACCACGTACACGCGCTCGGTAATGATGGCGCCCGTCATGGCCCCCAGCACGCTGGCCGGGATGCCGTGGACAATGGGGATCGCGGCGTTTTTCAGGATGTGCTTGGTGAAGATCTCGCCCTCCGTCAGGCCGCCGGACCGGGCGAACTTCACGTAATCCGAGTTCATCTGGTCAATCATATACCGGCGCATCCACTTCATCAGGTTGGCCACCGAGGGCAGGGCCAGCGATATGATGGGCAGGATGAACATCAGCTTGCTGTTGGACTCCATATCGAAGCTGGCCGGCAGGCCGAACACCCGACCGCCGATGGCCTTGAACAGGAAAATATAGGCCAGCGAGGGCACCGCGATGATGAACACGATATACAGCGTGCCGAACTTGTCCACCAGCTTATCCTTTTTCCGCGCCATCAGGATGCCCAGAGGTACGCCCAGGATATAGGCCATGATAACGGAGATGATGCCGATGACAAAGGAGAAGCCGATCTTGGACATACTGCGCCGCACCGTCTGCACGTTGGTGTAGTCGTCGGTGAAGCGCACCGCGTTGAAATCGGTGTCCTTGGAATTGGGCCGGTAGATGGCGGTATGCAGGTCGTCCGCGCTCTCCTCCACGTAGCCCGAGGGGAAGGTCATGGTCGAAAGCACATAGGAGCCCTGGCTGCTGGTCATGGTGGTGAACACGTCCACGCCCTTGTTCACCGTGTAGGACGTGCCCAGCTGGATGGTGGCGAAGTTCTGGTGGAGGTAGGGGAACTGATCGTCCACATAGAGCAGGTACTTGTGGGTGGTTCCGTTGCCGATGATGGCCGGCGAGAGCTTCTCCCCGCCGTACACCGGGTCGAACCAGGTGAAGGTCAGGCCCCGCTCCCCGATGTCCTCCTGCACCTTATGGATGTTGTCGATTGTCACCAGGCCGCTGAAATAGTCCCAGATCCGGTCGAGCAGGGGCACGTCCCGGTAGGCGAACAGCACCTGCTGCCCGCCGGTGGCCAGCTTGCGGCCACTCACCTTGGCGTTCAGCCGCACAATCGTATACCCCCGGCTTTCATAGTACTCGTTGAATTTCGTCACGTACTCCTGGACCAGCTCGGAGTCGTTCTCCGGCTTGCGGCCAAAGGCCACCGCCTGGGACCGGGTCTCCTCGTCGATCTCGCCGGAGTCGGTCAGCCCCTGGAGCCACTCCGCGTAGGTCACGTAATCCAGATAGCCGTACTCCTCCCACCGGGAGTACATATAGCTCTGCTTGGCGTTGTTCATCTGCCGGGTATACACCGAGTCCCCGGCGAACACCTGCTGCCGGTCCAGCAGGGAGTAAACCATCACCATAACGATGATGACCACAACAATGATGGACACCGCGCCGTGAAGCAGGCGTTTTACCAAATATTTTCCCATATTTTTTTCACGCACCTAACTTCCATTCTGTCCCCCTCGCGGGGGAGGAAACGGGCCGCCCCGGCTTACGCGTTTCCGTTCCCTCCCCCGTAAGGGGGAAGAAAATTGTACCGATATGCGTGCAGGAGAATGGCACGCACCATTCTCCTGCACGCGCAGTATGATTTAGCTCTTGTTCAGGGCCGCTTTTCTTACCACAGACCGAAGCTCATGGTCACGTAGCCGGTGCCGTCGGGGGCGGGCACCAGGGTCTCCAGGAAGTTGCCGGGATCGGCGTAGTCGGCGGACCAGCCGGAGGCGAAGGACACGTCATAGTTGTAGTCCTTGCCGGCAGTGGGGAAGTAGCTGCTGCTGTTGTAGTCGGCGCGGTCGGAGAAGCCCATCAGGTTGACCTGCACCAGGCCGTCCAGGTTCTCCTCAAGGTTCTTCTTGTAGGCGTTGAACTGGTTGACGTACTGCTGGTCGCCGGAGTGGAACATCACGTCCATCTGGATGGGGTTCTCCTTGGTGACCTCGACGCCCACGGCGGCCAGCTCCTCCACCGCCTTCTGGAGATACTCCTTGGCGGCGGAGACATTGTACCAGCCGTCGAAGCTGTCGCTGGAACCCAGGCCGCTGTCAGCATCGGGGTCCCACACCTTGGCGGGGAAGCCGTCCTTCTCCAGCTGGGCCTGCACGATGGCGCCATAGTAGGTGCCGGCGGGGAAGGTGCCCAGGCCGTCAACGGTCACTTCCTCCTCCAGGGACACGAAGTTGCCGGGGACAAAGGTGTTGCGCATGGCGTTGTACTTCAGGTCCTCGCCGAACTGCTGGCCGAGGTACTCGCCGCGGTCAAAGGCGAAGGTCAGGGCCAGACGGAAGTTCTGGTTGTTGATGGCGCTGTGCCAGCGGGCGGCGGCGTCCAGGATGTCGGAGGTGTAGACGGGCTCGCCCTCCTCCGGATACAGATTGATCTCGGCGGCGCTGCCGGCGGTCTTGGGGGACACGCCCTTGGTCTCGTCGTCAAAGTTGCTGTAACGGCCGCGGTTCAGGTTGTAGTAGCCGTTATAGGTGGACTGGGTGCTGTTGGTGGACAGCACAGCGTACTCCTCGAAGATGCCGTCCTTCTTGCACTGCTCCAGGCGGGAGGCGTTCAGGGCGATGGAGCCCAGCTTGCCGTCCTTCACGTCATAGTAGGGCTGGAGGGCGTCCTGGCCGTCCCAGTACTTCCAGGTCAGCTCGTGGATGTTCACGGAGTCGGGGTTCCAGTAGGAGGGGTTGGCCTTGTAGACAACGCTGTTCTTGGCGGTGTAGCTGGTGACCAGCATGGGGCCGCAGTAGGCGATGTTGTTGGGGGTCTGACCGTAGGTGTAGTTGGGGTCCTCGGGGGAGAATTCGGCGCCGAACTTGCCGCCCTGGGACTCGTAGTAGCTGCGGCACAGGGGGCCGCCCAGGCCCACATAGGTCAGAGCGGACAGGAAGTAGGGCAGGGGGCTCTCAAACTTGTACTCCAGGGTGTACTTGTCCACGGCCTTGACGCCCACGGTGGAGAAGTCGTTGGTCTCGCCGCTCAGGTAGGCGCCCAGGCCCACCAGGGAGGAGAGCATCTCGGCGGCGCCGCCGCCGCAGTCGGCGCAGTGCTGGAGGGCGGCGACCCAGTCGTCGGCCTGGACCTCGCCAACCTCACGGCCCTGGGAATCCACCCACTTCACGCCCTGACGGATCTTGAAGGTGTAGGTCAGGCCGTCCTCGGACATCTCCCAGCTCTCGGCCAGGCTGGGCTGCATCACGTTCTCCATGTCGTAGTTGATCAGGCCGTCCACCAGGAAGCAGGTGGGCTCGGACTGGGTGGACTGCCAGGTGGCCAGGTAGTCCCAGGTGGTGGGGTCGGAGGTGTAGATATAGTCAATGCTGTCCACGATGGTATAGCCCTTGCCGGTGAGCAGCTCCTTGACCTTCTCCTCAAAGGTGCCGGTGCCGGCCAGTTCCTTCCACAGCGCGACGACCTCTTTGGAGTCCTCGGACTTGAGCAGCTCCTCCACCGCGATCATGGTGGCCAGACGGTCGCTGTCGCTGCCCCAGCCGACGGAGGGGATGGTGCGGGGGACGATGTGCCGGATGCCGTAGCGGCCGCCGTCGCCCTGCACGGGAATCAGCACGCCGGACTCCAGCAGCTTGGCCTCGGCCACGGCCATCAGGGCGTACCGCTCGGAAGCGGTGGCGGCCTTCTTGGCGTCCATAAAGGCGTTGTAGAACTCGCTCAGAGCGGTGTCATAGACCACCTGCTCCTCATAGGTAAAGGGCACGTACTCGCCCAGGGTGACGCCCTCAGAGGCGGCAGGGGCTCCGCTGGGCGCGCTGCTGGGCGTGCCGCTGCTCTGAGCCGCAGGCTGGCCGCAGGCGGCCAGGCTCAGCACCATAACCAGCGCAAGCATCAGGCTTACGAACTTCTTCATACTTATCCTCCTAATATTTTTTGTTATATTTAACCGGATAGAGCAGAAAAATGCCGTCCTTCTGTCCCATTCAGGTTAAATCAGGATCAGGGCCCGCCCTAGGCGGGCCAAACGCATGTTGTCCCCCAGCTCTGGGGGACAACAAAACGGGGTATCCCGTTTTCCGCTATAATGCGTCACTCTGTTAAACCCGCGGCGGCAAAACGGGGCGCGGCACCCCGCGCACCACTTTGCCGCCGCGCCGCGCTTTGCAAGCGGCAGGGCCGGCCGTTTCATTTTCCGGAGCGGAATGGGCCCGCCATTCATGATTTGTTAAATATTATAGCGAATCCGGCGGGCTCTGTCAATAACGGATTTGCATTTCTTAACAGAAACCTTGCATTTTTTCCTGTCAAAGCTTGTAAGCCGCCCACAGAATGTCAACAGGCCGCCGTGGCATCTGCCCCGGCGGCCTTCCCAGATTATTCAAATGGCCCCTCCGGCCCGTCCACGTACTGCGCGTTCCCGCAGGAGAACGCCCCGGACGGGCTCATGTTCACCGGCGCGTTGACCCAGCCGATGTAGTTTGTGGTCCTGCCGCTGGCATCGCAGCCCAGCCAGCAGAACACCTTGCCGTCCTTCACCGTCCAACGGACGATCTCCCCCAGCCCCAGGGCCTGCGCCACGGGGGCGCCGGGGTTTTCCTTCTCAGCCGTGCTTTTGGGGATGGCCTCGTCCAGCCCCGGGCCCTTGAGGTAGAAGTTCTCCCCGTCCCCGGTGGATTGGATGGACCCCAGGACCAGCGCGTTGAGGGCGGAGGTGTCGTACTGCTCCAGGGTGTCCGCGTCGAACACACAGAGCGTTTCAATGAGGCACCCGGTGCCCCGGCCCGTCACCAGGGAGAACACCAGCTCGTCCTTTCCGTCCCCGTTCCAGTCCAGCAGCTGGGGGTTCACCTCAAAGCCGATGTCCCAGCTGTCCACCGTGAACCGGGTGGCCTTGTCCCGGTAGCGCAGGCCCATCACGGTAAACGTCTCCGTCTCGTTCACCTGGGCCAGGACGGGCTCGTTTTCGTACCACTCCCCCTCCATGGCCCTCTGGAAGGCCCACAGCTGGTCGGGCAGGGCCCCGCCCCTCCGGGTATAGGCGGGCTCCCAGCCGTCCAGCCAGCCCAAATCGTCGTACAGCCGCCCGTTTTTTTCGAAGGTTTTCAGCAGATCCTGGTCGGTGTTGAGGAGCTGGACGCTGTGAGACAGCAGCTGATTGATCTCGCTCATAAAGCCGGTGATCTCGTTCACGTCGAATTTGTGCTGCGAGCGCATCATGGGATGGAAGTTGAGGTCGAACTCCAGATCCGCATACCGGGCGGTGGACGCGCCGTGTTCATACAGCGTGAACAGCCGGCAGCTGTAGGTGGCCCAGCCCTGGGCCATGTAGGGGTTGTAGCGCAGGAGGTAGTCCCCGTTCTCGTCGTGGTACAGGAACAGGGCGTTGTAGCCCGCGTGGGCGAAGCTGCCCTCCTCCTCGTAGATCAGCTCGCCGCCCTCCCAGACCTCCAGCTTCTGGCCCGCGCCCCCGTCGAGGGACACCACTCGCAGCACCTCGGGGATGCCGTTCCGGTTCAAGTCCGGGGTCAGGCCCTCTGGGTCCACCGCCCGGGCCCCCGCCAGGGTCCGTTCCAGCATCTCGTCAAAGGAGTCCCTCATATACTGGGTCTCTCCGTCGGGCGCGCCGCCCCCCGCGCCCATGGGCATGATGGCGGCAAGGCTACGCCCGCCCTGCTGGTCTAGGCGGAAGATGTAGTAGTTCATCCGGTCCTCCGGGGAGAACCAGCCGTCCTCCGTCACGTACATCCCGCCCGCCAGCATGAATTTCGCCTTTTCCGGCTCCGGGGTGTGGTACTCGGTAAAGACCCGCCAGATCTCCAGGTCCATACCCAGCACGGTGCGGTTCCAGGGGCCCTCCAGGGACTTGACCCGCCAGTTGTTGAACTCGGGCTTTCCGCTGTTCCCCGCGGTGATGGGCTGGCTGTCCAGGTCCAGCAGGAACTGTTCATACTTCCCCCGCACATCCTGGCCGATGGAGCCCAGCACCTCCATGGGCACGTTCTCCACATCCATTGTAAAGTGGAGCAGCAGGTCCGCCGGGTCTCCGGCGCTGTACTCGGCGCTATGAGCGTTGTAGTAGTCCGCAGCCCCCGTCAGCACCTCGGCCAGAATGCGGGCCATGTCCAGCATCTCCCGGTCGGTGAGCTTGATGGTCTTATCCCCCTTCATGGAGGTGAACTCCCGCTGGGTGACGGCGCCGCTGTCCAGGTCCACGGTGAAAAAGATGCCGAAGCCGCCCACGGCGCCGTCCTCAATCCGGTTGTCGTCCACGTTCAGGCGCACGATGAGGACGCTTTGGAATTTATCTCCCCCTACATCGTCCCAGTACGCGCCGCCCTCCGACGTCTCTCCCGCCAGCCTGGGGCAGAGGCGCCCCAGGTCCCCGGCCAGATAGAGAGAGCCGCCGTTGGTGCCCCGGGACCACTCCACATGGGCGCCGCCCAGCCCTTCCACCAGGACCATCCGCTCCCCACCCATTGTGTAAGTCGGGGTAAATTCGCCCACATCGATCGACGGCTCAGCCTGCCCGAAAGCGCACACGCAGGCCAGGGCCGTCACCAGCACCACCATCACCGCCGCCCACAGCCAGCGCCTGGGGGCCTGGGCGATGCGGGTGATCCGCTCCTTGAGGCTCTTCTTGTCCCCGGCCATGGTGGTAGCGCACCGGAACAGGTCGCTGGGGCCGGGCTTGGCCGTCACCAGGGCCAGCAGAGTGTTGCCGTAGGCCGCCCGCTGGCCCTCCCCCAGCCGCTTGAGGGCCCCCTCGTCGCAGGCCAGCTCGCCGTCCCGCTGGCTGAGCGCCGCCGCCAGCCACACCAGGGGATTCCACCAGTGGACGGCCAGGGCGGCGCACCGCAGGAGGCTCCAGATGTGGTCGCCGTGCTTATAGTGGACGTACTCAT
Source organism: uncultured Oscillospiraceae bacterium (assembly GCA_910577525.1). Classification (GTDB taxonomy): domain Bacteria; phylum Bacillota; class Clostridia; order Oscillospirales; family Oscillospiraceae; genus Enterenecus. The sequence continues at coordinate 319 of CAJTLI010000023.1, read as the reverse complement.
GGGCCAGCACATGGCGGAGCATGTCCGGGTCCACCGCCGCCTGGGGGGTGACGTATACCGCCGGGCGGAAGATCCCGAACAGGCAGGGGGAGGGAATATCCACCGCCTCATACACCCGCAGGGGGCAGTCCGCCCCCTCCAGGGGGAGGCGCTCCCCCCGCAGCCGCCGGAAGAAACGCAGGTTGGACAGCAGCAGCACCAGCGCCGTCAGGCCGGTCCCCGCCAGCCAGACCCGGCCCAGCCAGGGGGCCAGACCGGTCAGGTCGGGGGCGGCGGGAGGCTCCGGCGCGTCGGGCATGGCGGGCGGGTCGGGGAGCGC